>NZ_JBEZYP010000001.1:478020-1140093 GCF_040638585.1 Streptomyces sp. NPDC025273
GACGGCTCCGGCCGGTGCGCCGCCGGCTGCCGAGGTCGTGGCCGAGCCTGCCGCCGAGGTTCCGGCCGAAGCGGAGGAGGTCGTCGAGGCGCCTGTCGAGACCGAGGCCGCTCCGCCGGCCCGTGGGCGTCGTCGTGCGGTCCGTAAGGCGACGGCTCCGGCCGGTGCGCCGCCGGCTGCCGAGGTCGTGGCCGAGCCTGCCGCCGAGGTTCCGGCCGAAGCGGAGGAGGTCGTCGAGGCGCCTGCCGCCGAAGCCGCTCCCCGTGCCCGTCGTCGCGCCACTCGCCAGGCGACCGCTCCGGCGGGCGCCCCGCAGCCGGTGGAGGCCGCCGAGCCCGCCGCCGCAGCCGAGCCCGCGGAAGCCCCCGTGGCCGCCGAAGCCCCCGTGGCCGCGGAGGCCGTCGAGCCCGCCCCCGCACCGCGCGGCCGTGCCCGCCGCCGCGCCTCGGCTCCCGCCGGTGCGCCGCAGGCCGCCGAAGCCCCGGCCGTGGCCGAGACCACGACCGCGCCCGAGCCTGCCGAACCGGCCGCCGAGGCTCCCGCTGCCGAAGCCGCTCCCCGCGGCCGTCGTCGCGCCACCCGCAAGGCGACCGCTCCGGCGGGTGCCCCGCAGTCCGTCGAGGAGCCCGCCGAGGCCGGCGAGAGCCTCCCCGCCGCCGTCGCCGAGGAACTGGCCGCCGAGACCGAAGAGGTCGAGGAGGCCGCGCCGCGCGGGCGCCAGCGCCGCCGCGCCACCGCCGCCGCGGGCCGCCCGGAGTTCACCGGCAAGGTCGAGGAGCCGGTCCGCAAGGGCCGCCGCGCGACGCGCCCCGCCGTGGCCGTCTTCCAGGCGCCGGTCTTCGCCGAGCCGATGTTCCAGACCCCGGAGACCGCTGCCGCAGCCGCTGCCGCCGCGTCCGGATCTCCGTACGAGGAGAACGAGGAGTTCGAGGAGCCGAAGGCTCCCGAGCGCGCCCCGCGCAAGGCCGTGGGCAAGCAGGCCGCCGAGCCCGAGCCCGAGCCCGGGACCGAGGCACCCGCGGAGGCCGCCGAGGCACCGCAGGGCGGTTCGCGCCGTCGCCGCCGCCGTCGTGGCGAGGCCGTCGAGACCGAGCCGGCCGCGACGCCCATCACGCTCCCCGCCGTCGAGCAGCCCGTCGAGGACGAGCACGAGGCGGAGACCGAGTCCGAGACGGACGCCGAGCACGAGGGCGATGAATCGGACGAGTACGGGGACCGTCCCTCCCGCCGTCGCCGTCGCGGTGGCCGCCGCCGCCGTCGCGGTGAGACCAACGACGCGGAGGACGCCGAGCAGCACGACGACGCCGCCGCGGACCGTTCCGAGGACGAGCGGACCCAGGACGACGAGGACGAGGACGAGGACGAGTCCGCCGCCTCCGGGTCCAGCAGCAGCCGTCGCCGTCGCCGGCGCCGCCGTCGCAGTGGGGACGCCTCGGGCGAGGAAGCGGCCACGGGCGCCGACGACCCGGAGCGTACGGTCGTCAAGGTGCGCGAGCCGCGCCGCAAGGAGGCCGAGCGTGAGCCCGGCACCGGCTTCGACGAGGTGCAGTCCATCAAGGGCTCGACCCGTATGGAGGCCAAGAAGCAGCGCCGCCGCGAAGGCCGCGAGCAGGGCCGCCGGCGCGTCCCGATCATCACCGAGGCCGAGTTCCTGGCACGCCGCGAGGCCGTGGAGCGGGTCATGGTCGTCCGCCAGAGCGGCGAGCGCACCCAGATCGGCGTCCTCGAGGACAACGTGCTCGTCGAGCACTACGTCAACAAGGAGCAGGCCACCAGCTACGTCGGCAACGTCTACCTGGGCAAGGTGCAGAACGTACTGCCGTCCATGGAGGCCGCCTTCGTCGACATCGGCAAGGGCCGTAACGCGGTCCTGTACGCCGGCGAGGTGAATTTCGAGGCGCTCGGCATGGCCCACGGGCCGCGCCGCATCGAGACCGCCCTGAAGTCCGGCCAGTCGGTCCTCGTCCAGGTGACGAAGGACCCGATCGGCCACAAGGGCGCCCGCCTGACCAGCCAGGTCTCGCTGCCAGGCCGCTACCTGGTCTACGTGCCCGAGGGCTCGATGACCGGCATCAGCCGCAAGCTCCCCGACACCGAGCGCGCCCGGCTGAAGACCATCCTCAAGAAGATCGTCCCCGAGGACGCGGGCGTCATCGTGCGCACCGCCGCCGAGGGCGCGAGCGAGGACGAGCTGCGCCGTGACGTCGAGCGGCTTCAGCAGCAGTGGGAGGAGATCCAGAAGAAGTCCAGGAACAGCGGCAGCTCCAACGCGCCGACGCTGCTCTACGGCGAGCCGGACATGACCGTCCGGGTCGTCCGCGACATCTTCAACGAGGACTTCTCGAAGGTGATCGTCAGCGGTGACGACGCCTGGGAGACCATCCACGGCTACGTCTCGCACGTGGCACCGGACCTCAAGGACCGTCTGTCGCGCTGGACCTCCGAGGTCGACGTCTTCGCGACGTACCGGATCGACGAGCAGCTGATGAAGGCACTGGACCGCAAGGTCTACCTGCCGAGCGGCGGCTCGCTGGTGATCGACAAGACCGAGGCGATGGTCGTCGTCGACGTCAACACCGGCAAGTTCACCGGTCAGGGCGGCAACCTCGAGGAGACCGTCACCAAGAACAACCTGGAGGCGGCCGAGGAGATCGTGCGCCAGCTCCGGCTGCGCGACCTCGGCGGCATCGTCGTCGTCGACTTCATCGACATGGTGCTGGAGTCCAACCGGGACCTGGTGCTGCGGCGCCTGCTGGAGTGCCTGGGCCGGGACCGTACGAAGCACCAGGTCGCCGAGGTCACCTCGCTGGGCCTGGTCCAGATGACCCGCAAGCGGGTGGGCCAGGGACTGCTGGAGTCCTTCTCCGAGACCTGTGTCCACTGCAACGGCCGCGGCGTCATCGTGCACATGGAGCAGCCCACGTCCACCGGTGGTGGCGGCGGCAAGCGCTCCAAGAAGCGCGGGCGCGGCGGCGTGGGCCAGGACCACGAGCACGAGCAGCACGTCCAGGACCACGAGCACGCCGAGCACCCGGCCGAGAGCGAGGCCGAGGTGGCTGCCGAGGCCGCCGCCCCGGTCGCGCTGCCCGAGCCGGAGTTCGCCGTGGACGAGGAGCTGTACAGCAGCCCGGCCGAGGCCGAGGCGGCAGCGACGCGAGGCCGGGGCCGCCGGCGTGCGACCCGCAAGGCGACCGCCCCGGCCGGCGCACCGCAGGCCGGCGCGGCCGCTCCGGTCACCGCACCAGAGCCGGTTCCGGCCGCCGAGCCGACTCCGGTCGTCGAGGTCGTCGAGGTCGTCGAGGCGGAGCAGGCCGCGGAGGAGCCGCGGCCCGAGCCGGCCGTCGAGACCCCGGCGGCCGCTCCGGCCCAGGAGGCCGAGGCCGCACCCCCGGCACGTACGCGCCGCCGGGCCACCCGGAAGGCGACCGCCCCGGCGGGCTCGCCCAAGGCGGCCGACGTCGCGCTGCCGGTCCAGCCGGCCGAGCCCGCGGCGGAGCCCGTCGCGGTCGAGGACCCGGTCGTGGAGGCCCCGGCGGCCGAGGCTCCGGCCCCGGCGGCTCCGGCAGCGGAGGAGCCGGCTCCGGCCGCCCCGCCGCGTGCCCGGCGCAGGGCGACCCGCAAGGCCACCTCTCCGGCGGGTCCGCCGGCCGGTGCGGACGAGGCAGCGGTCGTGGTGGTCACGGGCACCCCCGCGGCCGAGCCGGCCACCGCCTCCGACACGCCCGCCGCCCCGGCGGCGGACGACGAGGCCCCGGCAGCGGAGGCACCGGTCAAGAAGACGGCGGCCCGCAAGACCGCGAAGAAGGCCACGGCCAAGAAGGCGGCGACGAAGAAGACCGCCGCCAAGACGGTCGCGAAGAAGACCGCCGCGAAGAAGACGACGACGAAGAAGGCAGCCGCGAAGAAGACCGTCGCCGCCGAACAGTCGTCGCCTTCCGTGACGGCTTCGGCTTCGTCCGAGCCGTCGGAACCGTCGGCCGGCTGAGCATTTCGTCATCGGTTGTTCATCTGCGCGTGTCCCGCTCCTCAGGCTGTGGAGCGGGACACGTGTTTTGTTTCAGAACTGATGCACGTGCGGGTTAACAGGCCCGAAATCAGCTGAGAAATCCCTGATAATGTGACGGCGGTCGCTGGCTGTGAGGTTCCTGGACGGAAACTACGGTCGGTGACCGACCCGGTTCAGGACAGACCGGGCCCAGATTCCTCGGTAGGGCGTCGGCATTGTGCCGGTGGGGTTATGCGCGGCCTCGTGAGACGTCCCGCACCCCAGACCTCTGCCTGTAAAGAGCTCTTGCGGTGTTCAAGGAGGACGTCCATGACGAGCATCAACGAGCAGCCGATTCCTGCTGCCCGCCCGGTCATCGGTGAAGAAGAGATCGAGGCCGCGGTACGCGTGCTGCGCAGCGGTCGTGTGGTGCAGGGCCCTGAGGTCGCGGCTTTCGAGGAGGGCTTCTCCGAGCTGGTCGACGGCCGCCACTGCGTCGCCGTCAACTCCGGTACCTCCGCGCTGCATCTGCTGCTCCTCGCCCTCGGTATCGGACCGGGCGACGAAGTGATCGTCCCCTCCTTCTCCTTCGCGGCCTCCGCCAACGCGGTCCGCCTCGTCGGCGCCGACGTGGTGTTCGCCGACATCGAGCCCGGGAGCTACGGCCTGGACCCGGCCGCCGTCGAGGCGGCCGTCACGCCGCGCACCGCCGCCATCATGCCGGTGCACCTCTACGGTCACCCGGCGGCCATGGACAAGCTCATGCCTATCGCCGAGAAGCACAAACTGGCTGTGGTCGAGGACGCCTGCCAGGCTCACGCCGCGGCCCTGAACGGCACCCCGGTCGGCGCGTTCGGCGCGGGCGGAACGTTCAGCTTCTACCCCACCAAGAACATGCACTCCCTCGAGGGCGGCATGGTCACCACGGCCGACGCCGAGCTCGCCCGAACCCTGCGCCTCCTGCGCAACCAGGGCATGGAGCAGCGGTACGCCAACGAGATCGTCGGCGCCAACATGCGCATGACGGACGTGGCCGCCGCCGTCGGACGCGTGCAGCTGACCAAGGTCGGCGGCTGGACCGAGCAGCGCCGCGCCAACGCCGCGTACCTCGACGCGCACATCAGCGCGCCGAGCGTGACGACGCCGCCGGTCGCCGAGGGCGCCCGCCACGTCTACCACCAGTACACGATCCGGGTGCGGGGCGACCGCGACGCCGCGATGGCGAAGCTCACCGAGGCGGGCATCGGCAACGCCGTCTACTACCCGACGCCGATCCACCGGCTCAAGCCGTACTGGGAGCCGGACCAGAAGGCCGGCCGTACCTGGGACCTGCCCGAGACCGAGCGTGCCGCCGCCGAGGTCGTCTCGCTGCCCGTCCACCCGTCGCTCGGCGAGGGCGATCTGGCGCGCATCGCCGATGCCGTGAACGCCCTGGGGGAGAACCTGTGACCGCCGCCGTACTGCGGGCCGGACTCATCGGCCTCGGATCCATGGGGCGCCACCACGCCCGTGTGCTCGCCGGCCTCGACGGCGTGACGCTGGTCGGCGTCGTCGACCCGATGGGCGACAAGAACGGCTGGGCGCAGGGCGCCCCCGTCCTGTCGACCGTCGAGGAGCTCATCGCGCTCGGCGTCGACTACGCCGTCGTGGCGTGCCCGACCGCGCTGCACGAGGAGGTCGGCCTGCGGCTGGCCGACGCCGGTGTCTGCGCCCTGATCGAGAAGCCGCTGGCCGACACCGTCGAGGGCGCCCGCCGCCTCGTCGAGGCCTTCGAATCGCGCGACCTGGTGGCCGGAGTCGGCCACATCGAGCGCTGCAACCCGGCCCTGCGCTCGCTGCGCAGCCGCCTGGAGGCCGGCGAGCTCGGCGACGTCTTCCAGGTCGTCACCCGCCGGCAGGGCCCTTTCCCGCACCGGATCGCTGACGTCGGCGTGGTCAAGGACCTCGCCACGCACGACATCGACCTGACGGGCTGGGTGACCGGCCAGACGTACACCTCGATCGCGGCCCACACCGTGTCGAAGTCCGGCCGCCCGCACGAGGACATGGTCTCCGCGGTGGGCCAGCTCTCCGACGGGACCATGGTCAACCACCTGGTCAACTGGCTGAGCCCGCTCAAGGAGCGCTTCACCTCGGTCACCGGCGAGCGCGGCTGCTACATCGCCGACACGCTCACCGCCGACCTCACGTTCCACTCGAACGCGGCGGTGACCACCGAGTGGGAGGCGCTGCGCGCGTTCCGCGGTGTCTCCGAGGGCGACATGATCCGCTACGCGATCCCGAAGCGCGAGCCGCTGCTCGTCGAGCACGAGCTGTTCCGGGACGCCGTGCGGGGCGAGGCGGCCGATATCTGCACGCTGCGGCAGGGACTGCGTACCGTTGAGGTGGCGGCGGCGGTGCTCGAGTCGGCGGTGAGCGGTACGACCGTCCGTATGGACACCGACAGTGCGGCAGGCTGACGTCCCCGCAGCGGACCATCGCTCATCCGCCCGGTCCGCTGGGCACTCCTGGGGAGTGCCCAGCAGGTACCGGTTCGTTTGTCTTCCACCGGAGGAAGTACGGAATGAAATCCCCTGCCCGCCGACCTCGGCTCGCCGTGATCGTGGCCAACGGCATCACCGGTGACTCGCGGGTCCAGAAGACGGCTGTGGCGGCGGCCCGCGACGGCTGGGACGTCACGCTGATCGGCAGGAGCGACACCAAACGTGTCCAGCGGTCGAGGATGGGTCCGATCCAGGTGGTCAGGGTCCCCGTGGCCACGGAGTACGTGCGGTCGGTCAAGGCCCGTAGGGCTCATCCGCTCCGCGGTGCCGTGACGCAGTTCCGTATCCAGGACCAAGCGGCGCTGAGCCGTTACCGTGCCTCCTACCGGGCATGGGTGCGCCAGACGTCCGCCGAGACGACGTGGTCGGGCGCGCCCCGGCGAGCGTCGCTGAAGGCCGTGCTGCGTGCGCGCCGCGCCGTCTACAAGCTGCGCGTGCGTGCCTTCAAGTGGGAACAGCGCCGTACGCCGCAGGAACCGGATCCGGTCCGTGACTGGCGCCGTGACTGGCCGCAGCTGGTCGATCTCGATCTGGCGTTCGGTCCTGTGATTGAGGAACTCAAGCCGGACGTCATCCACGCCAACGACGCCACCATGATCGTGACGGCTGCGCGCAGCGCCGCCCGGCTCCGGGCGAGGGGGCACCGGTGTGCCTGGCTATACGACGCGCACGAGTACATTCGTGGTGTCGAATGGCCCAACCCGCGCCAGGCCTATGCCCTCCCGGCAGCCGAGTCCGAGCACATCGGCCGGGCGGACGCGGTTGTCACCGTGTCCTCGCAGCTGGCCGAGCTGCTCAAGAGCGACCACGACCTCTCCAGCCTTCCCCTGGTTGTGGGCAACTCGCCGGTCCGCGAGGTGATCGGCTCTGGATCGGTGCGGTCGTCCGTCCGCGAGGTATGCGGGCTGGGACCCGAGGTCCCACTCATGGTGTACTCCGGGTGGCTGGGCCCGGAACGCGGTGTTGACGCTGTCATCGACGGGCTCCCCGAGCTGCCCGGCGTGCATCTGGCCCTTGTCTGCAGCAGGGTGACGCCGCTCCTGGAGCAACTGCTGGCGACCGCCGAGACGCTGGGTGTGCGCGACCGCATCCACTTGGTGCCCTACGTCGCGCAGCACGAGGTTGCCGACTACTTGTCCTCGGCGGACGTGGGCCTGACCCCGTTCAAACGGGTCCCCAACTGTGAGGTCTCCCTGCCGACGAAGGTCTCCGAGTACCTCCAGGCAGGTCTCCCGCTGGTCACGAGCGATGTCCGTGTGATCAAGGCGTACGTGGAGGAGAAGGGGCTCGGTGAGGTCTTCACCTGGGACGACCCGACGACCTTCGCCGCTGCCGCGTCCCGCGCGCTGGAGCGCCGGGACGAGCTTGCCGGGCACATCACCGAGGAGGTGCTCAAGGAGCTCTCCTGGGAGCAGCAGAGCGCGGGCCTCCTCGAGCTGTACCGCACGCTGTCGAGGAAGACGCCTCCAGTGCCCGTCACCGAGGTGTCCTGGACCGTCCAGGAGACTCCCGCGGGAGTGCCCCTCGGAGCGAGTAGCGGCAAGTCCGGCGTCCCGGTCTGGACCCCGCTCGGCTCCACTCCCGTCAAGCTGGGTATAGGGCCGGCCAACTATGCCGGTCAGGGCGCGGCGTTCGCCCAGGCGGTGTCGCAGGCGAATCCGGATGTATCGGTCGAGGTCGTAATGAATCGGCGGACTGATACGTTCGACTACCCGGCCGACGTCTATGTCGATGCCTCCCGGCTCGGCGAGCTCGATGTTCAGCTTGAACAGGTGAAGCGTGTTGTCGGCCGTTACAGCCATCTGATTGTCGATGCATTCATGCCGGTCTTCGGGCGCCTCAACGGCGATACGATCGCCGGCGATCTGGCAGCGCTGCGCACGGCTCGTATCAAGGTGGCGTTCCTCTCGCACGGAAGCGACATCCGAAACCCTGCCCGGCACCTGGAGCGCCACGAGTACTCGCTGTTCCGGGATGCCCCGGACGGCATCGCCGAAAAGCTTCAGATCAAGGCGGAGACCAACCGGCGGATCGCCGACGAATGCGGTCTGCCACTCTTCGTCACCACTCCTGACCTGCTGGATGATCTGCCGTCCGCCAAATGGGCGCCGCTGGTCGTCGATGTCGCCTCGTGGGCGGTCGACCGTCCCGTGCTGGAGCGCGCGCGGCCCATCGTGCTGCACGCCCCGTCCAAGCGCTGGACGAAAGGAACGGACCGGATCATGCCGGTGCTCACCGAACTGCACGACAGCGGCCTGATCGACTTCAGGCTGGCCGAGGGCATTCCCTGGGCAGAGATGCAGGAACTGGTCAAGGAGAGCGATCTGGTCCTGGACCAGTTCACCACCGGCAGCTACGGCACGTTCGCCGTGGAGGCAATGGCTGCCGGAAAGCCGGTGGTCGGCTACATCAGTGACGCGGTGAAGGCGGCGACGAACGGGGAACTGCCCATCGTCAGCGCCACTCCGGACACCCTGCGCGAGGTGATGCGCTCTCTGATCGCCGATCGTGAGGGCACCGTGGCAATCGGCCGCGCCTCGGTGGAATTCGCGCGTACTTACCATGACGGACGCTGGACCGCCCAGGTACTGAGCGGTTTCCTCAAGTGACGCGTCCCGGGGAAAGGTTGTTGATGGAGACGCAGGGACTCGGCACCGATCGGCCCGTCAAGGGCCGGGTCGTCATGCTGGTCGACAACAAGGTCGAAGGTGATTCGCGCGTACAGAAGGCTGCCGAGTCCATGGCTGCAGCCGGCTGGGAGGTAACGCTGCTGGGCCTGGTCCGCTCCGGCAGCGGCCGCAGCTGGAAGCTGGGCGACGCCGACGTGCGGCTGCTGCCGCTGAAGACGCCACTGGCGAAGCGGCATGCCGAGCGGCACCGCTCTCTGCTGCGCCGTCCTCTGGCGTATCCGCCCGGTCCGCTCGGCGCCTACCGCAGGCAGTGGGCCAAGGCTTGGCGTGCTGATGTGGCGACTCGCCGCGCCGCACTCAAGGTGGCACCGCAGGCGGTCGGTACCCCGGCATTCCGCAGGACGGAACAGGCCCGCCTCGCGGTCGCCGGACCGGTGTCGAAGGTGATGCAGCGCTGGATCGAGCTCCGTTCCAGGCAATCCGCCCAGGCTCAGGCGGCCGGCCGCCGGCTTCAGGGGCCGCTGGACCGGGCGTTCACCGCGGCCTGGAAGACCGTCAAGGGGAACAGGGCGTGGCGCAGGCTCGAGCCCGCGCTGTGGGACTACGAGCTCACGTACGGCAAGGAGATCGACGCCCTCAAGCCGGACCTGATCCATGCCAACGACTTCCGGATGCTCGGTGTCGGTGCCCGCGCGGCGGTCCGTGCCAGGGCCGCGGGCCGGAAGGTCAAGCTGGTCTGGGACGCACATGAGTTCCTTCCGGGCGTCCGTCCGTGGGAGGACAACGCGCACTGGATCCCGGGTAACACGGCGCACGAAAGTGAGTTCGCCCCGTACGCCGACGCGGTGGTCACGGTCTCTGAGGGCCTCGCCGATCTGCTGCGTGAGCGGCACTCCCTGGCCGAGCAGCCCACGGTCGTTCTCAACGCGCCCGACAGACCGGTCGAACTGCTCGACGAGGGCGACGCCGAGCCGGTCCGGGATCTGCGTGAACTCTGCGGCATCGGCCCGGACGTCCCGCTGGTCGTTTACAGCGGCTCGCCCGGTCCGCAGCGCGGCCTCGGGGACATGGTGGAGGCACTGCCGCATCTGGATGGCGTGCATATGGCATTCGTCGTTCCCAGTCCGGCGGCCGGCTACATAAAGGGCCTCCTGGTCAGGGCCGAGGAGCTGGGGGTGGGCGGCCGTCTGCACGCGGTTCCGTACGTACCTCACTGGCAGGTTGTGCAGTTCCTTTCCGCCGCAGATGCCGGCTGTATCCCGATCCACCACTGGCCGAATCACGAGATCGCTCTGATCACCAAGTTCTTCGAGTACTCGCACGCCCGGCTGCCGCTGGTCGTCAGTGATGTGAAGACCATGTCCGAGGTGACCCGATCAACCGGGCAGGGCGAGGTCTGCATCGCCGAGGACGTTCCCGATCTGGTCCGGGCGATCAAGCAGGTGCTGGCCGATCCAAAACGCTACCGCGCTGCCTACGACAAGCCCGGACTGCTGGACACTTGGACCTGGGAAGCACAGGCGGAGGTCCTCGACGGCCTCTACACCAACCTGCTCCCCGACCGCGAGAAGGCGGAAGACAGACTATGACGACGGCTCCTGACGTCAGTGTGGTGGTCGCCGTTTACAACACGATGCCCTATCTGACGGAGTGTCTGAACTCGCTCGTCGGGCAGAGCATCGGCCTCCACCGGCTCGAGATCGTGGCGGTCGACGACGGATCGACCGACGAGAGCGGCGCCGAGCTCGACCGGTTCGCCGAGCGATACCCCGGCACGGTCAAGGTCATCCACCAGGCCAACTCGGGCGGCCCCGCCGCGCCCAGCAACAGGGCTCTGGACGTGGCCACCGGCCGGTTCGTGTACTTCATAGGTTCCGACGACTACCTGGGCGAGGAAGCCCTGGAGCGGATGGTGGCCTACGCGGACGAGCACGACTCCGACGTCGTCGTCGGCAAGATGGTCGGAACCAACGGCCGCTATGTGCACCAGAAGCTGTACAAGAAGAACGACCCGGACATCAGCCTCTTCCGTTCGAGCCTGCCGTTCACCCTGGCGAACACCAAGCTCTTCCGTCGCTCGCTGGTCGAGGAGCACCGGCTGCGGTTCCCCGAGGACCTGCCGGTCGGAAGCGACCAGCCCTTCACCATCGAGGCGTGTGTCAGGGCCCGGAAGATCTCGGTGCTCTCGGACTACACCTTCTACTACGCGGTGAAGCGCGGCGACGCGAGCAACATCACCTACCGGGCCAACCATCTGTCCCGGCTGCGCTGCACGGCCGCGATCATGAAGCACACCGCCTCCCTCGTGGAGGCGGGCCCCGACCGGGACGCGCTGTTCAAGCGTCACTTCACCTGGGAGCTCGCGAAGCTCGTCCAGGACGACTTCGTCACCCTGGACGCCGACACCCGGCGCGAGGTCTGCGAGGGGATCGCCGCGCTCGCCGACGAGTACCTCACCGACGAGCTCAGGGACTCCCTGGACGTCAAGCGCCGGGTGCGGATCTGTCTCGCACGGGCGGGTGCCGTGGACGAGCTGATCCGGGCCGTCACCGAGGAGGCGGAGCACGGAGCCCCGCCCTTCCACCTCGAGGACGGCAGGGCCTTCGCCCTGTACCCCGGCTTCCGCGACGAGGCCCTCGGCCTTCCCGACCGCTCCTACGAGCTGGTCGGCGAGGCTGTGCCCGGACGCCTGGCACAGGGGACGGAGCTGGTCGCCGCGGAGTGGGACCAGACCGGCGACGACCTGCACCTGGTCCTCACTGCACGGACCGGCGTCCTCGGCGACACCGGATCGCTGACCGTGCGCCTGGCCAAGGGCGCGATGCCGAAGAGCGCGGACAAGGCCGGCGCGCGCCGGCTGCCGGCGGAGCAGGAACCGCCCGTCCTCGAGGGCGAGTTCACCCGTACCGTGGCCGATGACGGCCGGGCGACGGTGGTGCGTGGCCGGATCCCCGTCCACGCCGCGAAGTCGAAGCTCGGCGTCCGCGTGTACGTGGACGTGGCGGGCTCGACGTACGAGATCCCGGTGAAGACCGGCGGCAGGCCACTGCCCCTGGCCCGCCGCTGGCGACAGGCCGTCCCGTACAGGGTGTCGGCGAACCAGAACCCCAAGGGCCGGCTCGTGATCACGACGGCCCCCTTGTGGGAGATCAAACCCGGTGCGGGCAAGCGGCTGCGCCACATGCTGTCCAGGCTGAAGAGGAAAGTAACCCGATGAACATCTGTGTAGTCGCGCTCGGCAAGATCGGCCTTCCGCTCGCCGTGCAGTTCGCCGCCAAGGGCCACAAGGTCATTGGCGCGGACGTCAACGAGAAGGTCGTCGAGCTGGTCAACGCGGCCACCGAGCCGTTCCCCGGCGAGCACGACCTGGACGTCAAGCTCAAGGAGACCGTGGGCGCGGGCCTCCTCTCCGCGACGACGGACACGACGGCCGCGGTCGCCGCGTCCGACGCCGTGGTGGTCGTCGTCCCGCTGTTCGTGGACGCGGAGGGCACGCCGGACTTCGGCTGGATGGACTCCGCGACGAAGGCGATCGCCGCGGGCCTCAAGCCGGGCACCCTCGTCAGCTACGAGACCACGCTGCCCGTCGGCACCACCCGTACCCGCTGGGCGCCCATGCTCGCCGAGGGCTCCGGCCTCACCCCGGGTGTGGACTTCCACCTCGTCTTCTCCCCGGAGCGGGTGCTGACCGGCCGTGTCTTCGCCGACCTGCGCCGCTACCCCAAGCTCGTGGGCGGCATCGACGAGGCGTCCTCGCAGCGCGGTGTGGAGTTCTACGAGGCCGTGCTCGACTTCGACGACCGCGAGGACCTTCCGCGCCCGAACGGCGTCTGGGACCTCGGCACGGCGGAGGCCTCCGAGCTCGCCAAGCTCGCCGAGACCACCTACCGCGACGTCAACATCGGTCTGGCCAACCAGTTCGCCCGGTTCGCCGACAAGAACGACATCGACGTCAAGAAGGTCATCGAGGCCTGCAACAGCCAGCCGTACAGCCATATCCACCAGCCCGGCATCGCCGTCGGCGGCCACTGCATCCCGATCTACCCGCGGATGTACCTGTGGAACGACCCGGAGGCCACCGTCGTGCGCTCGGCCCGTGAGGCCAACGCCGCGATGCCCGAGTACGCCGTCGACCTGCTGGCCGCCGCTTACGGCGACCTGGACGGTGTCGGTGTGCTGGTGCTGGGCGCCGCCTACCGCGGTGGCGTCAAGGAGACCGCCTTCTCCGGCGTCTTCGGGGTCGTGGAGGCGCTGAAGGCCCGTGGCGCCGTGCCGTTCGTCTCGGACCCGATGTACACGGCCGACGAGCTGACCGCGCACGGCCTCGTGCCGCACGAGGGCCAGGCCGTCACGGCCGCGATCCTGCAGGCCGACCACGCCGAGTACCGCGAGCTCGCCGCCGCCGACCTGCCGGACGTCCGCGTCCTGGTCGACGGGCGCCGCACGACGGACCCGGCCAACTGGGCGGGCGTCCGCCGCGTCGTCATCGGCGGCTGACCTCCCACGTCGGCCTACGGGGCCCCATCTGGTGCTACCGGGTGGGGCCCCGTCGCCGATTCCGCAGCTGGGTCAGACGAGGGTGGACCGCTCGGCGTGGGCGGACGGCTCCCGCGCCTCCCGGTCCAGCCGCGCACGTAGCCAGCGCTGCGAGGGGCGTTCCACGAGCCGGTGCAGCAGCCAGGCCGCCAGCAGGATGACGGCGGTGGTCACCAGAAGTGTGGGCCAGGCGCCCAGGTGTCCGTACAGGTTCCGGATCAGGGCCCAGCCGAGCTCTTCGTGAAGCAGGTAGAGCGGGTACACGAGCGCGCCCAGGGTGGCGAATCCTGTCCAGCTGATCCGGTCGAGCTTGTGCAGCGCGACGGCGAGGACGAGCAGATAGAAGAGGGTCACCAGTGCCAGCGCGACGTAGGGATGCCGGTCCATCCCCCGGTCGTGACGCAGACCATCGGCGTGCTGGACCAGATCGCTCTGCATGACCAGCCAGCTTGCGGCAAGGAGGCCCCAGAGCTTGAGGTCGGGGCCGAACCGGTACATCAGGTACATCGTGATGCCGCCGACGAAGAGCGCCGTGTTCAGTGGCTGGGCGAAGATCCCGAGGACAGGTACCTGCTGGTTCTCCTGCTGGATCAGCACACTCGCCAGGAGCCACAACCAGCAGAAGACGCTGACGCGGCGGTAGTCGAGACCCTTGCAGATCACCAGAAGGAAGAGCAGGTAGAAGGTGAGCTCCGCCCAGAGGGTCCAGTACGCACCTACCAGATGTTGCGCGGACAGCGGCACCTGAAGCATCGTCAGGTTCGTCAGTGATTCACTGATACTCGGACCCGTGCGGGCGCCGTCAGGAAGCGTGCGCCAGACGACGAACGCCACGACAGCCGAGAACCAATAGGCCGGGAACAGCCGCAGGAACCGGGCCCGCACGAACTGCCCCGGGGTGCGGTCCCACGCGGACAAGCAGATCACGAATCCGCTGATTAGGAAGAAGAGCTGGACACCGTAGGAGCCGTAGGAAGTCACCGGGAAGAGCCAGGGGAACAATTCCTTGGGATTCACCCCCCAGTTGGCCTTCGTCGCAGCGTCCACCCCGGTGAAGTGAAAGGCGAGTACGGCGAGCGCGGCGACGATCCGCAGCGCGTCCAAGGCGTGCAGCCGCGGCCCGGGAGCCCTGACGGGGCCGAGCTGCGTGGCTGCCGCAGGGACAACCGCCTGGCCGGTTAGCTGGACCTTGGTCTGGGGCATGGGCGGCCTCGTTAGGCTTGAACCGGGCACCGGGAGTCGGTGCTGTGCCTGGTCATACTAAAGAGCCGACGAGATTGCGGTGGCCGGGGGTTTCCCACCGACATGGCGCCATTACCGGGATCTCACTCCGCATTCGCCCTTGCGGCCCGCTGTGCGGGGAGCTCCGCGAACCGTGTGAGCAGCAACCGGTCGAAAACCGTGCAGACGGTCTGCCAGTCCCAGGCGGAGATTGCATGCTTGGAGGACTCATGACCGGCTTGCAGCCACGTTTCCGCGGATTCGTTGACCGCCAGAATCCGCTGGGCCGCCTCGGCAGGCGTGGACACCACCCAGTGGGAGGGGAAGAGGGAACGGGCGCCGTGCGGCTTTTCGGCGAAGAACGGCCAGTCACGCACCACAGGGACCGCGCCGCTCGCAGCGCCCTCCATGATGCTCAGAGGCCAGCCCTCGCGGACGGATGTGCTGAGTACCGTTCCGACACTCGTCAGCGCCTCGGGCACATCGTCCGTGTGCCCGAGCACCCGCACGGTGCCGGCGGCGACGAGTGGTTCCAGTTCCGTCGCGAACGCCTTCTGATAGTGGTGGAGCGCCGGACTGGCGGACGGGTTCAGGGCTCCTCCGATCAGGTGCAGTTGGTAGCGCTCGTCCGTCTGCCGGAGGATTCGCAGCACCTGCAGCGCCCATCGAGGGTCCTTGGCGACCTGCCCGGCGCCCACCAGACCAAGAGTGAAGCGGGCGTCGGATGTCTTCGGCAGTGCGAAGCGGGTGAGTTCGACCGCGTTGTCCACGACATGGATGACAGGAGCGCCTGGATCCCGCAACCCGGGAAGCAAGGCCAGGGCAAGGTCCCGCACGTGCTCGCTGACGAAGACCAGATCATCCACGCGGGAGAAGTCCACCAGATGCGGCCAGTAGCTGAATGCCTCGAAACTGTGCAGGCGCATCACGACCCGGGTGGTGCCGGGGTCGACGAGCGTGAGGAAGGCGGCGGCCGCAGTGCACCATTCGACGAACACGATGTCGGCCCAGTCGAGATGCGGGCGGAGCACCTGATCCGCCTCGTTCACGTATTCGTTCCGTGCCCCGAGGCCACCGGCGATCATCCGGCCCATGCCCTTGGCGAGAGGGGCCGTCGACGCGTCCTCCGCCGTGTTCAGGACGCGCACGTCCACATCCGCGTGGTCCCGGTAGCGTTTCAGGATCACGGGCAGGAAGTTGTCGTTGCCGCTGTGGATGAAGAGCAGACGCACAGGCCGGTCGGCCGGAGGCGCTGCTGCGGGCACCTCGCGCCCGCGAGGTGCCCGCAGGGCCCTGAGCGCACGGCTGCGGCGCAGCGGCGCGGTGTACCTGGCCGGATCGGTGGCGAGCGGCGAAGTGAGGCCGTCCAGATGGGCGACCCTGTGGAAGGCGAGGATCAGCGCCTTGGCAACAGAAGCCGCGGCAGCGCTGCGGCGGCCGGCCTTGTGGTGCTGATCGGCGCACGCCAGTTCTGCCGCGTACGCCTGCGTCAGGTGTCTGGGCACATACCCGAGGTCGAGCCTGGCTTCAGCAGCCGCGATGAGGACGTCTGCCTTGGTCCGCGGATCCTGTATACGGTGACCGGCCACGCCGAGCACACGCTCCGCCAGGACCGGTTTCTTGACGCGTGCCATCCGGTCGGTGGCCCAGCGTGCGAGACCGACGAGGTGTGCGTCGGAGAGGCGAGGTGTCAGCACAACGAAGCTCCACGTTCGAGTCAGGAACTCGGACCGTACGGGCTTCGCTGAGGTAATGGAAGAGCGACTGATGGTCAAACGTGGGGTAGACGCCAAATGTCTCGGTGGCCACCTTGCCCGACTCGGTCAGAGCGCCCCGGCGGTTCGCTCCGTAAGGACACCGTCGCGCTCGCCGTACAGGGCGCCCGTCTGTGGGCACTCCCAGACACCGGGCTCGTCCGCCCGCTCGACGAGCTTGACTCCGGACCGGCCCACCCAGCCGATCCGGCGAGCCGGCACGCCGACGACCAGGCCGAAGTCGGGCACGTCCTTGGTCACCACTGCGCCCGCAGCGACCATGGCCCAGCGTCCGATGCGTACCGGTGCGACACAGACGGACCGTGCGCCGAGGGAAGCCCCCTCGGAGACCTTCACGCCCACGGCCTCCCAGTCACCGCCGCGCTTCTGCCTGCCGTCGGGGTCGACAGAGCGAGGGTTGTGGTCGTTGGTGAGGACCACCGCGGGACCGACGAAGACACCGTCGCCGAGCTCGGCCGGCTCGTACACCAGTGCGTAATTCTGCAGCTTGACGTTGTTGCCGATCTGCACGCCGGTCCCCACGTAGGCGCCGCGGCCCACCACGCAGCCCTCGCCGAGCTTGGCCCCCTCACGGATCTGAGCGAGCTCCCAGACGCTGCTGCCGGCGCCGATCTCGGCGCTTTCGTCGACCTGAGCGGTGGGCTGGACCCTGTAGTTCACGTGTTACGCCTTCCGGAGAGCGGACTTGCCCGGCGAGCATACGATCTCCCGGAACCGCAGGCGTGTACGCGGGTGGGGAGCACGCGTACACGCCTTCCGGGCTCTGCGCTTCGGGCACGGTGATATCGGGTTCATCCACCGGCCGCCCACCGCACTCCGACACTAGTCGTGGTTGAAGGCGATGCCGTTGGTGAGTGAGGTCGCTCCGTTCTGGACGCCGTCGATTTTCACGGTCTGGCCCGACACGTGCTTGATATAGACACGCATGATGAAGGTCCGGGTACCGCACGTTGTGTCGATGCTCATGTTCGGCAACGAGAAGTACGCGACGTAATGGTGCCCGTCATCGCCGATCGCCTTCCGCGACGCGGAGCTGTGCGTGCGACACGCATGACCGGTAGTGCCGAGCTGGACGAATTCGAAACGAGTGTCTACTACCGCGTCAGTGCCACGTTCGTACTTGTCTGTCCCGTCCGCGCAGGAGGCGGTCCCTTTGTAGCAGGTCGTCAATTCGACATTGGCCTGAGCCGTCACAGTCGTGGCGGACGAATTCGCCTTCCATTGGTGGACCGGAGTTCCGTCGTCGTAAAATACCCAGGCATCGGGATCGGTCGCACCATCGCCGACATAGGTACACGAGCCGGTGGTGTCAGCACTTTCGCAGGCCGGGTTCTGCCACCATTGGGCGCCCTTCTGGTCGGAGTCGCTGACTTCCAGCCACGTGCTGTCGGCGACGGCGGTCAGATAATAGCTGCCCGGCAAGGTCGAATAGGCCGAACCGTAAAGCATGCAGGTGTACACACCCACCGCCGGTGATGTGAAGAGGAGATCGGCGTAGATCGGCAGATGGCCTGGTATCGCATAGGTGCTGGTGTCGTATCCCTCGTGGTTCCTTGCCGAGGCGGACACGACCGATGCGGGTGCACCGGTCGAGTCGGTGCATTTGATGCGGTTGGTCAGCCCGACGATTCCAGTCGTGGAACTTGTTGTTTCCAGCCGGGTCTTCAGGTGCCGCTTCTCGCCGGCGGCCAATGCCAGTGTGCGCCTGAGGAGCTCGACTGTGGTGCCGCGCGGAATCTGTATGTCCTCGGCCAGTCGGACGCGTGTGACGCTGCCGCTGTCGGCGCGGGCCGCGGTGGGTGCCATGGCTACCAGTGCCATGGTGAGGGCAGCGACAAGGAGCGTCCTCGCCGTACCGGACAAGAGCATTTGCGGATCTCGGCCTTCTGTCTCGGATGTGCACAGAGCTGTGGCCCCGAGCGCCGTGCGGGACGGCGCTCGGGGCCACACCGGGGTCATGTGTTCATATTTCCCTGCCCCTCGGGGCGGCCAGCGCGGCTCAGGGGGTTGCGTTACCCAGGCAGACCTTGTCCCAGAAGCCCCCGCCGACTGCGGTTCCGATGTCGCTGCTGAAGCCACCGGCGGGCATGGTGCGAACCGCTGTGTAGCTACTGCCGTTGTACTCCCACACCTTGGCGGTGACCGAAGAATTGCTGACGTAGGATCGAATGGAGCCGAACGCGCTCGTGTCCCACGGATAGAAACAAGCATTGGTGCTGGCGCTGGTGATTCTGTCGCCGGTGAAGTTAGTGCCGTCATAGATGCACAGTCTGGCTGCCGGGCAGTCCGCCACCGCCGAAGCCGGCGTGGCGGTCAGCATCATTCCTCCGCCGGCAATGGCAAGCGTCGAAAGAATGGCTGCCGACTTCTTCTTCCACTCCATGGAATTCCCTCTCATTTCACGGTCCGTTCGGTCCTGATGGACGTCGCATCCCTGTCCGGGGTGACTCTCATCGGTGGACCTGCATTCCGTCGTGGTATCCAGCTGGCTGTCTGCCGCGATGACTCTCCCCCAGGGGTGATCCGTTCGCCAGCTTCATGTTGGGACATGACGGAAAATGAAGGCGTGTGTGGCCGGAAGGGGATGATTTCCTTGGGGTGGATGACCTTCGGGGTATTTTAAACGCGATTATCGGTCGCGATCCGGCATTAGGTCTCGGCCACTGTTTCGGGGTTCTGGGTGATGAGGGCCCGTCGTTCATTTCTGCGCGCCGGTGGGATCCCCTGGGTTCGCGAAGACGGGGTGTCGCTGCCCTTCGGCCGGGTGCGCATTGGTAACTGTTCGTTCGTGCACGCTCGTGGCGCGCCCGGCGCTCCGGGCATCGTCCGGCAGGAGGTGGCGACTCGTGGCGAGGGCGCCCGGGGCTCGGTTTGACCCTCCGCACCCCGCCCCGTAGCCTTGACCCTCGGCGTGTTTCCATGCGCCTACCCCTGAGCACATCCCTCCCGGTGGATCCGTCCCCGGGGGAGGCCGCTCATCCTTCCGGACCGTCGCGGGCCTCGGCCTGCGCGAACGGCTGGCATCAGGGGATCCGTTCCGAGTGAGAGAGAGATCCGCGTGTACGCCATCGTGCGCAGCGGTGGTCGCCAGCACAAGGTTGCTGTCGGCGACATCGTTGAGGTTGACAAGATTCCCACCGCCAAGGTTGGCGACACGGTCGAGCTCTCGACCCTGCTCGTTGTCGACGGCGACGCCGTGACCAGCGACCCCTGGGTCCTGGACGGCATCAAGGTCCAGGCCGAGATCGTGGACCACCACAAGGGCGCGAAGATCGACATCCTTCGCTACAAGAACAAGACGGGCTACCGCCGTCGCCAGGGCCACCGCCAGCAGTACACGGCGATCAAGGTCACCGGCATCCCCGCGGCTGCGAAGTAAGGGACTGAGGAGACATGGCACACAAGAAGGGCGCATCGTCCACTCGGAACGGGCGCGATTCCAATTCCCAGCGGCTCGGCGTGAAGCGCTTCGGCGGTCAGGCCGTGAACGCCGGTGAGATCCTGGTCCGCCAGCGTGGCACCCACTTCCACCCGGGCACGGGCGTCGGCCGTGGCGGCGACGACACGCTGTTCGCGCTGACCGCCGGTGCGGTGGAGTTCGGTACCCACCGTGGCCGCAAGGTCGTGAACATCGTTCCCGTCGCTGCCTGAGTCAGGCAACGGCGAGACGACACAGCACCTTCCGAGGGCGGATCTCAGCTTTCCCGGTAATCGGGGAAGCGGGTCCGCCCTCGGCGTGTTACGTCAAGAGACAATTCCGTATTTATCCGCAGTACCTGGAGGCACCAACCATGACCACCTTCGTGGACCGCGTCGAGCTGCATGCCGCCGCGGGTAACGGGGGCCACGGCTGCGCCTCCGTCCACCGTGAGAAGTTCAAGCCGCTGGGCGGCCCTGACGGGGGCAACGGCGGACGCGGGGGCGACGTGATCCTCGTCGTCGAGCAGGCCGTCACCACGCTCCTGGACTATCACCACAGCCCCCACCGCAAGGCCACGAACGGCCAGCCCGGAGCGGGCGACAACCGTTCCGGCAAGGACGGCCAGGACCTCGTGCTCCCGGTGCCGGACGGCACCGTCGTCCTCGACGGGGCGGGCAACGTCCTGGCGGACCTGGTCGGCCAGGGAACCACCTTCGTGGCGGGCCAGGGCGGCCGCGGCGGCCTCGGCAACGCCGCGCTGGCCTCGGCCCGGCGCAAGGCACCCGGGTTCGCGCTGCTGGGCGAGCCGGGAGAGAGCCGGGACATCGTCCTGGAGCTCAAGACCGTCGCCGACGTCGCGCTCGTCGGCTACCCGAGCGCCGGCAAGTCCTCACTGATCTCGGTGCTCTCCGCGGCCAAGCCGAAGATCGCGGACTACCCGTTCACGACCCTCGTGCCCAACCTCGGCGTCGTCACCGCGGGCTCGACCGTCTACACCATCGCGGACGTTCCCGGGCTCATCCCGGGCGCCAGCCAGGGCAAGGGCCTCGGCCTGGAGTTCCTGCGGCACGTCGAGCGCTGCTCCGTCCTCGTGCACGTCCTGGACACCGCGACGCTGGAGTCGGACCGCGACCCCGTCTCCGACCTCGACATGATCGAGGAGGAGCTGCGGCTGTACGGCGGCCTCGAGAACCGGCCGCGCATCGTCGCCCTCAACAAGGTCGACATCCCGGACGGCCAGGACCTCGCCGACATGATCCGTCCGGACCTGGAGGCACGCGGCTACCGCGTCTTCGAGGTCTCGGCCATCGCGCACAAGGGCCTCAACGAGCTCTCGTACGCCCTCGCGGGGATCATCGCCGAGGCGCGCGCCGGCAAGCCGAAGGAGGAGTCGACGCGGGTCGTCATCCGCCCCAAGGCCGTCGACGACGCGGGCTTCACCGTGGAGCGGGACGATGAGGGCATCTACCGCGTGCGCGGTGAGAAGCCCGAGCGCTGGATCCGTCAGACCGACTTCAACAACGACGAGGCGGTCGGCTACCTCGCGGACCGGCTCAACCGCCTCGGTGTCGAGGACGCGCTGCGCAAGGCCGGTGCACAGGCCGGCGACGCCGTGGCCATCGGCCCCGAGGAGAACGCGGTCGTCTTCGACTGGGAGCCGAGCATGGCCGCCGGTGCGGAGATGCTGGGCCGTCGTGGCGAGGACCACCGCCTGGAGGCTCCGCGCCCCGCGGCGCAGCGCCGCCGGGAGCGGGAGTCCGAGCGCGACGACGCGCAGCGCGAGTACGACGAGTTCGACCCCTTCTAGACGCGGTGCCGGGCGCCCCTCTTCGGCTGGGGCGCCCGGATTCACAGAGAACTGCCAGGTAGGGGGCAGTATGGGGGTCCACGGTGTGCGGATTGCGTAACACGTCTGTGGAGTCCGTCACTCCAGTTGCGGGCCCCGTGGGCCCAACCTGCCTGGCCAGGCAGTGAACTGCGGGTTTCCCCAAGGCGAGCAGCGGTAAACGTCCGCCTTGCGGGACGGTCACGGAGAGTGCGACCATCACACTGTCTCCCCCTGTCATCGCAAGGTAGGTCGTCTGTGTCTGTGCCGCATGAAGCCAAGCCCCGGACCACTGCGGTCGTGCTCGCCGGTGGAACCGGTCAGCGTGTGGGACTGTCGATCCCCAAGCAGCTGCTGAAGATCGCCGGTAAGGCAGTCATCGAGCACACGCTGACCATCTTCGAGAACGCCGAGGACATCGACGACGTCATCGTGCTGATGGCCCCCGGCTTCGTGCCCGACGTCGAGAAGATCGTCGCCAAGGCCGGCCTGACCAAGGTCATCAAGGTCATCGAAGGCGGCAACACCCGCAACGAGACCACCGAGCGTGCCATCGAGGCTCTCGGTGAGGGCCTCGCCGAGGGCGAGGACCGCAATGTCCTCTTCCACGACGCGGTCCGTCCGCTCCTGTCGCAGCGCGTCATCAAGGACTGCGTCGCGGCCCTCGACCGCTACCAGGCGGTGGATGTGGCCATCCCGTCAGCGGACACGATCATCGTGACCCGCACCCACGGCGAGGACGGCGAATTCATCACGGACGTCCCGGACCGGTCCCGGCTGCGCCGCGGGCAGACCCCTCAGGCGTTCAAGCTCTCCACGATCCGCAAGGCGTACGCGATCGCGGGCGGCGACCCCAACTTCCAGGCCACCGACGACTGTTCGGTCGTACTGCGGTACCTCCCCGACGTGCCGATCTACGTGGTCGCGGGCGACGAGTACAACATGAAGGTGACTCAGCCGGTCGACGTCTTCATCACCGACAAGCTCTTCCAGCTGGCTTCCACGGCGGCCCCGCGCCAGGCCGACGAGGCCGCGTACCGGGAGCGGCTCTCGGGCAAGACCCTGGTCGTCTTCGGCGGTTCGTACGGCATCGGTGCCGACATTGCCACGCTGGCCGAGCAGTACGGCGCGAGCGTGTACGCGCTGGGCCGTTCCACGACCGGTACGCACGTCGAGAACCCGGAGCACGTCGACGACGCGCTGTCCAAGGCGTACGCGGAGACCGGCCGCATCGACTACGTCATCAACACCGCGGGCGTGCTGCGCATCGGCAAGCTGGCCGAGACCGACAACACGACGATCCAGGAAGCGCTGAACGTCAACTACCTGGCGCCCGTCCAGATCGCCCGCGCCTCCTACAAGTACCTGGCGGAGACGCAGGGCCAGTTGCTGCTCTACACCTCCAGCAGCTATACCCGGGGCCGCGCCGAATACAGCCTCTACTCCTCCACCAAGGCCGCCATGGTGAACCTCACGCAGGCGCTGGCGGACGAATGGGCGGGCGAGGGCGTCCGGGTCAACTGTGTGAACCCGGAGCGCACCGCGACCCCCATGCGCACCAAGGCGTTCGGCCAGGAGCCGGACGGCTCGCTGCTCTCCTCCGAGGCCGTGGCACGCACCTCGCTCGATGTGCTGCTCTCCACGATGACGGGCCACGTCATCGACGTACGCCAGCAGGACCCGACGCGCGAAGCCGCCGAATCCTCCGGATTCGAGCAGGCACTGGCCTCGGTGTTGGACCGTCAGGAAGATGTGTAATAATTCTTGACAAATGCACTTTTACGGGCCTCTGTGATCGCGGAAATGCGACTGCAGAGGCCCGAATGCGTGAAGCCGCACCTTCACATTTCCCTCAATACGTGAAACAACCGGCACCCCCTGGAGCAGGTCCTTCGTGATTTCGACAGCCATTCGCCTGGCCCGTGTGGGCAGTCGGTCAGAACTGACGGCAGCGATACTGATGATGCTGGGTTATCCCTGCGTCATGATTGCCGCGCTTCTCCCCGACATCTGGTTCTTCGCGGCGGCCACGGCTGTCACGTATGCCGCGGACTGGTATCTGCATCAGCGCGGCAGTTATCTGATCAACAGGCTCGGCAAGGTGCGGGCGGGGCTCTCCATCCGCTTCCTGCTCCGCCAGCTGATGATCATCCTGCTGCTGGCCCGGCTGGACCTCGCGGAGGAACCGCTCTTCTACTCGGCGGTCGCCTGCTTCCTCGTCTTCTACGGCCTGCAGGCCCCGCACGGCGCCCTGACGACCCTGATCCGGCTGCGCCGCACCATGCCGGTCGTCACCCGCAACGTGGACCTGCACGCCGTCCGCATCCCCGACGCGCCGCCGCGCTCGCTGCTGCACCGCTCCGCCGAGAAGATGCTCCACCTCGACATCCCTGCCGTGGCCGGGATCCTGATCGCCGCAGGCACGGGTGAGGACCTCCTCGGGTTCATCGGCGCCGGGGTCACCGTGCTGCTGGCCGCCGTCTACAACGCCCTGCTCGTCCCGTATCTGCGCCGGGCCCGCCGGGTGCCGTCGGCCCCCGCCGTGCTCAAGGCCCTGGACACCTGGCTCCGCGAGTACCAGCCGACCGTGGTGCTCTACTTCTCCGGCTCCAACGAGTCCGCGTACCAGGGCAACATGTGGCTCGACACCATGGCCGCCGTCGAGGGCCGCCCACTGATCGTCATGCGCGAGCGCAACCTGGTCGCCCAGCTCGCCGACACCGCCGTACCCGTGCTCTGCATCCCCGCCGGGACGCACCTGATGAACCTGGACCTCTCCACCGTCCGGGTCTGCCTGTACCCCGCCAATGTCGGCAAGAACATCCACATGCTGCGCGTCCCGACGATGAAGCACGTCTTCATCGGGCACGGCGACAGCGACAAGCTGGCCAGCGTCAACCCCTTCTCCAAGGTGTACGACGAGGTGTGGACGGCCGGCCGTGCGGGCCGCGACCGGTACGCACTGGCCGATGTCGGCATCCGGGACGAGGACATCGTCGAGGTCGGACGCCCGCAGCTGGCGCCCATCGAGAGCTGGACCGGCGCCGCGAAGAACCCCATCCCGACGGTGCTGTACGCGCCCACCTGGGAGGGCTGGGACGACAACCCCGGCAACACCTCGCTGCTGCTGGCCGGTGAGAACATCGTCCGCCGGCTGCTGGAGGCGGACAGGCCCGTCCGGGTCATCTACAAGCCGCACCCCTTCACCGGGATCCGCAACGCCAAGGCCAAGGCCGTCCACGGCCGGATCAAGGCCCGGATCGCCAAGGCCGCCCAGGAGCGTGCCGCCGACCCGCGCTGGGCGAAGGAGGCCTCCGCGGCCGCGGCCGGGCACAGCGCGGCCAGGGCCGAGCTGGCCCGGATCGAGTCGAGGCTGGCCGAGCTGGCGCAGCCCGGCCGGTCCGGCGGCGACGAGTCGGAGCAGTCGCGCGTCTCGCTCGCCGACCCCGCACGCCAGGCCGAGATCGCCACGCTGCGAGCCGAGTGGAACGACGCCTACTGGCGCTCCTTCGGATGGTGGGAGCACCGGACGGTGTCCGGGGCGCAGCCGAAGCTGTACGACTGCTTCAACCAGTCCGACGCCATGGTTTCGGACATCTCCAGCGTCGTCTCCGACTTCATCGCGAGCGGCAAGCCGTACGCGGTCACGGACTCGGCCCAGCTCGGCGCGGAGGAGTTCAAGCGCCAGAACACCGCCGTACGGGCCGCCGTCATCCTCTCCAACAGTGCCGAGGAGATCGGTGTGCTGCTGGACGCCGTCGCCGACGCGTCGGCGGACCCGCTGGCCGAAGCCCGCCACGAGCTCAAGAGCTACCTGCTGGGCCCGGATGAGCCGACCTCGATGGAGCAGTTCAACGCCGCGGTGCGGGCGCTCGCGGCCAAGGCCGAGGCCAGGAACGCGGGCGTCGCCCAGCGGATCGGGGTGCAGACCGCTCCTCTGCCCGACCCCGAGGCCGATTCCAGCGGCGCCGGGGACGGGGTGGCGGAAGTGGTCGCCGAGGCCGCGGCCGCGGCCGATCCGGATGCCGACGCGGGAGTCGGCACGGGACCGTCCGTGATCCGCTGACCGTCCGGTGTAATCCAGCCGTCATCCAGATGTTCGCAAGACGTCCGGATCACGACGCAACCTCCTCGACGGCCCGTCCGTCTCCCCTGAGGGAGGGGAACGTACGGGCCGTTCTGCGTGTCCGGGTACAAAGCGCGCGATGAGGCGTCGTTCTATCGTTTCCCCTGATTGATACGGATATGTGCGAACCGGGGAGCGATGACCACCAGCCAGCCAGATGTCAGCGTCGTCATAGGGGCCTACGAGGCGATGCCCTATCTGATCCGATGCCTGGAGTCCGTCGAGGCGCAGACGCTCCCGGCCGAGCGCATGGAGATCATCGCCGTCGATGACGGTTCGACGGACGGCACGGGGGAGTACCTCGAGGAATTCGCCGTCCGGACCGCGATTCCGATGCGTGTCGTCCGCCAGGAGAACTCCGGCGGCCCCAGCGGCCCGCGCAATGTGGGCCTCGGGCTCGCCCGGGGCCGGTACGTCTTCTTCCTCGACGCGGACGACTACTTCGGCGAGGAGGCCCTGGAGCGCATGGTCTCCATGGGTGACCGGGCCGGCACGGACGTGGTGCTCGGAAAGGTCGTCGGCGTCAACCGCGGTGCGGCCAAGTCGATGTGGAAGGAAACCGTCGAGCGGGCGGACCTCTATTCATCCAACATCAAATTCACGCTGAGCGCCCAGAAGCTCTTCCGGCGGGAACTCCTCGTGCGGCTCGGAATGACCTTCGATGAAGGGCTGAAGACGGGCGAGGACGCCCTCTTCACCATGGAGGCGTACCTGCGGGGCAACGGGGTCTCCGTCGTCGCCGACTACACCTGCTACTACCTGGTGGGCCGGGACGACGGCAAACACGTGACGAAGAGCGGTACCTATCTGCTGCGCTTCGATTCGGCGCGGGCGCTCATGGGACTCATCGCCGCCCATGTCCCGCCGGGCCCCGAGCGGGACGCGCTGATGGTCCGGCCGTTCGTCATCACGCTGCTCCCCCAGTTCGGGCCGGCCCTGCTCAGGCAGTCCGAGGCCGTACAGCAGAAGAAGATGCGGCTGGCCGCCCCGCTGCTGGACGCCTACTGGTCGGCGGGCCTGGCACGCCGGCTCAAGGTCCACGAACGACTGCGGCTGACCTGTGTCTCGATGGGCCGGCTCGACCTGCTCCTGGACGTCCTGCGGTTCATGCGGGACAAGAACGTGCCGAAGGCCGTACGCAAGGGCGCCCGGGGCCGGCTCTACCTGACCTACCCGCACTTCGGCGAGGGGGCCGGGCTGTCCGACGCCGCGTACGAGGTGACGGTGACCGAACGGATCGGCGGCCGGAGGATCGATGTACCGGGGCGTCAGTCCACTGCCGTCTTCCTGCGGCGCCTGGCGCGCAAGGTGCGAAGGACGGCCCGGGCCACCCTGCACGTGCCGCGACGGGCGCACAAGGTCTGAGACCCTGTGCCGACCCGTGGCAGTGGACCGGCTTCCTCACTGTTCGGGGCGCAGCAGCCTCCGGACGGGACGCCCCACCACGCGCCGGGCGCGCCGATAGGCCGACGGCCACGCGGCCGCTCCGTCGTCGGCCTGCACCCTGATGCTGACCGGGGAGGCCTTCTTGGCGAGCTGGCTCCGCAACTTGGCGTTCTGCTCGGTCAGTTCCTCCATCCGGCCACGCATCCAGCTGAAGCGGCCGGCCAGCGACGCCGGGTCGCTGCCGATCCACGGGCTGACGGCCGGCGGGAGGGTGAGCTTGCTCATCTCCGCGTCGAAGGCGGCGCCGCCGTCACCATGGGTGAAGGTGTTCTCCAGGCCGTTCTTCTCCATGAAGCCGGTGAACCGGAGGAAGCGTTCCTTGTGGCCGTTGACGAGATCATCGAAATCGGCTGCCGCGTACAGCTCGGCGGGGTCGATGTCCTTGGGGGTCTCGGAGATCTTGCGGTGCGGGATGCCGAAGTAGCGGCACAGCTCCAGGGTCCGGGAGTCGCTGCAGAGCACGGTGCTCGGAACGCCCGCCAGCAGCGCCGCGATGTTGCCGTGGATGCGCGAACCGAACGAGAAGTCGAACTCCCGCAGGTCGCTGATCCAGGTGGCCGGGTCGACGTAGAGCCGGACCTTGCCCTCGCGGTACATGGGGTGGGACGGGTGGGTCGGCATCGCGGTCAGCGCGCCGATCGGGTTCGCCGTCTCCCGCCAGTGCAGCAGCTCGGCCTCCAGAAGGTTCTGTCCGACGAACCGCAGATGCGGGTAGCGCTCGTGGGCCCGCCGGATGATGGCGTCGAGGCCGTGCGAACGTACGGCGCTGTGCGAACCGTTCACCGAGATGCGGGACTCCGGGGTGAGCGCCTCGGCCTTCTTCTCGACCCGGAACGTGTCACCGTGCATGAACATGGAGGGGCAGCCGATGACCTCGACGTCCCGGAAGCCCATGCCCTTGAGGTACTGCTCCGTGAACTCGCCCCGCACGCCGATGGACGCGCTGCGGTTGAGCACCTCCGTGACGAATTCCCTGACGGTCGGTTCCATCGGCTTCAGCCGGGACGCGTTGTACGCGAGATCGGCCTGAGCGCCGACACCCAGCACGACGACCGGGATGCGCAGCTTCTTGATCAGCTGCGTCATGCGCTGCAGCGGGCGCTCGAACGTCGGGCGGAAGGCGTTGGCCAGGGGTACGACGAACGCGTCGTACTCCTCGTTGATCCGCGCGGCCTCGGACGCGACCGTGCGGATCCCGTTGGAGAAGACCTCTGTCCGCGGCGTCGTCAGTAGCTTGTGCGCCGCGTCGCTGAAGATCAGGTTGCCCGCGTTCGTCGCGAAGACATCTCTGTGGAGGGATTGTTCGAGTGAGGCCACATCGAAGGGGCTCTTGCCCGATCTGAGAAGAATGCGCTTTTTGCGGGTCGGTTCATCAGTCACGCGTAAAGCGTAGCCCGATGAATGACTGGTGGAGATTACGTAAATGGCTCATTTCTGAGGCATACCGGAAGTCGCCCAGGCGCCACCCGTTCCGGTAGGGGCGGTCGAACGGGTATGGCAGGCCCGGCAGACGGAGCGGAGCTCGCACCGAGGCCGGAACGGGGGGCCGGGCAGAGGCCGGAACCGGTTCCTGCCGAGGCCTCACCCGGGCCCGGGCGTGCGCTGAGACGGTTCGGCGCGTCCCCTGCGGCCTCGCGTAGATTGGGGGAACCGAGCAGGACGACGTGATGGGGACGGGCGTACGTGTCAGGGGCAAGGGAATCCGAAGGCGCACTCCGCACACCCTCAGGGAGCGGAGCGGCGCGGAGGCCGGGCGTGACCGACGCCCGCAGGGTCGTGGTCAAGGTCGGATCCTCCTCGCTCACCACCGCGGCCGGCGGCCTGGACGCCGACCGGGTCGACGCCCTCGTCGACGTACTCGCCAAGGTCAGGAGCGGCGGGGAGCGTGAGATCGTCCTCGTGTCCAGCGGTGCGATCGCGGCCGGCCTCGCCCCGCTCGGGCTCGTCCGCAGACCCAAGGACCTGGCCCGCCAGCAGGCCGCGGCCAGCGTCGGCCAGGGGCTGCTCGTCGCCCGGTACACCGCCTCGTTCGCCCGCTACGGCGTGCGCGTCGGCCAGGTGCTCCTCACCGCCGACGACACCAGCCGGCGGGCGCACTACCGCAACGCGTACAGCACCCTCGGCCAGCTCCTCGAGATGGGCGCGTTGCCCGTCGTCAACGAGAACGACACCGTGGCCACCGACGAGATCCGGTTCGGTGACAACGACCGGCTGGCCGCGCTCGTCGCCCATCTGGTCCACGCCGACCTCCTCGTCCTCCTCTCGGACGTCGACGGCCTCTACGACGGCGACCCCAGCACCCCCGGTACCTCCCGCATCGCCGAGGTGAGCGGACCTGCGGACCTGGAGGGCGTCACGATCGGCAGTGCCGGAAAGGCGGGCGTCGGAACCGGCGGCATGGTCACCAAGGTCGAGGCGGCGCGGATCGCCACAGCCGCCGGAGTCCCGGTCGTCCTCACCTCCGCGAGCCGGATCGCCGACGCCCTCGCGGGCCGCGACACCGGTACGTACTTCCACCTCACCGGGCGCCGCTCGGCCGACCGGCTGCTCTGGCTGGCCCACGCGTCGACCCCGCAGGGCGCGCTCACCCTGGACGACGGAGCCGTGAAGGCCGTCGTCGAGCGCCGCACCTCGCTGCTGCCGGCCGGGATCAGCGCGGTCGAGGGCGAATTCTCCGCGGGAGACCCGGTGGAACTGCGCGACCCCGCGGGCCGGGCAGTCGCCCGCGGACTCGTCAACTTCGACGCCAAGGAGATCCCCCAGCTGCTCGGCCGCTCCACCCGCGACCTGGCCCGCGAACTGGGCCCCGCCTACGAGCGCGAGGTCGTACACAGGGACGATCTCGTCGTCCTCACGCCCCGCCTCTCCCCCTGAAACGGCTGAAAGTCCAGCCTTCGGGCGGAGACCTTCACCAAAACCGCCCCAAGCCCGGCCCCGGACTGGTCAACTTTGTCAGGGGACACGACGGGTCAGCCCAGCTACATATTCACAGGAGGCCGCCGGTGAGACGAGCGCGCCCGGGGGCGCCGCCCCGCGGAACGGGCAGCCGTGCCCTGACCAGCGTCGGAGCAGGGGCCGACTTCGGCGGTCCGCCCATCGACCGGACCCTTGAGCAGGAACCGGTGGTGACGACCGAGGCCCAGGCCCGGTCCAAGCTGTGGCACATCACCCTCAGCGTCTCCGGAAGTGAGACCCCGCTGAAGGAGGTCAGACGCGGACTCGAACAACTGGCGCACGACCATCCGTTCCTGCTGACCAGTCGGTATGCCAACGACCACGCGGAAGTGCGCTACTGGGAAGAGGCGCGGGACCTCCACGACGCGGCGGCGGTGGCGCTGCGGCTGTGGGGCGAACACCGTTCCAGCGCCGGACTACCGCCCTGGGAGATCGTCGGCCTGGAGGTCATCGACCGCGAGACCTACCACCAGCGCGTCGCCGAGGGCTACGGTCCGCCGCCGGCCGCCCCGGTCGGCGTGCACCCGTACTGACCGCGGGCGCCCGTCTCGCATCACGGGATTCGTGACGGATGCCCGCATGTGCGCACTACCCTGCGGGCATGACCACGCTCTCGCCTTACGACAACATGTCCCCGGTCGTCCAGGCCGCCTACCGGGCCCGCGCCGCCGCCGCCGACATCGCGCCCCTCCCGCGCGCGGCGAAGGACGACGCGCTGCTGGCGATCGCGGACGCGCTCGAAGTGCGCGCCGGCGAGATCGTCGAGGCCAACGCCGAGGACGTTGCGCGTGCCCGCGAGGCCGGGACGAGCGAGTCGATCGTCGACCGGCTGACGCTCAACCCCGAGCGGATCCGCGCGATCGCCGCCGACGTGCGCGATGTGGCGGCGCTGCCCGACCCGGTCGGCGAAGTGGTCCGCGGCTCCACCCTCCCCAACGGCATCGACCTGCGCCAGGTGCGCGTGCCGCTCGGAGTGGTCGGCATCATCTACGAGGCACGGCCCAACGTGACGGTCGACGCCGCCGCCCTCTGCCTGAAGTCCGGCAACGCCGTACTGCTGCGCGGATCGTCGTCGGCGTACGCCTCCAACAGCGCCCTCGTGCGGGTCCTCCGCGACGCGGTGGGCGGCTCCGGCCTCCCGGCCGACGCGGTGCAGCTCGTCCCGGGGGAGAGCCGCGACTCGGTCCGTGAACTGATGCGCGCCCGCGGCCTGGTCGACGTACTGATCCCGCGCGGCGGCGCCTCCCTGATCCGCACCGTCGTGGAGGAGTCCACCGTCCCGGTCATCGAGACCGGTACCGGCAACTGCCATGTGTACGTGGACGCGCAGACCGATCTGGACATGGCCGTCGGCATCCTGATCAACTCCAAGGCGCAGCGCCCGAGTGTCTGCAACGCCGCCGAGACGCTCCTGGTCCACAAGGACGTCGCGGCGGACTTCCTGCCGCGGGCCCTGGAGGCGCTGGCCGAGGCCGGGGTGACCGTGCACGGCGACGAGCGGGTGCTGGAGTACGCCGAGGGGTCCAAGGCCACGGTCGTCGCGGCGACGACGGAGGACTGGGAGACCGAATACCTCTCGTACGACATCGCGGCCGCGGTCGTGGAGTCGCTGGAGTCGGCCGTGGCGCACATCCGCCTCTGGTCGTCGGGCCACACCGAGGCGATCGTCACCACCTCGCAGGCCGCGGCCCGCCGGTTCACCCAGTTGGTGGATTCCACGACCGTTGCCGTGAACGCGTCCACGCGCTTCACGGACGGCGGTCAGTTCGGATTCGGCGCCGAGATCGGCATCTCCACGCAGAAGCTGCACGCCCGCGGGCCGATGGGGCTGCCGGAGCTCACGTCGACGAAGTACATCGTCACGGGGGACGGTCACATCCGCTAGCAGGGTGGGCCCCGGGGCCCCGCGTGGCCCGGCGAGGAGTTTGCGGGCTCTCTGCCCAAAACGCCCCGCCGGGGCTACGCTGAAGCTGTGCCGGACGACGTGGGGGGCAGGCCGTTCCCGGACGGCTGGGAGCCCGACGACGACCGCGGGGGCGCGGACGAGGACTTCGCCTCCGTGGTGTTCGACGAGGACTTCGTGCGGTCCGCCGAGATCCACGAACCCACGGCGGTGGAACGACTGCTCGCCGCCGCCCAGGCCCGCGCCGAGGCCGAGGCCGGCCGGGCCCGCTCCGCCGGCGGCTCCATGGACGACGACCTCTACGACGACGCTTACGGGCCGGACGCCGCACACGGCCGCGGGAGACCCTTCGGGGATGTCCATCACTCGAACGGGTTCCACGGCGCCGACGAGTACGACCAGGGCCCGTACGGGCGCCATGGAGGTGCTCTGCGGCCCTACCGGGGCACCGCACGCTGGCACCGGCCGGTCGCCTGGCTGCTCGCCGTCCTGATGGGGATCGGCATGGTCGCTCTGGCGTTCACCGCCGTCTACCGAGGTGCCGCGGGCAACCGGCAGGACCAGGCCCCGCCCCCGGCGACGAGCGGCGTCGACGCACCGGGCGCCGCCCCGTCCGCCTCGGCCGACCACTCACGCCCGGCGGTGTCCGCGGTCCCGCGCACACCGTGAGACGCCGATCGCCCGCAGGGGCGGGTGGTGGGATGGCGCGGGGCCGGGTCCGGCGAAGCGGTGCGCACGCAACTCACGGCTTCGGGGGTGCGCCGCGGCCGTCACTCGCTGCGGCCCATCGTCGAAGCGGTGCGGTTGCGGGCAGGCGGTGGCGCGGCTCGGCCTCGGCGCGTGTCCGGGGCGCCTCCGTACCCACACGTATGGCCCATCCGCCCCGCGTGGTCCACAGACCCGCGTAACGCGACGACGCGCAGCCGATGATCCCGGCGACGGGGGCAGGGACGGGGACGGGGGAGCTGACCGATGCGGCGCTATCAGCGGCCCCGGGCAGGTGGCGCAGCCGGCCCGTCCCACCGGCGCCCGCGATCAGCCCACCACCGGCGCTCCCGGTCACGGTCCCACCTCGCGCTCCCGACTGCGCTCCTACCTGCAGCGCGTTTACCTTGATGACGATCGACCTAGTCTGAAGGTATGACCCCGGTCTCTCCTCCCGTCCCCGTCCCCGGGGAGAGGGCCACTCATCTGTTCATGTGTCGATCGAACCCGTGACGGACAGGTCCGCCCGATGCCCTTCGGCTGAGGCGGACCCAGCGCCCGCCTCGCCGCCGGCGCGGAGATCGGGAGAAGCCATGACAGGCCGCGGAGAACCGCCGGAAGATCCGCCCGAGAACCCCTCGGGCGGCGAGGACGAGTACCGCTCCCTCGTCTTCGACGAATCGTTCGTCCGTGCTGCCCGGCTGCAGGAATTCTCTGCGCAGGAACGGATGGGCGAACCCGCGCGCGCCGTACGCTCCCTGCCGGGCGGCGCCACCCGCCGGCGATCCCGGGCCGCCACAGCCCTCGTCCTGCTGATCACGCTGGCGTTCGCCACCGCCGTCTACATCGGCTTTCGCAACCCCTACCCGACGCCCGTCGGCCGGCATGCCGAGCCGCTGCGGACGACCATGATCCCCCTCGCTCCGCAGGGCGCGGTGCCCGGGGGAACCCCGGAAGCCCTTCTGGACGAAGGCCCGGCCGCGGAATTCCGGACCGGCGCCTCCGGAATCAACCTGCCAGGGGTCCGGCGGACCGAGAACTTCTCGGACAGCCAGGTGACCATTGCCCTGACCACGGTCAAGGACTACCTGGTGGAGTCCTCCCTCGACCCCGACGTACTCACGGGTGGGGTCGTCCGGCCGGTCGGAAGACTGCTCGACCCGGAACAGGCGGCCCAGTTCGACCGGAGCGTTAACTCACCGGCCGACGACGGCGAGCACATCGCCACGGGCTGGCTGGTCCGTTTCGACCCGGCGGAGGTGGAACTGGCCGACCCGGAGATCCGGGTCCGGGGAACCCTCTCCTACGCGGAGGCGGGGGCGGACACCCTGGAGGTGGTGTCCGACCACACCTTCACGTACGTGCTGCGCTCCGCCACCTCCGCTCCTCACCGGGCGGACGACGCCTCGCTGTTCACCGTGCGGCGCGTGCTGCACTTCCTCCTCGACCGGGAGGACCTCCGGCTGCACCGGCTGGAGCTGCGCAGCGCGCATGTCCAGGCCGGGCCGCAGTCGTGCTCCGCCGACTCGGCCGGTGCCCTGCGTCCGCTGCTCGCCGGCGAGCAGTCCGACCCCCGGGGACCGGCCGGCACCGACCCGTACGCCACGGGCCTGCCCATCGCGGGCATGTGCGGGACGCTGGAGGTCAGCTCCCCGTCCCCGGGTTCTCCCCGGGGTCCGGACGCCGCCAGGTCCCCTCGGAGTCGCCCGTAGCGTCGCCCGCCGGGGCACCGCCCCTTCCGGCGGAGCCACCGCTCCCGCCTGCCGCGCCGGTGAACTTGTCGCGGAGCTTGCCGCCCAGGTCCCCCGCCCCGCCCGCGATGTCACCCACGAGCTTCATCAGCGGGTCCTTGCTGGTGCGCACGGTGTCCGCGTAGTGCGAGGCGGATTCCCGGAAGGAATCCGTCACCGAGGCGTCCTTGTCCTCGTCGCGCCGGGGGTAGTGGCCGTCCATGATGCGCTGGTAGTCCCGGGTCTCGGACCACTTCTTCAGCTCGGCCGCCCGCACGGTGGTGAAGGGGTGCGACCTCGGCAGCACGTTGAGGATCTTGAGTACGGAGTCACGGAGGTCGCCGCCCTTCTCGTACTCGTCCGCCTGGGCGAGGAAGGCGTCCACATTCATCTCGTGGAGATGATTGCCTCCCGCGATCTTCATCAGACCGCGCATCGAGGCCTGCTGGTCCTGCCCGACCAGCAGCCCGGCCCGGTCGGCGGACAGCTCCGACTTGCGGAACCACTCGCGCAGCGCCGTCACCAGCGCCATGATCGCGACATTGCCGAGCGGGATCCACGCGACCTTCAGCGCGAGGCCGGTGAGGAAGAGCAATATCGTGCGGTACACCGCGTGACCGGAGAGCGCGTGACCCACCTCGTGGCCTACGACGGCCCGCATCTCCTCCTCGTCGAGCAGCTCCACCAGCCCGGTCGTCACCACGATGATCGGCTCGTCGAGACCGACACACATGGCGTTCGGCTGCGGGTCCTGGTTGACGTACATCGGCGGGACCTTCTCCAGGTCCAGGATGTAACACGCGTCCCGCAGCATGTCGTTGAGATGCGCGAACTGGGCGTCGCTCACGCGGACGGAGTCCGACAGGAAGAGCAGCCGCAGACTCCGCTCGGGGAGCAGTCCGCTGAGTGCCTTGAACACGGTGTCGAAACCGCTCAGCTTGCGCAGGGCCACCAGGGCCGAGCGGTCCGCCGGATGCTCGTAGGCACGAGAGGAGATGCCCGGGAATCGCCTGCGCTGCCTGCTCGGCACGCTCTCGTGACTGTTGTCGGTCATGGATGGCCCCCTGTTCGTACGAGACGTTGCTCGTCCCCCTGACACACGCCAGCGTATGTGCTGGCGCTACGGTGTGCGGGGGGCTGTGGATAACTTTGAGGAGCGCCCGAAATGCCGCACACCGCCGCACTGCTCGCCGCGGTATCCGAGGACCAGGGGGCGGGCAGCACACTTCGCGTCGTGCTCGTCGTATCGCTCCTCGGAGCTGCCCTGCTCGCCTGGTTCCTGCTGCGCGGATACCGCGACGACGACAACAACGACTGAGTCGGCGTGAGCGTGCCCGTGACACCCGCATACGATGTCCGCGACGTCTTCCTTCCGACTCCCGAGCGATAGGTCCTGCAGAAGATGAGCCTCACGAGCACCGCGCACCAGCTGGTCACCCTCGCCTCCGAGGGCGGCGAGCAGGGTGGCAACCACGAAAGCCTCAGCCCGTACCTCACCGGTGGCGGCGCGCTCGTCGTGCTGCTGCTCCTGCTGTGGATCACCACCCGCTTCAACCGAGACCGCTGAGGTACAGGCGAACAGCCGTGCCAGTAGGGTCTGCACGCATGGGAGAGCAGGAAGTGCCTACCGGACGCGGCAAGCGCCGACTCGGCGTGATGGGCGGGACGTTCGACCCCATCCATCACGGACATCTGGTGGCGGCCAGTGAAGTGGCCGCCCAGTTCCACCTCGACGAGGTCGTCTTCGTCCCGACCGGGCAGCCGTGGCAGAAGAGCCACAAGCACGTGTCCCCGGCCGAGGACCGCTATCTGATGACGGTCATCGCCACGGCCTCCAACCCGCAGTTCTCGGTCAGCCGCAGCGACATCGACCGCGGTGGACCGACATACACCATCGATACGCTGCGGGATCTGCGTACGGCCCACGGTGACGCGGACCTCTTCTTCATCACCGGCGCCGACGCGCTGTCCCAGATCCTCACCTGGCGGGACGCCGAGGAGCTCTTCTCGCTCTCCCACTTCATCGGTGTGACCCGGCCGGGCCATGTACTGACGGACGACGGGCTGCCCGCGGGCGGCGTCTCGCTCGTCGAGGTGCCCGCGCTGGCGATCTCGTCCACGGACTGCCGGGCGAGGGTCGCGCAGGGGGAACCGGTCTGGTACCTGGTGCCGGACGGTGTGGTCCGCTACATCGACAAGCGCCAGCTGTACCGCGCCGAATAAGCCACGCAGAGGGGCACCGGTGAACGACCGACAGAACCCGTACGACCCGTACTACCAGCAGCAGCCGCAGATCATCGGCTACGACGAGTACGGGCAGCCGGTCTATCAGCAGCAGGGGCAGCAGCAGTACGACCCGTATGCGCAGCAGCAGGCTCAGCAGCCGCAGCAGTCCCAGCAGGACGGGCAGACGCAGCCGGTCTACCCGGACCAGGGATACGGCCACGACCCGTACGCCGGCACGCAGCAGCAGTACGACCCGTACGCCGCTCAGCAGCAGCCCCAGCAGGACTACGGGTACGACGGCGCCTACGGCACGTACGGGTACGACACGGGCCGGCAGCAGGCCGTGGAGGATTCCACGCAGCAGTGGAACACCCCGCAGAACCAGGTGGCCGCTCCGCCGGAGGCGGAACCCCAGGGGGAGCCCGAACCCCTCCCCGAAGCCGTCGTGCCCGGACAGCGCCGCGCCGACCGGGACTACCGCACGGAGCAGTTCTCCTTCATCGAGGAGCCCGACGAGGACTCCGAAGATGTCATCGACTGGCTGAAATTCACCGAGAGCCGCAGCGAGCGGCGCGAGGAAGCGCGGCGCCGCGGGCGTAACCGGATGGTCGCGCTGATAGTCGTCGTGGCCCTCGTCGTGGCCGGCGGCGCGGGCTACCTCTGGTTCGCCGGCAAGATCCCCGGCGTCTCGGGCCAGGACGGCCAGGAGTCCACGGCGACCGGCCCGCAGAAGCGCGACGTCATCGTCGTCCACCTCCACCACACCAAGAAGGGCGGCACCTCCACGGTGCTGCTCGTCGACAACGTGACCACCGGACAGGGCACCACCGTCCTGCTGCCCAACTCGCTCGCCGTGGCCACGGACGACGGTTCCACCACCACGCTCGGCAAGTCCGTCGACGACGACGGTTCCACCGGTACCCGCGAGGCCATCGACACCCTGCTCGGCACCAAGATCAGCGGCACCTGGCGGCTCGACACCCCGTACCTGGAGAACCTCGTCGAGCTCGTGGGCAACATCGAGGTCGACACCGACACCGCGGTGCCCGATGCCAAGAAGGGGGCGGCGCCGCTCGTGAACAAGGGGGAGGCGCAGACGCTGAGCGGTCAGATGGCCGTCGCCTACGCCACCTACCAGGCCCCGGGCGAGCCACAGGCCAAGCAGCTGCTGCGCTTCGGTCAGGTCCTGCGCAGCGTGCTGCGCAAGATGTCCGAGGACCCCGAGGCGGCGACCGTCACCGTCGAGACGCTGGCGCAGATCCTCGACCCGTCGCTGCCCGAACGCGACCTGGGTGCCTCGCTGGCGAAACTCGCAGGTCACGCCAAGGTCGGCGACTACAAGACGGCGCTGCTTCCCGTCCAGGACGACGGAACCCTCACCGAGGAGGCCACCGCGAGTGTCGTCGAGGACGTCCTGGGTGGCGCGGTGAAGGCTCCGGACCCGGACGCGGCGGTACGCGTCGGCATCAAGAACGCCACGGGCGACACGAAGGGCTCCGAGTTCGCCAGGGTCCAGCTCGTGAACGGCGGATACGCCTTCGTCGACAGCGGCACGACGGACCCCGCGGCATCGTCCGAGGTGCTCTACCGGACCGCGGAGGACAAGGCCAAGGCGGTCGAGGTCGCCAAGACCCTGGGCCTGTCCGAGGACGCGGTGAAGAAGGGCGAGCCGGCCACGAACGCCGACGTGTCCGTCCTGCTCGGGCAGAACTACAAGATGCCGGAACAGACGTCGTAAGGGCTGTCGGCGGTCCGTGAGACCCTAGAGGTTGATCTGACCGCCGACGAAAGCCTGCATGTGACCGCCACGGACCGCTCCATCGAGCTCATCAACGCCGCTGCCCAGGCGGCAGCCGACCGGCTCGCGCACGACATCATCGCCTACGACGTCAGCGACGTGCTGTCGATCACCGACGCCTTCCTGCTGGCCTCGGCCCCCAACGACCGCCAGGTCAAGTCGATCGTCGACGAGATCGAGGAGCGGCTGCAGAAGGAGCTCGGCGCCAAGCCGGTTCGCCGCGAGGGCGACCGCGACGCCCGCTGGATCCTCCTCGACTACGTCGACATCGTGATCCACGTCCAGCACAGCGAGGAGCGTGTGTTCTACGCGCTCGAGCGCCTGTGGAAGGACTGCCCGGAGATCGCGCTCCCCGAGGACGCGCTCAAGACCCGCGGCAAGGCCGAGGAGCACGCACAGCTCCACGGTGTCACGGAAGGTGAGCAGAGCTGAACGGCAGCAGGAGCGGCAGGGGCCGCAGGATCGTCCTCTGGCGGCACGGCCAGACGGCGTGGAATCTGGAGCGCCGTTTCCAGGGCTCCACGGACATCGAACTGACCGAGGCCGGCGTCGGGCAGGCCCGCAGGGCCGCCCGGCTGCTCGCTTCGCTGAAGCCGGACGCGATCGTCGCCTCCGACCTGCGGCGGGCAGCGGCCACGGCCGGTGAGCTCGCCGCGGTCACCGGCCTCGACGTCGCACATGACTCCGCGCTGCGCGAGACGTATGCGGGCGCCTGGCAAGGGCTCACGCACGAGGAGATCGTCGAGCAGTACGGCGAGCAGTACGCCATGTGGAAGCGCGGCGAGCCCGTGCGCCGGGGTGGTGGCGAGCTGGAGACCGAGGTCGCCGACCGTGCGGCCCCGGTGGTTCTGGAGCACGCCGGCAAGCTCCCCGACGCGGGCACGCTCGTCGTGGTGAGCCACGGCGGCACGATCCGGACGACCATCGGCCGTCTGCTCGGGCTGGAGTCGCAGCACTGGGAGGGACTCGGTGGGCTCTCCAACTGCTGCTGGTCCGTCCTCGGCGAGGGCGCGCGCGGCTGGCGCCTGCTGGAGCACAACGCCGGGACGCTCCCCGAGCCTGTCCTCGGGGACGACGACTAGCGGGTGTCCGGAGGGCGACGTCGGGTGGCGAGGGCCGGATTTCACTTTCCGGCCGGTCGCAGGCTAAAGTTCTTCTTGTTCGCAGCGCGGAAACGCAGGGAAACACAGCGAACAGCGGGGCTATAGCTCAGTTGGTAGAGCGCCTGCATGGCATGCAGGAGGTCAGGAGTTCAATTCTCCTTAGCTCCACAGTAAGGATCCCGTCCCCGGCAGGGGGCGGGATCCTTTTTCGTACGGTCGTCCCGGCCCGGCATGCCGGCCTTCGCGGCCCCGCCCAACTGCCGTGACCCGTCGGGGACAAGGGCCGCCCGGGTGCTCCGGCTCCTTCCGTGCCGATGCGGCGAGCGGTCCCGTGCGGCTCCTTTGCGACAAAGGCGGGGGGCCGGGCGGTCGGCGGGCTGATCCTCTTGCGGGGTCATGGCAGAATCGAAGCGCCGGAGGGGGCGACGGACCGATCGGGAGGGAGCGCGATGCCTGAGAGCCGCGTAGAGGTCCCGGACCTGCCCCGTAGCCCCACCACGAACGCCGGTCCCGCCACCACCCAGGAGGACTCCTTCGCGCGCATGGCCTGCGGCCGTAGTCGGAGCTGACCGGATGGGTGCACACAGGCGGAAGTGCGACTGGTGCGGCAGCGGTACGCCCATCGTCAGGGACATGGACCCGGTCAACGCGGAGTTCCAGTACTGGTGCGAAGAGTGCGCGCGGGCGCTGATCATAAAGGGCGACCCCATCGAGACCTACCGTGAGCTGGAGGGGGAACCCATCTACGGGCGGCTCCTGGAGGAGCACTGCACCCTCAAGCGGTTCTACTCCTTCGCCACCGCCTGACAAGGATCGGACGGCCGGACCTCCCGCTGGTCAGGGCCTTGCGGGGCGGGCATATCGGGCGGGAGTGGAAACGATTTTTGATGGGCCGGGGGGACCGTGTAATGTTCTCGATGTCGCCAGGGAAACCGAGCGATGAGTAACGCGGGGCTATAGCTCAGTTGGTAGAGCGCCTGCATGGCATGCAGGAGGTCAGGAGTTCAATTCTCCTTAGCTCCACAGTGAAGGAGCGGGTCATCCGAATCGGATGACCCGCTTCTCGTTGTGCCCGGCGGGCGGGGGCGGGCCAACTGCGTCCGCTGCCCAGTGGCTTGCGCCGCACGCTCGCCAGGCGCCTGCTCGATACGGAGTGCCGGCGCCGGACGGCACGCCGGGCACGGCCCCGCAGATGCATCGGAACGGCGGCGTCCGCGAGCGCCGGACAGCCGTCGGGCCGAGCCTGATCAGCCCGGGAACGATGTCCGCGCACAACCCGTGGCCTGGCAGAGCGTCCAGTCGACCGCCGGCCTCTCGCCGCTCGGAATGGACTCTGCCGCTGCCTGCCGCCCGCTACGAGGGTCTGGAGGGATGGCGCCCGCGCCGAGAGCGTTCCCGTCGCCGCCAGGGACGCCATGGAGGCCATGGCGGCGTGCGGGGCGACCGCGTCGATTTGGTCGCCGTGGTGGCCGCTGGTCGGCACCCCCTGGGGCAGCGGTGGCGCACCGGCCGGCTGCAGGACGTACCGCAGGGGCACCCCTTGCACCAGGGAGGAGCACCAGGCGGGTGATGGGGCAATACGCGGAGTAACCCCGGAGTGTGCGGGTCCTGCGCGGAGTTCGTGGCGATGCCGCGGGTGTGAGGGCTCGTGGATGAACGGGGCCGTCGGGGCGGCTCGGCGCATGTGTCCCGGTCCGGGCCCCGGGCCCGTGCGGTACCCTGGCGCCATGCGTGCCGTAGGCCTTCTGCTTAGCGAGCCGCGCTGATCACTCCCGACCGGTGAGAACGCCTGGTCGGACTCGGCGCGGCGTCCCCTCCTGTGCGAGGGGATTTTTCGTTTCCGTAGACGTATGTCCGTAGACGTGTGTCCGTGGACGTGGGCGCCCGGCAGATGACGATCGATGGAGCTTTGAGGATCATGAGCGAGACGAACACCGCGGCCGAGGCGGCCGCGCCGCACCGCTACACGGCAGCGATGGCCGCCGACATCGAGGCACGCTGGCAGGACTTCTGGGACGCCGAGGGGACGTACGAGGCGCCCAACCCGACCGGTGACCTGGCGGGCGACCCCGAACTGGCCGCCAAGCCGAAGAAATTCATCATGGACATGTTCCCCTATCCATCGGGGTCGGGCCTGCACGTCGGCCACCCGCTGGGTTACATCGCCACCGATGTCTACGCACGTCACCAGCGGATGACCGGACACAACGTCCTGCACACGCTGGGCTTCGACGCCTTCGGTCTGCCCGCGGAGCAGTACGCCGTGCAGACGGGCACCCACCCGCGGGCCTCCACCGAGGCCAACATGGAGAACATGAAGGTCCAGCTGCGCCGACTGGGCCTGGGACACGACAAGCGCCGCTCCTTCGCGACGATCGACGCGGACTACTACAAGTGGACCCAGTGGATCTTCCTCCAGATCTTCAACTCCTGGTACGACACCGAGGCCGACCGGGCCCGCCCCATCGCCGAGCTGGTCGCCCAGTTCGAGAACGGGGAGCGCCGGACCCCGGACGGCCGCGGGTGGGGTGCGCTGAACGCCGCCGAACGCGCCGACGTCCTGGGGCAGTACCGCCTGGCGTACGCCTCCGACGCGCCCGTCAACTGGTCGCCCGGGCTGGGCACCGTGCTGGCGAACGAGGAGGTCACGGCCGACGGCCGCTCCGAGCGGGGCAACTTCCCGGTCTTCAAGGCCAAGCTGCGCCAGTGGAACATGCGGATCACCGCGTACGCCGACCGGCTGCTGAACGACCTCGACGGGCTGGACTGGCCCGAGGCCATCAAGCTGCAGCAGCGCAACTGGATCGGCCGTTCCGAGGGCGCGCGCGTCGACTTCCCGGTCGACGGCGCCGGTGCGGTCACCGTCTTCACCACGCGCCAGGACACCCTGTTCGGCGCCACCTACATGGTGTTGGCGCCCGAGCACGAGCTGGTCGAGCGGATCATCCCCGCCGCCTGGCCGGAGGGCACCCATCCCGTATGGACCGGCGGGCACCCGAGCCCGGCCGAGGCCGTCACCGCGTACCGCAAGCAGGCCGCGGCCAAGTCCGACGTGGAGCGGCAGGCCGAGGCCAAGGACAAGACCGGTGTCTTCACCGGTGCGTACGCGACCAACCCGGTCAGCGGCGACAAGGTCCCCGTCTTCATCGCGGACTACGTACTGATGGGTTACGGCACCGGCGCGATCATGGCCGTGCCGGCGCACGACCCACGCGACTTCGCCTTCGCGCGCGCCTTCGAACTGCCGATGCGCTGTGTCGTCGAGCCGTCGGACGACCGCGGAACGGACACCTCCACCTGGGAGGACGCGTTCGGTTCGTATGACGCGAAGCTGGTCAACTCCGCGAACGACGAGATCTCCCTGGACGGCCTGGGCGTCGTCGACGCCAAGGTGAAGATCACCGAGTGGCTGCAGGCGCACGGCGTCGGCGAGGGCACCGTCAACTTCCGGCTGCGCGACTGGCTGTTCAGCCGTCAGCGCTACTGGGGCGAGCCCTTCCCGATCGTGTACGACGAGGAGGGCATCGCCCACCCGCTGCCCGAGTCGATGCTGCCCCTGGAGCTGCCCGAGGTCGAGGACTACTCGCCGCGCACCTTCGACCCGGAGGACGCCGACACCCAGCCCGAGACCCCCCTGTCCCGGAACGCCGACTGGGTCAACGTCACCCTGGACCTGGGCGACGGGGCTGGTCTGCGAAGTTACCGCCGCGAGACCAACACCATGCCGAACTGGGCCGGTTCCTGCTGGTACGAGCTGCGCTACCTGGACCCGAACAACGACCGGCAGCTGGTCGACCCGGCGATCGAGCAGTACTGGATGGGACCGCGAGAGGGCCGGCCCACCGGTGGTGTGGACCTGTACGTCGGTGGCGCCGAGCACGCCGTGCTGCACCTGCTGTACGCGCGGTTCTGGTCCAAGGTGCTGCACGACCTGGGGCACATCTCGTCCGCCGAGCCGTTCCACAAGCTGTACAACCAGGGCATGATCCAGGCCTTCGTGTACCGGGACAGCCGTGGGATCGCGGTTCCGGCCACCGAGGTCGAGGAGCGCGACGGCGGCTACTACCACCAGGGCGAGAAGGTCAGCCGGGTCCTGGGCAAGATGGGCAAGTCCCTGAAGAACGCCGTGACGCCCGACGAGATCTGCGGCGAGTACGGGGCCGACACGCTGCGGCTGTACGAGATGGCCATGGGTCCCCTGGACGTCTCGCGGCCGTGGGACACGCGTGCCGTGGTGGGCCAGTACCGGCTGCTGCAGCGGCTGTGGCGCAACATCGTCGACGAGGAGACCGGTGAGGTCACCGTGGTCGACGCGGAGGCCGACGAGGACACGCTGCGGGCGCTGCACAAGGCCATCGACGGGGTCGGCCAGGACATGGCGGGAATGCGCTTCAACACCGCCATCGCCAAGGTCACCGAGCTGAACAACCACCTGACGAAGGCGGGCGGTCCGCTGTCGAGGCCGGTGGCCGAGCAGCTGGTGCTGCTGGTCGCGCCCCTGGCCCCGCACGTGGCGGAGGAGCTGTGGCGCCGGCTCGGTCACACCACGTCGGTCGTCCACCAGGACTTCCCGGTCGCCGACCCGGCGTACGTGGTGGACGAGACCGTCACCTGTGTGGTGCAGATCAAGGGCAAGGTCAAGGCCCGCCTGGAGATCTCCCCGTCCATCACGGACGAGGAGCTGGAGGCGCTGGCGCTGGCCGACGAGGGCGTCGTCGCCGCGCTGGGCGGGGCCGGTATCCGCAAGGTCATCGTGCGGGCGCCGAAGCTGGTCAACATCGTCCCCGCGTAACGGCTGAGGGTCGTCGGCCGGCCGAGGCCAGGGCTTTCCCCTACGGGCAGGTTGGGGGTTCCGGTGGAACCCCTGGCCTGCCTGTTCCGTTTACGGTAGGAGGGGGCACCGCACATCGGGGGCCGATCCGACCATCGAGGGGCGCACATGGAAGCCGTGATCCTGATCCTGACGTTGCTGTTCGTCGCGTTCACGGCGCTCGGGGTGTACGTCGGTGTCAAGGCCGTACGCGCGGCCAAGCGCGGTGTGGACCGCACGATCACGCAGGCCCGCCGCTCCGTGGAGGACACCACGCTGCGGGCGAAGAGCTACGGCCAGCCGGGTGTGGCGGGAGAGCTCGCGCAGTTGCGGCTGGCCCTGCGGACATCGCTGCGGGCCACCCAGGAAGCATTGAACGCCGGGGCGACGGAAGACGCGTCACTGTCGGAGTCCCTTGGGCTGTTCGAGCGGCTGAGCGTGCACGGGCGTGAGCTCGACAACGATCTCAAGCGGCTGGAGCGCGAGCCGGACCGGGCGACGGTGGCCACACTGCTGCCGGGACTGAAGGAGCGCACGGAACGCATCACGCACTCGGCCGAGTCACTGCGCTGGGCGGCGCGTGACCGCGCGCGGCAGTTCGCCGACGACGATCTCGCGGCACTGAACGCGCAGATCGACGTCGAGGCGGGTGCCCTGCGGCACTGGACGACGGAGGAGCCGTCGGACAGTGGCGGGGCGGGGCAGAGCTGGAGCCGACCGGCCGCCGAGGAGGCGCCGCAGGCGCTCACGCCTCCGGACCCCCGGCTGCGGACCGGCTACCCGTGGCAGAAGGCCGCCAGGCCGGAGACCACGAACTGAGACCGACCGGCTGTGCACAAGACCTGCGGGATACGTTCCGAACCGATCGGAAATGATGAGCAGGCCGGGCCCGGGCTGCCGTGTCCCCCTTCCGGAAGGTAACCTCCGGCTCATGTCCCGCCATGTCGCGATCGTCACCGATTCAACGGCCTACCTGCCGCGCCAGACGATGGAACGGCACGGCATCACCGCTGTGCCGCTGACCGTCGTCCTGGGTGATCAGGCCTTGGAGGAAGGCACGGAGATCTCGGCCCGGTCGCTGGCCGTGGCGCTGCAGAAGCGCCGCTCCGTGACCACCTCCCGTCCCAGCCCGGAAGTCTTCGCCGCCGCCTACCGCGCCGCCGCCCGGGATGGGGTCACCGGCATCGTCTCCCTGCATCTTTCGGCCGAGTTCTCGGGCACGTACGACGCCGCGCTGCTCGCTGCGAAGGACGCGCCGGTGCCGGTGCGCGTGGTCGACACAGGCATGGTCGCCATGGCTCTGGGATTCTGTGCGCTGGCCGCCGCCGAGGCCGTCGAGGCGGGCGGGGGACCGGACGAGGCCGTCGCCGCGGCGGAGAAGCGGGCCGCGGGTACCTCCGCGTACTTCTATGTCGACACGCTGGACTATCTGCGCCGCGGGGGGCGCGTAGGCGCTGCTCAGGCGTTGCTCGGGTCCGCCCTCGCGGTCAAGCCGCTGCTTCAACTGGACGGCGGACGCATCGAACTGCTGGAGAAGGTGCGGACGGCGTCGAAGGCGATCGCACGGCTTGAGGAGATCGTCGCCGAGCAGGCCGGATCAGGTGCGGTGGACATCGCCGTGCACCACCTGGCGGCGCCCGACCGGGCGGAGCGACTGGCGGAGCGACTGCGTGAGAGGGTTCCCGGACTCGTCGAACTGCATGTGAGCGAAGTGGGCGCGGTGATCGGCGCCCATACCGGGCCAGGGCTGTTGGGAGCGGTGGTCTCACCGCGCTGAAGTCCACCCCGGCGGGTGACGGAGATATCCACAACTGGAGAGTTATCCACCGGAATCGGGGCTGCTCGGCGGGATCGGGCCGAAGTGTCTAGCGTCGTGAGGCATGACCCTCCGATCGCCTCGTGCACCCAGCCGCGCAACCGTCCGGCCGACCAGCCGCTCGACGCACCGAGTCGCGTCACATCGCGCGGTGCGGCGTGCTGCGCGTGGCGGACCACCCGGCCACGCCGAGCCGAGATTCCGGCACGGACCAGGTGTCGGACCAGGCGTCGGACCCGGTTCCGGGCCCGGTGTCGGACCCGGGGGAGTGGCGGGCACCGGGCCCGGCGCCCACGGGCGCCGACGACGGACCGCGCGTGGGCGCGATGCCGAGGTCGCCGCGGCGTCACGGCTCAGGGCGGATGCGCTCCTGGCCGACGGGCCTCGTAGCGCGCCGGAGACCGTGACACCCCCTCCACGTCGGTCCGGACCCACCCGCGCGGCACCCTCCTGGGCCACGGCCACGGCCACGGCCCCGGAGCCGGCCCCGGAGCCGGTCGCCTCGGAGCCGCTCACCCCGGAACGGGGCGGTTCCGAGCCGGGCGGCTTCGCAGTGGCTTCCCCTGCGCCCTCCGCTACTGCTCACACCGGTCTCGCGGGCTCCGCTGTGCGGTTGCCGAGGTGGCGGACGGCCGGGCCGGCTCTGCGGGAACGGTTACCGCTGTGGGTGCAGCTCAGATGCGGTCTGGAGCCGAGATCACTTGCCGCGCTCGCCCTGCTCCTGGCCGGGGCCGCCGTCCTTGCCGCGACACACTTCTGGTCAGGACGTCCCCAGTCCGTGCAGGCCCCCGAGCGGGTGAAGGACGCCGCGGCCGCACCGGCCTCCTCAGGTCCTCGCGGTGCGGGCCTCTTCCCCGGGCCGTCCGTCGGATCTCCGCCCACCCCCGCGTCCGGCGGTCGGATCGTCGTCGATGTGAGCGGAAAGGTGCGCCGGCCCGGGATCCGGCATCTGCCGTCGGGCTCGCGCGTCGCCGACGCCCTGCGCGCCGCTGGAGGAGTGCGCGCGGGCGCGGATGTCACCGGGCTGAACCGAGCGCGCGTCCTGGCCGACGGCGAGCAGATCCTGGTGGGCCTGCCCGCAGTCCAGGCGGCCGCGGGAGGCACAGCGGGGGGCAGCGGGTCCGGGGCGGTACGGGCCGGCCCGGCAGCACCGGTGAGTCTCAGCACGGCCACCGTGGAACAACTCGACACCCTGCCCGGTGTCGGACCGGTGCTCGCCCAGCACATCGTCGACTACCGCACCGAGCACGGCGATTACCGGTCGGTCGACGAGCTCCGTGAGGTCAAAGGCATCGGTGACCGGCGGTTCGCAGACCTTCGGCCACTGGTCCGGCCATGAGCAGCCCCGACGTCCACACGGCCTCGGGGCGGCGACTGGGCTCGGCGGACCCGTATCAGGAAGGTCCGGTCGATCTCCGGCTCGTCCCGCCCGCCCTCGCGGCGTGGGCCGCCGCCGGACTCGCCCTGGGCACGTCGGGCCGGTCGGCGGCCGTGGGAGCAGTCCTGTGCGCCTGCGCGGCCCTGACGCTCCTGGCGGGGCCGCTGGTGGTGGCAGCGGTCAGTGCGGGGCGCGCAAGGGCTGCCCGGCGCACCGCCGATGGGCAGCCGTACGCACGGCTGCGCACCACCGCCGCCGCCGGTGTGCTGCTCTGCGCGGCGGCCGGGGCCGCGGCCGCCGGACTGCATGGCGCGGATACCCGGAGCGGTCCCGTCCCCGGACTCGCGGAGAGGTACACCAGGGTCGAAGCGGAGCTGACGGTCACATCCGACCCCCGGCAGACCCGGCCGCGGGTCCGGGGCGACCACAGCACCCCCGTGTCCCTGCTGCTGGACGCCGAGATCGACCGGCTGACCGGCCCGGACGGCACCGTCACCAGGCTCCGTACCCCGGTGCTCGTCATGGTCGCGCCCGGCGCCGCCGCCGCACAGTGGCAGCGGCTGCTCCCCTCCACCGGGCTCCGGATCAGCGGCCGGCTGGCACCACCGCGCCTCGAGGGGGAGCGCATCGCCGCCGTACTCGGCACGGACGCGGACGATCCGCCGCGGGTCATCGCGGCGCCGACCCTCCTTCAACGCACCGCGGGACAGCTGCGTTCCGGCCTGCGGAAGGCCAGCGACGGGCTCGACTCCGACGCGCGGGCGCTCCTCCCAGGCCTGGTGGTCGGCGACACCTCGAGGGTCACGCCCGAACTGCACGACGCCTTCAAGGCCACCGACCTCACCCACCTGCTCGCCGTGTCAGGTGCCAACCTGTCGATTCTCCTCTTCCTCCTCATCGGGCCACCGGGAACGGCCCTGCGCAGCGAACGCCGCGGCCTGGCACCCCGGCTGGGGATCTCCCTGCGGATGACCGCACTGATCGGGGGCGGGATCGCGCTCGGCTTCGTGATCGTCTGCCGCCCCGAGGCGAGCGTTCTACGAGCGGCGGCCTGTGGCCTGATCACCCTTCTCGCCATCGGCACGGGTCGGCGCAGATCGCTGATCCCCGCACTGGCCGCGGCTGTTCTGCTGCTGGTGCTCTACGACCCGTGGCTGGCCCGCAGTTATGGGTTCCTGCTGTCCGTGCTGGCCACCGGGGCGCTCCTGACCCTCGCGCCACGGTGGAGCAGCGCTCTGCAACGGCACAGGGTGCCGCCGAGGCTTGCCGAGGTGCTGGCCGCAGCCGGCGCCGCTCAGGCGGTCTGCGCCCCGGTCGTCGTGGTCCTCGCCTCACGGGTCAGCCTGGTGGCGATCCCCTGCAATCTGCTGGCCGAATTCGCGGTGGCTCCCGCCACGGTCCTCGGATTCGCCGCGCTCGCCGTGGCCCCGGTGTCGATGGCGGCGGCCGAGGCTCTCGCGCTGGTCGCCGGCTGGCCGGTCGGGTGGATCGCGTCCGTGGCCCGCACCGGTGCGGCCCTTCCCGGAGCGGAGGCCGACTGGCCGGGCGGCTGGCGGGGTGCGGCCCTCCTGGCCGTCCTCACGACCGCGCTGGTGCTGTCCGCGCGCCGTCTCGCTCGTCACCCCTGGGTCTGTTCCGCCGCCGTGCTCGCCCTGGTCCTCGCGGTGCTGAGACCGGTGCCGCTCACCAGGATCATGACCGGATGGCCGCCGCCGGACTGGGCGTTCGTGATGTGCGACGTGGGGCAGGGGGATGCCATGGTGCTCGCCGCGGGGGAGGGCACCGGCGTGGTCGTCGACACCGGCCCTGACCCGCGTCTCGTCGACCGGTGCCTGCGCGATCTCGGCATCACACGCGTGCCGCTCCTGCTGCTCACCCACTTCCACGCCGATCATGTGCGCGGTCTGCCGGGTGCGCTGCGGGGCCGGAAGGTCGCCGCGATCCAGACCACGAGTCTCGACGAACCCGCGGACCAGGCCGCCTTCGTGAAGAGAACGGCGGCGACGGCGAACGTCCCGGTGATCCCGGCCGGAGAGGGGGAGCGGCGGCGGATCGGCCCGCTCGACTGGCGGGTTCTCTGGCCGGCGGCCGATGCGCGGGGTGCGGTACCTGCCGTCGTGACGGAGGAGCCGAACGACTCGAGCGTCACCCTCTTCGTGCGATCAGGAGGGCTGACCCTGCTGCTCCTCGGCGATCTCGAACCCCCGGCCCAGCGAGGGATGCTGCGCCATTACCCTGCGCTGCCCCGGGTGGACGTGCTCAAGGTGGCGCACCACGGCTCCGCGTACCAGGACACCGCCCTCCTGCGCAGCGCGCGCCCGAGGCTGGCCCTCATCAGCTGTGGTACGGACAACCCGTACGGGCATCCCGCGGCCCGTACCGTCGAGGCGCTCACAGCAGGGGGTGCGAAGGTTTTTCGTACGGACACCGACGGGGCCATCGCCGTCACGGGTTCCGGTGCGGGACTGCGCGCGGCAGGCCGCTCATGAGCGCGGAGCCGGCAGTCAGGTGCGGGAGCCGCCCGTCGGACGAGCCAGGTGCCGTCGACCCTCAACGCGCGGCCTGCGAGTTCGTTCGCCTCCCGCCACGCCTTGACCGTGTACGGCGTGATCCGCAGGTACACCCACGCGAGGCGGCCGCCCGGGTCCCGGTGGAGCTTCGCGGCGAAGGCGTCACCCGAAGCGGCGGGAAGCTACGCCCCTTCCACGATCTCGACCGTTCCCTCGATCAGCACCACGTCGCGGGTGTGCCCGGGAGCGGCCCTGGCCTGCCCGTGCGGCATCACGTCGACCGCGGTCGGAGCGGTGCGCCGGGTGGCTCTCAGGAGCGTGTCCCGGTCCCTCACGAACGACGACGGCACCAGGCACGGCACACCGCCCGCGGAGGCGGTCGCCACCCAGGCGGCCCCGTCCCGCTCGGTGCGGTCGGTCACGTCCTGCTCGCGCCGCTCCGGGCCGCGTGCCGGCTCCTGCCCCGTCATGACCCGCAGGTCAGCCGTCCGCAGCCGTCAGGGCCTCCGTCGGCGGACCTAGGACCTGGGGCTCATGGCGTGGTGCCGTGTCCCAGGACAGACTTCCGCCATGAAGCCGACGAATGGCATGAACAGCATGAACGGCGGCGTGAGCGGCAGGGACGAGAAGGGCAGCGTGAACGGGAAAGGCGCGACGCACGGGAAGGACGGGCAGGACGGGAAGGGTGTGGCGGATGCCTATCTGGAGCGCATCGGTGCCGCACGCCCCACGCGTGCCGATGCGGCAGCCCTGCGCGAACTCCAGCTCCTGCACCTGAGGGCGGTGCCCTTCGAGAATCTCTCGGTCCATCTCGGCGAGGACGTCGTCCTGGAGGAGGAGAGGCTTCTCGACAAGATCGTGACGGACCGCCGGGGCGGCTTCTGCTACGAACTCAACGGCGCCTTCGCCACATTGCTGCGCGAGCTCGGCTTCCGCGTCACCCTGCTCCAGGCGCGGGTCTTCGGCGACGGCGGACGCCTGGGTATCCCCTACGACCACGTGGCACTGCGCGTGGAGACCGACGACGGTACGGGTCCGTGGCTGGCCGACGTCGGGTTCGGCGACCACGCCATTCACCCGCTCGCGCTGGACGACCGTACCGAGCAGGACGATCCGTGCGGTGTGTTCCGCTTCAGGGAGGCGCCGCAGGGAGACCTGGATCTGCTGCGCGGCGGCTCGCGGCAGTTCCGCCTGGACCTGCGGCCACGGGTGCTCGCGGACTTCCGGGGCGGGTCCTGGTATCACCGGACGTCGCCGGATTCGCACTTCACGCAGTCCCTCGTCTGCTCACGGCGCACACAGGCAGGGCGATTGACGCTCAGTGGCCGCACCCTGGTCACGACGGTCCGGGGCGAGCGGCACAAGACGGAGCTAAGCTCGGACGCCGAGGTTCTCGCCGCCTACCGCGACCACTTCGGGCTCCGTCTCGCCGAGCTGCCCGTGGTGCGACGGAACCCGGAGGGAGCCGTGCGCGACATGAGCGACACCCACCAGCCGAAGGAGGGCTGACTCGGTCCCCGGCCCGCTACGGCGCCTCCAGCCATCCCTCGTACTCCGCGGCGAACGCATCGAGGGCCCCGGAGTCGAGGCGCCCGGCGGGATCCTCCACGACCACCAGCCACTGGGCGTCCTCGGCGTCGTCCTCGCCCGCCAGAGCATCCCGTACGAGCTGAGGCTCCTCCGTGACACCGAACCGGTCGGCGAGTTCCTCGGCCGCGTCCTGGGCCGTGTCGCGGTCGGGCAGCACCAGCACATGTCTCACATCGCTCACCCGGTCATTCTCCGGTATGCCCGCCCGGGCAGCCCTGCGGGGGTATGCCCGGGCGGGCAGCCCCGCGGCCCTGTCACAGGGGCGTGGGATGCTGGACCGCGATGGCCACCAGAAGTAGTTCCACCGACAATCCGCTCGCCCCCGTGACGCTCGCCGTGGGCCAGGAGGACCTGCTCCTGGACCGTGCCGTGCAGCACGTGGTGGCAGCCGCCCGTGCCTCCGACGCCGACACGGACGTCCGCGACCTCTCCTCCGACCAGCTGCAGCCCGGCACGCTCGCCGAGCTGACCAGCCCGTCGCTCTTCGCCGAGCGTAAGGTCGTGATCGTGCGCAACGCACATGACCTCTCGGCCGACACGGTCAAGGACGTCAAGGCGTACCTTTCCGCGCCCGCCGAGGAGATCACCCTCGTGCTCCTCCACGCGGGCGGGGCCAAGGGCAAGGGCCTGCTGGACGCCGTCCGGAAGGCGGGGGCGCGTGAGGTCGCGTGCCCGAAGACGACCAAGCCCGCCGAGCGGCTCTCCTTCGTCAGGTCGGAATTCCGGACTCTCGGGCGCTCCGCGACCCCCGAGGCGTGCCAGTCGCTCGTGGACTCCATCGGCAGCGATCTGCGCGAGCTGGCGAGCGCCGTGTCTCAGCTGACCGCCGACGTCGAGGGCACCATCGACGAGGCCGTCGTCGGCCGCTACTACACCGGCCGTGCGGAGGCGTCCTCGTTCACCGTCGCCGACCGTGCGGTCGAGGGCAGGGCGGCGGAGGCGCTGGAGGCGCTGCGGTGGTCGCTGTCGACCGGGGTCGCGCCCGTCCTGATCACCAGCGCCCTCGCCCAGGGCGTCCGGGCGATCGGCAAGTTGTCGTCCGCCCGGGGAGGCCGGCCCGCGGACCTCGCGCGCGAGCTCGGTATGCCCCCCTGGAAGATCGACCGGGTACGTCAGCAGATGCGTGGCTGGACGCCGGACGGGGTGTCGGACGCGCTGCGCGCGGTCGCGGCGGCCGACGCGGGGGTCAAGGGCGGCGGTGACGATCCGGAATACGCCCTGGAGAAGGCCGTCGTGGCCGTCGCGCGAGCCGCACGGTCCGGCGGACGCTAGGGCTTCCCCGCGCCCTCTTCCGGCTCCCCTCCGGCGCCCGTGAGCCCGTGACCACGGCGACCCGCCGATGCCTGTAACCACGGCGACCCGCCGATGCCCGCGCGCACCCGCAAGAGCCCCTCCCGCAGCACGCGGGAGCCACTCGGGCAGGCCGGAGGCCGGGCAGCACGAAGGCCCCGGTCGCAGTCCTGGGGAGGACGCGAACGGGGCCCGCGGTTCACGCTCTGTGTGCCGCACCCGCGTGGCGAACGCAGGTTCGGTGTGCGGCACGGGGTGCCGGTCAGGAGCGGGAGAGAGGGCCCGCTGAGTCCGTTCCGGCTTTCACATCAGTAGTTCAGCCCTGGAGGGCGGCAACCTTGAGCGCCAGCGCCGACTTCTTGTTGGCGGCGGCGTTCTTGTGGATGACACCCTTCGAGACAGCCTTGTCGAGCTGACGGGACGCGTCGCGGACGGCCACAGTGGCCTTCTCGACGTCACCGGTAGCGGCAGCCTCACGGGCCTTGCGGATCGAGGTCTTGAGCGAGGACTTGACGGCCTTGTTGCGCAGGCGCGCCTTCTCGTTCGTCTTGTTCCGCTTGATCTGGGACTTGATGTTCGCCACGAAAGAGCCTTTTCAGGTTCGTTGGATCTCCTATGTGCGCCACGCCGCTTCTGAGGGCCACGAGGCACAGCTGCCCACGGTACCAGTCACTCTCGGACCGGCCCAAACCGGTCCTTGCCCCGCAGGCGTGGGACGATGGAGCCTACGTATCGATCCGACCGACCCGACATCGACCCGAGACACGGCGTTCGGCGTCTCAAGAATCAGGACCCTGCGTGCCCGCGACTCCTACCAACGTGCCCGAGCCGAGCCGTACCGACCCGGCGCTGATCCGCAACTTCTGCATCATCGCGCACATCGACCACGGCAAGTCGACGCTTGCCGACCGGATGCTTCAGCTGACGGGCGTGGTCGACCAGCGGCAGATGCGCGCTCAGTACCTCGACCGGATGGACATCGAGCGCGAGCGCGGCATCACCATCAAGTCCCAGGCGGTCCGCCTGCCGTGGGCGCCCACCGAGGGCGAGGACACGGGCACGACCCACATCCTCAACATGATCGACACCCCCGGCCACGTGGACTTCACCTACGAGGTCTCCCGTTCCCTCGCCGCCTGCGAAGGTACGGTCCTGCTCGTCGACGCGGCCCAGGGGATCGAGGCGCAGACCCTCGCCAACCTCTACCTGGCGATGGAGAACGACCTCACCATCGTCCCGGTGCTGAACAAGATCGACCTGCCCGCCGCGCAGCCCGAGAAGTTCTCCGAGGAGCTGGCCAACCTCATCGGCTGCCAGCCCGAGGACGTGCTCAAGGTCTCCGCGAAGACCGGTGTCGGGGTGGATGCCCTGCTCAACCGGGTGGTCAGGGACGTTCCCGCCCCCGTCGGCCGGGCGGACGAGGCGGCCCGCGCGATGATCTTCGACTCGGTCTACGACCCCTACCGAGGAGTCGTCACCTACGTCAGGGTCGTCGACGGCCAGCTCAACAAGCGTGAGCGCATCAAAATGATGTCGACCGGCGCCACCCACGAACTGCTGGAGATCGGTGTCTCCTCGCCGGAGATGACCCCGGCCGACGGCATCGGCGTGGGTGAGGTCGGCTACATCATCACCGGTGTGAAGGACGTCCGGCAGTCCAAGGTCGGTGACACCATCACCTCCCTGAACAAGGGGGCCACCGAGGCGCTGGGCGGCTACAAGGACCCCAAGCCGATGGTGTTCTCCGGTCTGTACCCGCTGGACGGCTCGGACTACCCGGACCTGCGCGAGGCCCTGGACAAGCTCCAGCTCAACGACGCCGCCCTGGTGTACGAGCCGGAGACCTCGGCCGCGCTCGGCTTCGGTTTCCGTGTGGGATTCCTCGGCCTGCTCCACCTCGACGTGATCCGCGAGCGCCTGGAGCGCGAGTTCGGGCTCGAACTCATCGCCACCGCCCCCAACGTGGTCTACCGCGTGGAGATGGAGGACGGCTCCGAGCACATCGTCACCAACCCGAGCGAGTTCCCCGAGGGCAAGATCGACAAGGTGCACGAGCCGGTCGTCCGGGCCACGGTCCTGGCGCCCAGCGAGTTCATCGGCGCGATCATGGAGCTGTGCCAGAACCGGCGCGGCACCCTGCTCGGCATGGACTACCTGTCCGAGGACCGGGTCGAGATCCGCTACACCCTGCCGCTCGCCGAGATCGTCTTCGACTTCTTCGACCAGCTGAAGTCCAAGACCCGCGGCTACGCCTCGCTCGACTACGAGCCCACGGGCGAGCAGTCGGCCCAGCTCGTCAAGGTCGACATCCTGCTGCACGGCGACAAGGTCGACGCCTTCTCGGCGGTCACGCACAAGGACAAGGCGTACGCGTACGGCGTCCGGCTCGTCGCCAAGCTGCAGAAGCTTATTCCCCGGCAGAACTTCGAGGTGCCGATCCAGGCGGCCATCGGCTCCCGGGTCATCGCCCGTGAGACCGTCCGCGCCATCCGCAAGGACGTCCTCGCCAAGTGCTACGGCGGTGACATCTCCCGTAAGCGGAAGCTGCTGGAGAAGCAGAAGGAAGGCAAGAAGCGGATGAAGATGGTCGGCAACGTGGAGGTGCCGCAGGACGCGTTCATCTCCGTCCTGTCGACCGACGAGTCGGCCGGCGAGGGCAAGGCCAAGAAGTAGCCATGCCCCTCCTTCGGGGACCGGTCCCAGAGGAGAGCCCGACGGGCCCCTGTGCCGCAGACGTCTGCGGCACAGGGGCCCGTTCGTTATGAAGCGGCGGCCTGTTGCCCCTTACGTCGCGGACCCGTGCGCTCTAGTCTGATCACCACCCGTTAGTTACTCGCCAGTTAAGCAAGGTCGAGCGGGCACGAGAACCAGGAATACAGGCAGCAGCAGCCCCCCTATCCCGCACCAGTACCCAGCAGCCGGTCGTAGCAATGCCGCAGGCCCGGAGGACGTCGTGAGCGACACACAGACCTTGATCGATAGCCGACCGCCCTCCGTGGCGGCCCTCTTCGTCGACCGCGTGGCGGCCACCCCGGACGGGGAGGCGTACCGCTATCCCGTGCCGCCGGCCTCCGGCCAGGGCCCGGACGACTGGAAGTCGCTGACCTGGGCGCAGGCGGCGACCCGGGTGTACGCGATCGCGGCCGGCCTGATCGGTCTGGGTGTCCGGCCGGAGGAGCGTGTCGCGCTCGCCTCGTCCACCCGTGTCGAGTGGATCTTCGCCGACCTCGGCGTGATGTGCGCGGGGGCCGCGACCACGACGGTCTACCCGTCCACGAACACCGAGGAGTCCGCCTTCATCCTGGCCGACTCCGGCAGCCGTGTCCTGATCGCCGAGGACGCCACGCAGCTGGCGAAGGCCCGGGAGAACCGGGCCGGGCTGCCCGCGCTCGCCCATGTCGTCGTCATCGACCCGGCCGGTGTCGAGCCCGCGGAGGGCGACCCGGAGGGCTGGATCCTCACCCTGGCCGAGCTCGAGGCCCGGGGTGCCGCCTACCTGGAGAAGAACCCGGAGGCGGTCACCGACCGGGTCGCGGCGATCACCGCCGACCAGCTGGCGACCCTGATCTACACCTCGGGCACCACCGGCCGCCCCAAGGGCGTGCGCCTGCCGCACGACAACTGGTCGTACATGGCCAAGGCCACCGTGGCGACCGGCCTGATCAACGCGGACGACGTCCAGTACCTCTGGCTCCCGCTCGCGCACGTCTTCGGCAAGGTCCTCACCTCCGGGCAGATCGAGGTCGGCCACGTCACGGCGGTCGACGGCCGTGTCGACAAGATCATCGAGAATCTTCCGGTGGTCCAGCCGACCTACATGGCAGCCGTCCCCCGGATCTTCGAGAAGGTGTACAACGGGGTCGCGGCCAAGGCGCGGGCCGGCGGCGGCGCCAAGTACAAGATCTTCCAGTGGGCGGCCGGCGTGGCCCGCGAGTACGCGAAGGTCTCGCAGGACAACTTCCGCCGTACCGGGCAGGCCTCCGTGCCGTTCGTGCTCGGCGCGAAGCACAAGGTCGCCGACACGCTCGTCTTCGCCAAGATCCGGGAGGCCTTCGGCGGCCGGCTCCGCGCCTGCGTCTCCGGCTCCGCCGCGCTCGCCCCCGACATCGGCTTCTTCTTCTCCGGCGCCGGGATCCACATCCTGGAGGGCTACGGCCTCACCGAGTCCAGTGCCGCCTCCTTCGTCAATCCGGGCGAGGCCTACCGCACCGGCACCGTCGGCAAGCCGCTCCCCGGCACCGAGGTCCGGATCGCGGACGACGGCGAGATCCTGCTGCGCGGCCCCGGCCTGATGGAGGGCTACCACCAGCTGCCCGAGAAGACCGCCGAGGTCCTGGAGTCCGACGGCTGGTTCCACACCGGCGACATCGGCGAGCTCTCCGAGGACGGCTACCTGCGGATCACCGACCGCAAGAAGGACCTGATCAAGACGTCCGGCGGCAAGTACATCGCCCCGGCCGAGGTCGAGGGCCAGTTCAAGGCGGTGTGCCCGTTCGTCTCCAACATCCTGGTGCACGGTGCGGACCGTAACTTCTGCACCGCCCTCATCTCCCTCGACGAGCCGACCATCCTCGGCTGGGCGCAGGAGAACGGACTGGGCGGCAAGCCGTACGCCGACGTGGTGGCCTCCCCGCAGGCCGTGGAGCTCATCGAGGGCTATGTGAAGCGGCTCAACGAGGGCCTGCAGCGCTGGCAGACCATCAAGAAGTTCCGTCTGCTGCCGCGCGACCTCGACATCGAGCACGGCGAGCTGACCCCCAGCCTCAAGCTGAAGCGGCCGGTCGTCGAGCGTGAGTACAAGGACCTCATCGACGACATGTACGCGGGCTCCCGCGAGGCGTAAGGGCGCCCGGCACGGGGCCGAGGAGCAGGTCACAGGCGGGGCCGGCGGGTGCGGGAGCACCTGCCGGCCCCGTTCGCCGTCCGGCTCGTCCCCGTTCGGCTCCGCCCACTTCGGTCACTCGGTGCTTATGGACCCGTCCGGTCTGTCACTCTGTCGTAGAACGTCAGCGGTGTATCGCGAGAACCGTCAGGAGCCGCACCGTGGGGCCCATTCCGATCCAGCGGGACATCGTTCACCGTCCCGGAGGCGTTGTCGCCGGTCAGGACGACGACGCGCGCACGGTCGCCCGCACGAGCCTGCCCGGAATCCCCCTGGCCCCCTCCGCGGCCCGCCGGTTCGTCCGGGCCGCGCTCGTCGACTGGACCGCGGTCGGCCTGCCCTCCGCCGGGGCCTTCGGCGACCGCCTCACCGACGACGCGGTGACCGTGGCCAACGAGCTGGTCACCAACGCGGTCGTGCACGCCGGCACGACGGTCGAGCTGCTCCTCAGGCTGGAGGACGGGGCCGGGGCGGAGCCCGCCGCGCTGGTGCTGGAGATCACCGACCACCACCCCGCCCGTTCGGTGCGTGACGGCGGGGCCGAGCGGCCCGATCCCGCCGAGTACGGCCGGGGACTGCAGCTCGTCGCCACCCTCGCCGAATCCTGGGGCATCACCTATCGCACCGGACTCAAGACCGTCTGGGCCCGGCTCCAGGCCGACGACTGGGACGGCCTCCCCGCCCCCACGCCGGCCGAGGACGCCGTCCACCGGCGGGGCCCGCGCGCCGAGATCCCCGCCCCCACCGTCCGGCGGGCCGAACGCGACGACGCCGACCGGTCCGGGCGCGGGGCGCTCTCCTTCCTCGCCGAGGCCTCCGACCTGCTCGCGGGCCAGCTCGACGAGGACCTGGTGGCGTCCATAGCGGGCCGGCTGATGGTGCCCAGGCTCGCGGACTGGTGTGCGATCTGGCTGGAGGACGAGGGCGGCGGTCCCGCGGCCGTCCCACGCCTCGCCGGGGTCTGGCACAGCGACAAGGAAGGCACCGAGACGCTGCGCCCCGCACTGGAGCGGGAGCCGCTCCGCCTGCCCGGCAGCGTCGGCAGCGGCCCCGTACCCATCCCGTGGCCCGGGGACGCCGTCGCGGGGCGCGGCGGCGGCGGTGCCGCGCTCGCCCACCGCATCACCTCGGGCGGGCGCACGCTCGGCGCCGTGCTCGTGGGCCGTGAGGGGGTCGCGCTCTTCCCCGACGGGGTGGGCGTGCTCATCGCCGACTTCGTACGCCGGGTCGGCCTCGCCGTGGGCGCCGCCCGCGCGTATACCCGGCAGGCCACCATCAGCCGCATCCTGCAGCGCGGCCTGCTGCCCAGCAAGGTCGCCGAGATACCCGGCGTCACCAGCGCCCTGGTGTACGAGCCCGGGGACGACGGTGTCGTCGGCGGCGACTTCTACGACCTCTTCCCGTGCCCCGGCGGCCGCTGGTGCTTCGTCCTCGGCGACGTCCAGGGAAGCGGCCCCGAAGCCGCCGTCGTCACCGGCCTCGCCCGTCCCTGGCTCCGGCTGCTGTCCCGGGAGGGCTTCCGCGTCGGCGAGGTGCTCGACCGGCTCAACCGGCTCCTCCTCGACGACGCCATGGAGGCGGCCGAGGCCGCCGCCCTGATGGTCGCGGCGGCGGGCGGGGCACAGATCCAGGACGGCACACAGTCCCGTTTCCTCTCCCTGCTCTACGGCGACATCGTGCCGCTCCCCGACGGCGGCGTCCGCTGCACCGTGGCCAGCGCCGGCCACCCCCTTCCGTTGCTGCTGCGCCCCGACGGATCCGTACGTCCGGCCGCCGAGCCCCAGGTCCTGCTCGGGATCGTCGAGGACGTGGCGTACGAGAGCCAGAGCTTCGACCTGGCGCCCGGTGACAGCCTCCTCTGCGTCACCGACGGGGTGACGGAGCGGCGGTCCGGGCGGCTGATGTTCGACGACGGAGACGGTCTCGCCCACGCCCTGTCCGGCTGTGCCGGGCTGTCGGCCGACCGGATCGCCCACCGGATCAAGAACGCCGTCCACGCGTTCGCGGAGCGCCCGCCCGACGACGACCTGGCCCTGCTCGTCCTCCAGGTCGACTGAACAGGAGCGTGGGCGGGGAAGCTCCGCCGGCGAGCGACAATGGACGGTATGCCTTCCGTACTGCCCGATGGTGAGCCCGTGCCCGACGACGGGGCGCTGCCCCGCCATGCCCTGGAAGGCGCCGCCGGCCGGCCGCTCGGCTTCTACCTGCACGTGCCCTACTGCGCCACCCGCTGCGGCTACTGCGACTTCAACACCTACACCGCGACCGAGCTGCGCGGCTCCGGCGGTGCGCTGGCCTCCCGGGACAACTACGCGGCGCATCTGACCGAGGAGGTCCGCCAGGCCCGCAAGGTGCTCGGCGACGACCCCCGCCCCGTCCGCACGGTCTTCGTCGGCGGCGGTACGCCCACCCTCCTGCCCGCTGCCGACCTGGTCCGGATGCTCGGGGCGATCCGCGAGGAGTTCGGGCTGGCGGACGACGCGGAGATCACCACGGAGGCCAATCCGGAGTCCGTCGACCCGGCGTATCTGGCGGCGCTGCGGGAAGGCGGCTTCAACCGGGTCTCCTTCGGGATGCAGAGCGCCCGGCAGCACGTCCTGAAGGTCCTGGACCGCACCCACACGCCCGGCAGGCCCGAGGCCTGTGTCGCCGAGGCGCGCGAGGCCGGCTTCGAGCACGTCAACCTCGATCTGATCTACGGCACCCCGGGGGAGTCCGACGACGACTGGCGGGCCTCCCTGGACGCGGCGATCGGTGCGGGCCCCGACCACGTGTCGGCCTACGCGCTCATCGTCGAGGAAGGCACCCAGCTGGCCCGCCGCATCCGCCGCGGCGAGGTCCCGATGACCGACGACGACACCCACGCCGACCGCTATCTGATCGCCGACGAGGCGATGGCCGCGGCGGGCTTCTCCTGGTACGAGGTGTCGAACTGGTCGCGCACGCCCGAGGGCAGGTGCCTGCACAACGAGCTGTACTGGCGCGGCGCCGACTGGTGGGGTGCCGGACCCGGCGCGCACAGCCACGTCGGCGGGGTGCGCTGGTGGAACGTCAAGCACCCCGGGGCGTACGCGCAGGCCCTGGCCGGGGGCCGCTCGCCCGGGGCCGGGCGCGAGGTCCTGACCCAGGAGGACCGGCGGGTCGAGCGGATCCTGCTGGAGCTGAGGCTCGTCGACGGATGCCCGCTGTCGCTGCTCGCACCCGCGGGGCTCGCGGCGGCCGGCCGGGCCGTCACGGACGGACTGCTGGAGCCAGGACCGTACGCCGGGGGCCGTGCGGTCCTCACCCTGCGCGGGCGCCTGCTGGCCGACGCCGTGGTGCGGGACCTCGTCGACTGAGGGCCCGCACCCCGGCTACGCCGACGGGCAGGCCCTGCGGGTGAGGACCGCCGGGTCACCCGCCGCACGGCCGCACACCACCTCGGTCCTCGCGTCCGGGCCCGGCCGTGTGACCTTCATGACGTTGAGACCGTGCATCTTCTGGTCCGCGTAGGGGATCGTCCCGCGGAAGGTGACCGTCCCGGTCGGCATGTCATGGAGCGCCACCGAGTAGAGCGTCGCCCAGGTCTCCGCCGCGCTCTGCGGGTTGTCGCTCCGGGTCGCGGCGGCGTAGAGGGCCGCTGTGGCCTGGTACGAGATGACGCTCTGCCCACTGGCGAACAGCTTGTCCTCGTACGGGGCCGCGCCCCTCGGCAGCGGGTCCAGACGCTGACCGTCCCGGAGCAGCGACTCCAGGGACTTGCGGGAGTCCTCGTAGAACGCCCGGCCGCCACCCCGGTTCATGGGCGCCGGCGCGCCGTAGTAGAGCGTCACCTTCTCCGCGAGCTTCGTCGCGTCGTCGAAGCGTGCCTTGGCCATGTCGTCCCCGGTGAAGACCGTGATGTCCTTATCCGAGCAGCCCGCGATCTGGCCGAGGCCGGACATCAGGGTGTTGACGTCCTCGACCCGGCCGGCGAAGTAGAGGGCGTCGGGGACGCGTTCCGCTCCGCAGATGTCGTGCAGGGGGCCGTCGAGGTTGGCGGATCCGCCGTCCTTGGCGAGGGAGTACTGGGTGCGGTCGGGATCCGCCGCCAGGGTGAAGCCGGACTTCTTGAGCATCTCCTCGCCCACCCTGCGCTGCTCGGTGGTGTAGCGGTCCTTGTCCTCGTTGCCCACCTTCCTGGACAGGACGACGGCCTGCGGGTCCTCCAGCGTCTCCGCGAGCTGCCCGGCGATCAGACCGAGCGCGTTCGCCTGCTCCTCGTCGGTCGCCGCGAGGCCGAAGTAGTTCGGGTAGGCGCGGGCGAGACCGCTGTCGGAGTTGGTGGTGTTCACGACGGGGAGTCCGGCGGCCTGCAGCAGCCCGGTGGCCGTCGCGCTCTCGGTGGTGTTGCGGCCCAGGCCGACCACACCGACCACGGAGGGGTCCCGCTCGGCGACCTCGACGATCTTCTCGACCGCCGTCGTCTGCCGGAGCATGTCCTGGCCGCCGTTGGCCGTCAGGACCCGGAGCTTGACGGAACGGTCGGCGTTGACGGACCGCTGGTGGAGATAGACACCGGTCAGCTCCTCCAGGCCCTTGCGGGTGTCCTCCTTGTTCTTGTCCGTTCCGGTGAGGGGGCCGGCGTAGACGATGGTCACATGGTCGTCACCGGGCCCGATGTCGGCGTTCTGCTCCCGGATCGCCTGCTCGATCCGCTCGAAGGTGACGCCCTTGCCCACCCCGCTCAGCCGCAGACCGTTGCCCTCGGCGAAGCGCACCTCGGGGGCCGTCGCCACCCCGACGCACTCCTTGCCCCCTCCGGGACCGGACAGCCTGACCGCGTCCGTGCTCCGGCCGACGAGCGGACCGTGGCAGTACGTCTCCTTCCAGTGTTCGCTCCACAGGAAGGTCCCCAGCAGTGCGCCGACCAGCAGGAGGGCGACGGTCGTCCGCGACATCACCCACCAGGCCCAGGTCCGCCGGGCGCGCTGGGTGGCCAGCTGCGCATGGGCGTGCTCATGGGTCAGCTTGCCGGTGGACAGGGGCAGCCGCAGTACCCAGGCCAGCGTCACGGCCGCCGCGGGGGCCTGCCCCACGCTCAGGTCGCCGACCCAGGACTCGTACCGCGCGCGGGCCCCCGACCTGGCGCCGGCATGCGGGGGCGGCTCCGGGGGCAGCGGCGGGGTGCGCCGCATGATCTGGGCGGCCGGAAGCGAGGCCAGGAGCAGCAGCGGGTCCACCTCGCTGCGCCGGGAGCGCACATTGTTGATCGCGTTGATCAGCAGGACCCCGCCGTTGTCATGGGTGGCCGTCGGCAGGAGCACCAGCGGTGGCACGGTGCGCTTGCTGCGCCGCCAGTCCAGGGCGTGCGGGCGGTAGTTGTGCAGCAGGTCCTCCAGCATGGCCTGGACCCGCAGCTCCAGATGGAACTGGCGCGCGTGCTCGTCGCCCGCCCCCGCGTCCGCCACCCGCTCCGCCACGGCGGCCGCCCGGGCCCGGATCACCCGCCACGAACCGCTCGGCGAGAACCACGACCAGCCGTCGGACGGATACGCGGTGCTGGACGCGGCCAGCGAGGAGGTGGTCGCGAGCCATCTGCTGGCCCGGCGCAGCCACAGCAGCGGCGGCGCGGCCGTGGTCACCAGCCGCACGACGGCCAGACCCAGCAGGGCGGCGGCGGCGACCAGGGCGGTCAGCAGCCAGCCGATCTCGCCCAGGAGCACGCTCAGTACAGCGATGAAGACGGCGCCCACGAAGGTCTCCGGCCGTATCGACGCGCGCAGCGAGTCCCACCAGGTGTTGCGCCCCGACCGCCGTGCCCGCCAGCGCAGGCTGCCCAGCTGCTCCAGAATCCTTTCGTCGCGCTCACCCGGCGAGCCCCGGTCCGGCGTTCGGACGACCGTCGCGGTGGCCTGCTCGATGGCGTCCAGGAGACGGGAGCGGGGGAAGACGAACGGCTTGTACTGAGAGGTGCTCCGGGTCTCCCAGGGGCGCTCGGTCAGCGTGCGCACCATGGACAGCGCCGCCTCGTACGCGGTGTCGCCGTGGCCGTCGAGCAGCTTCACCGGGACACGGCGCAGCTGGTTCGCCCGGTGGACCTGCAGGACGATCTGCTCCACCCTGGCGTCGATGTCCGGCCCGGCGCCCGCGTCCGCGGCCTGCGCCACGACGAGGGGCATCACGGGCCGGTTGACCCGGTACTGGTCGATCAGTTCCTGCATCAGGTGGAAGACGGCGGAAGCCGCCTCGTTCTCCGCACTGTCCCGCCACACTTCGCGCGCCATCCGCCCCCGGCCTCCCCCTCAGCCCGCTGAACACGCCGGCCCCGCGCGCACGCCGGGCCCGTGGAAGACATCGAGCACGCCGGGCCCGCCGAGCCCTCCCCCCTCAATAACCGATGGTGCGCATGTGCCGCAGCCATTCATGGGGATCGGTACCGGATCCTCGTCAACGGCCTCGTGACATCAGGCCGGAAGGGTGACGAAGTCGATCAATTCCTCCACGCGGCCCAGCAGTTGCGGTTCCAGATCCTTGTACGAGCCGACCCTGGACAGGATGTGCTGCCAGGCCGCACCCGTGTTCTGCGGCCACCCCAGCGCCCGGCACACCCCCGTCTTCCAGTCCTGGCCGCGCGGCACCGCCGGCCACCCGGGGATCCCCACGGACGACGGCTTCACCGCCTCCCACACGTCGACGTACGGGTGCCCCACGACCAGGACGTCCGCGTCCGTGACCTCGGCGGCGATACGGGACTCCTTGGAGCCAGGCACCAGATGGTCGACCAGGACGCCGAGCCGGGCGTCCGGGCCCGGGGAGAACGCGCGCACGATCGCCGGGAGGTCGTCGATACCCTCCAGGTACTCCACGACCACGCCCTCGATGCGCAGGTCGTCGCCCCAGACCCGCTCGACCAGCTCGGCGTCGTGCCGGCCCTCGACGTAGATCCGTCCGGCCCGGGCCACCCGTGCCCGCGCGCCCGGGACCGCCACCGAACCGGAGGCGGTCCGGGCCGGACGTGCGGGCCCGCCGGCCGACGGGCGTACGAGGGTGACCACCCGGCCCTCCAGCAGGAAGCCGCGCGGCTCCATCGGGAACACCCGGTGCTTGCCGAAGCGGTCCTCCAGCGTGACCGTGGGCCCCTGGGCCGTCCTCTCGCACCGGATCACCGCACCGCAGAAGCCGCTGACCGCCTCCTCCACGACCAGATCGGGCTCGGCGGGGACCTCGGGGGCGGGGGCTGACCTCTTCCACGGCGGAGTCAGGTCCGGCTGGTAGCTGCGCATGGCACGACGATAGAGGGCGGCCCGCTCAGGACACGCCGTGACCGGTGGCCAGCCGGTCGCGCTGCGCCCGTACGAACGCGGCGTCCACCACCGCGCCGTGCCCCGGCACGTACAGCGCGTCCTCGCCGCCCAGCTCCAGCAGCCGGTCCAGTGCGGCCGGCCAGTGCGACGGGACCGCGTCCGGGCCTGCCTGCGGCTCGCCGGACTCCTCGACCAGATCGCCGCAGAGCACCACGACGGGGGATCCCGGCACCAGCACCGCGAGGTCGTGGCCGGTGTGACCCGGGCCCACGTTGGCCAGCAGCACCTGGAGCCCGCCGCCCAGGTCGAGCGTCCACTCCCCGCTCACCTGGTGGTGCGGCGCCACGAGCACGTCCGTCGCCGCGGTGGCGTCCTCCTCGCTCATGCCGTGCCGCACCGCGTCCGCACGCAGCTCCGCCGCCCCGTGACCCAGCAGCTCCGCCGTGCCGACCGCCCCGTAGACCTCCGCCCCGGCGAACGCGGCGGTGCCCAGCACATGGTCGAAGTGCGGATGGCTCAGTGCGATATGCGTCACCCTCCGGCCGAACAGGGCCTCCGCCTGGGCCCGCAGCTCGGCCCCCTCGCGGAGTGTCGAACCCGTGTCGTAGAGCAGCACACCGTCCGCTCCCGCCACCAGAGCGGCGGTCGCGTCCCAGACGGGAAGGCGCCGGCGTCCCGTACCGTTGCCCAACCGCTCCCAGCCGAAGTCTTCCCAAGAGGCGTCCATGAGGCAACGCTATCGGCAACGACCTGCGCACTCCCGCGACAGCGTGGCCGGTCGCCCTTGCCCCGGCCCCACCCCGCCCCCGTACACTGACCGGGGGGATTGCTGGCACTCGAACGCACAGAGTGCCAGACAGACACCGGAGAACCACAGCTGGAGGTGTGCGCGATGCTCAGCGAACGCAGACTCGAAGTGCTGCGCGCCATCGTCCAGGACTATGTCGGCACCGAGGAGCCCGTGGGCTCCAAGGCGCTCACGGAGCGGCACAGACTCGGGGTCTCCCCGGCCACCGTCCGCAACGACATGGCCGTGCTGGAGGACGAGGGCTTCATCGCCCAGCCCCACACCAGTGCGGGGCGCATCCCCACGGACAAGGGATACCGGCTCTTCGTCGACAGGCTCGCGGGCGTCAAGCCCCTGTCCTCGCCGGAGCGCCGGGCCATCCAGAATTTCCTCGACGGCGCGGTCGACCTCGACGACGTCGTGGGCCGCACGGTCCGGCTGCTCGCGCAGCTGACCCGGCAGGTCGCCGTCGTGCAGTACCCCTCGCTGACCCGTTCGACGGTGCGACACGTGGAACTGCTCTCGCTCGCTCCGGCCCGCCTGATGCTCGTACTGATCACGGATACGGGCCGGGTCGAACAGCGTATGATCGACTGCCCCGCCCCGTTCGGCGAGACCTCTCTCGCCGATCTGCGGGCCCGGCTCAACAGCCGGGTCGTCGGACGCCGTTTCACGGACGTTCCGCAACTGGTGCAGGACCTGCCGGAGTCCTTCGAGAACGAGGACCGGGGGACCGTCTCGACGGTGCTCTCCGTCCTTCTCGAAACTCTGGTCGAAGAGACGGAGGAGCGGCTGATGATCGGCGGCACCTCCAACCTCACCCGCTTCGGGCACGACTTCCCTGTGATGATCCGGCCGGTGCTGGAAGCGCTGGAGGAACAGGTCGTCCTGCTGAAGCTGCTCGGTGAGGCCACGGACTCAGGCATGACCGTACGGATCGGGCACGAGAACGCCCACGAGGGCCTCACCTCCACGTCCGTCGTCGCGGTCGGCTACGGTTCGGGCGACGAGGCAGTCGCCAAACTCGGCGTGGTCGGACCGACCCGCATGGACTACCCCGGAACGATGGGAGCGGTACGCGCAGTGGCACGTTACGTCGGACAGATCCTGGCGGAGTCGTAAGTGGCCACGGACTACTACGCCGTACTCGGCGTGCGCCGCGACGCATCTCAGGACGAGATCAAGAAGGCATTCCGCAGGCTCGCCCGCGAGCTGCACCCGGATGTCAACCCGGATCCGAAGACCCAGGAGCGGTTCAAGGAGATCAACGCCGCTTACGAGGTGCTGTCGGACCCGCAGAAGAAGCAGGTCTACGACCTCGGCGGCGACCCGCTGTCCGCCTCCGGCGGTGGCGGCGGCGCGGGCGGCTTCGGAGCCGGCGGCTTCGGCAACTTCAGCGACATCATGGACGCGTTCTTCGGCAACGCCGGCCAGCGCGGGCCCCGTTCGCGGACCCGGCGCGGCCAGGACGCCATGATCCGGCTGGAGATCGACCTCAACGAGGCGGCCTTCGGCACGACCAAGGACATCCAGGTCGACACGGCGGTCGTCTGTACGACCTGCAGTGGCGAGGGCGCGGCCCCCGGCACCTCCGCGCAGACCTGTGACATGTGCCGCGGCCGCGGCGAGGTCTCCCAGGTCACCCGGTCCTTCCTCGGCCAGGTCATGACCTCGCGGCCCTGCCCGCAGTGCCAGGGCTTCGGCACCGTCGTGCCGACCCCGTGCCCCGAGTGCGCCGGTGACGGCCGCATCCGCTCGCGGCGCACCCTCACCGTGAAGATTCCCGCGGGCGTCGACAACGGCACCCGCATCCAGCTCGCGGGCGAGGGAGAGGTCGGCCCCGGCGGCGGCCCGGCCGGCGATCTGTACGTCGAGATCCACGAGCTGGCGCACGCGGTGTTCCAGCGGCGCGGCGACGACCTGCACTGCACCGTCACCATCCCGATGACAGCCGGGGCGCTCGGTACCCAGGTGCCGCTGGAGACGCTGGACGGGCTGGAGGAGATCGACATCAGGCCCGGCACCCAGTCCGGCCAGTCGGTCCCGCTGCACGGGCGCGGCATCACGCATCTGCGCGGCGGCGGGCGCGGCGACCTCATCGTGCACGTCGAGGTCATGACCCCGACGAAGATGGATCCCGAGCAGGAGCGCCTCCTGCGGGAGCTCGCGAAGCTGCGCGGCGAGGAGCGGCCCACCGGTCAGTTCCAGCCGGGCCAGCAGGGCCTGTTCTCCCGGCTGAAGGACGCCTTCAACGGCCGCTGAACCCGGCACGACGTCGTCACCGCACCGCCCGCCGGTCCCGTACCGGCGGGCGGTGCGCGTACGGCGGCCGGACCTCCCGGCGGCCGCCGGCTGATTCGGCGCGCCGCACAGGACGTGGCACGATGCCGTCATGTCCTTGGCGCTGACCGATCTCTGCCGGTATCCGATCGTGCAGGCCCCGATGGCGGGCGGTGTCTCCTCCCCGCAGCTGGTCGGGGCCGTCGCCGACGCCGGAGGGCTCGGCTTCCTGGCCGCCGGCTACAAGACGGCGGACGGGATGTACCACGAGATCAAAGAGCTGCGCCGGCTGACCGCCCGGCCCTTCGGCGTCAACCTCTTCATGCCGCAGCCCCTGCTCGCCGACCCGAGCGCCGTGGAGGTCTACCGCCACCAGCTCGCCGGTGAGGCCTCCTGGTACGAGACCCCGCTCGGCGACCCGGACTCCAGCGGCGACGACGGCTACGAGGCCAAGGTCGCGATCCTGCTGGAGGATCCGGTCCCCGTGGTCTCCTTCACCTTCGGCTGCCCCACCCGCGAGGTCCTCGACGCGTTCGCCGCGGCCGGTACGCTCACCGTCGTCACCGTCACCTCGCCCCAGGAGGCGCGAAACGCCGAGTGGGCGGGCGCCCACGCGGTCTGCGTCCAGGGGACCGAGGCGGGCGGCCACCAGTCGACGCACCGCGACGACCCGCAGGGCGGCCTCACCGGAACCGGTCTTCTCACCCTCGTCGCCGAGGTCCGCGAGAGCGTGCGGCTGCCGCTCGTCGCGGCCGGCGGGCTGATGCGCGGTTCCCAGATCACGGCGGTGCTCGCGGCGGGCGCCGACGCGGCGCAGCTCGGCACGGCCTTCCTGGTCTGCCCCGAGTCCGGAGCGCATCCGCTGCACAAGCAGGCACTGACCAACCCGCTGTTCGTGACGACGACCCTGACCCGGGCCTTCTCCGGCCGCCCCGCGCGCGGGCTGGTCAACCGCTTCGTACGTGAGCACGGCAGGTACGCGCCCGCGGCCTACCCGCAGGTCCATCAGCTGACCAGCGGGCTGCGCAGGGCGGCGGCCAAGGCCGGCGACGCCCAGGGCATGGCCCTGTGGGCCGGCCAGGGCCACCGGATGGCACGCGAGCTGCCCGCCGGGGAACTCGTGGAACTGCTCGCCGCCGAAACGGAAGCCGCACGCGCGGCAGTGAGTGGGAGGAGTGCCCGGTGACGGCATCGGTCTTCGTCGTGGAACGCATGCCCAGCGGGCCGGAGTTCGTTCTGGAGGGATCCGAGGGACGGCACGCCGTGTCCGTGAAACGGCTGAACCCGGGGGAGGACCTCGTCCTGACCGACGGGCAGGGCCGCTGGGCCGAAGGCGTCGTGCGGGCGGCCGAGGGCAAGGACCGGCTCGTCGTCACCGGCCTCGCCACGGTCCACGAGGAGCCGGCGCCCGCGCCCCGGATCACGGTCGTCCAGGCACTGCCCAAGGGTGACCGCGGGGAGGTCGCCGTCGAGACGATGACCGAGACGGGCGTCGACGCGATCGTGCCCTGGCAGGCGGCACGCTGCATCACCCAGTGGAAGGGCGACCGCGGGCTCAGATCCCTGGCGAAGTGGCGCACCACCGCCCGGGAGGCGGGGAAGCAGTCACGCCGGGTGCGGTTCCCGGAGGTCGCGGACGCGATGACGACCAGGCAGGTCGCCGGGCTGCTGGCCGCGGCCGACTTCGCGGGGGTCCTGCACGAGGACCGGGAGACCGGCAGCGCGCCGCTCGCCACCGCCGAACTCCCCGCCCAGGGCTCGATCGTGCTGGTCGTGGGCCCCGAGGGCGGGGTCTCCCCCCAGGAACTCGCCGTGTTCGCCGAGGCGGGAGCGCCTGCGTACAGGCTCGGCCCCAGCGTGCTGCGGACCTCGACCGCGGGGACGGCCGCGGCGGCACTTCTGATGGGACGCACCGGGCGCTGGGGCTGAGCACCCGCAGGCCGCCAGGGTGCCGCCCCCGGGGAGCCGGCGGCGCCCCCGACAGGCCCTGGACACGCTGACCGGCCACCCGCCGGGCACGGCCGGATAGCATGCCGGTGTACTGATCACGATCACCCAAGACCGAGGAGGCCGGGCCATGGCGGGAGAGCCGCAGACCGACTGCCTGTTCTGCAAGATCGTCACCGGCGACATCCCGGCGGCCATCGTCCGCGAGAGCGCCACGACCGTCGCCTTCCGCGACATAAACCCGCAGGCCCCCACGCACATCCTCGTCATCCCGAAGGCGCACTACCCGGATGCCGCCACGCTCGCCGGAGCCGAACCGCAGATCGCCGCGGACGTGCTGCGCGAGGCAGGCCTCGTCGCCGCCGCCGAGGGGATCGTCGAGAGCGGCTACCGCATCGTGCTCAACACCGGTGCCGGTGCGGGCCAGACCGTCTTCCACGCGCACGCCCACGTCATGGGCGGACGCGGGATGCAGTGGCCCCCCGGCTAGACAGGTCCGCGCACCGTGTCCGCACGCGAACTCGTGGTCCTCGGCACCGCCAGCCAGGTCCCTACCCGTCACCGCAACCACAACGGCTATCTGCTGCGCTGGGACGGCGAGGGCATCCTCTTCGACCCCGGCGAGGGCACCCAGCGTCAGATGCTGCGGGCAGGTGTGGCCGCCCATGACATCAACCGGATCTGTGTCACACACTTCCACGGGGACCACTCGCTGGGGCTGGCCGGGGTGATCCAGCGGATCAACCTGGACCAGGTCCCGCACCCTGTCACCGCCCATTTCCCGGCGAGCGGGCAGCATTTCTTCGACCGGTTGCGGTACGCGACGGCCTACCGCCGGTCCGTCGACCTGGCCGAGGTCCCGGTCGCCTCCGACGGGGTCCTCGCCACCACGGAGGCGTACACCCTCGACAGCCACCGGCTCTCGCACCCCGTCGAGTCCTACGGCTACCGTCTGACCGAACCCGACCGGCGGCGCATGCTCCCCGAGAAGCTCGCCGAGCACGGCATCCGCGGTCCGGACGTGGGTCGGATCCAGCGCGACGGCGTCCTGCGCGGCATCCCGCTCGACGCGGTCTCCGAGCCCCGGCGCGGGCAGCGGTTCGCCTTCGTCATGGACACCAGGCTCTGCGACGGCGCGTACGCGCTCGCCCAGGGCTGCGACATGCTGGTCATCGAGTCCACCTTCCTCGACGAGGACAGCCGGCTCGCCGCCGACCACGGCCACCTGACCGCCGGCCAGGCGGCCCGGGTGGCGAAGGAAGCAGGCGTACGGCACCTCGTGCTGACGCACTTCTCGCAGCGCTACCACGACCCCGAGGCCTTCGAGCGCCAGGCCAGGGCAGCCGGCTTCGAAGGCGAACTGACCATCGCCCAGGACCTGATCACGGTCCCCGTACCCACCCGCCACCAGTAACGAGAACCCTGTGCACCTCCCCAAAGCCGAACTCCACCTCCACATCGAAGGAACCCTCGAACCCGAGCTGGCCTTCGCCCTCGCCGGACGCAACGGTGTGGACCTGCCCTACGCGGACACCGAGGAGCTGCGCACCGCCTACCTCTTCGACGGTCTGCAGAGCTTCCTCGACCTCTACTACGCCCTCATGGCGGTACTGCGCACCGAGGACGACTTCGCCGAACTGGCCGACGCCTACCTCGCCCGCGCCGCCGCCCAGGGCGTCCGCCACGCGGAGATCTTCTTCGACCCGCAGGCCCACACCGACCGCGGTGTCCCGATCGGCACCGTCGTCGAAGGGCTCGGCAGGGCGCTGGAGCGCAGCGAGGAGACGCACGGCATCTCCACCCAGCTGATCATGTGCTTCCTGCGCGACCGGTCCGCCGAGTCGGCGCTGGAGACCCTGGAAGCCGCGAAGCCGTACCTGCACCGCATCAGCGCCGTCGGCCTCGATTCGGCGGAGGCCGGCCACCCGCCCGCGAAATTCCGCGAGGTGTACGCGGCGGCCACGGCCCTCGGCCTGCGCAAGGTCGCCCACGCCGGCGAGGAGGGTCCGCCGGAGTACATCCGCGAGGCCCTGGACGTCCTGGGTGTCGAGCGCGTCGACCACGGACTGCGCTGCATGGAGGACCCGGAGCTGGTGGACCGGCTGGTCTCCGAGCGGATCCCGCTGACGCTCTGCCCGCTGTCCAACGTACGGCTGCGTGCGGTCGACACCCTGGAGGACCACCCGCTGCCTGCCATGATGGCCGCCGGGCTGCTCTGCACGGTGAACTCCGACGACCCCGCCTACTTCGGCGGATACGCGGGAGACAACTTCCAGGCGGTCCACGAGGCGCTCGGCCTGGACCGCGAGCAGCTGCGCACCCTCGCCCGGAACTCCTTCGAGGCGGCCTTCCTCGACCACGACGAGGAACGAAGGGCGCGCTACCTGTCCGAGGTCGAGGCGTACGCGTTCGACTGACCGGATCCGCCCGCCGGGCCGGCCGTCCGGAACGCGCTCCTGACGAGCCGCCTGCGGCGCAGCGCGGGAACGCTGATCTCCGTGACGGCCTGCTCCGGTGCTCCCAGCTTGGGCACCGCGCCGGACAGGCTGCCGGTCGTCGCGGCGAGCAGCGCCGCCGGGGCACCACCCCTGCGGCGGACGGAGCCGGGAACCAGCGGGCGCCCGCCGGTGTGCAGCGCGACGGCGGTCACGGGGGCGGCGACCAGCAGCGTGGCGGCGCCCAGGATCAGGCCCATCACCGCGTAGCCGGCCTGCTCGGACAGCACACTGCCGAGTACGGGTCCGCAGGCCACGCCGACCGACGAGGCCGAGCCCGCCAGGACCGCCCAGCGGCCGCGTACGTCCAGCGAGGCCGCCAGACCGATCAGATACGACAGGACCACCGGGTAGAAGGCGTTCCACGTGATCTCGCCGGTCGCGAAGGCACCGAGGTCGTCGGCCGAGGAGCTGAGCACGATGCTCATCGCGATGATCACGGTCCCGAGCCCGATCGGCACGGCACGGCCGAGCCGGGCGCCCAGCATCCCGGCACCCAAGACGCCGAGGAGCCCTGCCCCCAGCGCGGCCGCGAACACCGCGCCGACGGTCACCTCGGAGAGCCCCACCTGGACGACACCGATCCGGCTGCTGACCCCCCACAGGGCGTTCTGCGCCATGGACCAGACGAGCATCCCGCCCGCCAGCACCAGGCCCGAACGGCGGTGCGGCAGCCGACCCTGGACGGTCGTGGCGGCGCCCACGGGCAGGGGGCCGCCCAGCCGGGACGTGGCGGGCCAGGCGAGCAGCGCGACCAGGGCGACCGAAGCGAACGGCAGGCGGTGGCCGCCGCCGAGGTGGGGGACCGTCAGATAGAGGAGGCCCGCCGTCGCCGAGACGCTGAGCAGCCCCAGGGAAGAGGTCCGGTGCGGATCGCGCTCGGCGGCGATGCCGGCCGCCGCGACCGCCGTCGCCGTGCCGGAGCCGAATCCGCCGGCCACGACACCCGCGACCACCAGCGGCACCGACGCGGTCAGCGCGGCGCAGCCGTAGCCCAGCACGGCCAGCACCAGTCCGACGCGCGCCGGACTCCGTGACCCGTACCGCTCGACGCGTCCCGCCAGGGCGAAACCGGCCGAGGCCGAGCTCAGCAGCAGCGCACTGCCGACCAGACCTGCTTGGGCGGAGCTCAGCCCCAGAGAGGTGCTGAGACGGCCGACGACGGTGGGGAGCAGATAGGCGGCGAGGTAACCGGCGGTGAACACGGCGACCAGGGGCCACGCGGCGCGGGGGCGCGAGGACATGGGCGTTCCTGAGGACATGCCAGAAGAGGCAGAAGAAGGCAGGGGAGGGTGAGGCGGGGCCCGGCAGATCCGGGCAGGGGGGAGCGGGGGGTGGCGCAGGGGAGGGCGAAGCAAGAAAAAGCGGGAGATGCGACACTCGTCGGCAACTGTCCCGAACGGTGCTCGCGGGCCAATTTGTATCAAGCGTGCACAGCGGACGGAAAGCTGCCCCGATGTGATCTGGGTCACTTGTGGGTTTACGTGTCTTCCGGCCGGGTAGCAGCTCACGTTTGCGCAGGTCGGAGCGAGTGTGAGCGCCACGGCGCGGACCCTCCGGATACGCGAGCGATTCGGGCACACTGACCGGATCTCGCACTGTCCAGATCCGCCACGGCCGGGAGCGCACGGTGAGCACAGAAACCTCAGGCATCGACCCGCTGGTGGGGCTGCGCGCCCCGCAGGACCCGGCCTGCGACGTCTTCCTGACCGGCCCGGTCTTCCTGGACATCATCTTCACCGGCCTGGACAGGGCGCCCGTGCGCGGCACCGAGTCCTGGGCCCGGGGGATGGGCTCCAGCCCCGGCGGCGTCGCCAACATGGCCACCGCACTCGCCCGGCTCGGCCTGCGCACCTCGCTGGCCGCCGCGTTCGGGGACGACCACTACGGCGAGTACTGCTGGGACGCGCTGGAACAGGGTGAGGGCATCGACCTGTCGATGTCGCGCACGGTCCCCGGCTGGCACTCTCCGGTCACCGTCTCCATGGCCTACGAGGGCGAGCGCACGATGGTCTCGCACGGCCACGAGGCGCCCGCCCCCGCCCCCGCCGCCGAGCCCGGCCGCCCGCTCCCGCGCTGCCCGCCGCGGGCCCGCGCCGCCATCGCGTCGCTGACCCCCGGCCGCAGTGAGCCGTGGGTGGCGGGCGCCGCCCGTAACGGCGCCCTGGTCTTCGGCGACGTCGGGTGGGACGAGACCGGCCGCTGGGACCTGGACGCCCTGCCCGACCTCGGGCACTGCCTGGCCTTCCTCCCCAACGCCGAGGAGGCGATGCGCTACACCCGCACCGACTGCCCGCGCGCAGCCGCCCACGCCCTGGCCGAACGGGTGCCCCTCGCGGTCGTCACCCTGGGCGCGGAGGGTGCGTACGCCGTGGACCGGGCGACCGGGACCGCTGCCGACGTGCCCGCCATCGCCGTTCAGGCGCTGGACCCCACCGGGGCGGGCGACGTCTTCGTCGCCGGGTTCGTCACCGGCACCCTGGCCGGCTGGCCGCTCGCCGACCGGCTCGCCTTCGCCGGACTGACCGCCGCGCTCTCGGTCCAGGAGTTCGGCGGATCGCTGTCCGCACCCGGCTGGGCGGAGATCGCCGGCTGGTGGCAGCAGGTACGCACCTGCGCCGACCAGGACCCGGCGGCACTGGAGCGGTACGCGTTCCTGGAGGAACTGCTGCCCGCCACGAGCCGGGCCTGGCCGCTGCGCCGCGCCGTCCCGACCATCGGCTTCCGCCAGTGAAGGGCTGATGATCACCCGGTAAAACCTCTCGGTGTTGTCGGCGCGGAGTCGTACGCTGGTACTCCAGAGGCCGTCGAGCAGCGACTGCCCTGCAACGGGAGGTATGCGCAGGCCCGAGGGCCGGCCCATGACTCAGTCACCTATACAGCCGCAGGCGCGAGCCCAGATCAGGATTCCTGCCGCACACCCGATGGTGATGCTCCTGGGATCGGGCGACTCCCTGCTGCGCGTGATCGAAACGGCGTTCCCGGCCGTCGACATCCATGTCCGGGGCAATGAGATCAGCGCGACTGGCAGCGCGGCGGACGTCGCCCTGATCCAACGCCTGTTCGACGAGATGGTGCTGGTGCTCCGCACCGGGCTGCCGATGACGGAGGACGCTGTGGAACGCTCGATCGCCATGCTCAGGGCGAGCGGGAACGGCACCGGGGACGGCGCCGAGACCCCCGCGGAGGTGCTCACCCAGAACATCCTCTCCAACCGCGGCCGCACCATCCGCCCCAAGACGCTCAACCAGAAGCGGTACGTCGACGCGATCGACAAGCACACCATCGTCTTCGGCATCGGCCCCGCGGGCACCGGCAAGACCTACCTCGCCATGGCCAAGGCGGTCCAGGCCCTGCAGTCCAAGCAGGTCAGCCGGATCATCCTGACCCGGCCCGCCGTGGAGGCGGGGGAGCGGCTCGGCTTCCTGCCCGGCACGCTCTTCGACAAGATCGACCCGTATCTGCGCCCGCTCTACGACGCGCTGCACGACATGCTCGACCCCGACTCGATCCCGCGGCTGATGGCGGCGGGCACGATCGAGGTGGCGCCGCTGGCGTACATGCGTGGCCGTACGCTGAACGACGCCTTCATCATCCTCGACGAGGCGCAGAACACCAGCGCCGAGCAGATGAAGATGTTCCTCACCCGGCTCGGCTTCGACTCGAAGATCGTCGTCACGGGCGACGTCACCCAGGTCGACCTCCCGAGCGGGACGAAGAGCGGTCTGCGTCAGGTCCAGGAGATCCTGGAAGACGTGCGGGACGTGCACTTCTCCCGGCTCACCTCCCAGGATGTCGTCCGGCACAAGCTGGTCGGCCGTATCGTCGACGCGTACGAGAAGTACGACAACGAAGAGGGCCGCAACGGCCGCAACGGGAAGTAGTCGCAGCGCACCATGTCGATCGACGTCAACAACGAGTCCGGAACCGAGGTCGACGAGCAGGCGATCCTCGACATCGCCCGCTACGCCCTCGCCCGGATGCGGATCCACCCGCTGTCCGAACTCTCGGTGATCGTGGTGGACACCGCCGCCATGGAGCAGCTCCACATCCAGTGGATGGACCTTCCCGGCCCGACGGATGTCATGTCCTTCCCGATGGACGAACTCCGTCCGCCGGCCAAGGACGACGAGGAGCCCCCGCAGGGGCTCCTCGGCGACATCGTGCTCTGCCCGGAGGTCGCGAAGAAGCAGGGCGAAGAGGCGGACACCCAGCACTCCATGGACGAGGAGCTGCAGCTCCTCACCGTCCACGGGGTGCTGCACCTCCTCGGCTACGACCACGAGGAGCCGGACGAGAAGGCCGAGATGTTCGGCCTCCAGGCGGCCATCGTCGACGGCTGGCGCGGTGAGCGCGGGCTGACCGGCCCGTCCCCCGCCCCCACCGTCTCGTGAGCGTCCCCCTCATCTCGGGCGCCGTCCTGCTGGTCGTCGTCGGCTGGCTCGCCGCCTGCGCCGAGGCCGGCATCGCGCGCACGTCCAGCTTCCGGGCGGCGGAGGCCGTCCGGGCCGGGCGGCGCGGCAGCGCCAAGCTGGAGCAGGTCGCCGCCGACCCCACCCGCTATCTCAACGTGGCCCTGCTCGTGCGGGTCGCCTGCGAGATGTCGGCCGGGGTGCTCGTCACATACGCCTGCCTGAAGGAGTTCCCGGAGACCTGGGAGGCGCTGGCCGTCGCCATGGGCGTGATGGTCCTCGTCAGCTACGTGGCCATCGGGGTCTCGCCGCGCACCATCGGCCGCCAGCACCCGCTGAACACCGCCACCGCTGCGGCGTACGTCCTGCTGCCGCTGGCCAGGATCATGGGCCCGATCCCGCAGCTGCTGATCCTCATCGGCAACGCGCTGACCCCGGGCAAGGGCTTCCGAAAGGGCCCCTTCGCCAGCGAGGCCGAACTGCGTGCGATGGTCGACCTCGCCGAGCAGGAGTCGCTCATCGAGGACGAGGAGCGCCGCATGGTGCACTCGGTCTTCGAGCTCGGCGACACCCTCGTACGCGAGGTGATGGTGCCCCGCACCGACCTGGTCTGCATAGAGCGCTACAAGACGGTCCGCCAGGCGCTGACCCTCGCCCTGCGTTCGGGCTTCTCGCGGATCCCGGTCACCGGGGAGAACGAGGACGACATCGTCGGCGTCGTCTACCTCAAGGACCTGGTCCGCAAGACGCACGTCAACCGGGAGGCTGAGGCCGACCTGGTCTCCACGGCGATGCGCCCCGCCGCGTTCGTCCCCGACACGAAGAACGCGGGCGACCTGCTGCGCGAGATGCAGCAGGACCGCAGCCACGTCGCCGTCGTCATCGACGAGTACGGCGGCACGGCCGGCATCGTCACCATCGAGGACATCCTCGAGGAGATCGTCGGCGAGATCACCGACGAGTACGACCGCGAGCTCCCACCGGTCCAGGAGCTGGAGAACGGCTGCTACCGGGTGACCGCACGGCTCGACATCGGCGACCTCGGGGAGCTGTTCGGACTCGACGAGTACGACGACGAGGACGTGGAGACGGTCGGCGGCCTGCTGGCGAAGGCCCTCGGGCGCGTCCCGATCTCCGGAGCCTCGGCGGTGGTGGACCTTCCCGACGGGCGCAGGCTGCGGCTGACGGCGGAGTCCCCGGCCGGCCGCAGGAACAAGATCGTCACGGTGCTGGTGGAACCGGAGGGAACGGAACCGGAATGACGCCCCAGGAACTGCGCGCGTTCTGCCTGGAGTTCAACGCGAGCGCCGAGGAGTTCCCCTTCGGACCCGAGACCTCGGTCTTCAAGGTCCTCGGGAAGATGTTCGCCCTCAGCGCGCTGGACGGGAGGCCGCTGAAGGTCAACCTCAAGTGCGATCCGGACGACGCGGTGCGGCTTCGCGAGGAGCACCCCGCGATCGAACCGGGGTGGCACATGAACAAGCGGCACTGGAACACGGTGACCGTCCAGAAGCTGCCGGGCCGGATGGTCCGGGAGCTCGTCGAGGACAGCTACGACCTGGTGGTGGCCGGTCTTCCGAAGGCGGAGCGCCTCCGGCTGGACCGGCCGTAGGGCCGTGGGGTCCGCCCAGCCGCGGGTGCCCGCCCGGACCTGGTGATGTGCCCGCCCGCTTCGTATGCTCAGCACATGACCGACAGCAACGACCTCGGACCCGAGGACCGCAAGATCGTCACGCTGGCCCGCAGCGTCCGCGCCCGCAACGCAGTGCCGGAGGGTGCCGCCGTGCGGGACGAGACGGGACGTACGTACGCCGCGGGCACCGTGGCCCTGGACTCGCTGAAGCTCAGCGCGCTGCAGACCGCCGTCGCGATGGCGGTGGCCGGCGGTGCCACATCCCTGGAGGCCGCCGCCATCGTCTCCGAGGCCGCCGCCCCCTCGGCCGAGGACCGGGCAGCCGTCCGTGACCTGGGCGGACCCGGCACACCCGTGCTGCTCGCCGGCCCCGACGGGACGCTCCGGAGTTCCGTGTCCGCGGGCTGAACCGGTGCGGCGCCGCCCTGCTGTGCAACGCCGCCGCCGGGATCGGGGAGAATGGGCGCCATGAGCGCTCGACCGAACACAGAAGCTGCTGCGCAGCAGGCTGAGAACAACGCCCCCCACCGGGCCGGCTTCGCCTGCTTCGTGGGCCGCCCCAACGCGGGCAAGTCCACCCTCACGAACGCTCTGGTCGGTCAGAAGGTGGCGATCACCTCCAACCGCCCCCAGACCACCCGGCACACGGTGCGAGGCATCGTGCACCGTGCGGACGCACAGCTGATCCTGGTGGACACACCGGGACTCCACAAGCCGCGCACACTGCTCGGGGAGCGGCTGAACGACGTCGTCCGGACCACCTGGGCCGAGGTCGACGTCATCGGGTTCTGCCTGCCCGCCGACCAGAAGCTCGGCCCCGGCGACAAGTTCATCATCAGGGAACTCGCCGGGATCAAGAAGACCCCGAAGATCGCGATCATCACCAAGTCCGACCTGGTCGACTCCAAGGCGCTCGCCGAGCAGCTGCTGGCCGTCTCCCGCCTCGCCGACGAGCTCGGCTTCGAGTGGGCGGAGATCATCCCGGTCTCCGCCGTCAAGGAGGAGCAGGAGGCGGGACGCAGCGCCCCGAACAAGGGTGGTGGGCGAGGGGCGGGCCAGGTCGGCCTGCTGGCCGACCTGATCGCCCCCCTGCTCCCCGAGAGCCCGCCGCTCTACCCGGAGGGCGACCTCACCGACGAGCCCGAGATGGTCATGGTCGCGGAGCTGATCCGCGAGGCCGCGCTCGAAGGCGTACGCGACGAGCTGCCGCACTCCATCGCGGTCGTCGTCGAGGAGATGCTGCCGCGCGAGGACCGTCCGGCGGACAAGCCGCTGCTCGACATCCACGCGAACGTCTACATCGAGCGCCCCAGCCAGAAGGGCATCATCATCGGCCCGAAGGGCCAGCGGCTGAAGGACGTCGGCACGAAGTCCCGCAAGCACATCGAGGCCCTGCTGGGCACGCCGGTCTTCCTGGACCTGCATGTGAAGGTGGCCAAGGACTGGCAGCGCGACCCCAAGCAGCTGCGCAAGCTGGGTTTCTGAGCGGTACGCCGTAGCCCCGGCGGTCCCCGCGAGAGCGGTACGCCGGGGCTACGCGCCCTCCTTCAGGACCCGGGAGACCAATGCCCGCTGCGCCTCGGTCAGCCGCGGGTCCGCGCAGTCGACGGTCCGGTCGCCGACCGTGATCCGGTAGTGGAAGCCGTCCGGCACCCCTGCGGGCGGGCCGCCCCGGCCGGCGGCGAGCGCCGCCTCTGCCAGGGCCTCCCACTCCGCGGCGTCCGGCCGCCCCGAGGTGTCGACCTCACCACGACGAGCGATGCCGGCGAACCCGCCGGTCCGGCTCACCTGAATGCGCATGCGTACCGGCTCCTGCCTGATCCCGCCCGGACGGACCGCTCGTACCTACCCGCTCATCCGGTCGGCACGCCCACCTCCGACCAGGCCTTCAGCACGGCCTCCACCTCGTCGCCCTCGCCGAACCTGCTCCGGGCCGTCGTGACCGTCAGCCGGGCGAAGTCCGCGAAGTCGGCGTTCCGGGCCAGCTCACCCCCGGTCAGGACGTCGAACCAGATCCGGCCGGCCCGCTCCCACGCGTGGCCGCCGAGCGCGGTGGCCAGCAGATGGAAGGCACGGTTGGGGATGCCGGAGTTGAGGTGCACCCCGCCGTTGTCCTCGTCCGTCTCGATGTAGTCGTCCATCGAGGCGGGCTGAGGGTCCTTGCCGAGCACGTCGTCGTCGTACGCCGTGCCCGGAGCCTTCATCGAGCGCAGCGCGACCCCGCTCACCCGGGGCGCGAGCAGCCCCGCGCCGATCAGCCAGTCACCCTGTTCGGCGCTCTGGCCCAGCGAGTACTGCTTGACGAGCGAGCCGAACACGTCCGACACCGACTCGTTGAGCGCGCCCGACTGGCCCTCGTACGTCAGGTTCGCCGTGTACTGGGTCAGTCCGTGCGCCAGTTCGTGGGCGATCACGTCGATGGCGACCGTGAAGTCGAGGAAGATCTCCCCGTCCCCGTCCCCGAAGACCATCTGCTCGCCGTCGAAGAACGCGTTGTTGTACTTCTCGTCGTAGTGCACGGAGCCGGTCAGCGGCAGTCCCTTGCCGTCGATCGAGCTGCGGCCGTATTCCGTGAGCAGCAGCTCGAAGGTGGCGCCGAGTCCCGCGTACGCGCGGTTGACGCTGGCATCACCGGTGGCCTGGTCGCCCTCGTCGCGGACCCTGTGGCCCGGCAGGTCCGTGCCGTGGCGGCAGTCGTACACGGTGCGGTGGGGCTTGGTGGGGACCGGATCCGCGGTGCGCGGCGGGTGGGGCGCCCAGGCCATCGCGGTCATTTGCCGGTGGTGGCGCCGCACCCCGTCGGCCTCCAGGGTGCGCCGGGCGGGACCGGCCAGGAGCGGGTCGTCGGCCTGGGACAGCTTGTCGAGGAGGTGGGGCGGCACGATGGTGCAGAAGACGGGCTGGAACCCGTTGGTGCGAGGCTGCATGCACCCAACTGTGGCACTCCGTGATTGTGCTGTCACTGGTTGCGACGGGAATTGACGAAATAGAGTGATGAGTCACTGTTTCGCCCTCACCTGGGCATGATCCCGCATACTGATACGGAACGACGTATCAGGCGCCCCTCGGTTAGTGTTGCCGCATCATGCGTTTCGGGCTGCTCCTTCTTAGCTGCCGCGGCGAGGGCCTGTAGTCGTAGGCCGGCTCCCTCCCCGCGGAGTTCGCTGTTGCAGCGACACAGTCGGCCGCCCCTGCTGGACCCCAGAGGAGCCCTACGCCATGACTGCCGTACACCACGCCGAGAACGCCGCTGCCCCCGTGGGTGGACCCACCCCGGTCACCAACGCGACGCAGCTGCAGAAGCCTTCCGGGATGCCGGTCCACAAGTACCGCGGGTACGAGGCCGTGGACATCTCCGACCGCACCTGGCCGGACAACCGCGTCACCCGGGCGCCCCGCTGGCTGTCCACGGACCTGCGGGACGGCAATCAGGCACTGATCGACCCGATGTCCCCCGCCCGCAAGCGCGAGATGTTCGACCTGCTCGTACGCATGGGCTACAAGGAGATCGAGGTCGGCTTCCCGTCCTCCGGCGAGACCGACTTCGCGTTCGTACGCTCCATCATCGAAGAGGGCGCGATCCCCGAGGACGTGACGATCTCCGTCCTGACGCAGGCCCGCGAGGAGCTGATCGAGCGGACCGTGGAGTCGCTGGTCGGTGCGCGCCGCGCCACCGTGCACCTGTACAACGCCACCGCGCCCACCTTCCGCCGCGTGGTCTTCCGCGGCTCCAAGGAGCAGGTCAAGCAGATCGCCGTCGACGGCACCCGGCTGGTCATGGAGTACGCGGACAAGATCCTGGGCGACGACACGATCTTCGGCTACCAGTACAGCCCGGAGATCTTCACCGACACCGAGCTGGACTTCGCCCTGGAGGTCTGCGAGGCCGTCTGCGACGTCTGGCAGCCGGAGGAGGGCCGCGAGATCATCCTGAACCTGCCCGCCACCGTGGAGCGTTCGACGCCGTCCACGCACGCGGACCGGTTCGAGTGGATGTCCCGCAACCTGTCCCGCCGCGAACACGTCTGCCTGTCCGTGCACCCCCACAACGACCGCGGCACCGCTGTCGCCGCGGCCGAGCTGGCCATCATGGCGGGCGCAGACCGCATCGAGGGCTGCCTGTTCGGCCAGGGCGAGCGCACCGGCAACGTCGACCTGGTCACCCTGGGCATGAACCTCTTCTCGCAGGGCGTCGATCCGCAGATCGACTTCTCGCAGATCGACGAGATCCGCCGCACCAGCGAGTACTGCAACCAGATGGAGGTCCACCCGCGCCACCCCTACGCGGGCGACCTGGTCTACACGGCCTTCTCCGGCTCCCACCAGGACGCCATCAAGAAGGGCTTCGACGCCATGGAGGCCGACGCGGCCGCCCTGGGGAAGACCGTGGACGAGATCGAATGGGCGGTGCCGTACCTGCCGATCGACCCGAAGGACGTCGGCCGCTCCTACGAGGCCGTCATCCGGGTCAACTCGCAGTCCGGCAAGGGCGGGATCGCGTACGTCCTGAAGAACGACCACAAGCTCGACCTGCCGCGCCGGATGCAGATCGAATTCTCCCGGATCATTCAGGCCAAGACCGACGCCGAGGGCGGCGAGGTCACGCCGGGTCAGATCTGGTCGACCTTCCGGGACGAATACCTGCCCAACCCGGACGACGCCTGGGGGCGCGTCCAGATCCGTTCCGGTCAGACCACCACCGGTTCGGACGGCCAGGACACGATCACGGTCGAGGCCACCGTCGACGGCGCGGACACCGTGCTGACCGGTACGGGCAACGGTCCGATCTCCGCGTTCTTCGAAGCGCTGCAGGCGATCGGCATCGACGCCCGCCTGCTGGACTACACCGAGCACACGATGAGCGAGGGTGCGAGCGCCCAGGCCGCCTCGTACATCGAGTGCGCGATCGACGGCAAGGTGCTGTGGGGCATCGGTATCGACGCCAACACCACGCGCGCCTCGCTCAAGGCGGTCGTCTCCGCGGTCAACCGCGCGACCCGCTGACACTCTCGCGGCACGGCGGACAAACATCCGATAAGCCGTGAAGCCACCCGGCCTGAGAGCCCCGTCCACCCGCCACGGGTGGGCGGGGTTCGGCCAACTCCGGGTGTTGTGACCTCCGGGATACTGACGGCACCTCACGCATGTGGCTAACATCACGTCCCACACGGCAATGTTGCCGGAGCGTTACGGAGGTGTGCGACGTGCGGTCAGCCAAAGGACAACGCGCCATGAGACTGCGCATCTACGGCCTCCGCACCGTCTGGGACACCGTCGGCGACGGCGAGTTCTTCTGCCCCGGATGCGGGGGCGACCGCAACTACCGGCGCCTCACCGGCCGCCACCGCTTCACCGTGATCGGCGTGCCGCTGCTGCGGCGGGGCAGCGCGGGACCCGTCGTGGAGTGCGCCGCCTGCCTGGGGCACTTCCCGACCGACGTCCTCGACCACCCCACCACCACGCGTTTCTCCGCGATGCTCCGGGAGGCCGTGCACACCGTCACGCTCGCCGTGCTCGCTGCGGGCGGCACCACCTCCCGTACGGTCCTGGAGGCCGCCGCGGCCACCGTGCGCGACGCCGGACTCGACGACTGCACGCAGGAGCAGCTGTTCACCATCGTGGAGGTGCTCGCCGCGGACACCGGGGCCGGCGACGGCCACGACCCCGCGGCCGAGGCCTGCGGAGCGGCCCTCGCCATCGAGCTGCACGAGGTGCTGCAGCCGCTGGCCCCGCATCTGGCCGTGGCCGGCCGTGAGGCGGTCCTGTTGCAGGGCGCCAGGATCGCGCTCGCCGACGGCCCGTACAGCCAGGCCGAACGCGAGGTGCTGACGACGGTGGGCAGCGCGCTCCAGCTCTGCCCCACCGACACGGCGGACCTGCTGGCGGCAGCCGCGCGCACCCCTTCGTAGCCCTTGGCGTACGCCGTCGGGAGCCTGGTGGGCCCAGGGCGGCGGCTCCGGGCCCGGAGCCGCCACCCTGGGCCCAGGGCGGCGCGCAGGCGGCCCGGGGCGGCACGCCGGTCGTGGGACCCCTTCCCGGGGGCGGCTTCGACGGGGCGGCCGTGCTGTCGCGGTCCGGACCGTCTCCCCTGCCGCGAGGGTCAGGTGCCCGGCCCCGTCGCCCGCCGTGGGACCACGCCGATCGCCGGGACGCCCCGGCCCGCTCACCGCGAGGACCCGTAGGGGCAGGCCGTGCGCCGGGACCGCGCGCAACGCGTGATCACCGCCTGCGGGACCGGCCCGGCCGTGCCCGCGGGCCACCGGGAACGAGGACCGTCGACAGCCGCCCGCCCCGGTGGGCGACAATGGGCGCATGAGCTTGTTCCGGGACGACGGCGTCGTGCTGCGCACGCAGAAGCTGGGCGAGGCCGACCGGATCATCACGATCCTCACCCGCGGCCACGGCCGGGTGCGCGCCGTCGCGCGCGGAGTGCGGCGCACCAAGTCCAAATTCGGGGCCCGGCTCGAACCCTTCTCCCACGTGGACGTGCAGTTCTTCGCACGCGGCAGCGAACTGATCGGCCGCGGCCTCCCCCTGTGCACCCAGAGCGAGACCATCGCGCCGTACGGCGGCGGGATCGTCTCCGACTACGGCCGCTACACCGCGGGCACCGCGATGCTGGAGACCGCCGAACGGTTCACCGACCACGAGGGCGAGCCCGCGGTCCAGCAGTACCTGCTGCTGGTCGGCGGGCTGCGCACCCTCTCGCGCGCCGAACACGCACCGAACCTCATCCTCGACGCGTTCCTGCTGCGTTCCCTCGCCGTCAACGGATACGCACCCAGCTTCGACGACTGCGCCAAGTGCGGAATGCCCGGACCGAACCGGTTCTTCTCCGTCGCGGCGGGCGGCGTCGTGTGCGGCGACTGCCGGGTGCCCGGCAGCGTCGTACCCTCGGCGGAGGCCGTCGAGCTGCTGAGCGCGCTGCTCACCGGCGACTGGGAGACGGCGGACGCGTCCGAGGCGCGTCATGTCAGGGAGGGGAGCGGACTCGTGTCCGCCTATCTGCACTGGCATCTGGAGCGCGGCCTGCGCTCGCTGCGGTACGTAGAGAAGTGACACAGGGAGACGAGAGAAGCTCATGGCAGTACGCGGGATGCTCGGCGGACGTAACCGGCGTGAGTACAAGACCCCCGAGCCGCACCCCTCCGGCGCCACCCCGCCGAGGATCCCCGGCGAGCTGGTTCCCAAGCACGTGGCGGTCGTGATGGACGGCAACGGCCGCTGGGCCAAGGAGCGCGGCCTCCCGCGCACCGAGGGCCACAAGGTCGGCGAGGGCGTCGTCATGGACGTGCTCAAGGGCTGCATCGAGATGGGCGTCAAGAACCTCTCCCTGTACGCCTTCTCCACGGAGAACTGGAAGCGCTCGCCCGACGAGGTGAAGTTCCTGATGAACTTCAACCGGGACGTCATCCGCCGCCGCCGGGACGAGATGGACGAGCTCGGCATCCGTATCCGCTGGGTCGGCCGCATGCCGAAGCTGTGGAAGTCCGTCGTCCAGGAGCTCCAGGTCGCCCAGGAGCAGACCAAGGACAACGACAGGATGACGCTGTACTTCTGCGTCAACTACGGCGGCCGGGCCGAGATCGCCGACGCCGCGCAGCGCATAGCGCAGGACGTCGCGGCCGGGAAGCTCGACCCCTCGAAGGTCAACGAGAAGACGTTCGCGAAGTACATCTACTACCCGGACATGCCGGACGTGGACCTCTTCGTACGCCCCAGCGGCGAACAGCGCACGTCCAACTACCTGATCTGGCAGAGCGCGTACGCCGAGATGGTCTTCCAGGACGTCCTGTGGCCGGACTTCGACCGCCGTGACCTGTGGAACGCCTGTCTGGAGTTCGCCCGGCGCGACCGGCGCTTCGGCGGCGCCGAGGAGATCACCAAGAGCTGACACCGCGCGGCGGGGGCCCCGAGCGCGGGGCCCCCGCCGGTGACGGTCGTCCCGCGCCCGGGGTCAGCTCTCGGTGCCCGCGCAGTCCGCACAGGTCCCGAAGATCTCCACGGTGTGGGCCACGTTCACATAGCCGTGCTGAGAGGCGATGGTCTCGGCCCACTGCTCCACGGCCGGGCCCTCGACCTCGACGGCCTTGCCGCATACGCGACAGACCAGATGGTGATGATGATCACCCGTCGAGCAGCGGCGGTAGACCGCCTCGCCGTCCGTCGTGCGCAGGACGTCGACCTCACCGGCGTCGGCGAGGGACTGGAGCGTCCGGTAGACCGTGGTCAGCCCGACCGAGTCGCCCCGGTGCTTGAGTACATCGTGCAGATCCTGGGCGCTGCGGAACTCGTCGACCTCGTCGAGCGCCGCCGCGACCGCCGCCCGCTGCCGGGTGGACCGGCCGCGCACCGGAGCCGCGTTCGTGCCACTGATCGGCGCCGTCGCCACAGCTGCCTCCTCGTGTCGCCCGTACGTGTGTCGGGCCATTGTGCCAGCCCGTCCCGGCGGCACGGTCACACCCGTACGTCGTCCGAGGCCGGGCGGGCACCCGGTACCTCAAGGGTGCACCGGTCCGCCTCGCCGGCGTGGTCCTTGGCGCGCCTGCGTGCCAGCGGCGTGGCGAGCGCGGTCAGCACGACGAACGCGGCGATGGCCAGCAGCACGATCGTCGCGCCCGGCGGCACGTCCTGGTAGTACGAGGTCACGGTTCCCGCCAGGGTGACGGCCGTACCGATGACGACGGCCAGGACGAACGTCACCTTGAAGGACTTCGAGATCTGCTGGGCGGCGGCGACCGGCACCACCATCAGCGCGCTGACCAGCAGCAGTCCTACGACCCGCATCGCCACGGTCACGGTGACCGCGGCCGTCACGGCGACCAGCAGATTGAGCACGCGCACCGGCAGCCCGGTGACCCGGGCGAACTCCTCGTCCTGGCTGACCGCGAACAGCTGCCGCCGCAGCCCCACCGTGACCAGGATCACCAGGGCGGCCAGCACGACGATCGCGGTGACGTCCTCCTCGGAGACCGTCGACAGGGAGCCGAAGAGGTACGAGGTCAGATTGGCGTTGGAGCCGGTGTCGGAGAGGTTGATCAGCATCACCCCGCCCGCCATACCGCCGTAGAACAGCATGGCCAGGGCGATGTCGCCGCGGGTGCGTCCGTACCAGCGGATGAGTTCCATCACGACCGAACCCGCCACGGCGACGAGCGTCGCCATCCAGACCGGGTTGGTGGAGAGCAGGAAGCCGAGGCCGACACCGGTCATCGCGACGTGGCCGATGCCGTCGCCCATCAGTGCCTGGCGGCGCTGGACCAGATAGATGCCGATGGCCGGGGCGGTGATACCGACGAGGACGGCAGCGATCAGGGCCCGCTGCATGAAGGGAGGGTTCAGGAATTCCAGCATGATCAGCTCAGCAGTCCCGTCCGGACGGGCTCGGAGGCCGCGTGGGGGTGTACGTGGTCGTGGCCGGGCAGCGCGTGCTGGCCCACCGCCTCGGGGGGCGGCCCGTCGTGCAGGACGCAGCCGTCGCGCAGGACGATCGCCCGGTCGATCAGCGGCTCCAGGGCACCGAGCTCGTGCAGGACGAGCAGCACCGACGCCCCGTCGGCGACCTGCTCGCGGAGCGTCGTCGCGAGGATCTCCTGGCTGGCCAGGTCGACGCCGGCCATCGGCTCGTCCATGATCAGCACCTCGGGCTCGGCGGCGAGCGCGCGGGCGATCAGCACCCGCTGGTGCTGGCCGCCGGACAGGGCGTTCACGGAGTCCTTGGCGCGGCCGGTGAGGCCGACGAGCTCGATGGCCCGGGCCACCGCGGCCCGGTCCGCCCTGCCGGGCAGCCCGAACCTCGTACGCGACAGCCGCCCGGAGGCCACCACCTCGCGGACCGTGGCGGGGACGCCGCCGGCCGCCGTGGTGCGCTGCGGTACATACCCGACGCGGGCCCACTGCCGGAAGCGGCGCAGCGGCGTACCGAACAGCTCGACGGTCCCGCCGGTGAGCGGTACCTGGCCGATGACGGAGCGCACGGCGGTGGACTTGCCGGAGCCGTTGGCCCCGAGCAGGGCCACGACCTCGCCGCGGCGCACGGTGAGGTCGACCCCGCGCAGCACCGGGCGAGCACCGAGCGTCGCCGTGGCTCCGCGCATGCTGATCACGGGTTCTGGCGTACTGGGCTCAGGCACGATCGCCTCCGGTGCTGCGAGTGGTTCGGGGTGCTGCTCGGGTCACTTCGCGCCGAGGGCCTTCTGCAGCGCGGCCAGGTTGGACTGCATGACCTCGATGTAGTCAGCGCCCGCGGACTTGTCGGTAATTCCCTCCAGCGGGTCCAGGACGCCGGTCTTCAGGCCGAGGTCCTTCGCCAAGGTCTTGGCGGTCTTGTCGCTGGCGAGCGTCTCGAAGAATACGGTGGTCGCCTTGTTCTTCTCGGCGACGGCGTGGATCTCGTCGATCCGGGCCGGGCTGGGCTCGGTCTCGGGGTCGAGGCCGGCGATGCCCTCCTGGGTGAGGCCGTAGCGCTCGGCGAGGTACCCGAAGGCCGAATGCGTGGTGATGAACGTCTTCGTCGCGGTGTTCTTCAGCCCGTCCTCGAAGGTCTTGTCCAGCTTGTTCAGCTCGGCGACCAGGGTCTGGGTGTTCTTGCGGTAGTCCGCGGCGTTGTCGGGGTCGGCCTTCTCCAACGACTTCCCGACGCCCTGGGCGACCTCGGCGTACTTCACCGGGTCCAGCCAGATGTGCGGATCGAGGCCCGCCTCCTCGGCGTGCTCCTCGCCCGCGTGCTCCTCGTGCTCCTCGGCACCGTGGTCGTGGCCGTCGACCTCGGAGCCGTGGCTCTCGAGCGTGGTGAGGGTGGCCGCGTCCACGGTGTTCTTGACACCGGCCTGCGCGACGGCGTCGTCGACGGCGGGCTGGATGCCCTTGAGGAAGAGGATGTGGTCGGCGTCGCTCAGCCCGCCGATCTGCTGGGGGGAGAGCTCCAGGTCGTGCGGCTCCACACCCGGCTTCGTCAAGGTCGTCACCGACACGTGCGATCCGCCGATCTCCTCGGCCAGGAACTGCATCGGGTAGAAGGACGCCACCACGCTCAGCTTGTCGCCGCTCTTGCGGTCGGCCGCGTCGGAGGAGGAGCAGGCGGAGAGCGCGGTGAGGCCGAGGGTGACTGCTCCGGCGACGGCGGCGGTGGGTATCAGGCGACGTACGTTCATGACAGTCATTTTCAACAAAAGTGGAAACGATTGTCAACAAGGCTGATGAGATGCCCGGATCACACCATGCGGGCCGCTGTACCCCCTGCCGATTTGATCCAGGGGGTGCGCCCGCCGGTAATCTGAGCCATTCGCCCGCAGCGTCACCTGAGCATCACTCCCTCGAGGCGCTCCGCGCCGCCCCTGTCCAGTTTCGCCGTCGCAATGAAGAGAGCACCGTGGCCGCCGACAAGATCGACACCATCGTCAGCCTGAGCAAGCGCCGTGGCTTCGTCTACCCCTGCAGTGAGATCTACGGCGGCCAGAGGGCCGCCTGGGACTACGGGCCGCTGGGCGTCGAGCTGAAGGAGAACCTCAAGCGCCAGTGGTGGCGCTACATGGTCACCTCGCGCGAGGACGTGGTCGGTCTCGACTCGTCGGTCATCCTGGCCCCCGACGTCTGGGTCGCCTCCGGCCACGTGGCCACCTTCTCCGACCCGCTCACCGAGTGCACCTCCTGCCACAAGCGCTACCGCGCCGACCACCTGGAGGAGGCGTACGAGGAGAAGCACGGCAAGCCGCCGGTCAACGGCCTCGCCGACCTCAACTGCCCCAACTGCGGCAACAAGGGCACGTTCACGGAGCCCAAGCAGTTCTCCGGGCTCCTGTCCACCCACCTCGGTCCGACCCAGGACTCCGGCTCCGTCGCCTACCTGCGTCCCGAGACCGCCCAGGGCATCTTCACCAACTTCGGCCAGGTGCAGCAGACCTCGCGCAAGAAGCCGCCGTTCGGCATCGCGCAGATGGGCAAGTCCTTCCGGAACGAGATCACTCCGGGCAACTTCATCTTCCGCACGCGCGAGTTCGAGCAGATGGAGATGGAGTTCTTCGTCAAGCCGGGCGAGGACGAGCAGTGGCAGGAGTACTGGATGGAGCAGCGCTGGAACTGGTACACCGGCCTGGGCCTGCGCGAGGAGAACATGCGGTGGTTCGAGCACCCGCAGGAGAAGCTCTCCCACTACTCCAAGCGCACCGCTGACATCGAGTACCGCTTCCGCTTCGGCGGCAGCGAGTGGGGCGAGCTGGAGGGTGTCGCCAACCGCACCGACTACGACCTCAAGGCGCACTCCAAGGCCTCGGGCACGGACCTGTCGTACTTCGACCAGGAGTCGGGCGAGCGCTGGACCCCGTACGTCATCGAGCCCGCGGCCGGTGTCGGCCGTTCGCTGCTGGCCTTCCTCCTCGACGCCTACAGCGAGGACGAGGCGCCCAACGCGAAGGGCGTCATGGAGAAGCGCGCCGTGATGCGTCTCGACCCGCGCCTGGCGCCGGTCAAGGTCGCGGTCCTGCCGCTGTCCCGCAACCCGCAGCTGTCGCCCAAGGCCAAGGGCCTCGCCACCGACCTGCGGCAGAACTGGAACATCGAGTTCGACGACGCGGGCGCCATCGGCCGCCGCTACCGCCGCCAGGACGAGATCGGTACGCCGTTCTGCGTCACGGTCGACTTCGACACCCTCGACGACAACGCGGTGACCGTGCGCGAGCGCGACACCATGAAGCAGGAGCGCGTCTCCCTGGACCAGATCCAGGGCTACCTCGGCTCCCGCCTGCTGGGCTGCTGACGGTACGCGGTTTCCTGACTAAGCCCCCGGTTCCCGCACAGGGAGCCGGGGGCTTCGTGCACACTGCTGGGCACACCCCCGACAGGAGGGCTCGGATGGCGTCCATGACCACGAGCAAGGTCAGCAGATGGGACCAGCACGGCCGCCGGCACATCGTCCAGGTACGGAAGTCCGGGATGCAGCGCCAGCTGACCTGCGACACCTGCGGCTGGCGCAAAGGGGCGCAGTTCCTGCCCTGGCTGAAAGCCGAGGAGCACCTGGCCGAGGCCCACCAGGCGACCGTCGACCCGGCCGCCTGAGCCCGACCGCCTGAGCAGGCGCCGCGGCTCAGGCCGAAAACAGGGTGAGAGGTCGTCCCGGACCGGGGTACATTTTTCGGCATGTCTTCGTTCTTCCAGATCTACGAGTGAGCGTGTGACGGGCCGAGGGCCCGTCGCCCATCGAATCGATCCCTGAGATCCCTGATCACTTCAGACCTCACTTCTCACCACGAATGGGAGAACCCCGTGGCCAAGAGCCGCAACAACCTCCTCGGTGTGGGCGGACAGCGCAAGAAGCTGTCCCGCGCCGAGCAGCAGGGCGCGGGCCCCGCGCGCAACGCCGACCGCAGGACGGCGGCCGAACAGAAGCAGGAGCTGGTGCGCAAGATGCGCGAGCGCGCCGAGGGCTCCGGCTCCGCCCAGGCGGACGCCTCCTCTGACGCCTCCTGAGACCGGAGCGGCGCGGCAGCGCAGAGCTGACGCACCGGTAGCGACGGTGGGCCCGGATCACCACGGCGATCCGGGCCCACCCGCTTTCCCCCTCCCCGTGTCCCTCACCCCATCGCCGGCGGGGCCGCGGGCCCAGCGGGGTGGCCGGCGCGACGGCCACCGGAGGCGTCCCGGCCGCCCACCCCGGCCCGGCCGGTGTCCGTCTCCGGCGGCGGTCGGCATCCGGGCCCGTCCGGTGTACGCGACAATGGGTGGATGACCACGCTCGCCCCCGCCCTCCCGCTGCTCCGGATCGGCCCGCACACCGTGCAGCCGCCGGTCGTGCTCGCCCCCATGGCCGGCATCACCAATGCCCCGTTCCGCACCTTGTGCCGCGAGTTCTCCGGCGGCAAGGGGCTGTTCGTCAGCGAGATGATCACCACGCGGGCGCTGGTCGAGCGCAACGAGAAGACCATGCAGCTCATCCACTTCGACGTGAGCGAGACCCCGCGCTCCATCCAGCTGTACGGAGTGGACCCGGTCACCGTCGGCAGGGCGGTCCGCATGATCGTCGACGAGGACCTCGCCGACCACATCGACCTGAACTTCGGCTGCCCGGTCCCCAAGGTCACCCGCAAGGGCGGCGGCTCCGCGCTGCCGTACAAGCGGCCGCTGCTCCGGGCCATCCTCCGTGAGGCCGTCGCGAGCGCGGGCGACCTCCCGGTCACCATCAAGATGCGCAAGGGCATCGACGACGACCACACCACCTACCTCGACGCGGGCCGTATCGCCGTCGAGGAGGGCGTCACGGCCGTCGCCCTGCACGGCAGGACCACTGCCCAGCACTACGGCGGCACCGCCGACTGGGACGCCATAGCCCGCCTCAAGGAGCACGTTCCGGAGATCCCCGTCCTGGGCAACGGCGACATCTGGTGCGCGGACGACGCGCTGCGGATGATGCGTGAGACCGGCTGCGACGGTGTGGTCGTGGGCCGCGGCTGCCTGGGGCGGCCCTGGCTCTTCGGCGACCTGGTCGGCGCCTTCGAGGGCACACGGACCCGGCAGGCGCCGGCCCTGCGTGAGGTCGCGGATGTCATGCTGCGCCACGCGACGCTGCTGGGGGAGTGGATCGGCGACGAGAGCCGGGGTGTGATCGACTTCCGCAAGCACGTGGCCTGGTACCTCAAGGGCTTCGCCGTGGGCTCGGAGATGCGCAGGAAGCTCGCGGTCACCTCCTCCCTGGAGGAGCTGGGGGGTCAGCTGCAGGAGCTGGACCTCGACCAGCCGTGGCCGGACGGCGCGGACGGCCCCCGCGGACGCACCTCCGGCAACAACCGCGTGGCGCTGCCGGACGGCTGGCTCAAGGACCCCTACGACTGCGCGGGCGTGAGCGCCGAGGCCGAGCTGGACACCTCGGGCGGCTGAGCACGCCACCGTCGTACCGGGGCACCGAGTGCCCAACCAAGAGCCCGCTCATGTGAGCGGGCTTTTGCGTGCGATCTCGCATGATTCGACGGGAGACGCGGCATGCCTGTTCCCTTTGGCCCGTTCCTGTTCACGCTCTGCGACGTCGGTGCGCCCAACGGGTGACCAGCGGTCGGCCGCCGGGCGTCCGGATGGTGACATCTGAGCGCGGTCCTGGGCGTGATTCTCGCCACCTCTGAGGAGTGTCAGGCTCAGATGAGCGCTCTTTCGGATGATGTATTTCTCAAATGATGGCACTGGGTGCCAGGGGTCTCTACTTTGATCGATCGATGCATTCGCGACTTTCGGTATACGAAATACGCGACAATGGCAACGCTGTGTAGTCTTCACTTCAGGAAGTGAACACAGATGCCTCTCCGGGCGATCCGAGGCGTCACTTTCGATCTGCTGGCGGACGGGTGGTTGGGACCTCGTGACGCGCACGTGGGCGTACCCAGACACCTTCGATCTGGGTATGTTCCTCGCCGTCAGGGCAGCCACCGCGTCCTCGAGGAGTCGAGACCCGTGTCGGAAAACAAAGATTCTCAGAAGTTCGTCTACGACTTCACCGAGGGCAACAAGGATCTGAAGGACCTTCTGGGCGGCAAGGGTGCCAACCTCGCCGAGATGACCAATCTCGGGCTGCCCGTCCCTCCGGGCTTCACGATCACCACCGAGGCCTGCAAGGTCTACCTCGACAGCGGTGACGAGCCGGCCGAGCTGCGCGACGAGGTCAGTGCGCATCTCGTGGCGCTCGAGAAGCAGATGGGCAAGAACCTCGGCCAGGCCGACGACCCGCTGCTGGTCTCCGTCCGCTCCGGCGCCAAGTTCTCGATGCCCGGCATGATGGACACGGTCCTCAACATCGGCCTCTCCGACGCATCCGTCGTCGGGCTCGCGGCGCAGTCCGGCGACGAGCGCTTCGCCTGGGACTCGTACCGCCGTCTCATCCAGATGTTCGGCAAGACCGTCCTCGGTGTCGACGGCGAGCTCTTCGAGGAGGCGCTGGAGGCCGCGAAGGAGGCCAAGGGCGTCACCGTCGACGTGGACCTCGACGCGGCCGACCTGAAGAAGCTGGTCAAGCAGTTCAAGAAGATCGTCACCCGGGATGCCGGACGCGACTTCCCGCAGGACCCGCGCGAGCAGATGGATCTGGCCATAAAGGCGGTCTTCGACTCGTGGAACACCGACCGGGCCAAGCTCTACCGCCGCCAGGAGCGCATTCCCGGCGACCTCGGCACGGCCGTCAACATCTGCTCGATGGTCTTCGGCAACCTCGGCCCCGACTCCGGTACGGGCGTCGCCTTCACCCGTGACCCGGCCAGCGGCCACCAGGGCGTCTACGGCGACTACCTGCAGAACGCGCAGGGCGAGGACGTGGTCGCGGGTATCCGCAACACGGTGCCGCTCGCCGAGCTCGAGTCGATCGACAAGACGTCGTACGACCAGCTGATCAAGATCATGGAGACGCTGGAGACCCACTACAGGGATCTCTGCGACATCGAGTTCACCATCGAGCGCGGTCAGCTCTGGATGCTCCAGACCCGGGTCGGCAAGCGCACCGCCGGCGCCGCCTTCCGGATCGCCACCCAGCTCGTCGACCAGGGCCTCATCGACGAGGCCGAGGCGCTCCAGCGCGTCAACGGCGCACAGCTCGCGCAGCTGATGTTCCCGCGCTTCGACGACGAGGCCAGCACCGTGCTCCTGGGCCGCGGCATCGCCGCCTCCCCGGGTGCGGCCGTCGGCAAGGCCGTCTTCGACTCGTACACCGCCGTCAAGTGGTCCCGGTCCGGCGAGAAGGTCATCCTCATCCGCCGGGAGACCAATCCCGACGACCTCGACGGCATGATCGCCGCGGAAGGCATCCTCACCTCGCGCGGCGGCAAGACCTCGCACGCCGCCGTCGTCGCACGCGGCATGGGCAAGACCTGTGTCTGCGGCGCCGAGGAGATCGAGGTCGACACCAAGCGCCGCCGGCTGACCGTCGGCGACACCGTCGTCGAGGAGGGCGACCTCGTCTCCGTCGACGGCTCCACGGGCAAGGTGTACCTCGGTGAGGTACCCGTCGTACCGTCCCCCGTCGTCGAGTACTTCGAGGGCCGCATGCACGCGGGCGCCGACGACGCCGACGAGCTGGTCGCCGCCGTGCACCGGATCATGGCGTACGCGGACCGGGTGCGCCGGCTGCGGGTGCGCGCCAACGCGGACAACGCCGAGGACGCCCTGCGGGCCCGCCGCTTCGGCGCCCAGGGCATCGGCCTGTGCCGCACCGAGCACATGTTCCTCGGCGAGCGCCGCGAGCTGGTCGAGAAGCTGATCCTCGCGGACACCGACGACGAGCGCGAGACCGCGCTGGCCGCGCTGCTGCCGCTCCAGAAGGCCGACTTCATCGAGCTGTTCGAGTCGATGGACGGGCTGCCCGTCACTGTACGGCTGCTCGACCCCCCGCTGCACGAGTTCCTGCCCGACATCACGGAGCTCTCCGTGCGCGTCGCGCTCGCCGAGTCCCGCAAGGACGCCAACGAGAACGACCTGCGCCTCCTGCAGGCCGTGCACAAGCTGCACGAGCAGAACCCGATGCTGGGTCTGCGCGGTGTCCGTCTCGGTCTGGTCATCCCCGGTCTGTTCGCGATGCAGGTCCGGGCGATCGCGGAGGCGGCGGCGTTCCGCAAGAACGCCAAGGGCGACCCGCGCGCCGAGATCATGATCCCGCTCGTGGGCACGGTCCAGGAGCTGGAGATCGTCCGCGAGGAGGCCGACCAGGTCATCGCCGAGGTCGAGGCCGCCACCGGCACCAGCCTCAAGCTGACCATCGGCACGATGATCGAGCTGCCCCGGGCCGCGCTGACCGCCGGTCAGATCGCCGAGGCCGCGCAGTTCTTCTCCTTCGGTACGAACGACCTCACCCAGACGGTGTGGGGCTTCTCCCGCGACGACGTGGAGGCCTCGTTCTTCACCGCGTACCTGGAGAAGGGCATCTTCGGGGTGTCGCCGTTCGAGACGATCGACAAGGACGGCGTCGGCGCGCTCGTGCGCAGTGCCGCGGAGGCCGGCCGGGCCACGCGTCCCGACCTCAAGCTCGGCGTCTGCGGTGAGCACGGCGGTGACCCGGAGTCGGTGCACTTCTTCCACGAGGTGGGCCTGGACTACGTCTCCTGCTCGCCGTTCCGCATCCCGGTCGCGCGGCTGGAAGCGGGCCGCGCCGCCGCCGGATCGCAGGGCAGCGACAGCCGCTGAGCCCCGGCCGGCAACGAGCCCTCGCGACTCCGGCGCCGCCGGCGGATCCTCCGTACCCTCACCGATCCGCCGACGGCTCCGGAAAACCCGGAAGCGGCAGCACCCTGTGCGGGGGTGCTGCCGCTTCTTCAATTGAATTACGAACCATTTAAGGTTGTTTCTTTTCTTCGTTCGGTGAGCAAATCCCGCGGCCGAACGGACCGGGGTGCGGTCCATGGATCCCCATCCATGGACCGCACCCGGCTTACCCCCGCCGGGTACGGAGCCGCACCGCCACCACCGCCGCCGAACAGGTGAAGCCCCCCACGGCCCTCACCCGCTCTTTCGGTGGTGCCGGATTCGCACCCGACGTCGTACAGCCTTTCGGCTGGCGCGGATGCGGGCGAGGCGTTTCAACTGTGGCCGAAACCCCGTGGTGACCTCCTGTGACGGCATGCATACCCTTTGATGGGGGCGATTGCGGTTGCAACAGGTGGGGGTTCGGTGCTGCGTATCCATGTGTCCGGGGTGGACCTTTCCAGAGTGCGGATGGCCACGAGGCCTGACGCAATGTGGGAAACCATTCTCAGTTTTCACCGACTGAGGGACCGACGGGGTTCCACGGTGTTCGGGAAATGGCGGACGGAATCCCGGGCCCGGTTGAATGGTGAGGCACGCCTGCTGTCGGCGGTCGTTCCGCCCCGCGGTTATTTCCCCGACTTCCTGACGCCCTCCCAGGAAGGCGCCGAGCCATTCGGCCTCGACATCGGAATGGAGGCGCTCCGCGACACTCCCGCGGACCGCCTCCACGGCGAACTGGCCCTGCTGGCCGAAAGTAGACCCTCCGTGCCGCGCGCACCGGTCGGCGGCGGCCGGTCGCCCGCCGCGCTGCTGGACGCGCTCGCCGAGGGGCGTACGGAGCCGCTGGGCCGCCTCATCGCCGCCCTGCGCAGCTACCACCGCGCCGCCGTCGAGCCGTACTGGCCGCACATCCAGGCGAGCGTGGAGGCCGACCGGGCCATCCGTGGCCGCGCACTGCTGGACGGCGGCGCGGACGAGCTCCTGGCCACCCTGCCGTCCATGATCCGCTGGCGGGCACCCGTGCTGGAGGCGGACTACCCCGTCGAGCGGGAGCTGCACCTGGACGGGCGGGGCCTGCTCCTGCAGCCCTCGTTCTTCTGCCGCGGCACCCCGGTCGTCTACCGCGACCCGCGCCTCCCACCGGTGCTCGTCTATCCGGTCACCCACCCGGGCGCCCCGGTCTTCGCCGAGCCCGGCCCCTGGCTGGGGCGGCTGGTGGGGCACACCCGGTCCGCCATCCTCCAGGCCATAGGGAAGGGCTGCACGACCAGCGAGCTGGCCCGCAGGACCGGCGTGTCCCTGGCCTCCGCGAGCCAGCACGCCTGCGTACTGCGCGAGGCAGGCCTGGTCCTGACCCTGCGGCACGGCAGCTCGGTCCTGCACACGCTCACCCCGCTGGGCGCGTCGCTGCTCAGGGGCGGCGCCCCGCTCGCCGTGTCCTGACCGTCTGCGGCGCTCCTCCAGCAGGGCCCGCGGTACCGCTCCCGGCCCGGGCGGGGCCTCTCGTTCGGATCATGCCGGCCCGCGGGGGAACGGCCCCGGCCGCGCGGCGGGGAATTCCCCCGCGAGCGATGAGTTTCGCCGGGCCCCGCGGTCTACCTCTCGAAAGCGCTGGAACACGGCGCCACGGAGCACGCGAAGTGCCGGGACGGAAGAGTGGGAACCATGCCTCAGATGATCTTCGTGAACCTGCCGGTCAAGGACCTGGAGACGACGAAGAATTTCTTCGGGAAGCTCGGCTTCGGCTTCAACCCCCAGTTCAGTGACGAGACGACGGCCTGTCTGGTCATCAGCGACACGATCTTCGCCATGCTCATCAGCGAGCCGCGTTTCAAGGACTTCACCAAGAAGGAGATCGCCGACGCCTCGAAGACGACGGAGGTCCTCCTCGCCCTGAGCGCGGACAGCCGGGCAGCGGTCGACGAGCTGGCCGACGCCGCGCTCGCCGCCGGCGGCTCGCCCGCCAACGAGCCGATGGACATGGGCTTCATGTACGGCCGTTCCTTCCAGGACCCGGACCACCACATCTGGGAGGTCGTGTGGATGGACCCGGCGGCGGTCGAGAGCGGTGGCCAGGCCTGATGGCCGGAGGGACAGCCGCACGGAGCCGGCACCGGCACCGTGCGGCCGTCGTCCCGCTCAGCTACGGAAGGGCCCCGTGACCTCGTACGTGATGCCGCCGGAGGAACTCCCGCTCGTCCCGCGCTGCGAGGAGAAGTAGAGCCGGGTGCCGTCCGGGGAGAAGGCCGGCCCGGTGATCTCCGAGCCGGACTGGCCGCTGATCCGCAGGAACGGCGCGACGGTGTCGTCCGGGGTGATCAGGCAGATCTCCATGTTCCCGCCGTCCTCGGCGACGTACAGGTCGCCCGAGACGGACCGGGTGACGTTGTCCACGCCGGTCAGCGGGGCGCCGCCGCCGGTGACCAGCGAGTCGTCGTAGGCGAGCGAGATGCTGGACGCGTTCGCGTCGTACGCCCACACCCGGTTGTCGCCCTTGGTGGTGAACCAGCAGGTGCCCGCCGCGTAGAAGCAGCCCTCGCCGCCGTTGAAGACCTTGGCGCCGGAGACCTGGTAGCGGGTCAGGGTGGGCGAGCCGTCCGGGTCGGGGACCGTCGTCCACGTCACAGGGCCCGAGGTGCCGGAGCCCGCCACCAGCACCTGCAGGGTGCCGGAGGACAGGTTGCCCCAGGTGGTGGGGCGGAAGCGGTAGAAGCGGCCGTCCGTCTCGTCCTCGGTGAGGTAGATGTACCCGTGGTCGGGGTCGGCCGCGGCGGCCTCGTGCTTGAAGCGGCCCAGGGCGGGCCGCTGGACGGCCGCGTTCACGCCCCAGGGGTCCGTTTCGTAGACGAACCCCCGGCTGACCTCCTCGCAGGACAGCCAGGTCTTCCACGGGGTGCTGCCGCCGGCGCAGTTGTTGTTGGTGCCGGACAGGATCCGGTAGGCGGAGGTCACGGTTCCGGAGGAGTTGAAGCGCACCGCGCTCGCCCCGCCGCCGCTGCCCGAGGAGACCTCGGCGTTGGAGACGTAGATCCAGCCGCTGCCGTCGGCGTAAGTGGCACCTCCGTCGGGTGCGCTGTGCCAGGTGTACGAGGTGCCGGGGACGGTCTGTCCCGAGCGGGCGACGATTCTGCTGGTGAAGCCGCTCGGCAGCAGGATGCCGTTGCCGTTGGCGCTCTGCAGGGCGCCGTACGGGCCGGCGGCCGGCTGGGCCGGGCCGGCGAAGGCGGCACCCCGCCACAGGGTGCCGCCGAAGGCCGCGGCCGAGCCGCCGATCACCGCTGTGCGCAAGAAGGTCCGACGTTCCACGATCACTCCACGGGTGACGTGAGGGCCCGCCGGTCCGGACGGCCCGGCGGGTCGAACGTCAGGACCGTAGAGGTACCTGGTTGACGGAGCGTCAACAGGTGGTGAACGGGCCGCGATCAGTGCGTACGGACCGCGAACACCGGGACGGTGACCCCGTCGTCGTCCAGGCAGGCGCCCGTCTCCAGGTCGAAGCGCTGCTTCAGCAGCGGCGACGCCACGAACGGCCGCCCGGCCGCGGAGCCGACCAGCCCCCGGGAGAGGACGTACGCACCGGTGAACGGGTCGCGGTTGTCGATCGCGTAGGCGCGCCCCGCCCGGTCCACGAACAGGGCGACCTGCCGGCCGTCCGGGAGGAGGGCCGCCACACCGCGCCCCGGGGTCAGCAGCCCACGGTCGCAGACCGTGAGCCAGCCGTCCCCGTCCGCGAGCTGGATCGTCCGGGTGTCCTGCGCCGTCTCCATCGTCCGGGTCGTCATCAGGAGGGAGTCCCTTCAAGAGTGCGGATGGCAAGCACGGGTCCCGCGAGGAGGTCCAGGTCGGGCTTGACCTGGTCGCGTTCGGGGACGAACTTCACCGACGGGTCGGGTGCGTCGGGTGCGTTGACGAAGGTCACGAAGCGGCGCAGCCGCTCCGGGTCGTTGATGGTCTCGGCCCACTCGTCGCGGTAGCCGCGGACGTGGTCGGCCATCAGCCGCTCCAGCTCGTCGCACAGCCCCAGCGAGTCGTGGACGACGACGTCCCGTACGTGGTCCAGGCCGCCCTCGATCCGGTCCAGCCAGGTCGAGGTGCGCTCCAGCCGGTCCGCCGTACGGATGTAGAACATCAGGAACCGGTCGATGAGGCGGACCAGCTCGGCGTCGGACAGGTCCTGGGCCAGCAGGTCCGCGTGGCGCGGTGTGGCGCCGCCGTTGCCACCGACGTACAGGTTCCAGCCCTGGGCGGTCGCGATGATCCCGAAGTCCTTGCCGCGGGCCTCCGCACACTCGCGGGCGCAGCCGGACACCGCCGACTTCAGCTTGTGCGGGGAGCGCAGGCCCCGGTAGCGCAGTTCCAGGTCGATCGCCATCTTCACCGAGTCCTGGACGCCGTAGCGGCACCAGGTCCGCCCCACACAGGACTTCACCGTGCGCAGCGACTTCCCGTACGCGTGCCCCGACTCGAAGCCCGCGTCCACGAGGCGGGTCCAGATCAGCGGGAGCTGGTCGACGCGGGCGCCGAACAGGTCGATCCGCTGGCCACCGGTGATCTTCGTGTAGAGGCCGAAGTCCCGGGCCACCTCGCCTATCACGATGAGCTTCTCCGGGGTGATCTCACCACCGGGGATGCGCGGCACGATCGAGTAGGAGCCGTTGCGCTGGAGGTTGGCCAGGAAGTGGTCGTTGGTGTCCTGGAGGGCCGCCTGCTCGCCGTCCAGGACGTAGCCGCTCGCACCGACCGTCGGCGCCAGCGAGGCGATGACCGAACCGACCGTCGGCTTGCAGACCTCACAGCCGTCGCCGCCCTTGGCCGCGTCGCGGCCGTGCGAGTCCAGCAGGCCGGCGAACGTCGTGACGCCCAGGGTGCGGACGATCTCGTACAGCTCGCTGCGGGTGTACGCGAAGCAGCCGCACAGGCCCTGGTCCTCCGGCTGCGGCAGCAGCTGGCCGATGACCTTGACGCAGCTTCCGCAGCCCGTGCCCGCCTTGGTGCACTTCTTCACCTCGGGCAGCGTGGTGTGCTCGCAGATCGCGCCCTTGGTCACGTTGTGGCAGGAGCAGATCACGGCCTCGTCGGGCAGCGAGGACGGGCCGAGGGTGACCGGGCCGCCCGCGCCGGCGGGCAGCACCAGCTGCTCCGGTGCGACGGGGAGGACCGTGCCGGTCATCGGCCGCAGCGTGCCGTACTGGTCGGCGTCCCCGACCAGGACACCGCCGAGCAGGGTGCCGTCCTGGCCGATCACCAGCTTCTTGTAGACACCCGAGCGGGAGTCCGCGTAGACCACGTCGAGGCAGCCCTCGGCCGCCCCGTGCGCGTCCCCGAACGAGGCGACGTCCACACCGAGCAGCTTCAGCTTCGTCGACAGGTCGGCGCCGGTGAACGAGGCCGCGTTGCCCGCGATCACCTCGGCGACCGCCACCGCCATCTCGTAGCCCGGCGCCACCAGCCCGTACACCCGGCCGTCCGAGGCCAGCGCGCACTCACCGATCGCGAACACGGAACTGTCCGAGGTGCGGCACTCCTCGTCGACGATGATGCCGCCGCGCGGGCCGACCGCCAGACCGCAGTCGCGGGCCAGCCGGTCCCGGGGGCGTACACCGGCGGAGAAGACGACGAGGTCGGTGGCGAGCGAGGAACCGTTCGAGAGCGACATGCCGTTGACCCGGCCGTCCTCGCCCGCGGTGACCTCCTGGGTGCCGACACCCGTGTGGACGGAGAGACCCATGTTCTCGATGGTGCGCAGCAGCGCGGCGCCGCCGCCCTCGTCGACCTGGACCGGCATCAGCCGGGGGGCGAACTCCACGACGTGCGTGTCGAGTCCGAGCCCCTTCAGCGCGCCCGCGGCCTCCAGGCCGAGGAGCCCGCCGCCGACGACCGCGCCGGTCTTCGCGGTCTTCGCGTACTCCTCGATCGCGAGGAGGTCCTCGATGGTGCGGTAGACGAAGCAGCCCTCGGCGTCCTTGCCGGGAACGGGCGGCACGAACGGGTACGAGCCGGTGGCCAGCACCAGCGTGTCGTAGGAGAAGGTCTCCCCGGAGCGCGCGGTGACCGTGCGCGCCTCACGGTCGACGCTCTCCGCCGGGTCGCCGACGCGCAGCTCGATGCCGTGGCGCTCCATGAAGTCCGGCTCGACGAGCGAGAGGTCCTCCGGCGTCTTCCCGGAGAAGTACGAGGTCAGCTGTACCCGGTCGTAGGCGGGGCGGGGCTCCTCGCAGAGCACGACGACCCGGGCCGTGCCCGCGGCGGCCGTCAGCCCGCGGTCGGCGAGGGCTTCCAGGAACCTCTGGCCGACCATGCCGTGCCCGACGACCACGATCGTCGGCACTCCTGCGGTGGGGGCGGTCGGGGGAGTGGACACCGGCATCAGAAGCCTCCGTCGTTGGTGAGCAGGTGGAGCAGGGACATGTCGGCGGGGAGGGGGGTGTCGTCCTGCCAGGTCCGGGAGAGGGTGCCGACCGCGGCGAGGTCGCCGAACAGCACCCCGCCGGCCAGCCGGTCGCCCCGGACGACGACCGTGCGGTACGCACCCCGGGTGGCGTCGGCCAGCCGGATCACGTCGTCGCCGGGCATCGGGCGGGAGTCACCGAAGGCGGCCAGGTCGAGACCGCCGGGGGCACCGGCGGGGACAGGGGCGGCAGCGGGGGAGCGCAGCGTGAGCCGGGTCAGCGCCCGGGTGCCCTCGTAGCGGGCCGGCCCTCCGGCCAGCACCCCGGCCAGCACGTCCGCCTGTTCCAGCGCGGCGCCCGCCAGCCCGTACACGGTGCCGCGGTGTTCGGCGCAGTCGCCGACCGCGTGGATGTACGGGTCCGAGGTGCGCAGCTCGTCGTCGACGACGACGCCCTTGCGGACGTCGAGCCCGGCGGCCTGCGCCAGGCCGGTCCTGGGGCGGACCCCGCAGGCCAGCACCGTGATCTCGGCCGCCAGCTCGTAGCCGTCGGCGAGCTCCACGGCGCGCAGCGCGGGGGCGGCACCCTCGGTGCAGCGCAGACCGCGCACCCGGCACTCGGTGTGCACCTCGACGCCGATGGCCTCCAGGTGACGCCGCAGCAGCCCGGCCGCCTCGGCGTCCAGCTGCCGCTCCATGAGGTGCTCGCCCTGCTGGGCCAGCACCACCTGGGCGCCGCACTCGGCCAGCGCGCGGGCGGCCGAGACTCCGAGGAGTCCGCCACCGATCACGACGGCGCGCACGCCGGGGCGTGCGGCCGCCCGCAGGGCCAGGCAGTCGTCGAGGGTGCGGAACGGATGCACCCCGTCCGGCAGTGCGCTGCCGAGGCCCCGCAGCGGCGGCAGCACCGGGTTGGAGCCGGTGGCCAGCACCAGACGCCCGTACCCGACGACGCTGCCGTCGTCGCAGTGCACCAGCCGGTCCGCCCGGTCGATCCGTACGACCCGCACCCCGCGCCGCGCCTCGGCGGGCGGCAGCGCGATGACGTCCGGCTCGTACCGTCCGGCGAGTACCTCGGCGAGCAGCACCCGGTTGTACGGTGCGTGCTCCTCCTCGCCGATCACGGTGACACCGGGGACCCGGGCGGCGAGCCGTGCGCCCGCCATCCCGGCGCCGATCACCACCACACGTGCCGCGTTCCCGCTCTGTGTCCTCATGGCAGAGAGACTGCGGGGCCGGTGTTACCCGACCGCATCCCTCCTGTTTCCCGGGAGGAACCTTGCGCTCAGCGCGCGCGGACGCCCTCTGTGAGGGCCGGGCAACTGGTTGGACTGGGCACCTGTCGCCTGCCTAAGGTCACGGACATGCCCGAGACAACGCTGACCACCCTCGTCCTGCTCTGCCTGGCCGCCGCCGCGGCGGGCTGGATCGACGCCGTGGTGGGCGGCGGAGGTCTCCTTCTCCTGCCCGCTCTGCTGCTCGGCCTGCCGAACGTTCCGGCCGCCCACATCCTCGGCACCAACAAGGCGGTCGCCATCGTCGGCACCTCGGGCGCCGCCGTGACCTACGTGCGCAAGGCGCCGGTTCAGGTGGGGACCGCCGTACGGATCGGGCTCATGGCCCTGGCCGGGTCGATGACGGGCGCCTTCTTCGCCGCGGGGATCAGCAGCGATGTGCTGCGCCCGGTGATCATGGTGGTGCTGCTCGGTGTGGCGGCCTTCGTCATGCTGCGGCCTTCCTTCGGCACGGCGGTGGCCGGCGACGGGACCGGCCGTAAGGTCACCCGGGCTCGGACCGTCACCGCGATCGTGCTGGTCGGCGGCGGCATCGGCTTCTACGACGGGCTGTTCGGGCCCGGCACGGGCACCTTCCTGGTGCTGGCCCTGACCGCCGTGCTCCACCTCGACCTGGTGACGGCGTCCGCGACCGCGAAGATCGTGAACGTCTGCACCAACGCCGGTGCGCTGGCGATGTTCGCCTACCAGGGCACCGTGCTGTGGCAGCTGGCCGCGCTGATGGCCGTGTTCAACCTGGCTGGCGGCATGTTCGGGGCGCGGATGGCGCTCAGGAAGGGCAGCGACTTCGTCCGTGGGGTCCTGCTGGTCGTGGTCTTCTCGCTCGTCGCCAAGCTCGGCTTCGACCAGTGGAACGCGTGATCACCGCACGTCGGTGAGGTGGGCGTACGCCACCACGTTGCCCAGGTAGCCGGTCTCCCGCGAGAAGCCGCCGCCGCAGGTGATCAGCCTCAGGGAGGCATGCGCCGAGGCGCCGTAGACCCGCTGGTCGGGGAAGTCCTCGTTGTCGTACACCTCGACCGCGTCGACCGAGAAGACGGCGGTGCGGCCGTCCTCGCGGTCGATCTCGACCCGGGCGCCCTTCTTCAGCGACCCGAGCGAGTAGAAGACGGACGGCCCTTCGGCGTTGTCGACATGGCCGGCGACGATCGCGGTGCCCTTCGTGCCGGGCGGAGTGCCGTTCCTGAACCAGCCCGCGAGGTTGCGGTCCTCGGCCGGCGGTGCGTCGAGGCTGCCGTCCGGGCCCAGGGCCAGGCCCGTCATGGGGGCGTCCACCCGGATGCCCGGGATGCGGATCCTGACCGGCTCGGAGGCGCGCAGCGGTCCGGCGACCGGTGCGCCGGGCCGCAGTTCGGGGCCGGCGGCGAAGGCCTCGGTGGTGGCCGGCTGCGGCGCGACGGTCCGGGTGGCCGCACCGTTCTGGACGAGCCAGACGCCGCACAGCGCGGCGACGCCCACCAGCCATGCCCGGGACCTCAGGGTCGTCCTGTCCACGTCGTCGTCCTCGCGGTGTGGCCGTCAGCCGGCCTGCGCGCCGTCCGCGTGACGTCGGCGCACGAGCCGGGCGCCGCCGACGGCCGCCGCGCCGAGGACCGCGGCGCCCGCGACGAGCTGGGCGGTGTCGGGTCCGGCACTGCCACCGACACCGGTCCTGACGTGCCCGGAGGGACGCTCGGGCCAGGCCCTGGCCGGGGGTGCGGACGGCTGGACCGGTGTGGGCTTCGTCCCGGGCGGCGGCTTGACGGGCTCGGGCCGCGGGCTCGTTCCGGGCCGTGCCCCCGTCTCCGTCAGCTCCGTGTCGGTCAGCTCCGTCTCGGTGAGTTCGGTCTCCATGAGCCCGGTCTCCATGAGTTCGGTGTCGGTCAGCTCCGTCTCCGTCAGCTCCGTCCCCGTACCGGGGTCGGTATCCGCCCCGGGTTCCGTCTTCGGCTTCGGGTCGGTCCCCGCACCGGAGCCTGCCTCCTCGGAATCGGTCCCCGGATTCGCCCGCGGGACCTGCCAGGCGGACGACTCCTGCCTCGCCGCCGCGCCCTGGGCGTACGCGGACGGGGTGGTGGCGAGGCCGAGCGCGGCGGCGGTGAGGGCCGCGGCGGCGGTACCGGTCACGAGGCGGGCAGGGCTGCGCATGGGAATCCTCCGGGCAGACGGATGTGTCCTGCCTCCGAGACAACGTCCGGTGCCCGCCCGCCGCCTGCTGACGCATAGTCAGCTTTCACCCGTGCGGGCCAGTGGAGAGCGCCCGCCCCACCGGCCCGGCGCAGGTCGCGGTGGTGGCGCCGACCGCTCGGCCCGCCCGGTGCCGATCGGGTGATGCCTTCCTGTCGCACGATATGACGCACATCACACGCATGGTCCCGTGGAGGCCGGGAACACGGTCCACACCCCCCACGGGACGGCAGCCCTCCGGCCGCCCCCACGGCAACCGCCCTCATCGGCCCACCCCCCTCGGGACCGGTGAGGGCGGTGTCATGTCCCGTCCGTGGCGGACCACGCGATGTCCGGCGGGCGCACGCGGGCGCACCGCGGCAGCCCCCTGTCGTCGGTCAGGCGCAACCGCGCGGTGAGGTGCCCGGTCAGCACGGCGGCTTCCAGGACGTCCTGAGTGACGTCGGCGAACATGAGTTTGGCCCGCCGGAACATGGTGAAGGTCCCGGACCCGTCCACCGACCCCCAGGACAGGTACACGAAGCGGCCGCCGAGCCTGTTCTGGACGTACGGCCCCGAGACCTCGATGCCGTCTCCGGTGGACACGGCGGTGCAGTCCAGGGTCCAGGAGGCCGAGGCGGCGTCGCCGGGATGCAGGCCGAGCATCTCGTCGGGCCGGTCCGTGCGCTGCACGCCGACGTGGATGTTGTCGAAACCGGCGAAGACGGTGCCGGGCCGGCAGGTGCGGCCCGGGAGTTCTGAGGCCTCGATGTGGATCTGCATGACCCCATGGTGCTGCACCCGGCCCCGGCCGGGTGAGGGCCGGCCCGGCAGCCGTTGAACGCCCCGGCGAGCACGACGCTCGGCCAACTGGTCCGGTGGGGACGAGCTCTGCGCGAGGCCGGACAATCGCGTCCGTACGGCGGCTGGACCGGGCCGGGCCGACAATCGAAGGGCAGCCCGCACCGACGAGACCGAGGAGACCCACGCATGACCGAGCCGGCATGGCTGACCGTACAGACCACGACGGACAGCGAGGAGAAGGCCCACGCCCTGGCCCAGGGCGCGGTGGAGGCGCGGCTCGCCGCCTGCGCGCAGATCTCCGCACCCGTCACCTCGGTCTACCGCTGGCGCAACGCGATCGAGACCAGCGAGGAGTGGCAGGTGCTGTTCAAGACCACCGCCCAGCGGTACGACGAGCTGGAGGCCCACCTCGTCGCGGCGCACGACTACGACACCCCGGAGATCATCGCCACGCGGATCGTCCGGGGCAGCGCCCGCTACCTCGGCTGGGTGACGGCTCAGACGGCAGCGGCGGCGGCCCTGTGACCGGCACCGGACCGCCGTTCTTCGTGTACGGCACTCTGCTCCCGGGTCAACGGAACCACGACCGGTTCCTGCGGGGCCGCACGAGCGCGGAGCGCCCGGCCGTGCTGCCGGGTGCCCTCCTGTACGAAGGCCCCGGATACCCGTACGCCGTCGAGGGCCACGGCACGGTCCACGGCGCACTCGTCACCGCCGCGCCGGGATCGTACGCGCAACTGCTGGGCCTCCTGGACGACCTGGAGGAGTACCTGGGCCCTGACCACCCGCGCAATCTGTACGAGCGGGTGGTCCGCCGCGCCGTCCCGGTGACCGGGCCGGGATCCGGGGAGCCCGTCCGCGCCTGGGTCTACTTCGCGGCCACCACCGTCACCCGCTCCCTGCGCACCGGCGGCACGCCCGTCCCCGGCGGGGACTGGCTCACCCGGCCTCCACCCGCACCGCGCACACCTTGAACTCCGGCATCCGCGACACCGGGTCCAGGGCCGGGTTCGTCAGGGTGTTGGCCCGGCCCTCGCCCGGCCAGTGGAACGGCATGAACACGGTGTCCTGCCGGATCGCGACCGTGATCCGCGCGGGCGCCACCGCCCGCCCCCGCCGGGAGGTGACCGCGACCGCGTCGCCCTCGGCCACCCCGATCCGTTCGGCGAGCCGCGGATGGAGCTCCACGAAGGGGCCCGGCGCGGCGGCGTTCAGCTCGGCCACCCGGCGGGTCTGCGCCCCCGACTGGTACTGGGACACGACCCGGCCCGTCGTCAGCACCACCGGGTACGCGGCATCCGTCTCCTCCGCCGCCGGCCGGTGGACGACCGGGACGAACCGGGCCAGCCCGTCGTCCGTCGCGAACCGCTCCAGGAACAGCCGGGGCGTCCCGGCGTGCTCCTCGTCCGGGCAGGGCCAGAACACCCCGTCCTCCGCCACGATCCTGGCGTAGGTGATGCCCGCGTAGTCGGCGGGTCCGCCCGCCGAGGCCCGCCGCAGCTCGTCGAAGACCTCCTCCGGATCGGCCGGGAACCCCTTCCCGTGCCCCAGGAGCCCGGCCAGCGCGTTCAGCACCTCCAGGTCGCCGCGCACCCCGGGCGGGGGAGTGACCGCCCGCTGTCGCAGCAGCACCCGGCCCTCCAGACTGGTCATCGTCCCGGTCTCCTCGGCCCACTGGGTCACCGGGAGCACCACGTCCGCCAGCGCCGCCGTCTCCGACAGCACCACGTCCGCCACCGCCAGGAAGTCCAGCGACCGCAGCCGCTCCTCGACGTGCCCGGCACGCGGCGCGGACACGACCGGGTTGGACGCCATCACCAGCAGCGACTTCACATCGCGCCCCAGCGCGTCCAGCAGTTCGTACGCACTGCGTCCCGGCCCCGGCAGCGAGTCCGGGTCCACGCCCCAGACCCCGGCCACATGGCGCCGGGCCGCAGGGTCGGTGAGCTTGCGGTAACCGGGCAGCTGGTCGGCCTTCTGACCGTGTTCCCGGCCGCCCTGGCCGTTGCCCTGTCCGGTCAGGCAGCCGTACCCGGACAGCGGACGCCCCGCCCGGCCGGTCGCCAGGCAGAAGTTGATCCAGGCACCCACCGTGTCCGTGCCCTTGGCCTGCTGTTCGGGCCCACGCGCGGTGAGCACCATCCCGCTCTCCGCCCCGCAGAACATCTCCACGGCCTCGCGCAGCTGAGGCACCGACACCCCGGAGATGCGCTCCACCAGCTCCGGCCAGTGCGCCATCGCCCCGGCCCTGGCCTCGTCCCAGCCGCTCGTCCGGGTGCGGACGAACTCCTCGTCGACCCGCCCGTCCGCCACGACCAGATGCAGCATGCCGAGCGCGAGCGCCAGATCCGTGCCCGGCCGGGGCGCCAGATGCAGATCAGCCTGCTCGGCCGTCCTGGTCCGGCGCGGATCGATGACGATCAGCCGCCCGCCGTTCTCCCGCAGCTCGGTCAGATACCGCAGCGCGGGCGGCATCGTCTCCGCGAGGTTCGACCCCACCAGGATCACGCATCCGGTCCGGGGGATGTCCTCCAGCGGGAACGGCAGCCCGCGGTCCAGCCCGAACGCCCGCTGGTGCGCCGCAGCTGCCGAGGACATGCAGAAGCGGCCGTTGTAGTCGATCTGCGAGGTGCCCAGCACCACCCGGGCGAACTTCCCCAGCGCGTACGCCTTCTCGTTGGTCAGTCCGCCACCGCCGAACACCCCCACGGCGTCCGCCCCGTGCTCGGCCCGCGTCCTGCCCAGCCCGTCGGCGATCCGCTGCAGGGCCTCGTCCCAGCCGGCCGGTTCGAGCTCGCCGCTCGCCGCGCCGCGCACGAGAGGCCCGGTCAGCCGGACACCGGCCCGGAGCACGGCCGGAGCGGTACGCCCCTTGCCGCACAGGGCCCCCCGGTTGACGGGGAAATCGGTGCGCTCGACGACTTCGACCACCGTGCCGTCGGTGACCGGTCGCAGCTTCATCCCGCACTGCAGCGCGCAGTACGGGCAATGGGTGGACGTCTCGGTGCGGGCCATGCTCCCAGCCTGCGAGCCGGGTATTACGAGCACCGGTGCGTCCGGTTACGCCCCCGGTACGCGCACCTCAGCCCGCGCCCTCCCCGGCGGTGAGGTCCGCGGCGAGCGCCTCGGTCACCCCCGGCTCGCGCGGCCCCAGGAAGTGCGGGTCCGGTTCGAACACGGTGTCCAGGAGCGCCTTGCCCGCCGCGAACACCTCCCGCGTCCCGCCGTAGTACCAGGTCACATCGTGTACGGCGTCGACCCCCACCCCGTACGCGTCGATCCCGGCGGACCGGCACAGGGCGATCGCCCGCCGGATGTGGAAGCCCTGGCTCACCAGCACCGCCCGGTCGACCCCGAAGATCTTCTTGGCGCGGACGCAGGAGTCCCAGGTGTCGAAACCGGCGTAGTCGCTGACGATCCGCCCGTCCGGTACAGCTCGGCCGCGGCGTCCAGCCGGTGCGCGAGGTACGGAGACGGCCTGCCCTGCCACAGCCCGGCCCCGAACACCACGGCCACCTGCTGCGCGGGGGCGTCCGCCGTCGTCCGCACCCGGGCGTCCGCCCTCGTGTGCAGCCAGGTCGCGGGTGCCAGGGCCACCACACAGGCGACCATCAGCCCCTGCACGAGCCACCGCTGCCCGCGCCGGGTGCGCGGAAGCCGTGGCCGTGCGGTGCCCAGCCGGTTCGGCACCGTAGGCCGCTTCAGTCCCCCCAGCCGCATGCGCGGTCCCCCTGTTCCGTACCCGACCCCTCAGGGAACGAGACGAGTGGGAGAGCGAAAAGGTTCGCCGTACCAGGACCTCCAACGGCGAGAGGGACGAGGACGGCGCGGCGGTCGCTCCTCGCGGCCCGCCCCGGCATCCGCCCTGACATCGCATTCCGCCGCCCCGTGAGGCGGCGGAAAACACCCGTCACCGGTGGGAAACGGCCCGGCAACGTCCGCCCGTCATCATCGGTTCATGACGGAGACGGCACCGGAACACCCTCGTGAGCCCCCGCCCCTCGACAGCGCGGCGCACCTCCTCACCCGTGTCACCTCGCAGCTCGGAATCCAGCTCAGCCTCGTCTCCCGGAACGGAACCCGCAGCCCCATGCACCGCACCCGGAACGACGTCCGCCGCCCCGCCCCGGCCCTGGTCGCCGTCGCGCACGGAAGCCGGGACCCGCAGGCCCTGCGCACCGTCCTGGAACTCCTGGACCGGGTACGGGAGCTGCGGCCCGGACTCGACGTCCGGCCCGGGCACATCGAGCTGAACGAGCCCCTGCTGCCGAAGACGCTGGACGGCATCGGGGCGGGCGACGCCGTCCTCGTGCCGCTGCTCCTCGGCCGCGGCCACCACGTCCGGCACGACCTGCCCCTGGCAGCCGCGGCGGCCGGGCACCTGCGGACCCGTGTCGCCGCACCGCTCGGGCCGCACCCGCTGCTCGTCGAGGCACTGTACGAGCGCCTCGTCGAGGCCGGCTGGCAGACCGGGGACGGTACGAGCCGCGGCACCGCCGTGGTGCTCGCCGCCGCCGGATCGCGCGACCCCGACTCGGCCGTCGACGCCCGCCGCACCGCCGGAATGCTCAGCGACCGCCTCGGAGGGGTGCCCGTCGTCGCCGCGTACTCCTCGGCCGCCACCCCCACCGTGCCGGCCGCCCTGCGCGCCCTCGCCGCCCGTGGCCGCCACCGGGTCGCCCTCGCCTCGTACTTCACCGCACCCGGCCGCTTCGCGACGGCGGCGGCCGACGCCGTGGACGGGATCGCCGCCGCACCGCTCGGGGCGCACCCGGCGATGGCACGCCTCCTGCTGCACCGCTACGACCAGGCCCTGGCCGAGGGCTCGCCCGCGTACGGCGCCCCGACGCACGCAGACCTGCTGGCGTCCGCCTGAACCGTGGTCCGCCCCGCCCGGCGGGCCGGAACCGCATGACGCCCCCGCCGATCCCCTCCCCGCGGTGGGCAGGCCGTTACTGTCGAGGTCATGGACGGTACGCACGACACCCGGATCACACAGGAGCACGGCACGACGCCGTACGGCGCGGGCGACACCGAGCGCTGGGACGCCGAGCCCGACAAACGGCCCGGCCGCACCGCGTTCCAGCGCGACCGGGCCCGGGTGCTGCACTCCGCCGCCCTGCGCAGGCTCGCCGGGAAGACCCAGGTCGTCACGCCCGGGACCCGCGGCCACGCCTGGGACGCCAGCCCCCGGACCAGGCTCACGCACTCCCTGGAATGCGCCCAGGTCGGCCGGGAGCTCGGCGCCGCACTCGGCTGCGACCCCGACCTCGTCGAAGCGGCCTGCCTCGCCCACGACATGGGCCACCCGCCCTTCGGCCACAACGGCGAACAGGCACTCAACGACTTCGCGTCGGACTGCGGCGGCTTCGAGGGCAACGCCCAGTCGCTGCGCCTGCTGACCCGGCTCGAACCCAAGCGGTTCGTCCGCGACACCCGCAGCGGTGAGCTCGTCAGCGTCGGACTGAACCTGACCCGGGCCGCGCTGGACGCCGCCACCAAGTACCCCTGGCCCCGGGGCGAGCACCCGACGGATCCCGGCTCGCCGAAGTTCGGGGTGTACGAGGACGACCTGCCGGTCTTCGAATGGGTCCGCAAGGGCGCACCGCGGGACCGGAAGTGCTTCGAGGCCCAGGTCATGGACTGGTCCGACGACGTCGCGTACTCGGTGCACGACTTCGAGGACGGGCTGCACGCCGGGCACATCGACCCCAGCTGCCTCTTCGCCGCACCCGAGCGCGGGGAGATCTGGGAGGTCGCCATCGGCCGGTACGTCCCCGCGGACACCGATCCGCAGGAGCTGGCCGACGCCCTCGACCGGCTCGTCGGCCAGGAGTGGTGGCCGCACGGCTACGACGGCTCCGCAGTGGCCCAGGCCCGGCTGAAGGACGCGACGAGCCAGCTCATCGGGCGGTTCTGCCTCGCCGCCGAGGCCGCCACCCACGAGGCGTACGGCCCGGGACGGCTCGGCAGGTACGGGGCCGAACTCGTCGTCCCGGCCGAGGTCCGCAACGAGTGCGCCGTACTCAAGGCCGTCGCCGACCGCTACGTCATGCAGCGCGCCGAGCAGGAGGTCATCCGCGCCGGCCAGCGGGTCGTCATCGCCGAACTCGCCGCCGCGCTCACCGCCCGCGCCCCCGAGGGCCTGGAGCCGCAGTTCCGCGCCCTGTACGAGGCCGCACCCGACGACCGGGCCCGCAAGCGGGTCCTCGTCGACCAGATCGCCGCCCTCACGGACGCCTCGGCCCGCTCCCTGCACCGGACATTCACCGGGGTTGGGCAGACTGGACCGTGACCGGGCCACACGAGACCTGGATGTGACCTGATGGGGGCACACCCCCTTTCGCCATCACGCCGCGTGCGGGACGCTCGCAGGTGGTGGCGCCGCGCAGCACAGCACCGAGGAGGCTTCACGTGGTCGACGCAAACCGGACGTTCGTCATCGTCGGCGGAGGACTGGCAGGAGCGAAAGCGGCCGAGACGCTCCGGGCGGAGGGTTTCACCGGCCGGGTCATCCTGATCGGGGACGAGCGCGACCATCCGTACGAACGGCCTCCCCTGTCCAAGGGGTACCTCGCGGGCAAGGACGAGCGGGACAGCGTCTACGTCCACGAGACGGCCTGGTACGCCGGGGCCGACATCGAGCTCCACCTCGGCCAGGTCGTCACCTCCATCGACCGGGAGGGGCGGTCCGTCCAGCTCGGGGACAACACCGTCGTCCACTACGACAAGCTGCTGCTCGCCACCGGAGCCGAACCCCGCCGCCTCGACATCCCGGGGACCGGCCTGGTCGGCGTCCACCACCTGCGCCGCCTCGCCCACGCCGACCGGCTGCGCAACGTCCTCGCCTCCCTCGGCCGCGACAACGGCCACCTGGTGATCGCCGGCGGCGGCTGGATCGGCCTGGAGGTCGCCGCCGCGGCCCGTGGCTACGGCGCCGAGGTCACCATCGTCGAACCCTCCGCGACCCCGCTGCACCACGTCATCGGCCCGGAGCTGGGCCAGATCTTCACCGACCTGCACACCGAGCACGGGGTCCGCTTCCACTTCGGCGCCCGCCTCACCGAGATCACCGGGGAGGACGGCCTGGTCCTCGCCGCCCGCACCGACGACGGCGAGGAGCACCCCGCCCACGACGTGCTCGCCGCGATCGGTGCCGCGCCGCGCACCGCCCTCGCCGAGGCCGCCGGGCTCGACATGGCCGACCGGGCGCAGGGCGGCGGAGTCGCCGTGGACGCCACGCTGCGCACCTCGGACCCGCACATCTTCGCCGCCGGGGACATCGCGGCCGTGGACCACCCGCTGCTCGGCACCCGGCTCCGGGTGGAGCACTGGGCCAACGCCCTGAACAGCGGCCCGGCCGCCGCGCGGGCCATGCTGGGCCAGGAGGTCTCCTACGACCGGGTCCCGTACTTCTTCTCCGACCAGTACGACCTCGGCCTGGAGTACTCGGGCTGGGCTCCGCCGGGCTCGTACGACCAGGTGGTCATCCGCGGGGACGCCGGAAAGCGGGAGTTCATCGCGTTCTGGCTGAAGGACCGCCGGGTGCTCGCCGGGATGAACGTCAATGTGTGGGACGTCACCGAGACCGTCCAGGAGCTCATCCGGTCCGGCCGGCAGACCGACCCGGACGCCCTGGGAGACCCGTCGGTGCCGCTGCGGTCCCTGCTCTGACCGGTCCGGCATCCGGGACCGGCCGGCGGCGGACACCTCCGCTCCCGCCGCCGGCCGGTCCCGGACGTCCGGCCCCACCCGTAGACTTCACCCGTGGCAGGCAGGATCAACGACGACGACGTGAAGGCGGTACGGGACGCGGTCCCGATCGACGCCGTAGTCTCCGAGTACCTCCAACTGCGCAACGCGGGCGGCGGAAACCTCAAGGGCCTGTGTCCCTTCCACGACGAGAAGTCCCCCTCCTTCCAGGTCAGCCCGAGCAAGGGTCTCTTCCACTGCTTCGGGTGCCAGGAGGGCGGCGACACGATCGCCTTCGTGATGAAGATCGACCACCTCACCTTCTCCGAGACGGTCGAGCGCCTCGCCGCCAAGGCGGGCATCACCCTGCGGTACGAGGAGGGCGGCTACAACCCCTCCCACCAGCGCGGCGAGCGCATCCGGCTGGTCGAGGCCCACAAGATCGCCGCCGATTTCTACCGCGAGCAGCTCGACGGCCCCGAAGCGGAGATCGGCCGGAAGTTCCTCGCCGGGCGCGGCTTCGACCAGGACGCGGCGGCCCACTTCGGCGTCGGATACAGCCCCGCCGGCTGGGACCACCTCACCCGGTTCCTGCGCGGCAAGGGCTTCAGCGACAAGGAGCTCATCAGCTCCGGCCTCTCGCAGGACGGCCGCCGCGGCCCCATCGACCGCTTCCGCGGCCGGCTGATGTGGCCCATCAGCGACACCTCCGGCGAGATCGTCGGCTTCGGTGCCCGCAAGCTCCGCGACGACGACAACGGCCCGAAGTACCTCAACACCCCCGAGACCTCGATCTACAAGAAGTCCCAGGTGCTGTACGGCATCGACCTGGCCAAGAAGGACATCGCCAAGGCCAGCCGGGCCGTCGTCGTCGAGGGCTACACCGACGTCATGGCCTGCCACCTCGCCGGGATCACCACCGCCATCGCCACCTGCGGCACGGCGTTCGGCAACGACCACATCAAGATCCTCAGACGGCTCCTGATGGACAACGGCAGCGCCCGCGTGATCTTCACCTTCGACGGCGACGCGGCCGGGCAGAAGGCGGCCCTGCGCGCCTTCGAGGACGACCAGAAGTTCGCCGCCGAAACGTACATCGCGATCGCGCCGGACAACATGGACCCGTGCGACCTGCGCCTGGCCAAGGGCGACGACGCCGTCCGCGACCTGGTCGAACCCCGCACCCCGCTCTTCGAGTTCGCGCTGCGCCAGATCGTCGGCCGGTACGACCTGGAGACCCCGGCCGGCCGCGCCGCGGCGCTCGACGAGGCGGCGCCTGTGGTCGCCCGGATCAAGAACAGCTCCTCGCAGCACGAGGTCGCCGTCCAGCTGGCCGGCCTGCTCGGCATCCTCGACACCCAGTTCGTGGTCAAGCGCGTCGGCCAGATCGCCCGCTGGGCCCGCGACCGGGGCGAGCGCGGGACCGGACAGGCCGGGCCCTCCCGCGGCGGCCCCCCGCAGCAGCAGGTCCAGGCGCCCAAGGCACCCTCCGGCCCCGCGCTGAACCTCCGCAGCCCCGCCCACCGCACCGAGCGCGAGCTGCTCAAGCTCGCTTTGCAGAAGCCCGCGCTGGTCTCCCCAGCCTTCGACGCCTACGGCATCGACGAATTCACCGCCCCGCCGTACGCGGCCGTGCGCCAGTGCGTCGCGGAGGCGGGTGGCGCCGAGCAGGGCATGGCCGAGACCCGCGAGTACCTGGCCGCCGTCCTGGACGCGGCCCCGAACGACACCGTGCGCAACCTCGTCACGGAGCTCGCCGTCGAGGTGTTCCACGGCAAGTCGATCGACGAGACCTACGCGGGCATGCAGCTCGTCCAGGTCCGCCTGCGCGCCGTCGACCGCAGGATCGACGACGTCCAGGGCAGCCTCGCCCGCCTCGGGAGCAACGTGGCCCCGGACCATCTGGCCGCCGCGCAGAACGAGGTCTGGGTACTCCAGCAGTACGCCCAGTCGCTGCGGAGCCACGGCGCGGCCGCGCTCTGATCCGTACCACGGCCCGCCCCGCGAGGTGACCCGCGGGTCACGGACGGACCCAGAAAGTCACCGCACGCCCCTCGTGGCAGTGATGTGTCGTACGCCACACTGGGTGGCGGTGCCTGAGTCATCGGAGCGCGGACGGTCCACCCAGGGCGGGCCCCCCATCACCGCGGTCCGGCAGCGATCACCTGGAGGTCGCCCCCGTGCAGACCCGGACCGTGACGACCCCGACCGGGCATGTCCCGGCGATTCCCGCTCAGCACCGGGCCGACCGCCACCCGGAGGCGGCCGTCCCGCCCCCGGGCGCACCCGACCCGGTGAGGGAGGACCCCGTGGAGGTCCCCGAGGCCCCGGAGCCGCGCCGCCAGGAAGCCGGCGGCCCGTCGTCCGATCTCTTCCGGCAGTACCTGCGGGAGATCGGCCGGATCCCGCTGCTCACCGCCGCCGAGGAGGTGGACCTCGCCCGCAGCGTCGAAGCGGGGCTCTTCGCCGAGGAACGCCTGGCCGGCACCCCGGACCCGGACTCCCGGCTCGCGTTCGACCTGGACCGGATCGTCGTCATGGGACGGATGGCGAAACGCCGCCTCATCGAGGCCAACCTGCGCCTCGTCGTCTCGGTGGCCAAGCGGTACGTCGGCCGGGGCCTGACCATGCTCGACCTGGTCCAGGAGGGGAACCTCGGGCTGATCAGGGCGGTGGAGAAGTTCGACTACGCCCGGGGCTACAAGTTCTCCACGTACGCGACCTGGTGGATCCGCCAGGCGATGTCCCGGGCCCTCGCCGACCAGGCCCGGACCATCAGGGTCCCGGTCCATGTCGTCGAGCTGATCAACCGCGTCGTACGCGTCCAGCGCCGCCTGCTCCAGGAGCGCGGCTACGAGCCGACCGCCGAAGAGGTCGCGGCCCAGCTCGATCTGACGCCCGAGCGGGTCGGCGAGGTCCTGCGCCTCGCCCGGGAACCCGTCTCCCTGCACGCTCCCGTCGGGGAGGAGGACGACGTCGCCCTCGGAGACCTGATCGAGGACGGCGACGCGGCCTCACCCGTCGAGTCCGCCGCCTTCCTCCTCCTGCGCGAACACCTGGAGGCTGTGCTCTCCACGCTCGGCGAGCGCGAGCGGAAGGTGGTCCAGCTGCGCTACGGACTGGACGACGGACGGCCCCGCACCCTCGAGGAGATAGGCCGCATCTTCGGCGTGACCCGCGAACGCATCCGGCAGATCGAGTCCAGGACCCTGAACAAGCTGCGCGACCACGCCTTCGCCGACCAGCTCCGCGGCTACCTGGACTGAGCCCCGGTCCCCGCGGGTCCGGGGCCGGAGCCCGGGACCCGCGGGGAGTCAGGAACCGTTCCCGGCGCTCTCCCCGCCGGCGGTCAGTCGATCTCGGCCGGCGCCTGCGCGAACTGCGCCGCGTACAGCCGGGCGTAGGCACCCCCGGCCTCCAGCAGTCCCTCGTGCGTGCCCTGCTCGACGATCGAGCCGTTCTCCATCACGAGGATCACATCGGCATCCCGGATCGTTGACAGCCGGTGCGCGATCACGAAGCTCGTCCGGCCGTGCGCGAGCCGCGCCATCGCCTTCTGGATCAGCACCTCCGTACGGGTGTCCACCGAGCTGGTGGCCTCGTCGAGCACCAGGATCACGGGGTCCGACAGGAAGGCCCGCGCAATGGTGATCAGCTGCTTCTCGCCCGCGCTGACCCCGGACCCCTCGTCGTCGAGCACCGTGTCGTAGCCGTCCGGCAGCGTACGGATGAACCGGTCGGCGTGGGCCGCCCGCGCAGCCTCCCCGATCTCCTCCCGGGTGACCTCGCGCGAGGCCCCGTAGGCGATGTTCTCCGCGATCGTGCCGCCGAACAGCCAGGTGTCCTGGAGCACCATGCCTATGACCGAGCGCAGCTGGTCGCGCGACATCTTCGCCACGTCGACCCCGTCGAGGGTGATCCGGCCGCCCGTGACCTCGTAGAACCGCATCAGGAGATTGACGAGCGTCGTCTTGCCCGCGCCGGTCGGACCGACGATCGCGACCGTGTGGCCCGGCTCCACCCGCAGCGAAAGATCCTCGATGAGCGGCTTCTCCGGGTCGTACCGGAAGGCCACCTTCTCCAGAGCCACGCTGCCCCGCAGCTTCGCGGGCCGCTCGGCCGGCACCGGATCGGGCGCCTGCTCCTCGGCGTCCAGCAGTTCGAAGATCCGCTCGGCCGACGCGACGCCCGACTGCACCAGGTTCGCCATCGAGGCGACCTGGGTCAGCGGCATCGAGAACTGCCGCGAGTACTGGATGAACGCCTGCACGTCACCGATCGACAGCGCACCCGAAGCGACCCGCAGACCGCCGACGACCGCGACCAGCACATAGTTCAGGTTCGAGACGAACATCATCAGCGGCTGCATGATCCCGCTGTTGAACTGTGCCTTGAAGCCCGCCTCGTACAGCGCGTCGTTCTGCTCGGCGAAGTCCCTCGCGGACTCGTTCTGCCGCCCGAAGACCTTCACCAGGGTGTGCCCGGTGTACATCTCCTCGATGTGGGCGTTGAGCCTGCCCGTCACCTTCCACTGCGCCACGAACTGCGGCTGCGACCGCCTGCCCACCTGCGCCGCGACCAGCACCGACAGCGGGATGGTCACCAGCGCCACCAGGGCGAGCAGCGGCGAGATCCAGAACATCATGATCAGTACGCCGACGATGGTCAGAGCCGAGTTGATGAGCTGGCCCATCGTCTGCTGCATCGTCTGCGAGATGTTGTCGATGTCGTTCGTCGCCCGGCTCAGCACCTCGCCGCGCTTCTGCCGGTCGAAGTACGACAGCGGCAGCCGCGCCAGCTTCGTCTGGAGGTCCTCGCGGAGCTGGAACACGACCCGGTTGATCACCCGGATCGAGAGCCTGGTCGACACGAGCATCAGGAGCCCGGCGAGGACGTACACCACCAGCGCCGCCAGCAGGACGTTCCCCACCGCACCGAAGTCGATGCCTTCGCCGGGGACGAAGTCCACCCCGGACAGCATGTCGGCCAGCCCGCCGCTGCCCTCCTCCCGCAGTCCGTCGACGGCCTCGGCCTTCGACAGGCCGTCCGGCATCTGCCGGCCGACGACCCCCGCGAAGATCAGGTCCGTGGCCGCACCGAGGATCTTCGGCCCGACCACCGACAGCGCCACACTCAGCGTCCCGGCGCCCAGCATCAGATACAGCGAGGACTTCTCCTTGCTGAACCTCCTCACCAGCCGCTTCCCGGACCCCTTGAAGTCCATGGACCGCTCGGTGGGCCCACCGGCCATCATCCGTCCGCCCGGCCCGGCCATCAGGCGGCCTCCGCTTCCGTCAGCTGGGAGAGCACGATCTCCCGGTACGTTTCATTGCCGTCCATCAGCTCGCGGTGGCTGCCCGTCCCGACGACCCGGCCCTCGTCCAGCACCACGATCCGGTCCGCGTCACGGATGGTGGACACCCGCTGCGCCACGATCACCACGGTCGCTCCCGCCGTCTCCCGGGCGAGCGCACCGCGCAGCGCGGCGTCCGTCGCGTAGTCCAGCGCCGAGAAGGAGTCGTCGAAGAGGTAGATCTCCGGCCGCTGCACCAGCGTCCGCGCGATCGCGAGCCGCTGCCGCTGCCCACCGGAGACATTGGTGCCGCCCTGCGCGATCGGCGCGTCCAGACCGTGCTCCAGCTGCTCCACGAAGTCCTTCGCCTGGGCCACCTCCAGGGCGTGCCACAGCTCCTCGTCCGTCGCGTCCGGGTTCCCGTACCGCAGATTCGTCGCGACCGTCCCGGAGAACAGATACGGCTTCTGCGGAACCAGGCTCACGGTCCTCGCCAGCAGGACGGGATCCACCGTCCGCACGTCCGCACCTCCGACCAGCACATCGCCGTCCGTCACATCGAACAGTCGCGGTACGAGCCCGAGCAGCGTCGACTTCCCGCTGCCCGTCGACCCGATGACCGCGGTCGTCTCGCCGGGCCGCGCCACCAGATCGACCGAGCGCAGCACGGGCTCCTCGGCACCGGGGTAGCGGAACTCGGCGCCCCGTAGCTCCAGATGGCCGTGGGTGAGCAGCTCCCTGACGGGGGCGGCCGGCGGCACCACGCTCGAATCGGTTTCCAGGACCTCCTGGACGCGCTCGGCGCAGACCTCGGCGCGCGGAACCATCATGAACATGAAGGTGGCCATCATCACCGACATGACGATCTGCATCAGATAGGCGAGGAACGCGGTCAGCGCACCGATCTGCATCCCGCCGCCGTCGATGCGGTGGGCGCCGAACCAGACCACGGCGACGGACGACAGGTTCACCACCGTCATCACGGTCGGGAACATGAGCGCCATCAGCCGGCCCGTCGACAGGGCGACGTCCGTCAGCTCGGTGTTGGCGCCCCGGAAGCGCTCCTCCTCGTAGCCGTCGCGGACGAAGGCCCGGATGACCCGGTTGCCGGTGATCTGCTCGCGCAGCACCCGGTTCACCGTGTCGAGCCGCTCCTGCATCGTGCGGAACAGCGGTCGCATCCTCTTGACGATGAGGCTCACCGCGATGCCGAGCACCGGCACCACGGCCAGCAGCACCGCCGACAGGGGCACGTCCTGGCCGAGCGCCATGATGATGCCCCCCACGCACATGATCGGCGCCGAGACCATCAGGGTGAAGGCCATCAGGACGAGCATCTGGACCTGCTGCACGTCGTTGGTCGTGCGGGTGATCAGCGAGGGAGCGCCGAAGCGTCCGAACTCGCGTGCGGAGAACGACTGCACCCGGTCGAAGACCGAGGCCCGCACGTCACGCCCCAGCGCGGAGGCGGTCCGGGCGCCGTAGTAGACGGCGCCGACGTTGCAGAGGACCTGGGCGATGCTGACGACGATCATCACGCCGCCGAACTCCAGGATGTAGCCCGTGTCCCCCTTCACGACACCGTTGTCGATGATGTCCGCGTTGAGGCTGGGCAGATAGAGCGTGGCGCAGGTCTGCAGGAGCTGGAGCAGCACCAGCAGCAGGATCGGTCTTCTGTACGGACCGAGATAGGTCCGCAGGAGTTTTATGAGCACGCGGTTCTCTCGGAGTCGGCGAACGGCAGAGGCCGGTCCATCCTCCGGTACGCCGCACCAGGACGGCCAACGCTTTTCCTCAAGCCCGGGTCAAGAAAGCCCGGGCCGGGAAGCCCCGGCACCCGGGCCACGCACCCGTCAGACCGATCCGCCGAACGCCCCCGGGTGGATCTGGTCCCGGGTCGCCCCGTACTGCTGGCGCACGGCACGGCCCACCGTCAGCTCCTCGCCCGGATCCAGCACCTGCGCCGCCGCACCCTGCCAGGCCGGGGGAGTGCGCGGGTCGAGCGCCCCCTGCGACACCCCCAGCGCCCAGGCAGCCTGCCGGGCAGCACCCAGCGCCGCGTACTGGGCGGGCTGCGGTACGACGACCTGCGTACCGAACACCGCGGGCGCCAGGGCCTGCACGGCCGGCAGCTCGGCCGCCGCGCCCAGCAGGAACACCCGGCGCACCTCCACGCCCCGGCCGCGCAGCACGTCCAGGGCGTCGGCCAGCGAGCACAGCATCCCCTCGAAGGCCGCCCGCGCCAGATGCTCGGGCTTCATCGACTCGCGCCGCAGACCGCTCAGCGTCCCGGCCGTGTGCGGCAGTTGAGGGGTGCGTTCACCCTCCAGGTACGGCAGGAGCACGAGCCCCGAGGCACCCGGTGTCGACTTCAGCGCCAGCGCGGACAGCTCGTCCAGATCGTCCAGGCCCAGCATCTCGACGGAGCCACGCAGCGCCCGCACCGCGTTCGAGGTGTGGACCACCGGCAGGTGCATCCCCGTCGCGTCGGCGAACGAGGTGATCATCCCGCTCGGGTCGGCCAGCGCCTCGTGGTGCACGGCCATCACCGAACCCGAGGCGCCCAGCGACACCACGGCGTCCCCGACCGCGACCCCGAGCCCGAACGCAGCGGCCATCGTCTCGCCCGTGCCCGCCGAGATCAGCAGCCCCTCGGGCGTCGTCCCGGCGGCGTCGGCCGGGCCCAGCACCTCGGGCAGCATGGCCTGATGGCCGAGTGCGAGCTCCACGAGATCGGGCCGGTAGGAGCCCGAGCCCGCCGACCAGTAACCGGTGCCGGACGCGGCACCGCGGTCGGTGGTCCGGCGGGCGGGCCTGCCGAGCAGCTGCCACACCAGCCAGTCGTGGGGTTGCATGACGGCGGTGACCCGCTGCGCGTTCTCCGGCTCGGTCCTGGCCAGCCAGCGCAGCTTCGACACCGGCTGCGCGGCCTGCGGCACGGCCCCGACGGCCTCCGCCCAGGCCTGCCGCCCGCCCAGCCCGTCGATCAGATCGGCCGCGGCGACCTGCGCCCGCCGGTCGTTTCCGAGCAGCGCGGGACGTACGAGATTGCCCTGATGGTCCAGCGGCACCAGCCCGTGCTGCTGCGCGGACACACCGATGGCCTGCACGCCCTCGAGCAGCCCGCCGGCGGCCGCTTCACCGAGTGAGAGCAGCCACGCCTGCGGATCCACCTCGGAGGCCTTGGCCTCGATGGGATGCGCGGCGTACCCCTGCCGCAGCACCTCACCCGTGTCCGTGTCGCAGACGACGATGTGGGTGAAGGCGGATGAACTGTCCAAGCCGGCGACTATGCCCATACCCAAGATTCTGCCGCACCCGCAGACCATTCCGTACCGGGCGCCACCCGGCACCCGGCACGGGGCCCGGTTCAGGTGTTCGTGGTGCCCCAGTCGTCGCTGCCGGTGTGACCGTTGTGGCCACTGCGCTCCCGCAGCGTGCGCACCCGGTCGGAGACGGAGACGGGCATCTTGTCCCCGACCCTCTCACTCACGGAGTGGTACGCCTTGCCCGCGAACTCCCGGCCGCCCTGCGCGGCCGACTCCGCGGCGTTGCGCACAGCGGGATTCTCGGAGAGCCGCTGCGCGGACTTCTTCAGTTGCTCGTAGCGCTCGCGCCCGGCTCGCGTGCCGAGCACGTAACCGAGGGCCACTCCGGCGATGAACGTGAGCCGGTACCGCATGGCTGCCACCCTTCCTTCGCTCTGTGCGACGTGTGCTGCCCGCCTACCCACGCGGACCGGAGATCACCCCGGGCGATACCGATTGGCGGAGCACCCCCCTGCTTGCGCTAATGTATGTGTCGCAGCGAACGCGCGCCGCTCGGCAGCCGCCAGGCAGGTACGATTCGAGGCAACGCAGCAATCCCCTGTAGCTCAATTGGCAGAGCAGCCGGCTGTTAACCGGCAGGTTACTGGTTCGAGTCCAGTCGGGGGAGCGCGATCCCCTGTAGCTCAATTGGCAGAGCATTCGGCTGTTAACCGGAGGGTTACTGGTTCGAGTCCAGTCGGGGGAGCGGAACGGAAGAGGACCCTTCGGGGTCCTTTTTCGCGTGCCCCGCAGGGCCTTCGTGGACGCTCCGGTGACGCTTCAGGGGCGGATGTGCCGGCGCCCGGAACCGGGCAGCACGCAGGGCTGTCTTCATGGTCACGCGAAGACAGCCACCCGCAGCAAGAGATCGTATGACCGGCTATGCTGCGGCAGACGGCGCGCACACATGTACGCGCCACGCCGAGACGGGGCGGTAGCTCAGCCGGTTAGAGCAGCGGACTCATAATCCGTCGGCCGTGGGTTCGAGTCCCACCCGCCCCACCAGTTTCACCCTGCGGAAACGTTCTGACCTGCGGAAACGTGGTCTTTGCGCCCTCCGGCACCTCGAATCGGTGCAGCGGATGTGCGGCGTTCTGATTGCTCAGGAGCTTCGTGGGGCTGTGACCTGGCATTTTGGTCATTTCTCCGTGGGATGCGTGGTGTTTGCTCCCATGTCTGCTCAGGCTGTGATCCTGCCTGGAGGCATCGACGACACCTGCTCGGCGTGTGGCCTGCGGATGCCGGTTTCGTTCCGTGGCCCGCAAATGTTGGTGATGTGTCGTGGTTATGTACATCATGGACTCTGAGCGGGAGGTGGCTGGTATGTCTGTGACTCAGGTCGATCTGGATGACGAGGCCCTGGCCGAGGCGATGCGGCTGATGGGTGTCTCGACGAAGAAGGAGACGGTCAACGGGGCTCTGCGGGACTACGTGGCGCGTATCAAGCGGCTGGAGGCTGCCGAGAAGCTGGCCGCGCGGGGTGAGCGGGGCGAGTTCGAGGCTGCGGCTGCGGCGCATGCGGCGGCCAAGCGCGCTCGACGGGCAGTTTTCGAGTGATCACGTACCTCCTCGACACGTCAGCCCTGTGGCACCTCTTCCGTACGCCAGGGGCGGTGCGGCCTTGGGAGGGACATATCGCCGCCGGTGTGTTCCATATCTGCGAGCCCACGAGGGTGGAGTTCCTCTACTCGGCCACAAGCCCTGCTCATCGGGACGAGTTGGCAGAAGAGGTGGATGACCTCTGCCGCCCTGCCCCAGTTCCCAAGAGCGCGTGGCGCTGGGTCGACACCGCGCAGTACAAACTCACCCAGCGAGGGCGGCACCGCTCCGCCGGAGCGATCGACCTCCTGGTGTGTGCGACGGCCGTCCATCACGGTCACACTGTGCTCCACGTGGACAACGACTTCGCCGCGGTGGGGATGGTCCTGAAGGACGTGCAGCAACGAGACGTACGCGACTGACTCTTCAGTGAATCCGGTCAGCGCTTGATCACCGCAGTAGCCAGCTTGATAGGTGATTCAGCAGGCCACCGAGCTGACGAGAACGAGTTCGGGTCTCGGCTTGTCGCGAGTGCCCCGCTGGGAGGCCCGGTCGGAGAGCACGCCGGCGATGGCCCGGTGGGTGGCGTCCGGCCCAGGCGGGCTGGTACCGCTTCGGGCCGGCGCCGGGCGACGCTCACGGCTCGGCCGTCCTCGTCGGACACGTCGACTCGCGTACAGGAGGACTCGGCGAGCTCGCAGCCCTCTACGACGTACGCGCCGACCGCGTCGACGTCCAGCGAGGAGACGACACGACGATCGCGTATGAGATCGTCGCCCGACGCATCGTCAAGAAGGACCGGATGCCTGCCGACGTCTTCCGGCGTGAGGGCGAACCAGTCCTTGCCCTCATCACCTGCGCGCCCCGTCCGATCCCGACCGAGGCGGCTATCAGAGCAACCTCATCGTGACAGCCGTCCGCTCGGCGTCCTGAGCGGTTTCTCCTTCGCGGCCGTCCCGGAGCTCCTGAAGCAGATCAGTCATGAGATCAACTTCGGGCGACGTTGTTCGGGCCTTACCCGACGGCGTCGCCCGCGAACGACGCACCACCGCCACGCACGTGTGGAGGGTGCGACGAGTGGATCGCCTTCCCCCCACCGCTACCTCCCCGTCGACAGCAGGGGCAGGCTCTGCAATCGAGGCGAATAGTCAGACCCATCCGGCTACGGGTCAGGCCGCTCTGCCTTCTTGACCGGGCCGATCGAGCCATTCACAGGGCCGGGTCGCCCAGGGTTGCTGGGTGTGGCTTTCAGGCCGCTGCCGTCTCGTGGCGATCGAGGCATGATCGGGCGGCCTCGTCGAAGTCCTGACCGGGGGCGATCCGCCTGAACCGGAAGGACGATCCGCCCAGGTGGAAGACGTCCACCGGTGCGTGCGTAGCCGACACCGGGGGTGGGCTCACTCGCCGGACGTCTGTCCCCGGCGCGGCACCTGGGGCGACTTCGCAGCCTCGGCCTCTGCCTTCGCGTCGCTCACCGCGGCGGCGGCCTGCTTCTCGGCCTCGTCCGTAGCCCTGGCAGCGTCGAGCGGGAGCGTCGAGCCGGTATCGAGCTCCGGAATCCGGTTCCCTTCCGAAGTGTCGCCGGTGGCGGCTGCTTCCTCAGGCTGCACGGATGTGGGAGCACCCGCCGTCGACTGGTCACCGAACGCGCTGGTGACGGTCCGAACTGCTTCTGTCAGCTCTCCCGGGATGACCCAGAACGTGTTGTTGTCGCTGCTCGCCAGGTGAGGGAGCGTCTCCAGATACTTGTAGGCAAGGACCTTCGGGTCGGCGTTGTTGCGGTGGACTGCCTGGAAGACGAGCTCTACCGCCTTTGCCTCGCCGTCCGCCCGCAAGATCATGGCCTGCTGCGTGCCCTGTGCCTCCAGGATGTCCTTCTGCTTCGTGCCTTCGGCGGTGAGGATCTTGGCTTGGCGCTCCCCTTCGGCGTGCAGGATGGCCGCGCGCTTGTCGCGCTCGGCCCGCATCTGCTTCTCCATCGCTTCCTTGATGGTGTGCGGTGGATCGATGGCCTTGATCTCGACGCGGTTGACCCGGATGCCCCATTTGCCGGTGGCATCGTCGAGGACGGCGCGGAGCCGGGCGTTGATCTCCTCCCGCGAGGTGAGCGTTCCCTCCAGGTCCATGCTGCCGATGACGTTTCTCAGCGTGGTCACGGTGAGCTGATCGATCGCGTGCAGATAGTCGGCGACTTCGTAGGCCGCCGATCGCGGGTCAGTGATCTGGTAGTAGAGCACGGTGTCGATATTCACCACGAGGTTGTCCTCGGTGATCACCGGCTTGGGCTCGGACGAGTAGACCTGCTCGCGCACGTCGAGTTTGGAGTTGACGCGGTCCGCCACCGGCAGGACCAGGTTCAGGCCGGGCTGGAGCGTTCTGCGGTATCGCCCGAACCGCTCGATGTTGTAACGGCGCGCCTGCGGGACGATCCGCACGGTGGAGGCGACGAGGAAGATGACGACGATGGCCGCCACGAGAATGGGGATGACAACCGGGTCCACAGCGCCTGCCTCCGTTGCTATGTGTTCAGCCGTTCATGGAAGGAGCTCGCGGGGGTAGACGATGGCCGCGGCGCCTTCGATTTCCATGACTTCCACCAGCGCTCCCACCGGGATCACCAGGCTCTCGTCGAGGGCGCGGGCGGACCACTCCTCGCCGGAGAGTTTGATCAGGCCGCGGGTCGCGGTGACCTCCTGCATGACTTCGGCCCGCTTGCCGATCAGCGCGTCACTGCCCTCGCGGGTCATGGGCTGCTGTGCCATATGCCTCAGCGCGATGGGACGGACGATGGCGAGACCCGCCGCTGCTGCTGCGCCCAAGGCTATGAGCTGGCCGAAAATGCCGACACCGACACCAGCTACGACGGCGGCAACCAACGCGGCGCCCGCCAGTATCCCCAGGACCAGTGTCAGGGTGAAGAACTCTGCGACGCCCAGTGCCGCAGCGGCGAGCAGCCACACGAACCACGGCATCGAATCACCCTCCTCAGGAGGCCTTCCCTACCAAGCTACCTCCGGAGCGCCGAACCGACCCGGGCGTGGCGGTGCGATTACTGATTGCTAGGAGGGCGTCCCATGTGGCCGGTCGGCGGTAGCGGATGAGGGTGCAGGCGATGCTCGGAGCAGGGAGACCTGTAGGCCGTTTGTGCCTACAGGTGCGTGGCGATCGCCGGCATGAGGTCCTGGAAGGTGCGTCCGTCGGCGGGGCTGCCGATCGCTGCCATCTGCCAGCCGGAGCCGCTTCGCTGCACCTTGGCCATGACCTGTGCGGTGTGGCGGCCTCCGCCTGTGAGCGTGTAGCGGGCCAGCTCCTGGCCTGTGGTCTCGTCGAGGAGACGGCAGAAGGCGTTGTCAACTTCCTCGAAGGTCTGGCCGGTGAAGGAGTTCACCGTGAAGACGATCTGGTCGACGTGCACGGGCACGCGCTGCAGGTCCACGAGGACCGACTCGTCGTCGCCCCCCTGGCCGGCGCCGCCGACGCGGTTGTCACCGGTGTGTCGGACGGAGCCGTCGTCGCTGACGAGGTGCTGGAAGAAGACGACGTCCACCGGCTTCTTGTCGGCGAAAAGCACCGCCGAGGCGTCCAGGTCGATCTCCCGGGCGGTGAGTTTGGCGAGGAATCCCTTGCGCTGGGCTGCTTTCCAGCCCAGCCCCATCCGTACGACGGTGAGCGCACCGCCGTCGGACTTGCTCAGGCTGATCTGCTGGCCCTTGGTCAGGTTCACGGACATGTGCTGCCTCTTCGTCGGTTCGTGGTGGCGGGTTGGGGGATGTGCTGGCGCGGTCAAGTCTGAACCGGGCCGTTGCCGGTCCCCGTCCCGTCGTCGGGCCGCTCGGCGGTCCTCTCGCCAGGCCGCACCTGGATGATGCGAGGGTCCTGTTGTTGCTCGCTAGACCCCTCTGCCTTCATCGCTTTGCTCTCGCTCTTGAGGATGCGTGCTGCCTTGCCTGCGTTGCGGGCCAGCTCGGGGAGCTTCTTGGCGCCGAAGAAGACAAGGACGACGATCAGGAGTATCGCGAGTTCGCTGAATCCGAACATCGGGTCCGCTCTCTGGATGTGGTGGGTGAACCGGCCACGGGGTGCGGGTCTCGCCCGCACCCCGGTCGCGCTGGTGTCAGACGTTGACGCCGAAGTCGGTGGCGATGCCCGCCAGTCCACTGGCGTAGCCCTGGCCCACTGCGCGGAACTTCCACTCGGCACCGTTGCGATAGAGCTCGCCGAAGACCATGGCGGTCTCGGTGGCCGCGTCCTCGCTCAGGTCGTAACGAGCGAGCTCGGTGCCGCCGTCCTGGTTGACCACGCGGATGAAGGCGTTGCGGACCTGGCCAAAACTATGGCCCCGGGCTTCGGCATCGTGGATGGAGACCGGAAAGACGATCTTCGATACGTCGGCGGGCACGGCGGCCAGGTTCACCTTGATCACCTCGTCGTCACCTTCGCCCTCGCCGGTGAGATTGTCGCCGGTGTGCTCGACCGAGCCGTCCGGACTGGTCAGGTTGTTGAAGAAGATGAAGTGCTGGTCGGACGCGACCTTCCCGGCCTCGTTGACCATCAGTGCACTGGCATCGAGGTCGTAGTCGGTGCCGGTCGTCGTACGGACGTCCCAGCCCAGGCCCACCAGTACGGCGGACAGCCCTGGCGCCTCCTTGCTCAGCGAGACGTTGCCTCCCTTGGCGAGGCTCACACCCATGTCGATTCCCTTCTCAAGACCTGGGCCCGAGAACGGCACGCCGCTCCGGACCCTCGTATGACACGATCTGAAATCTACAGCAACGTAGAAACAAGGAGGGGTGCGAACGGGGCATGTCGGTAGGCGCCTTCCGGTCACACAGCCACCTCGGTCGCTGGGAGAGGCAGGCGGTGGGGCGAGCAGTACGATGCCTCCTCAACGCTCGTACGTTCGGAGCGGCGGGACGGAAAGGAGGCCGCGCCATGGTTGACGGCACGGAGAGGACGAGCCCGGATGGGCGCGGTCGCAGGCGCCAGGGTGAACTTGAGATGCAGGTGGTGTCGGCGCTCGGCTCGGCACCCGGCCCGGTGACCGCCGCGTGGGTGCAGGAACAGCTCGGCGGCGATCTGGCGTACACCACCGTCATTACGATCCTGACCAGGCTGTACGCGAAGAGGGCGGTGTCCCGCACCAGGGTCGGCCGGTCCTTTGAGTGGACGCCGGTGGCGGACGGTGCCGGTCTTGTGGCCATGCGCATGCGCAAGCTGCTCGACAATCAGGAAGACCGCGATGCGGTGCTCTCCAGTTTCGTTTCCTCCCTCTCTTCGCACGACGAACAGCTCCTGCGCTCCCTCCTCAATGAAGCTGACGATCCGGAACGTTGACCGATGGGCGTCTTCGTCTTCCTGCCCCTGATCCTGCCGCTGACCGCACTGCCGATCGCGCGGCTGGCCGAACAGCATCTGCATCCGCGCAACGCGGCGCTGTTGCTGACCTGGGTGGGGGCGATCCTCGCCGCATGCAGCACGCTGTGCCTCGGGCTTCTTGTGGTCGTCGGAACCGCACAGCTGCCCGGTAATCCGCTGCCCGACAGCTGGTCCGACCCGGAGGTGCGGGAGGCGGTTCCGTACGACGAGGTGGCCGGCAAAGCGTCCATCGGTGTCCTGGCTCTCGTGGTGGCGGCGTGCGCGGTCACGGTCCGACGGCACTACGGATTCCGCATCCGTGCTCACCGCACGCTGGCCCCGCTCCCCGACGCCTCGGACATCGCCGTACTCACGGATGAGGTGCCGTACGCGTACGCGCTGCCGGGCTCACCCGGCCGGATCCTGGTCTCCACCGGCATGCTGTCCGGCCTGCACGAGGCGGAGCGCCGCGCGCTGTTCGCCCATGAACGCGCCCACCTCGCCGGACGGCACCACCGTCTTCTTCTCACGGTGCAGCTCGCAGGCTGCGCGAACCCGCTGCTGCGCCCGCTCCGTTCAGCGGTGGGCTACAGCACGGAACGCTGGGCCGACGAGGAAGCCGCTCGGGTCACCGGGGACCGCCGGATGACGGCCCGGGCCGTCGGTAAGGCCGCGCTGATCTCCCGGCGCGCCGCCGTACCCGGCTTGGCCGCCTTCGCCGAGGCCGGTCCGGTACCGCGACGCGTCGCCGCGCTGCTGGGGCCGGTTCCGCCGGCCGGTGGCTGGCCGCCTGCCCTGACTGCGGCCGGTATCGCCGCCATCGTCGCCGCAGCCGGAACGGCCGCATCGACCTTGTCCGCACTCAACGCGGCGATCGCGCTGTTCTTCGTTCTGCAATCTGCCACCTATGGATAATCCGGTACATCCTGTGCCGGAACGCCTTTTTCTACGTGGCTGTAGAGTTCACGCACCGCATCAGCGGCGGTTGTGGATGAACGAGCGCGAAGGCCCGGAGGACGCCAGGTGGGTACGCAGGACAGGAGTCGGCATGGCCGCCGGGCACAGCCGACGCGGCGGCGCCGCAAGGTGGAAGAACGGTCCGCCCGGCTGACCCGACGCGGGCGAATAACACTGTGGACCGGTGGGGCGCTGGCTGTCCTCATGCTGGTGGCGGCCGGGGCGGGGGCATGGGTTTACCAGGGGCTGGACGGGAACATCAATTCCGCGGACGTGGACAACAAGCTGGGCGGCGACAGGCCGGTCAACCTGAGTCCGGGATCAAAGAACATCCTGGTTGTGGGATCCGACTCGCGGGACGGTGACAACGCGAAGTACGGCAAGGACCTGGACACCATGCAGTCGGACACGCTGATGGTCATGCATCTGTCCGCGGACCGGGAGTGGGCCACCGTGGTGTCTTTGCCGCGGGACTCCTGGGTGAGCCTGCCCGCCTGCGATCGCGGAAACGGGACGACGTCCACTCCCGGCCATTCGAAGATCAACGCCGCATTCGCCATCGGGGGGAGCAGTGGCGAGGTCTCCGGGGCCGCCGCCTGCACGATCAAGACGGTGGAACAGTCCACCGGCCTGCGCATCGACCACTTCATGTCCGTCGACTTCCAGGGCTTCAAGGGCATGGTCAACGCCCTCGACGGTATTGAGGTCTGCCCCGAGACAGCGATCCACGACAAGAAGGCACACCTCGACATGGAGGCCGGGTGCCAGACGATCAAGGACGAGAACGCCCTCGGATACGTCCGCACCCGCTACAGCGTCGGTGACGGCTCGGATCTCGGGCGCATCGGCCGCCAGCAGGAGTTCATGCAAGCCCTCGCCGCCAAGGCTCAGCAGAAGCTCACCAACCCCACCGCCCTGTACGACTTCCTGGACTCAGCGACCAAGTCCCTGACCACTGACGAAAGGTTGGCGGGGATCAAACCGCTGACCGGTCTTGCGAACGAGATCAAGAACATCCCGAGTGACCGGTTGACCTTCCTGACCGTGCCCAATTACGGACGCGAGGCGGACGTACCCTCCGACAAGGCCAACGTGGTGTGGCAGTACCCGCAGGCCGCCGAGCTGTTCACCTCGCTGGCCAAGGACCAGGAGGTCGACAAGGAGAAGCTGGCGGCCGACTCCAAGGCGCCGGTGTACGCCGCATCGGTGCGCGTGCAGGTCCTCAACGGCAGCGGGGTGCCCGGCCAGGCCGCGAAGGTCGCCGAAACGTTGAGGGTGGCGGGCTACAGCATCACCGGCACCGGCAATGCGCCGGCCTCTGCGGAGAAGACCACGGTCACGTATCCCCAAGGCCTCGAAAGGCAGGCCGGGGTGCTCGCTTCCCGGCTGCCCGGTGTCACGGCGAAGCCGGACGCGGACGCAGTGTCCGGCACCGTCACTCTCGTTGTGGGCGCGGACTTCAACGGCATCCGCTGAAGGCGTCTGCTCGATTTCTTTGACGCCGATCAGCCGGCTCGGGAACGCCGGTGGGCCGCGGCTGAATGCCGCGGGCCCACCGTTCTCCTCGAATCCGGTACAGGTTGTCAGCGCCGGGACTTGACGCGTTCCAGGGCAGCCACACCCACGACGGCGAGAGCGATCTGGATCAGCAATTCAATCCAGTCGATGCCCTTGGAGTCCGCGACACCCAGCCCGGCTGCGATGGCGGTGCCCAGGAAGGCCGCGCCGATACCGACGAGGAGCGTCCACAGGATGCCGATGTGCTGCCGGCCAGGAAGGACGAGCCGTCCCAGCACACCGATGATGACGCCGATCACGATCGCGCTGATGATGCCTGAGATCTCCACGCCTGCTCCTCTGGTACGTCGTGTGAGATGCGTGTGCCCCGCTTGCTACAGGTCGAACTCGTGGGGCGGCAGGTCCAGCGCGTAGCAGGCTTCGCGGACGATGGCCTGCTCGTCCTTGTCGAAGTCACCGTCGGCGCCGCCGATGACGATGCCGATCTGGATGACGGCGCGGGCCTCGGCGGGCTTCTTCTTCGCCTTGGCGATCTCCTGAAGGACGCTGACCTTGCCGAAGGCGAAGTCAGCGGTCAGCTTGTTCAGGTTCTCGTCGAAGCGGCGCCGAAGGTCGTCCGGGGCGAAGTTCTGCAGTACGTCGTTGGTGGCGATGAGCTGGGCCACCCGCTGCCGCTCGGTCGGGTCGACGGTGCCGTCGGCGGCGGCGACCAGGGCGCACATCGCCATGCTCGCGTCGCGGAAGGAGCCGCTCTTGAGGTCGTTCTTCTTCGCCATGAGCTGCGTCTGCATCGTCGACGCGGACTCCTTGAAGCGATCCCACAGGGCCATAAGAACTCCATATGCGTCTGGAGGTGTCCGGGCCGGAAGGGGGGCCGACCCGGACACCCGCACTCTTCTACAGTCATGTAGAAGCTATCAGGAGGGCTTGGCGTGCATCAGCCCTCTTCTTCCTCTTCATCGTCTCCCTCGAAGAAGTCGCCCACCTCGTCGACGACTTCGGCGGCCACCATGCCGCCGACGACGCCGACGGCCAGCCCCGCCGCACCGGCGGCGACCACGGTGCCCATGCCGGGTCCGGAGCGGTGGTGACTGTCGCTGTGATGATGCTCGCCGTGGCCGTGGCCGTGGCCGTAATCGTGTGGGGCGTGGGCGCCGTGTCCGGAAGCCAGTTGGCGTACCCAGCTTTCGACCTCGGTGTTCCAGTCGCGCTGATCGACGTCCTGGTGGCTGACGGTGAAGCGGTTGACGGCGTCGTGGCCGGAGGAGAAGAGGCCGCCGGGCTTGTCGGCCTCCAGTACGACCTCCATGCCGCCCGGGTTGGCCAGGAAGGTCACCTCGATCTCCCGCATGGCGTGCGCGTACTGCGGAGCCGGCGTGAGCTCGACTTCTTGGTAGAAGGGCAGTTGCTGGCTGGTGCCGCCGATGTGCCCGTACTCCAGGTCTGCCGACTTGAAGCCGAAGCCGAGCTGCCCGAGCGCCTCCAGGACAGCCTCCTGCGCAGGCAGCGGCCGGACTGTCAGCGGGTCCAGGTCGCCCTTGTCCTTGCCGCCCGCCACCGCGAGTTCGGTACGCAGGCCCAGCACCACACCGAGCGGCTGGCCGTGGAGTTCGGTGACAGGGGTCTCCCATGGCACCGTCACCGCGAACGGGATGCTTCGGCGCTCGCCCTCGGCGAGCCGAAATCCACCTCCGAGACTGAAGCGCTCGAAGGCCACCGTCCCTTCGGCTTCGCCGTCGTCGTGCTCCGCCTCGACGCGGGCGATGAGCTCCAGGGTGATCTGCTCGATGTCGAAGTCGGCTTTCCCGCCGAGGAGGTGGAGCTGTCCGCGCAGGGTCCCGCCGGGTTGGACCGGGCCGCCTTCCAGGACCGTGTCCACGGTGGGGCCGCCTACGCCGAGCGATCCGAGCAGCTTTTTGAACACCATCGTGGCGTTCTCTCCTTCAGGTGTACGTGGTGGTTCGGGGCGGTGGGTTGCCTCACCCCCGAGGTGTGGCAACCCACCTATTGCGTTTACTTGGCTGCCGTGTCCAGCGCCGCAAGGGCCTGTGCCCAGCGGACGTACTTCAACTCGGCGAGGTCTTGGACGGACTTGACGCCGAATGCCTCCTGGAGCAGTTCGCCGTCACGGTCCGAGACGCCCTTCAGGGCTCCGACGGGGGCGGCGAGTATCTCTGGCAGGCTCTTGTCCGTCCACGCCTTGTCCAGCACCTTGTCCAGGTCGATCGATGCCATGAAGTCCTCCTGAAAAGTAAATGATTGGCCGGGTCGGGCTCGTATTTTCTACAGGCATGTAGAAGCATAGGGGGCGGTCGCCCGCCTGGGCCGCATCCTGCTGCGGCTCGCGGGAAATGTCTGAAACAGGTCTGTGAGGAAACGAAGCACCCATGTCCGAACGGACGGCTGCGCATCTGCGGCGCGGGCTCGCATACCGCAGCTGCCGCATCGTGGACTCCAGCGCGTTCTCGAGCGTCGTGTTCTGTCTCATCGCGGCCAACGCCGTCCTGCTCGGAATCGAGACGTACAGCGGTGTCGTGCATCAATGGCACGGTGTCCTCAAGGCTGCTGAGCACTTCTTCCTGGCCGCCTTCACCACCGAAATACTTCTGCGGGCAGCCGCTCACGCCGACCGCCCCAGGGACTTCTTCCGTGACCCCTGGAACGTGTTCGACCTGCTCGTCGTGGGCCTGGCCTTCATGCCGTTCGCCCGTGAGAACGCCACCGTGCTGCGGCTCCTGCGCCTGGCGCGCGTGCTGCGTGCGGCGCGTTTCCTGCCGCAGCTGCGGATCGTGATCGTCGCCGTCGGCAAGAGTCTGCCCGGCACCCTCAGCTTCGCCCTCGTCGGGGCGCTCCTGCTGTACGTGTACGCCATGGTCGGCTGGGTGTTCTTCGCCGACTACGACCCGGAGCACTACGGGTCACTCGGCCGCGCGGCTCTCACGCTCTTTCTCCTCATGACGCTCGACGGCCTCGGCGACGCCGTACGCGGTGGCCTGGAGATCTCCCGCTGGACCATCCTCTATTTCGGCTCGTTCGTCCTGCTCGGCTCGTTTCTGCTGGTCAACCTCCTCATCGGCGTCGTCATCAATTCGCTGGAGGAAGCCCGGGAGCTGGAGAAGGAACGGGAACGCACTCTGCCTGGGCAGCAGCCACAGGTGGGCGACCCGGCAGAGTCTCTGCGAGCACAGCTCGTCGCGGCCCGCCAGGCACTGGACGCCATGGAATCCAGCCTGGTGGCGTCCCCGAGGTCCTGCGCGTGCCGGGGCGCGGCGCATGCGGCACGGACGGGAGTGTGAGGCTCTGAGGGCGCGGGAGAGACTCCGGTGCGGAACCATCCGGCATCCGTATTTACCATCTCTTTACTGTGAGGTTGGGGACACTGGTCCCCAACAGTTCTGTCGAGCCGAGCAGAGAAGGAGTGAGCGACCCGTCATGGGCGAGCCTCCCAGTACGAACCGTGCCACCGCCTGTGCACACCATGTGAGCCAGGAAGCGGGGGTGGCACGGTGACCGAAGTGCTTCTGCTGCTCCTGGCCCTTGCCCTCACCCTCGCGTGTGCGCTCTTCGTCGCCGCTGAGTTCTCGCTGACCACCGTCGAGCGCGGTGAGCTGGAGCGAGCCGTCGAGGCGGAAGAGCGGGGCGCCGAGAGCGCGCTCAAGGCGGTGCGCAAGCTGACGTTCCAGCTGTCTGGCGCTCAGCTCGGCATCACCGTCACCTCACTGGTGATCGGTATGCTCGCCGAGCCGTCGTTCGCGGCCCTGCTGCGCGGTCCGCTCGAAGCAATGGGGCTCGGTGCGGCGACGTCCTCAGTGGCAACGGTCCTGGGCGTCACGGTCTCGACGGTCGTGCTGATGGTCGTCGGCGAGCTGGTGCCCAAGAACTGGGCGATCTCCCGCCCCCTGGCCGTCGCCAAGGTGGTGGCCGGCCCGCAGCGCGGCTTCACCGCCGCTTTCGGACCCTTCATCCATCACCTGAACAGCACCGCGAACCGGTTCGTACGAGGGTTCGGCCTGGAGCCTGCCGAGGAACTGGCCTCCGTCCGCACCCCCGCCGAGCTGGCCTCGCTGGCCCGGCACTCGGCTGCCGAGGGTGCGATCGAGGCGGACTCCGTCGAGCTGTTCGTCCGTACCCTGCACCTGAGCGAGCTGACCGCCGAGAACGTCATGACGCCGCGCGTCGACGTCCGCGCCCTGGAGGCCCACGCCACCGCAGCCGATGCGGCGAATCTGACGTACGCCACCGGGCTCTCCCGTTTTCCGGTCTACCGCGACAGCCTGGACGAGGTCATCGGCACCGTCCACATCCGCGACGTCCTCGCCCTCGACCCTGCCAAGCGACCGGTAACGCCGATCACCGAGCTGGCGACCACGCCGCTGCTGGTGCCCGATTCCCTGCCCGCCGACCGCCTCCTGGAGCGGATGCGCGCGCACCGCACGATGGCGGTGGTCGTCGACGAGTACGGCGGCACGGCCGGCGTCGCGACCGTGGAGGACATCGTCGAGGAAGTCGTCGGCGAGGTCCGCGACGAGCACGATCCCGCCGAGATCCCGGATCTGCTGCCCGCCCCGCCCACCGCGGACGGCCGCGCAAGCTGGGAGACCGACGGCGGCGTACGGATCGACGAACTCGCCCGCATCGGCCTGACCGCCCCCGACGGGCCGTACGAGACCGTGGCCGGACTGATCGCCACCCACCTGGCACGCATCCCCCGCGAGGGCGACACGGTCGTCATCGACGGCTGGCAACTGGACGTCCTCGACGTCGAGCACCACCGGGCAGACCGCGTGCACATCACCGAACCCGGATCCGAGCCCGCGGCTGTCCCGCAGCGGGGTGCCAAGGAGATGGCCCGATGACCGTTCTCCAGCTGGCCATCGGCGCCCTGACGCTGCTGACCAACGCGTTCTTCGTCGGCGCCGAGTTCTCCCTGATCTCCGTACGCCGCAGTCAGATCGAGCCGCAGGCCGACGCGGGCCATAAGCGCGCCCGCCTGACTCTGTGGGGGCTGCAGCACATCTCCGCGATGATGGCCACGGCCCAGCTCGGCATCACCGTCTCCTCCCTGGTGCTGGGCGCGGTCGCCGAGCCCGCGATCGCCCATCTGCTGGAGCCGGGCTTCGAAGCGGCGAACGTCCCGCACGGCTTGGTCCACCCGATCGCCTTCGTGATCGCGCTGACCCTGGCGACCTATCTGCACATGCTGATCGGCGAGATGGTGCCCAAGAACATCGCGCTCGCCGCCCCGGTGAAGACGGCGCTGGTGCTGGGCCCGCCGCTGGTCGCCCTCACCCGTGCGCTGCGGCCGGTGATCTTCTCCATCAACGCCTTCGCCAACGCCCTGCTGAAGCTACTTGCAGTCGAGCCGAGGGACGAGGTCGCGTCCGTCTTCACCGACGACGAGCTCGCCCGTATGGTCCGCGACTCAAGTGAGGCCGGTCTGCTCTCACCGGCGGACGGCGAGCGGCTGCGTGACGCGCTGGAGCTGGGCACGCGACCGGTCGGCGAGATCTTCGTCCCCGCACCGAAGATGATCACTGTTGACCACACGATCACCCCAGCCCAGCTGGAGCGCACCGCCGCAGCTGCCGGATTCTCCCGCTTCCCGGTCACCGGGCCCAGCGGCGCCGTCCTGGGCTACCTCCACATCAAGGACACGCTCGGCGTCATCGACCGCGACCAGCCCTTCCCGTGCACGGCCCTCCACGCGGTGACACTCGTCAAGATCGACACGCCCCTGGACGACACCCTCACAGCGCTGCGCGCCGCCGGCAGCCACCTCGCGGCGGTCACCGGCGACAAGGGCACGGTCCTCGGCTTCGTCACCATGGAAGACGTACTGGAAGAACTGGTCGGCCCAGCCGCCTGACGGCCGAGCGGCTCACCACAGATCCCCCGATACTCGGGCCAGGGAACTTCGGTCCCAGCTGACCCGTAGTCCTCATCCGTACCCTTTGAAGGAGCACGTCTTGTCCGCCAGTCTGACGGACCCCGACAGTCCGGGATCCAGTCCCCGGGTTGTCCGATGAACGCCGTACTCGGCCTGCTGGCCGTCCTTGTCCTGACCGCAGGTACCGGTTACTTCGTCGCGCAGGAATTCGCGTACGTCGCCGCCGACCGGCTCGCGCTCGCACGTGAGGCCGAATCGGGTGACAAGCGCGCGGCGCGCGCCGTGAAGGTACTTGAACGGCTTTCCTTCATGCTGTCGGGTGCCCAGCTGGGCATCACCATGACCGGCCTGGTCGTCGGCTTCCTCGCCGAGCCGTCCGTCTCCGCGCTGCTGCGGCCCGCGCTGACCGGCACCGGCCTCTCCGACGGCGCGGTCTCCGCCGTCTCGGTGACGCTCGCCTTCGTCATGGCCACCGTCGTGCAGATGGTGCTGGGTGAGCTGGCCCCCAAGAACCTCGCGCTGGCCGTGCCCGAGCGGCTCGCCAAGTCACTGTCGGCCTCCACCCTCGCCTACCTCAAGGTGGTCGGCCCGGTAGTGCACCTCTTCGACGCCGCGGCCAACAAGCTGCTGCGTAAGGTCGGCATCGAGCCGGTCGAGGAACTGCACCACGGCGCGACCCTGGAGGAACTCAGCCACCTGATCGGCGAGTCCCACGAACAGGGCCACCTGCCCCGCGCCAACGCCGAGCTCCTCGACCACGCCTTGGAGTTCTCCGAGCGCACCCTGGACGAAGTCATGGTGCCGAGCGTCGATGTCGCGTACGTACGCGCCGACGCGCCCGCCACCGACGTCGTGCAGCTGATCGCCAAGCACGGCCACTCCAGCTACCCGGTCACGGGTGAGCGCCACGACGACATCACGGGCGTCATCGGCGTACGTGAACTGATGCGGCTACCGGCCGCCCACTTCGAGCGGCTCACCGCCGGTGAGCTGGCCCGGCCCCCGCTGCTGCTGCCCGACACGCTGCCGCTGCCCGGCGCCGTCGAGCAGATGCAGGAGCACAAGCAGGAATTCGCAGTCGTTCTCGACGAGCACGGCGGCTTCGCCGGGATCGTCACCTTCGAGGACATCGCCGAGGAGCTGGTCGGTGACATCACCGACGAGTCCGACCAGGTGACCGAGATCGCGGCCGCAGATGGAAGCGGGTGGCTGGTCGATGCCGGTCGGCGCCTTGACGAGATCGCCGAAGCCACCGGCATCGAACTTCCCGAGGAAGAGGACTACGACACCGCCGCCGGCCTGATCGTGGACCGGCTGGGCCGTTTCCCGGCCATCGGCGACCGCCTTACCGTCGGTACCGTCCTCATCGAGGTCCGCACCCTCGACCGCCACGTCCCCGACCGCGTCCGCCTGGAGCGCATGCCGGACACCACCCCGGACGCGGATGCACATGCCGCTCCGACCGATGAGGAGCCGACCGCATGAGCTTCCCCCTGGCTCTCTTCATCACCCTCCTCCTGCTGATCGGCAGCGGCTTCTTCGTCGCGGCCGAGTTCGCCCTGGTGGCCGCCAAGCGCCACCGGATGGAACGAGCCGCCGCCCAAGGCCGACGCGGCGCCAAGTCGGCTCTCGCGGGCATGCGCGAACTGTCCCTCATGCTCGCCGGCGCCCAGCTCGGCATCACCATCTGCACCCTGGGTCTCGGCTCGATCTCCAAGCCCGCCATCTCGCACGAGCTGGACCCACTCCTGGAGAAGCTCGGCCTGCCCAGCGGACTGAGCTACGGCATCGCCTTCGCCGTCGCCATGACCGTGGTCGTCTTCCTGCACATGGTGCTCGGCGAAATGGCCCCCAAGTCCTGGGCCATCGCCCACCCCGAGCGCTCCGCCATGCTCCTCACTCCACCCTTCCGGGCCCTGATCCGTCTCGTACGGCCGCTGATCTGGCTGCTCAACAAGGTCAGCAACACCCTCGTACGGCTGTGCCGCGTCACCCCCCGCGACGAACTCACCTCCGTACACAACCGCGAACAGCTCGCCCACCTGGTCGAGGAGTCCGAGCGATTGGGCCTGATCAGCGAGACCGACTCCGGCCTGATCACCCGCTCCCTGAGCGAACCGCAGACCCCGGTGGCACAGCTCCAGGTGCCCGCCGCACAGATCAGTTACGTCGCAGCCGACGCCGACACCGGCGCGATCCTGGCCGCCGCGACAGCGGTCAACCACACCCGGCTGCTCGTACGAGACGGTGAAACGGTCCTCGGTTCGGTGCATGCCCGCGACGCCTTGGTCGCCCGTGCCCAGGGCCGGGCTCTGACCGCCCGCGAACTCGCCCGCCCCGTACCGGAATTGGCCCCGAACCACACCGTCGCCCACGCGGTCGAGCAACTCCAGCACCGCAGGGCCTCGCTCGCCGTCGTACGCGATACGGAAGGCAGGCTGACCGGCCTGGTCAGCCTCGACGACCTCATCATCCGGCTGATGGGAGCACAGGCGGCGTGACATCAGCCGTTTCCACACTCGCGCCCGGCCCGGTGCCGCAGCTGGGTCGGGGCGGTGCGGGTAGTGGCGGCCGGCGGGTTCGACCCAGAAGTTTTGGCCACGTCATCAGCCGATGCATTGGTGCTATCGCCGGCGGGACCGCCAACCCGTCGAGCCTTTCGTTACGGAACGTAGCCGCATTCTGAGACGATGATGACGTGGGGGCTCCTGAAGTCCTTCGCCTCTGGGTGGGTGACCCGCCGCCCCTGGGAAGAGTGGATCCCGTATGCCGCGAGGAGGCCGGACAGGCGGCCGAGTGGGTTGGTGCCCCATCGGTCGGTGATCGCGGTGGCCTGGAGCAGTGTGAGGTTGCCGCGGGCCATCCCGGCGACGATCGACAGAGCGATCAGGAGTGGGTACGGGCCGGGGGCGAGCGCGAGCGCCGCGGCGGTGAGGCCGCCGAGCGCGATCAGCGTGGTCGTGCGGGCGGTGAGGCGATGGCCGCGTACAGGGTGCGTCCCAGGGTCTGCCCGGCGCCGCCCAGTCCGAGTGCCCATGCTGCCTCGCTGGTGGAGTAGCCGCGTTCCAGCAGGAGGGGAACCGCGCGTGTCACCAGGTCACCCCCGGGGCAACGTCGGGCACCCCAGCTCCCGCCCCACGCCTGCGCGGCACCGGGCGGACGGTGAAGCGGGCCGGGGCGCGTACGGCGGGATGCGGGCGGGAACCGAGGCGGTGCATCAGTGCTGCGTGGTGATCGCGGACGGGGCGAACTTCCTGCGCCAGGCCAGGGCCACGTAGACGAGGGCGATCAGAACGGGGACCTCGATGAGCGGGCCGACGACGCCGGAGAGGGCCTGGCCGGAGGTGACGCCGAAGGTGGCGATGGCCACGGCGATGGCGAGCTCGAAGTTGTTCCCGGCGGCGGTGAAGGCCAGCGTCGTGGTGCGGTCGTAGGCCAGGCCGATGGCCTTGCCGATCAGGAAACTGCCGAAGAACATGATCGCGAAGTACACGAGCAGCGGGAGCGCGATGCGGACCACGTCCAGCGGCTGCGAAGTGATCGTCTTCCCCTGGAGAGCGAAGAGGATGATGATCGTGAAGAGCAGGCCGTAAAGGGCCCAGGGGCCGATCTTCGGCAGGAACTTCGCCTCGTAGGACTCGCGGCCCATCCTCTTCTCGCCCAGGCGGCGGGTGAGGAAGCCGGCGAGCAGGGGGACGCCGAGGAAGATAACGACGTTGAGGGCGATCTTCCCCATGGAGATGTCGAGGTTCTCGCCGTCGCCCAGGCCGAGCCAGCCGGGCAGCAGGTCGAGGTAGAGCCATCCGAGCAGGCCGAAGGCGATGACCTGGAAGACGGAGTTGAGGGCGACGAGGACGGCCGCGGCTTCGCGGTCGCCGCAGGCGAGGTCGTTCCAGATGATGACCATGGCGATGCAGCGGGCCAGGCCGACGATGATCAGGCCGGTGCGGTACTCGGGCAGGTCCGGCAGGAAGATCCAGGCCAGGGCGAACATGACGGCCGGGCCGATGATCCAGTTGATGACCAGCGAGGAGATCATCAGCTTGCGGTCGCCGGTGACGGCATCGAGCTTGTCGTACCGGACCTTGGCGAGCACCGGGTACATCATGATCAACAGGCCCACGGCGATCGGCAGCGAGATGCCGCCGACCTCCACCTTCGCCAGTGCGTCGTTCAGGCCCGGGATCAGCCGACCGAGGCCGAGGCCAAGAGCCATGGCCAGGAGGATCCAGACGGCGAGGAAGCGGTCCAGGGTGGACAGCTTCTGGACGACCGAGGATTCCTCGGTGGTCGCGGGTGCTTGCGTGGGGGTCACGGACAGGCCCTCTTGTTCTCGGCAGCGGTACGGGCGGACTCGGCCAGGTCGGCGAACTGGCCGGCGAGCTGGGCGATGACGTCCGGGCGGAGCTTGTAGTACGTGAAGCGGCCGCACGGTTCGGTCTCCACCACCCCGGCCTCGCGCAGGACCCTCAGATGGTTGGACAGGTTGGTCTGCTTCGCACCGGTCTCCTCCACCAGGTGGCTGGTGCACAGCGTCTCGCGGGCGAGCAGGGTCACGATCCGGAGCCGGAGCGGATCGCCCAGCACCCGGATCAGTTCAGTGTCGACTGACGTCATCATGGGCTGATATTCTCACATCAGTGGCTGCTGACGCCACCGGGTACTGATGTCGTGGGTGCCTGATTCGACCGTGTGACGAGAGAGACCTCCTGATGTCCGAGAAGCCCTCTGTTCTGTTCGTCTGTGTCCACAACGCCGGCCGCTCCCAGATGGCCGCCGCCTGGCTCACCCACCTCGCCGGGGACCGCGTCGAGGTCCGCTCCGCCGGATCCAACCCGGGCGACGCCGTGAACCCGGCCGCCGTCGAGGCGATGGCAGAGGTCGGCATCGACATCTCCGCCGAGACCCCGAAGATCCTCACCGTCGACGCGGTCAAGGAGTCGGACGTCTGCATCACCATGGGCTGCGGCGACACCTGCCCCGTCTTCCCCGGCAAGCGCTACCTCGACTGGAAGCTCGAAGACCCGGCCGGCCAGGGCGTGGCAGCGGTGCGCCCGATCCGCGACGAGATCAAGGTCATGGTCGAGGGCCTGATCAAGGAGATCGCGCCGGAGACGTCCAAGTGAGTGCCGACACGGACGTCCGGAACGTCATCGTCATCGGCTCCGGCCCCGCCGGATACACCGCCGCGATCTACACGGCGCGCGCCGACCTCAAGCCGCTGGTCTTCGAAGGCTCGGTGACCGCGGGCGGCGCGCTCATGAACACCACGGAGGTCGAGAACTTCCCCGGCTTCCCCGAGGGCATCGTCGGCCCGGACCTCATGGACAACATGCGGGCCCAGGCGACGCGGTTCGGCGCCGAGCTGGTCCCGGACGACATCGTCGCCGTCGACCTCACGGGCGACATCAAGACGGTCACCGACAGCAGCGGAGCAATCCACCGGGCCCACGCCGTGATCGTGACCACCGGATCGCAGCACCGCAAGCTGAACCTGGAGCGCGAGGACGAACTGTCGGGCCGCGGGGTCTCCTACTGCGCGACCTGTGACGGCTTCTTCTTCCGCGACCGCGACATCGTGGTCGTCGGCGGCGGTGACACCGCGATGGAGGAGGCCACCTTCCTCACCCGGTTCGCCCGCTCCGTCACGGTCGTCCACCGCCGCAGCACGCTGCGGGCCTCCCAGGTCATGCAGAGCCGCGCGTTCGCCGACGACAAGATCGCCTTCGCCTTCGACAGTGAGATCGCGGAGATCAGGGAGGAGGGCGGCGCACTGTCCGGTCTCGTCCTGCGCGACACGTTCAGTGGCCGGACGCGCGCCCTCGATGCCACCGGCCTGTTCATCGCGATCGGCCACGACCCGCGCACGGAGCTCTTCGCCGGCCAGCTGAACCTGGACGACGAGGGATACCTGAAGGTCGAGGCACCCTCGACCCGCACGAACATCCCCGGCGTATTCGGCGCGGGAGACGTGGTCGACCACACCTACCGCCAGGCGATCACCGCCGCGGGCTCCGGCTGCGCGGCAGCCCTGGACGCCGAGCGCTACCTCGCGGCTCTCACCGACACCGAGGCGGTTGCCGAGCCCGAGAAGACGCCGGCGGCCGTCTGAGCGTCTGGGTGGAGACGTCGGCCGCGCTCCTCGGGAAAGCCTTCTGCACGATGAGAAGTGCGCGAGGCCGATGCCCCGCCGAAGTTGAGGTGCTGTGCAGGGCCCCGTCGCGGTGGGCGTAGGTCACGCGCAAGTCATCCATCCAGTCGTGTTCCGTCAGCTGGTGTTCGTCGGCGCGTCGCCTCCCTGGCGTTTGCATCGATAAGCATCTATCCAGTTGGCTGGCCATCTGGAAGGAAGCACCGGTGCATCACCGACGGTCGAATAGACGTATTCCGCTGAAAGGCGCCGCGGTGGCGGCAGCCGCCACTTTGCGGCCACCCCCCCATGCCTGCAGGAGTGGCCGTCGTTGTGGGTCAGCATCCTCTAGAACCGGTGCAGCTCGTTTCTCTCGGCATCGAGCGTGACCACGGGGCCGGGCGACGATCTCCAGTTCCTCGGCGTCGGCCTCCTCGACGTGTGCGGACATGGTCTCGGAGGGACCGAGCCGGCCGCCTTCATCAGGTCGGCGACGCTGACCTGCGTGTCCTGCTCCCGAAACAGCCGGGACGATGTCCTGGGGACCGGCCACCTCGATCTCGCCCTCGGACTGCCAGAATCCGCGGACGTTGTACGAGACGACGACGTAGCCCTTCTCCGCCGGCTTCTTCGCCTGCTCGATGACGGGGTGGTCGCGGCTGGAACGGTGCAGTGGCGGGTCTGAGGTCGCGGTCACAGTGATGAGCGATAGGCGCCGGGGCACGATCCATCCCCGGCAAGGGGGCCGAAAGCCGAGGGCCTTCGATCGGCTGGAGCCGTGGCGTCCCCACGATGCGATACACGGAGGCACTGATTCCCCGCGGAGGCCGGGGGTCGTTCCCAACCCGTCGAAGGCCATCCGCGTCGGGCGCGACCACACCGGCCCCGTCAAGGAGCTGGGCCGGGAACTACCGGACTACACGGCCCTCTTCTCGTAAGCCGGGACATTTCCGTTGTCGTCGAGAGCGGAGCCGGCATCGTCGGCGGTCGTCGACCTGGTCGGACGCGGGCAGAGCAGCAGGAGGACGCCGGCGACCGCCGCGGCCAGGGCGAAGGCCAGGAAGTTGGAGTTCACGCCGAGCCCGGCGGCAAGCAGCCAGCCGCCCGCCTGAGGCGCGAGGACCGCGCCGATCCGTCCGAAGCCGAGCGAGAATCCCAGTGCCGATCCGCGCAGGTGGGCGGGGTAGTGGTTGGCGACGGCGGCGATGATCAGGCATTGGGTGCCGTGAGTGCCGACACCGGCGAGCACGAGCGCCCCGTATGCCACCGCGGAGTGCGGATGGGTCAGCAGGGTCGCCAGGCCGATGGCTGCGGCGAGGGCGGCGATGACGGCTGTCGGGATGGAGCCGATACGGGTTCCGCCCCAGGCGGTCACGAGCGACCCCAACACGGCGCCCAGGCTGAGTGCGAGCAGGAAGGACAGGGACGACCCGAGGTCGAAGCCGCTCTCCCGCATCAGCTGGGGCAACCAGGTGGCCAGGCCGTACCAGGCGAAGAGCGTCACCGCGGTCGCCAGCGAGAACAGCAGGGTGGCGTTGGTGTACGGGGGACGCAGCAGCGAGCGCAACCGCCGCTCGGCCTGTGGTACGAGGTCGTGGTCGGCGCCCGGCGGAAGGCCGAACCGCTGCTCGATCTCGGCGGCCCGCGTGTGCTCGCCGCGAGAGCGGAGCCACAGGGGAGACTCCGGCAGCAGCTTGAGACACAGCGGTATGACGACCAGGACGGCGAGCAGCGCGATCAGGAACATGGTCCGCCATCCGAACCGGGGCATCACGCCGATGCCCACGAGAGCCGCGGCGGTCCCGCCGATCGGGACGCCGGACATCATCAGTGTGGAGACCACTGCCCGGTGGCGCGGGCCGACGAACTCGGTGGCGAGCGCGTTTGCGCTGGGCACCAGGCCACCGAGGCCCAACCCGGCGAGGAACCGCAGTACGCCGAACACCTCGGGGCTCGGGGCGAACGCGCACAGCGCGGTGAAGACGGAGAACCAGATGGTGCAGCCGAGGATGGTCCGTCGGCGGCCGAGGCGGTCGGCCAGCGTTCCGGCGAGGACGGCGCCGACGAGCATGCCGAGGAAGGCAAGGCTGCCGAGCAGGCCGGCCGTGGACTTGGTCAGGCCCCAGCCGGGCTCCTCGAAGAGCTCCGGAAGGACGGTTCCGTAGACGATGAGGTCGTATCCGTCGAAGAGGACGATCACCCAGCACAGGGCGGTCACGAGGAATGCGGTCCGGTGTGCCGCCGGGGATGTGTTCTGCGTCATGAGGGGAGGCTGCAACAGTTTGCTCAACGCGGGGTCGCTATTCTGCTACGCAGAATTAACCTTCCCGTGGCCTCCGGGAGGTCGACCATAGTGCTGCATCCGGCGGTCCTTCTTGAGCGGGGGGTGGGAGGCCGGCCAGGACCGCCGCTCGATGAGGCGGGCTCCGTCGAGGTTCGCGTGACGATGCCGGCGGCGTGGATGACCAGGTCGCGCGTGGTCCGGACGGCGATGGTGGTCGGTGCCCGGAAAGGACTCTGCGGCACCGGCCGTGACCGTCCGCACGCCTGGTGGAGCGTCAGCAACGACCGCGTCTCCTGCGCGAAGGCCGGGTCGGACCGTGCGAAACGCCGGACGGGGGTGTTCCCGACGGTCCTGAACGCACGGGCGGAGGGCCCGCGGCGACGGTGCCGCACCCGTCCGCAGGCAGCGGGGGGCCGGGACGCAGGGGGTGCCAACACGCTGGACACGGCGATCCGGGCGTTGTTACGTTGAGAACCATGTCCAGTCCTGAGGCGGAAAGAAGCGGGCCACCGGTGATCCGGTGGCGGCTCATCGCGTAACCCTCTGACGACCCTGCTTCCTTCGGCCCCGTCGCCGAGCAGTGCGTCGCGTATCCGCCACGGATCGACCGCATCGCGGGACCACGCCCGGAGCTTTCTCCGGGACGTCTCCCACGCGACCGCATGACCTTCGGTCCATGCGTCGCGCCTCCCCTTTTTCTGCGATGTAGTCGGAGTTTCTTCATGCCATTCGCCGTCTACGTTCTCGGGCTGGCCGTATTCGCCCAGGGAACGTCGGAATTCATGCTGTCCGGGCTGGTGGAGGACATGGCCGCCGACCTCGGCGTCTCCCTCCCGGCCATCGGCTCGCTCACCTCGGCCTTCGCCGTCGGCATGATCGTCGGTGCACCGCCGGTCGCGATGCTGAGCCTGCGATGGCCGCGCCGCCGGGCGCTGCTCGCCTTCCTCATCACCTTCCTCCTCGCCCACGTCGTGGGCGCCCTCACCCACAGCTTCGAGGTCCTCTTCGTCACGCGGGTGATCGCCGCACTGGCCAACGCGGGCTTCCTCGCCGTCGGCCTCGCGACCGCGGCGAGCATGGCCGGATCCCGGGCCAAGGGCCGGGCGACCTCGGTGCTCCTGAGCGGCGTCACCCTCGCCTGCGTCGCGGGAGTTCCCCTCGGCGCCGTACTGAGCGAGGTCTGGGGCTGGCGCTCGGCGTTCTGGGGCGTCGCGATCATCTCCGCCCCTGCGGTCCTCGCGGTGATGCGGTCCGTGCCGACGACGCCCGTCGACCCTGTGGCACCCAGCGTCCGCCACGAACTGCGGGCGCTCCGCACGCCTCGGCTGATCATGACGCTCGTGCTCGGGGCGCTGGTCAACGGAGCGACGTTCTGCTCGTTCACCTACCTCACGCCCGTCATCACCGACGTGACGGATCTGAGCTCCGGGTGGGTGCCCGCCGCGCTTGCGCTGTTCGGCATCGGGTCCTTCGTCGGGGTCAACGTGGGTGGCCGGCTGGCGGACAGCCGTCCCGGCCAGATGCTGGCGGTCGGGGGCACGGCGCTGCTGGCGGGCTGGCTGATCTTCGCCCTCACGGCCGCGAACCCGGTCGTGGCGCTGATCCTCGTCCTCGTCCAGGGGGCGCTCTCGTTCGGCGTGGGCTCCACGCTGATCGCGCAGGCCCTCTACACGGCCTCGGACGCCCCCACGCTGGCCGGTGGGTTCGCCACCGCCGCGCTGAACGTCGGCGCCGCCGCCGGACCCGCCCTGGGCGGTCTCGCCCTGGGCGCCGGCCTCGGCCACCGCTCCCCGCTGGTGCTGAGCGCCGTGCTCGTCGCCACCGCCCTGGTCGTGGCGGGTGTGGCCCGGGCCATCGGAATCACCGGTGACAAGGGTGACTCCGGCGCCACGGAGAGACGTCCGGCCGAGCGTCCGGTGGAGGCCTCCTGACCGCCGTTCGCCGTGTCCGGTGGCCCGTCCGGGCGGGCCACCGGGCCACCGGCCGTATGCGCGGAGGTTCGTACCCCTTCCGGATTCCCTCGGGTGATCCGCCCGGTCAGCCCTGCAGCTGCTCGGTCAGACCCAGCTGGCTCATGATCGCGCCGGTGTCCAGATAGGCGCGACCCTCCTTGATCTTGCCGTCCTTCACCTTGTAGACGTCGCACGCGTGCACCGTGACGTGACGCCCCGAGGCGGGCACGGTGCCCGCGTGCAGGACCAGGTCCCCGGTCTGGGTCCCGCTGCCCGTGTACTCGACGACCACGGTGTCCCCCTGGGACGTGAGGTGATCGAGGGCGAAGCGGCCGTCGGGCATCGCGTCGAACATGGCTTTCGCGAGCTGGGTGAAGCCCTCCGGACCCTCCAGCGTCCTTCCGCTGCCTTCCTCGACGAGGGTGCAGTCCGGAGCGACGGACCCTGCGATGGCGTCGTAGTCCCGGGCGTTCCACGCCTTGAAGAGGTCGCGGACGAAAGTCTCGTTGTCAGCCATGGGAACCTCCGATCGGGTACATCTGCCTCCTCCCATGCTGGCCCGCCGTGTCCTACTGTGCATCCCCTGCCGGACGGCCGGTCCTCCTGCCGGGGACGCTCGCGGCCGGGGCCAGGACCCACAGCCGGCAGACGTGCGTCACGCCCGGCCGGACCGCGTACTCGTGAGCTCCTACGGTGTGCTCCCGGTCCTGCGGGGCATGAGCCGGTACGCCGCCACAGCCAGGGCGAGCGGCAGGATGCTCACGACCAGCATGGTGAGCCGCAGGCCGTCGGTGAAGTCCAGCCCGAGGTCCAGCCCGGACTGCCGCAGCAGGTTGGGGTCGTATCCGGCGGTGCCCGGACTCTGCGCCATCGCGCTTCGTGTGGCGTCCACGGCCTGATCGGCCTCGGCCACCGACAGCCCACGCTGCTCGGCGTCGTTGAGCCACTGCCGTTGGAAGAAGAGATTGAGAAGCAGGAGGTAGACGGCGGGGCCGAGCGCGTAACCGGTCATTCCGAAGGCCGGCTGCACGGAGGCCACGGCGCCGGACTTCCCGGGTGGTGCGTGCGAGAGGATGGTCTCCGCCACCGCGGCGGAGGCCACCAGCGACCCGAGGTTGGTGAGCCAGGTGGCGAGTACGAGGATCCACAGCGCCATGGTGGGCGCGGCGGTGGCCCCCATCAGCAGACCGCTCGCGGCCAGCACCAGCAGCCCGGTGATGAGGACCGGCCGGGGGGTGTACTTCCCGATCAGGCGCCCGGCGAGGACGACGGCGCCCGCGACCAACAACGTGCCGGGCAGGTACAGCAGACCGATCGTGCGCGGGGGCAGCGACAGGATCACACTGCCGAACTGCCCCAGGGCGAAACTGAACCCGGCGGCCAGGAAGTTCAGCGTCAGGCTGGCGAGCGCGGCCACGGCGAACGGGCCGCTGCGGAACAGCGACAGGTCGAGGACCGGGTCCGGCGTCCGACGCTCACGGAGCACGAACAGCACGCCGGCGGCCCCACTGATCACCAACGGAAGCCAGGCCTGGAGCTGGGTGATCCCGTTCTCCGCCTCGGAGACGCCGTGGACGAGGGTCAGCAGGGCGACGCCGACCAGGCTGATGCCGACGACATCGACTTCACGGCGCTGCGTGAGGGGAGGCTCGGCGACGTACCGGGCCGTCAGTCCGAGCGCGACCAGCGACAGCAAGGGAGCGAGCAGGAACAGCCACCGCCAGCCGACCGCCTCCACCACCCAGCCACCGACCGCGGGGGTCACCCCGCACAGCACCATTTCGATGGCCATGAAGACGCCGATGGCCGTCGGCCGCTTCTCCGGTGGCACCGACACCTTGAGCAGCGCCAGCGACACACCCAGCAACGCGGCCAGCGCGAGGCCGTCGAGGAGGCGCATCACCAGCAGGAACACGTAGCCGGGTGAGAGCGCCGACAACAGGTTGACGACGATGACGCCGACCAGCCCCAGCATCAGCAGCCGTTTGAGTCCGAAGGCGTCCCCGAGACTGCCTACGGCGAGCACGGCGGCGGCGACGACCAGCGTCGCCGCTCCTCCCAGGAACCCGACGACATCGGGCGGTACGTGGAGTGCCCGGCTGACCTGCGGCATGTTCAGACTGAGGACCAGCGGGTCGATGGCCGTGATCGTGAAAGCGACGGAGAGTCCCAGGATGACCGGGAGTATCGCGACGGTGGATCGCGGCCCCGCAGTCGACACAGCAGCACCTCCCGTACGTCGGCCGGCGCCGGCCGATCGACCGTAACCCGGCCACCGCATCCGGCTCGTTCCCACAGGCGGCGCGCGCGGGCCGACACCCGTTCGGAGCACCCTGACCACTCCCAGGGGTGGGCCTCGAAGGCGGGGGTAGGGGAACAGGGAGAGCGAGCGAGGAGGGCCGATGACGAGGAACACCTCACTGTGCGCCGTGGGATGGGCTCAGTCGTTCCCCGCTTCACAGGGGGTACGGGCCGGCCGGCGCTGGACGCGGGAGCACCTGGCGTCCCTGGCGTGGACGAAGGACGCGCCGGAAACCGTGGACGCGATACTGCTCAGTGTCTCCGAACTGATCACCAACGCTCACGTGCACGCGCACAGTGACGCCCAGCTGGTCCTCACCTGGGACAGCCACTGCCTGCATGTGAGCGTCCACGACTCCGATCCTCTGCCTCCGGCCCGGCAGCCCGAAGACCTCACGACGACCGGAGGGCGCGGGCTGGCCATCGTCGACGCGCTCGCCGACGCCTGGACGACGCATCCACAGCAGTCGGGGAAGACCGTCTCCGCCTGCTTCGTGCCCCCCGGCGCCCCGAAGCCGCGGCACGGCGATGCCGTCGACTGACCCCCCCCCCGGGGTACGTCACCCGCGCAGTGGCGGGAGGGGCGGATCCCTCCGGCCCGGCGCCCGCCCCGCAGCCCGGCTACGGCCGCGCCCCCGGCACGGCGGCATGCGGGTGGCCCGGCAACCGCCGGGCCACCCGCATGCCGGAGGGAACGCGTCGCGCTCCCGGAGGGGTCAGTGCTTGAAGGCGTCCTTCGCCTTCTCCTTGGCCTCACGGGCGTCGCCTTTGGTCTGGTCGGCCCGGCCTTCGGCGGTGAGGCGCTCGTTGCCGACCGCACGGCCGGCGGCCTCCTTGACCTTGCCCTTGGCCTGCTCGGTCTTGGCCTGGGTCTTCTCATCGGCAGCCATGTCATTCACACCTTGCTGTGCTCGGCGTCAGGAACACCTGTCGTATGACCGGGACCAGCACGTGCAAACACCGCGCCTGGCTGCGGGGTGTACGCGTCGGAGCCGTCGTCGCCGGTGTACCGCCGGTGTGCCCGCCCGGGCCGCGGCGGCGCGGGCCGCGCCACGGTACGACGCCCGGAGCCCGCGGCCGTAGCGGTGCACGACACCCCGAGCCCACGCCGCGGCGGCCTCAGGTCAGCGGGGCCGGGCCCACGACCGAGCGGGCCACCCCCAGGTCCACCAGGTCCTGAGGGCGGATGCGGAGCTGGTCCGCGGTGGCGCGCACCTCCGCGGGGCCGCGCTTCAGGATGGCGGCCGCCAGCTCCGGTGCGATCACCGAGAAATAGCTGTCCGCGGTGACATGGGTGCGGTCCGGGGAGGCGAGGGCCAGCGCGCCCCCCGAGCCGCCCTCGCCGATGACCAGGGTCGTCACCGGCACCCGGGCGGCCGCGATCGCCGCGAAGGTGTCGGCGATCGCCGCACCCGCGCCCGCCCGTTCCGCCTCCGCGTCGTTGGCCGCGCCGGGGGTGTCGATCAGGGTCAGCACCGGAAGGCCGAGCCGGTCCGCGAGACGGATCACCCGGGCCGCCGTCCGGTAGCCGGCCGGGCGGGTCGCGGTGCCGCACTGGGCCACGTACACCACGGGCCGTCCGTCGTGCAGTCCCGCCCCGCAGAGCAGCCCCGGATCGCTGCCGCCGCACCGGTCGCCGTTCAGGGGCAGCCGGAAGTCGAAGTATGCGTCCAGGTACGCCCCGGCCCGGGGCCGCACCGCCGCACGGGCCTGCCGTACCGCGTCCCAGCCGGTCGCCGGGAGCGCCGTGCCCGACAGCGCGGCCGGGACCGGTGCCGGTGCCGGCGCCGGTCCGGCGACCGTGAGCACGGACAGCCAGCGGCCCAGCGTCCCGGACAGCTCCCCGGCCGGCACGACCGCGTCGACCTGGCCCGCCGCCAGCTGTCCCTCGGCCGAGTAGGCGTACGGGTCCGCGTCGGCGGGCCGTACCCGGGACCCGGCGAACCCGATCTGGGCCCCCGGCAGCGCCAGCACCACATCGGCACCCGCCCCCACGGTCGCCCAGCCGCCACCGGTCGTCGGATCCCGCAGCACCGCGATCTGCGCCAGCCCCGCCGCGCGCAGCCGTGCCGAGGCGCGGGCCACCCGCTGGAGCTGTATCAGCGCGATCATGCCCTCCTGCATCCGGCTGCCCCCGGTCGCGACGAGCGAGACGAGCGGCAGGCGCCGTTCACCGGCGAGCGCGTATGCCGCCTCCAGCCGGTCCCCCGTGCGCCCGCCCAGCGAGCCGCCCAGGAAGCCGAATTCGAAGGAGACCAGGACACAGGACAGGCCCTCGACGGTGGCGACCCCGTAGAGGACGGACTCCTCCTCGCCGGTCCGGGCCGCGGCGCGGGCCCGGGAGTCGTCGTAACCGCTCCAGCCGAGCGGGCCGTCCGCCCGCGCAGGGTGCTCGGGCGGACGGTGCTCGGTGAAGCTCCCGGTGAGAGCGGCGATCGCCTCCCTCGCCGATACGCGGCCTTCGCCGTGCGCGCTAGGCACCGAGCGACCTCTTCATGATCTTTCCCAGCTCGTTGCGGGGCAGGACGTCGAGGTGGTGGACGACGCGCGGCCGCTTGTGCGGGGCCAGCAGGTCCGCCACATGGTCCGCCAGCTCCCGCTCACCCGGCGGCGACCCCGGGTCGGCCGGCACCACCCACGCGACGATCCGTTCGCCGAGATCGGCGTCCGGCTCCCCGGTGACGGCGGCCTCGCGCACCCCGGGGTGGTCCAGCAGCGCGTTCTCGATCTCGCCCGCGCCGATCTTGTAACCGCCGCTCTTGATCAGATCGGTGGCCTTCCGCCCGACGATCCGTACGTAGCCGTCGGGGTCGATCGTGGCCATGTCGCCCGTACGGAACCAGCCGTCCCCGGTGAAGGCGGCAGCCGTCGCGTCGGGGCGGTTCAGATAGCCGGTGAAGAGGTTCGGGCCGCGTACCTGGATCTCGCCGATGGACGTGGGGTCGTCGAGCACGGTGCCGTCCTCCTCGACGAGCCGCAGCTCCACGCCGGACAGCGGCGGGCCGACCGTCCCCGCGCGCGCGGCGCCGTCGGCCCGTACAGCCGTGTTCATCAGCGTCTCCGTCATCCCGTACCGCTCGATGACCCGGCGGCCGGTGGCCGCCGCGATCCGCTCGTGGTCGTGGACCGGCAGCGCCGCCGAGCCGGAGACCAGCAGCCGGGCGCCCGCCAGGGCCTTGGTGAGGCTCCCGGAGACGGCCGGATCGGACAGCGCCCCCGCCAGCCGGTGGTACATCGTGGGGACGCCGAACAGCATCGTGCCCCCGGCGAGCAGCTCCCGGGCCACTCCCTCGGCGGTGAACCGGCCGAGGTGGCGCACCGAACCGCCCCGCCGCAGGGGGCCGATGACGCCCAGGATCAGTCCGTGCACATGGAACAGCGGCAGGGCGTGCACGAGGACGTCGTCGCCGGTCCACTGCCACGCGTCCTCCAGCGCGTCCAGCGAGGCGGCGACCGCCCGACGGGGGAGCACCGCGCCCTTCGGCGGACCCGTCGTGCCGGAGGTGTACACGATCAGGGCGGGGGACTCCGGGGACGGCTCGGGCAGCGGCGCGTGGGGGGACACCACCGCGATGTCGACGTCGATCCGCTCCAGCCCGCCCAGTGCGGCGGGCAGCTCGTCGCCGGACCCGGCCAGCACCACCGAGGGCGTGCTGTCGGCGAGGATGTGCGCCAGCTCCTGCCCGCCCGTCCTCGGGTTGAGCGGCACGGCGGGCACCCCCGCCCGCAGGGCCGCCACCACCGCGACCACCGTCTCCGGGGTGGAGGTGGCCCAGACGGCGACCCGCCCCGCGCCCGCGATCCGGCCCGCGAGCGAGGCGGAGGCGCCGGCCAGCTGTGCGTAGGTCAGGGCGTGTCCGCCGAACCGGACGGCCTCCCGGGAAGCGGCTGAGCCGGACGTCTCGCAGAGCGCAGGCAGAAGAGAGATCACGCTCCGAGCCTAGGGCCAACCGGCTCCGGCGCCGGAGGAATCCGGCTGGAGATGTGCGCCACTCCGGAGCCGGGCACCGGCGAGGCGCTCGTACGCCTGCCCGCTCAGTCCACCGGCCGCAGGGTCCGCATCCGCCCGTACGCGTACACACACCCGGCCAGCGCCACGTCGGACAGCAGCATGAAGCCGATCGAGTACGACTCCTTCGCGCTGTAGATCGCGCCCATCACCAGCGGCGGTACGAAACCGCCGAGACCGCCCATCGCACCGACGATGCCCGTCACGCTGCCCACCCTGGCCTGCGGTGTCACCTGCGAGACCAGGGCGAAGACGCTGCCGCTCGCGGTGCCGAGCCCGGCCGCCATGCAGAGCAGCGCGATCGTGCCGACCGGATCCAGACCGGGGTCGAAGGCCTGGACGATCGCCATGAGCGCCGCGGCCAGCAGCGCCGCCGCCGCGACCACGGCCGGATGGATCCGGTCCGAGAGCCAGCCGCCGACCGGCCGGAAGATCACCGTGACCAGCGCGAACCCGGCCGCCTTGGTGCCCGCCTCGGTCGGTGACATGTCGTACCAGGTCTTCAGGTACGTCGGCAGGTAGACCCCGAAGGCGACGATGCCGCCGAAGCCGATCGCGTACAGCGCGGACAGCTCCCAGGTGACCCGCAGTCGCCCCGCCTGCCCCAGCCGGTGGGCGAGCGAGTCTGCCGGAATCTTCCGGCCCGGGCGGTCCCTGATCAGGACGGCGGCCAGCAGCGAGTACACCACGAGCGCCCCGGCGACGATCAGGAACGGGAGATCGTCCCCGTGCTCCGCGATACGGGGCGTGAAGTAGCCGGACAGCGCGACGCCGCCCATGCCCATCCCGAACACACCGAGGGCGAGCCCCCGCTTCGCTGGCGGGAACCACGAGTTGACGAGCGGGATGCCGATCGCGAACGTCGTACCGCCCATACCGAGCAGGAAGCCGACGGCGAGCATCGCCCCGTAGGAGTCCTTCGCCCAGATCAGCAGCAGCACGGGGACGATCGTCAGCGCAGACACCATGGGGAACATCAGCCGCGCACCGAACTTGTCGGTCAGCGCGCCCACCGGGATACGGCCCAGCGAACCGACGAGCACGGGCACCGCGACGAGGAACGACTGCTGGATCGAGTCGAGCCCGAGCCGCTCCTTGTAGTCCCCGGACATCGGCGCGATCAGGTTCCATGCCCAGAAGGTGAGGGTGAAGCCGACCGTGGCCATGATCAGGTTCCGGTAGGCGGCGGGCAGTTCCCGGTCCGGGGCTGAGGCCTGCTCGACGGCTGTGTCCACGGGCCAAGTCAACGGTCGCGGCCCCGCCGGGGCCCGCCGGACTGAGCCATCCGGGGAAGCCCTCTCCGGCAGACGCGCCTAGGGCCGGGGCCACGCCCGGGGCCCGGACGGGCACCGCTCACCCGCCGCTTCCGGGCCCGGGCTGCCACAATCGCAGGTATGGACCGTCTGGACAGAGAGATCCTCGGCATTCTCCAGGAGGACGCCCGGATCTCGTACCGCGACCTGGGCGTACGCGTGGGGCTCAGCGCCAACGCGGCGGGCGACCGCGTACGCCGCATGCGCCGCGACGGGGTGATCCGCGGTTTCACGGTCATCGTCGACCCGGCCGCCGACACCCGGTCGGGGCTCGTCGTCTTCATCGACGTGTCCCTGCGCCTGGACACGTCGAACGAGGAGTTCGAGCGCGCCGTGCTCACCCTGCCGGGCATCACCGAGGTGGTGCACGTGACGGGCGGCCACGACTATCTCGTACGGGCCACGGCCGCCGACCCCGGTTCCCTGGACGCCCTGCTGCGCCGACTGAAGCGGGACGCCGGCGTCGCCCACTCCAACACGCGCATCGCGCTCAGAGCGGCGCCTGCCAGATGACGGTCGGCGACCGGGCGCCGCTCCCGGTGCGCCCGTCGTCCGCGACCACCAGACGCACCGCCGCGCGCCCGTCGGGCAGCCGTGCCGTCGCGTCCACCTCCACCTCGATGGCCGACACCCCCGTCCGGCGGTGCGCCGCGGCGAGCGCCCCGCGCAGCACACCGAGCAGCTGCCCCTCCACCGGCTCCGGCACCAGGGCGTCCACCGCCCCCGTGAAGTGCACCGACGGCTGGAAACCCAGCACCGCGGCCGCACCGCCCGTCTCGCGCAGCACCTTGCCGCGGAAGGTGGTGGGGGCGTCGGCCGGCGGCTGCTGCAGCGCGAAGATCGCGGTCCGCACCTCCTGGATCGTGGAGTCCAGCTCGTCGACCGCCGTCGCCAGCAGCCCGGCGGTCTCGCTGTCGTCCGTCAGGGCCTTGCGGCGGGTCGACTCCAGCATCATCTCCGTCGCGAAGAGCCGCTGCACGACGAGGTCGTGCAGATCGCGGGCGATCCGGTCGCGGTCCTCGTAGACGGCGAGCTGCTCCCGGTAGTGCTGGGCGTCCGCCATCACCAGGGCCAGCGCGGCCTGGGAGGCGAACTGCGAGGCCAGCAGCCGGTCCACCGCCGTGTACGGCGGGCCGCCGCGACGCCGGGGCAGGGCGAGGGTGCCGATGAGCCGCCCGCCGCTCTGCAGCGGCAGCATCATGCTGGGGCCGAACCGGGACCGTACGTGCGTCGTCATCCGCGGATCGGTCGCCGAGTCCTCGATGAACACCTCCTCGCCGCCCAGCAGCTGGACGAGGACGGGGGAGCCCGGCTCGATGACGGTGCCGACGAGGCCGGCCGGGTCGTCGCGGGTGGAGGCGGCGACGATCTCCATCCCGCCGTCCCCGGTCGGCTGGAGGATCACCCCGGCCGACGCGCCGGCGAGCACCCTGGCCCGCTCGGCGACGGTCATCAGGGCGTCCGTCGTGCCGGTGCCGGCCAGCAGCACCCTGGTGACGGCGGCGGCTCCCTCGATCCACTGCTCCCGCTGCCGTGCCACCTCGTACAGATGGGCGCCGCCGATCGCCGCACCGGCCTGGGAGGCGAGCAGCCGCAGCAGCGCCGTGTCCGTGTCGGTGAAGTGCCCCGAGCTCTTCCCGGTGACGCAGAGAGTGCCGAGCACCTCGGTGTGCACCCGGATGGGGGAGCCGAGGAAGGAGTGCATCGGTGGGTGCCCCGGAGGCACGCCGCAGGAGCGCGGGTCTGTGGTCAGATCGTCCAGACGCAGCGGTCGCGGGTCGTCGACGAGGGCCCCGAGGACACCCGTGCGGCCGTCCGGGAGACGGCCGATGCGCCGCCGTTCGGCCTCGGTCAGACCGGTGGTGAACAGGTCGACGACGCGGTGGCTGTCCGGGTCGAGGACGGCCAGGGCGCCGTAGCGTGCACCGGTCAGCGCGGTGGCGGTGTCCACGAGGTGCTGGAGGGTGGTCCGCAGTTCGAGACCGGTCTCGGCCACGGGGATCGCCGGAGGATCTCAGCCGGCGAGCGGATCGAGGACCAGCGGCTGGACCTTGCCGTCCAGCATGGCGCCGAGCCCGAGCACGGAGCACACATCGGGGCGCTCGGCGATGTGCACCGGCACGCGCGTCGCCTCGCGCAGCATCTGGTCGAGCCCGGGCAGCAGGGCGCTGCCCCCGACCATCATGATCCCGGAGTCCGCGATGTCGGCCACCAGATCGGGCGGGCAGTCGCGCAGCACCTTGCCCAGGCCGTCGAGCACGGCGGTGAGCGGGGTGTGGATCGCCTGCCGTACGGCGGCGGTGTCGACCTGGACCGAACGGGCCAGGCCGGTGGCCACGTCGCGGCCGTGGATCTCGGTCGTCGCCGGGCCGCCGAGCGTCAGCCCGTTGCCCCGGAGCGCCAGTTGCAGGGGGCGCACGGACTGGCTGGGCAGCATCAGTTCGTGGTGCTGGCGCAGATGCTGGATGACCGCCTGGTCGATGGCCTCGCCGCCGATCGGGATGCGGACGGCCGTCACGATCGAGCCGAGCGAGAGCACCGCGATCTGCGTGGTGGCCGCCCCGCACACCATGATCATGGTGGCGGTGGGCTGTTCCACCGGCAGCCCGCAGCCGACGGCCGCGGCGATCAGGGTGTCGACCAGCTCGACCCGGCGCGCACCGAGTCCCACGAGAGTCTCGACCGTCGCCCGCTGTGCCAGCGGATCGGCGTCGTGCGGGGTGCACGCCGCGGCACGCAGCCGGGGCTTGCGGCGCAGCTGGCGGCGGAGCTTCTCGCCCAGCAGGTGGCGCAGCATGCGCTGGGCCATCTCGATGTCGACGACGGTCCCGCCGGAGACCGGGCGGACCACCCGGATGTACCCGGGCGTACGGCCGGTCATCTGCTCGGCGAGGGCACCGACGGCGATGAGCGAGCCGGTACGGGTGTTCACGGCGGCGACACTGGGCTCGTCGACGACGAGCCCCACCCCCTTGATGTACACGCGGGTCCTCGCGGCCCCGAGGTCGACGGCGACATGGCAACGGCGCAACTGCTCAAGACTGACGGTCACGGCAGGTCTCCCGAGAGCGCTGACGGGGGGCACCGGCGGCAGCCGGCTCTCCTGGCATCGTCCCGCCGCGGAGGGGGCGGCGCGCGCTGGGTGAGCCGTAGGGGGGAACCGGGCTGACGGGCCGCCAGATGTCAGGAGCCGCCGGGAAGCAGCCTCTGGAACAGGCCCCAGGTGAACTCGGCGACGTACGGCCGGTGGTCGACGGGGTCGGTGAGGGCGAGTGCCCAACGGGTCGGCGCACTGCCCTCCATCGGGCGGACCGGCGCGAAGGCCCTGGCCACCTCGTCCACGGTGCAGGACCACGGGCGAAGGTCCCCGACGGTGCGCAGCTCGGGGCCGGCCGCTCCCGGGGCGCGGACCAGCCATTCGTTCCACACGGCACCGCCGGGGCCGGCCATCACCTCGAACCGCAGACCGGGCCAGAGCGGCAGCGGCCACAGCAGGGCCTCGTATTCCAGATCGCCGGCCTCGCGGCGTACCGAGCTCTCCGGCTCGCCGAGCACCGAGCGGTAGCGGCGCAGTGCGCCCCGGCCGCGCGGGGCGCGCAGCATGGCCTGCCAGCGGCGGTTCGCCTCCCGCATCTCGGCGAGCGAGGCGCTCAGCTCGTGCCGGGCGTCCTCCACCAGGCCGGGCTGGTGGTCGGACATCCGGCGCAGCAGGACGAGCTGGAACTGGAGCGGCCCGAACGGGGCGGGAGCGGTCATGGCGCCCATCCTGCCGCGTCTCACGCGTATCGGACGGCGCACGCCGGAATCCGGTATTCCACACAGGATCCTCACCTGTGCGGCTTCCTCCGTCCTTCCTCGCCCGTCTAGTCTGCGGGCGACATGGACTACTGCCACCCGTGCCGACGGCACCTCAACGGCGCCCTGGCCTGCGCCGGTTGCGGAACCCCCGCCGAGGCGCTGGTCCCCTACGCCGGCCCGGCGTACTCCGGTCACGAGCCGGAGCGGCCGGGTGAAACCCTCGAGCCCGTCGGGGCCGGCGGGCACCGCCGTCGTGCCCGGGACGCCGCCGCCCGGGGGCGTGGCCGTCGGGCGCACCGGCGCCGCGGGCGCGGGGTGCTGCTGGCCGCGCTCGGGGTGCTGCTGGCCGTCGGGGCGCTGAGCCTGGCCGAGCTGGCCATCGAGCCCGGCGGTGACGACGGCGCCGCGCAGTACGTGAGCGAGTCCTCGGCCTCCGCCGCCGAAGCCGTCCCGGACCCCTCGGCGAGCAGCGTGCCCGACGACGCCCCGGGGCCGGTGGACGCGCCCACCACGGTCCCGGTGCCCGGTTCCCGCTCCCCGGAAGGGGATCCGTCCGGCTCCGCGGAGCCGGACGGGCCCGGGCCCTCCGCGTCGGACCCGGCTTCCGCGGACGCCCCGCCGCCCTCGTCCTCACCCTCCACGCCCCCGGACCCGGACGGCTCCGAGCCGCCCGCCGGGTCGTCGAGCCCGGCGCCGACCGTGGACCCGACGCAGCCGGAGCCTCCGGAGGACCCCGGACCCACCCCGTCGCCGAGCGAGACCTGTACCCGGTGGCTCTGGTTCTGCACCTGAGAGGGCACCGCCGGGCGCACCTGGGGCAGCACCCCGGCAGGCGCCCGGGAGGGCTCTAGGAGCCGCTGCCCTCCGCCGCCGTGCCGAGCATCCGGCGGAGCAGGTCGCGCAGCACCGTGCGCTCAGCCGTGGACAGCTCCGCGAGCGGCTCCCGGGCGAAGTCCAGCGCGTCGCGCAGCTGCCGGGCCGTCCGGATGCCCTCCGCGGTCGGGGCGGCCAGCTTCACCCGCCGGTCGGCCGGGTCGGGGCGGCGCTCCACCAGGCCGCGGAGCTCCAGGCGGTCGACTATGCCCGTGATGTTCGACGGTTCGCACTTGAGCTTCCGGGCGACCTTGCGCATGGGCATCGGTTCGAGGGAGAGCAGACCGAGCACCCGTGCCTGGGCGCCGGTCAGTGCGTGCGTGGCCGCGGCCCGGTCGTACTCCTCGTGGTAGCGCGCCACGACGCCGCCGATGAGTTCTATGACGTCGAGGGTCAGCGGATCCGAGCGCGAGGTGGCCATGACACTCAGCTTACCCAATTACTTGACAAGGTGAAATATTCGGGAGCATGGTTGTTTCACATCATGAAGCATTCTTCGCTTCCCGCCCCGTGAGCCATCGAGGAGAACCCGAGCCCATGTCTGCAGCACTTCCCACGTCCAGCCGTGAATGGCACCTCGTCGCCCGCCCGCACGGCTGGCCCGAGGCCTCGGATTTCGCGCTGCGTGAGGCGCCGGTGACCGCTCCCGGCGAGGGCCGCGTCCTCGTCCGCAACCTGTACTTCTCGGTCGACCCCTACATGCGCGGCCGGATGAACGACGTGAAGTCGTACACCCCGCCCTTCAAGCTCGACCACCCCATGGACGGCGGCGCGGTCGGCGAGGTCGTCGCGTCCGGCGCCGAAGGCTTCGCCGTGGGCGACCACGTCCTGCACGGCCTCGGCTGGCGCGAGTACGCCGACGTCCCCGCCAAGCACGCGGTGAAGGTCGACGCCTCGCTCGCCCCGCTCTCCGCGTACCTCGGCGTGCTCGGCATGACCGGTCTGACCGCCTACGCGGGCCTGTTCGAGGTCGCGTCCTTCAAGGAGGGCGACGCCGTCTTCGTGTCCGGCGCGGCCGGTGCGGTCGGCAGCCAGGTCGGTCAGATGGCGAAGATCAAGGGCGCCTCCCGGGTCATCGGTTCGGCCGGCTCCGACGAGAAGGTCAAGCTCCTCGTCGAGGGGTACGGCTTCGACGCCGCCTTCAACTACAAGGAAGGGCCCGTCAGGGACCAGCTCCGCGAGGCCGCCCCGGACGGCATCGACGTCTACTTCGACAACGTCGGCGGCGAGCACCTGGAGGCCGCGATCTCCTCGTTCAACGTGCACGGCCGCGCCACCATCTGCGGAATGATCGCGCAGTACAACGCCACGGAGCCCACCCCGGCCCCGCGCAACCTCGCGATGGTCATCGGCAAGCGGCTGCGCCTCCAGGGCATGCTGGTCGGCGACCACGCGGCCCTGCAGCCGCAGTTCGTCCAGGAGGTGGCCGGATGGCTGGCCTCCGGTGAGCTCAAGTACGCGGAGACGAAGGTCGAAGGGATCGAGAACGGCTTCGACGCGTTCCTCGGCCTGCTGCGCGGCGAGAACACCGGCAAGATGATCGTCTCGCTCGACACCGCGCGCTGAGGCGGGCGCGGGCGGTCGTGGGCGCGAGTCCCGGCGCACGGGGTGCGCCTGCTCCAAGGTGACCCACGGCGACATCCGGGCCGAGCCGTCGGTCGCCTCATCCTGCTCCGCGTACGTCCGAGGGCCGCATCCCGTCACGCCGGGGTGCGGCCCTCGGACGTGACCCGCCGTGAGATCGCGCAAGGGCATTGACCTCCGGCGAGAGGGGAATCTACGGTCCGTTCGAAGTTACGAGCGTCATTCGAAATATCGAACGTCCGTGATCGGTAGGCAGTCGACCCGTGAGGAAGTCATGACCCGCACCGCGCGCTTCACCCTCGACCCCGCCTTCACCGTCGGCGAGGTGAACCCCCGGCTCTTCGGATCCTTCGTCGAACACCTCGGCCGCTGCGTCTACGACGGCATCCACGAACCCGGCCACCCCTCCGCCGACGAGGCGGGACTGCGCACCGACGTCCTGGACCTCGTCCGCGAACTCGGCGTCACCGCCATCCGTTACCCCGGCGGCAACTTCGTCTCCGGCTACCGCTGGGAGGACAGCGTCGGCCCCGCCGACGAGCGCCCCCGCCGTCTCGACCTCGCGTGGCGCTCCACCGAGACGAACCGCTTCGGCCTCTCCGAGTACATCGGCTTCCTCCGGAAGATCGGCCCGCAGGCCGAACCGATGCTCGCCGTCAACCTCGGTACCCGCGGTGTCCAGGAAGCCATCCAGCTCCAGGAGTACGCCAACCACCCCTCCGGCACCGAACTGTCCGACCGCCGCATCGCGCACGGCGACAAGGACCCCTTCGGGATCAGGCTGTGGTGCCTGGGCAACGAGATGGACGGACCCTGGCAGACCGGCCACAAGACCGCCGAGGAGTACGGGCGCCTCGCCGCGGAGACGGCGCGCGCGATGCGCCAGATGGACCCGTCCGTCGAACTCGTCGCCTGCGGCTCCTCCAGCCGCGCCATGCCGACCTTCGCCGCGTGGGAGGCGACGGTCCTCGCCGAGACGTACGACCTCGTCGACCACGTCTCCCTGCACGCCTACTACGAGGAGACCGACGGCGACCGCGACTCCTTCCTCGCCTCGGCCGTGGACATGGAGTCCTTCATCGAGAGCGTCGTCGCCACCTGCGACCACATCGGTGCCCGGCTCAAGTCGACGAAGAAGATCAACCTCTCCTTCGACGAGTGGAACGTCTGGTACATGGCCCGCTTCCAGCAGGACGCGGCGGAGAACCCGCTGGACTGGCCCGAGGCCCCGCGACTGCTGGAGGACAACTACAGCGTCACGGACGCCGTCGTCCTCGGCAGCCTCCTCATCGCGCTGCTGCGCCACGCCGACCGGGTCACCGTCGCCTGCCTCGCCCAGCTGGTCAACGTGATCGCGCCGATCATGACCGAGCCCGGCGGTCCCGCCTGGCGCCAGACGACCTTCTTCCCCTTCGCACAGGCCGCGCGCCACGGGCGTGGCCAGGTACTGGACGTGCGGGTGGACTCGCCCACGTACGGGACGGCGAAGTACGGCGAGGCGGATCTGCTGCACGCCACCGCCGTGCGCGACCCGGAGTCCGGGGCCGTCACCGTCTTCGCGGTCAACCGCAGCCAGGACACGGCGCTGCCGCTCGAAGTCGCCCTGCGCGCAATGGACCTGAGTGCCGTCGCCGAGCACCAGGTGATCGCCGACGCCGACCCCGAGGCGCGCAACACCCTCGCCGAGCCCGAGCGGGTCGCGCCGCACCCGGCCGAGGGGACCGTGCTGGCCGGCGGCACGCTGACGGCCGCCCTGGAGCCGTTGTCCTGGAACATGATCCGGCTGGTCTGAGCACACCGGGCGGCTCCCCCTCCGCACGGAAGAGGGAGCCGCCCGTGGTCAGCGTGCCGAGAACGCGTGCACCGTCGTCGACCGGTACGTGGCACCGGGGCGCAGCACCGTCGAGGGGAACGACGGCTGGTTGGGGGAGTCCGGGAAGTGCTGGGACTCCAGGCAGAACGCGTCGCCCTGCCGGTACACCCGGCCCGAGGTCCCGGTCAGCGTGCCGTCCAGGAAGTTCCCCGTGTAGACCTGCATGCCGGGCTCGGTCGTGTACATCTTCATCACCCGGCCCGAGCCGGGGTCGGTCACGGTCAGCGCGTACTCGGGGCGGGCCGTGATCCCCTTGTCCAGTACGTAGTTGTGGTCGATGCCCTGTCCGTGGCCGATCTGCTCGTGCGGTGTGCGGACGGCCTCCCCGACGGCTCTCGGCCGCCGGAAGTCGAACGGTGTGCGCGCCACCCTCGCGAGCTCGCCGGTCGGGATGAGCGTCGCGCCGACGGGGGTGTAGCGCGAGGCGGCCAGCTCCAGCAGGTGCGCGTCGGCGCTCCCGCTGCCCTCGCCCGCCAGGTTGAAGTAGGTGTGGCTGGTGAGGTTGAGGACCGTGGCCCGGTCGGTGGTGGCCGTGTAGTCGATGCGCCACGCGCCGCGCGCCGTCAGCGTGTAGACGACGCGGACGGCGAGGGTGCCCGGGTAGCCCGCCTCTCCGTCCGGGGAGGTCCGGGTCAGCACCAGGCCGACCTCACCGCGCGCGGTGAACGGCTCAATGTCCCAGACCCGTTTGTCGAAGCCCCGGTCGCCGCCGTGCAGGCTGTGGGGGCCGTCGTTGACCGGCAGTTGGTGGGTCGCCCCGTCCAAAGTGAACCGGCCCTGCGCGATGCGGTTCCCGTACCGCCCGATCAGCCCGCCGAAATAGGGGGACTTCGCCACGTAGTCCGGGAGGCCGGCGAAGCCGAGCGAGACGTTCGCCGTCCGGCCGCGCCGGTCGGGGATCTCCAGAGACTGGACAATCCCGCCGTACGAGAGGACCTTCAGCCGGGTCCCGCCGTTGACGAGCGTCCAGCGGTACACCTTCGTCCCGTCGTCGAGCGTGCCGAACAGTTCCTTCGACGGGGCGCGTCCGCCCGTCGCGGCGTGCGCGGGGGCGCCTGCCGCCACGGCCAGCCCGGCGGCCGCCGTGGCCGCCAGGACGGTGCGTCTGCTGGTACGGGTCATGGAACAACTCCTTCGTGAGGGGGTGTTACGAGCCGACCTTGCGCTTGTTCCAGACGTCGAAGCCGACCGCGGCCAGCAGGACGAAGCCCTTGATCACCTGCTGGTAGTCGGTGCCGATGCCCACCAGGGACATGCCGTTGTTCAGTACGCCGAGGACCAGGCCGCCGATGACCGCGCCGAAGACCGTCCCGACGCCGCCGCTCATCGAGGCGCCGCCGATGAACGCGGCGGCGATGGCCTCCAGTTCGAAGTTGGTTCCGGCCTGGGGGACGCCCGCGTTCAGCCGGGCCGCGTAGACGATCCCGGCCAGGGCGGCCAGGACGCCCATGTTCACGAAGACCAGGAAGGTGACCCGCTTGTCCTTGACCCCGGACAGCTTCGCCGCGGCCTGGTTGCCGCCGAGCGCGTACACATGGCGGCCGATGACCGCGTTGCGCATGAGGTAGCCGAAGCCGATGAGCAGCACGGCCAGCAGCAGCAGGACGACCGGGACACCGCGGTAACTGGCCAGCGTCATGGTGAAGGCCAGTACCGCCGCGGCGATGGCCACGCACTTGGCCAGGAAGATGCTGCGGGGCAGGACGTCGAGGGCGTACTCCTTCTGCCGGTTCCGGTCGCGGACCTCCTGGATCAGGGCCACGGCCAGCACGAGGAACCCGAGCAGCAGGGTGAGGTTGTGGTAGTTGGTGTCCGGGCCGAGCTCCGGCAGGTACCCGGTGGATATCTTCTGGAAGCCGTCGGGGAAGGGCCCGATGGACCGGCTGCCGAGCAGGATCTGGGTACCGCCCCGGAAGAGCAGCATCCCGGCCAGGGTCACGATGAACGACGGGATCCCGACGTACGCGATCCAGAAGCCCTGCCAGGCGCCGGCGACCGCCCCCAGGAGGAGGGCGAGGACGAGGGCGAGGACCCAGGGCACGTCGTGCTCGACCATCATCACGGCGCAGGCCGCCGAGACGAACGCGGCCAGTGAGCCGACCGACAGGTCGATGTGGCCGGCGATGATCACGATCATCATGCCGATGGCCAGGACCAGGATGTAGCTGTTCTGGAGGACCAGGTTGGTGACGTTGTTCGGCCTGAGCAGGACGCCGTCGGTCCAGATCCCGAACAGCGCGACGATCAGACCGAGGGCGATGAGCATGCCGTACTGGCGCATGTTGCGCCGGGCGGCGTCCAGGAGCAGCGCGCGCGTGGAGGACCCGTGCGGGGTGGGGCCCTTCGGAGTTTCGGTGGTGGCCGTGGACATGTTCCGTTACCTCTTGTCGCTGGTCATGTGGCGCATCAGAACTTCCTGGGTGGCCTCCGCGCGCGGGACCTCCCCGGTGAGCCGGCCGGCGGACATCGTGTAGATGCGGTCGCACATGCCGAGCAGCTCCGGCAGTTCGGAGGAGATGAGGAGGACCGCCCGCCCCTCGGCGGCGAGCCTGTCGATGACGGTGTAGATCTCGAACTTCGCGCCGACGTCGATGCCCCGGGTCGGCTCGTCCAGGATCAGCACGTCCGGACCCGCGAAGATCCACTTGCTGAGGACGACCTTCTGCTGGTTGCCGCCGGAGAGCCGGCCCACCTGCTCGAAGACGGTCGGGGCCTTGATGTTCATCGAGGTGCGGTACGACTCGGCGACCCGGGTCTCCTCGTGCTCGTCGACGATGCCGCGCCGCCCCACCTTGCCCAGGGCGCTGAGGCTGATGTTGCGGCCGATGGTGTCGATGAGGTTGAGGCCGTACTGCTTGCGGTCCTCGGTGACGTACGCGATGCCGTGCGCGATGGCCTCGGGGACCGTGCGGGTGCGGACCTCCCGGCCGTCCCTGAGGACGGTGCCGCTGATGCCCCGGCCGTACGAGCGGCCGAAGACGCTCATCGCGAGCTCGGTGCGGCCCGCGCCCATCAGCCCGGCCAGCCCGACGATCTCGCCCCGCCGGACGTCGACGGAGACCCCGTCGACGACCTTGCGGTGCTGGTCGATGGGATGGTGCACGGTCCAGTCGCGAATCTCCAGGGCGGGGCGGGCGCCCGCCTCGCCCTCGTACGGGGAGCGGGGCGGGAAACGGTGGTCGAGATCCCGCCCGACCATGCCCCGGATGATCCGGTCCTCGGTCGTCGACCCGTCCGCCACGTCCAGGGTCTCGACCGTGCGGCCGTCCCGGATGACGGTGACGGAGTCGGCGACCGCGGCGATCTCGCCCAGCTTGTGCGAGATGATGATCGAGGTGATGCCCTGGGCCTTCAGCTCCCTGATGAGCTGGATGAGCCGTTCGCTGTCCGCGTCGTTGAGCGCGGCGGTCGGCTCGTCCAGGATCAGCAGCCGCACCTCCTTGGCCAGGGCCTTGGCGATCTCCACGAGCTGCTGCTTGCCTACCCCGAGGTCGGCGACCCGCGTCTGCGGGTGCTCGTCGAGACCGACGCGCTTCAGCAGCGCCGCGGCGTGCTTCAGCGTCTCGTTCCAGTCGATCACACCCCGCCTCGCGTGCTCGTTGCCGAGGAAGAGGTTCTCGGCGATGGAGAGGTACGGCACCAGGGCGAGCTCCTGGTGGATGATCACGATGCCGCGCGCCTCGCTGGCCCGGATGTCCTTGAAGGCGCAGGGCTCGCCGCGGAAGAGGATGTCCCCCTCGTAACTGCCGTGCGGGTGCACGCCGCTGAGGACCTTCATCAAGGTCGACTTGCCGGCCCCGTTCTCCCCGCAGATGGCGTGCACCTCGCCCTCGGCGACCGTCAGCGAGACGTCGGACAGTGCCCTGACGCCGGGGAAGGTCTTGACGATGGACCGCATCTCCAGAACGGGTCCGCCGCCGTCCACGGGGCCGTTGTCCCTGAGTGCCCCGGTCACGTGAGGTCGCTCTCCTTGATGTAGCCCGAGTCCACCAGCTCGGCCTGGTAGTTGGTCCTGTCGACGCTCACCGGGTCCAGCAGGAAGGCCGGGACGACCTTCTTCTCGTTGTCGTAGGTGGTGGTGTCGTTGGTCTCGGGCTTCCTGTCGTTCAGGACGGCGTCCGCCATCTGCACGGCCTGCTTGGCGAGCGCACGGGTGTCCTTGTACACGGTCTGCGTCTGCTGGCCCGCGATGATCGACTTCACCGAGGCGACCTCGGCGTCCTGCCCGGTGACGATCGGGTACGGCTTCGCCTTCGTGCCGTAGCCGTCGGACTTGAGCGCCGAGATGATGCCGATGGAGATGCCGTCGTACGGGGAGAGCACCGCGTCCACCGAGGCCGAGGAGTACGCGCTGGTGAGCAGGTCGTCCATACGCTTCTGGGCCGTGCCGCCGTCCCAGCGCAGGGTGGTGACCTGGTCCAGCGCGGTCTGCTTGGAGCGGACCACGATCTGGCCCTTGTCGATGTAGGGCTTGAGGGTCTTCCACGCCCCCTGGAAGAAGTACCGGGTGTTGTTGTCGTCCGGCGACCCGGCGAACAGCTCCACGTTGAACGGCCCCTTCTCGCCGCCGTCCTTCAGCCCGAGCTTCTCCACGATGTAGCCGGCCTGCAGCTCACCGACCTTCTCGTTGTCGAAGGAGGCGTAGTACGCGACGTCCTCGGTGCCCAGGATCAGCCGGTCGTAGGAGATGACCTCGACGCCCTGCTCGCCCGCCTGACGCAGGACGTCACCCAGCGCCCGGCCGTCGATGGCCGCGACCACCAGGACGTCCACACCCTTGGTGATCATGTTCTCGATCTGCGAGACCTGCTGGTCGACGTCGTCCTCGCCGTACTGCAGATCGGTCTTGTACCCGAGCTTCTTGAACTCGGCGGCCATGTTCCTGCCGTCGGCTATCCACCGTTCGGACGACTTGGTCGGCATCGCGATGCCGACGGTGGAGTCCTTGCCGCCCTTCTTGTCCACCTTGCTGCCGCCCTCGCTGCTCTGCCCGCAGGCGGCGAGGACCAGGGAGAGTGCGACGGCGGTCGTTGCTGCTGCGGCTCGTGTGGTGCGCATGTCAGTCCTTCGGGGTCAGAGGGAACCGGTTGAGCCGGCCGGGGTGGCGGGAGCCGAGCGGCGACATGTCGCCGTCGGCGCCGTGCCGTGCCAGCAGATCGAGGGCGAGGCGGCCGCGTCGGACACGCTCGCGGGCCGAGTTCAGCGCGACGTCGCGCAGCTGATGGCCGTAGGGGTAGATGCCAGGGGTCCTGGAGAGACCGAACTTCAGGTAGATCGGGGCGCCGCGGCGCACCAGCTCGGCCGCCTCGTACATCCGCACGTAGCCGCCGAGGTCGTCCGGCGCCTCGATGTAGAGGTCCATCGGGGCCCGGGAGACCCGGCGGATCTCGGTGAACTGGGCGAGCGTCAGGTCGGACGGGATGTTGATGGAGTCGGCGCCGAGCTGCTCGAACACCGCGTACGAGGCCGGGTTCACCGGCCCGATGAGCGCCGACACCTTGAAGGTGGTGTCCGCGGGCAGGACGCCCTGCTCGCGCAGCCGGTGCAGGGTCCACAGCACCCCTTCGTCCGCCACGAGCAGGCACGTCACCCCCAGCTCGGTGGCACGCAGCGCGTCCTCGACGCAGCCGGCCAGGGCGTCGTGGCCCCGGGACCGCAGCCCGGCGCCGCCGGAGTCCGTCCGGACCGAGGCGCCGGTGTCCCAGGTACCGCGCGGCCCCGTGAACAGGCAGAGCTCGATGTCGCGTTCGGCGCAGCCCTCCACCATCTCGGTGATCTCCGCGTCGGTCAGCATCCAGACCCCGCTGCCCTGACTGACGCGGTGCACGGGTACGTCGAGCCTGGCGGACTCCTTCAGCACCACACCGAGCGCCTCCGGACCCTCCACGGACGGCACCTCGGTGCGCCAGCTCCCCCCGTCGGGGAAGGAGTGCGGGGAGGCGTCGGCGGGGGAGAGGGGCGCCGGGCCGAGGCCGAGCGCGGTGAGCACCGCGTCGCCGGGGCGGCGCGGGCCGGCGGCACCGGGGGCGGGGACAGGGGTGTCTTTCACGACTGGTCCTTCATGTTCGGTATTTCGGACGAAGTTCGGATCATGGGGTGTGGGCCGGCGCGCACGCCCGGTGCGGGCGATCTCAGGACGGACCCGTCACGGGCGCAGCAGCACCTTCCCGGTCTCCGGGCCCCCGGCGCCGACCAGCGCCACCGCCTCGGCGAACCGCTCCAGCGGGAACTCGTGGGTGATCAGCGGTGCCGGATCCAGCAGCCCGGCCGCGAACGCCCGCACCGCGTACGACCAGGCGGCCGAAGGAGCCCCGAAGACACTGCGCACGGTGAGCTGGCTCAGCGACAGATGCACCGGATCGATCCCCACGGCCCCGGGGGTGAACATCCCGGTGAGCACCACCCGCCCGCCGCGCCGCGCCAGCAGGCACGCGTCGGCAGCGGTGGACGGTGCTCCGGCGGTCTCCACGACCAGGTCGTAGCGGCCCCGCACCTCCTCGGCCTCCTTGGGGGTACGGGCCTCGCCCGCGCCGAAGTCCAGGGCCAGTGAGGCCCGTTCCCCCCGCGGGTCGATCACGGTCAGCTCCGCGGGCGACACCGCCGCCAGCAGCTGGACCGCGAGCAGCCCCAGCGTCCCCGCCCCCAGTACGGCGATCCGCTCGCCGGGCTCGGGCGCCCCGGCCCGCACCGCCGCCGCGATCACCGCGGCGGGCTCCAGCAGGGCCGCGGCCCGAAGATCGGCGTCGTCGGGCAGCAGGTGCAGCAGCCGCGCCGGGACCACCACGTGGTCGGCGAAGGCTCCGGGCCTGGTGAATCCCGTCTCGTCGTACCCCGCCGTGCACAGGGAGGTCTCCCCGTACCGGCACCGCTCGCAGCGCCCGCAGGCCCGGAAGCCCTCGGCGACCGTACGCCGCCCGAGCAGCTCGGGACCCACACCCTCGCCCACGGCGTCCACGGTCCCCGACCACTCGTGACCGGGCACGACCGGATAGCGCACGTAGGCCGGGTCGCGATGGCCGTCGTACACCTCGCGGTCGCTCATGCAGATCCCCGCCGCGGCGACCCGCACCCGGACCTCGCCGGGACCCGGCTCCGGGGGCGGTCCCTCGGAGAGGCGGTGGCTGCCCGGTCGCTCGACGGTCAGCGAACGCGAGAGCGTGCTCACTTGGGCTGCCTCTTCTCCCAGCCGTCCGCCCACAGGTCGAACCGCGCCTGCTGCTGCGGGAACTCGGCCGCGGCGTCCACGTCCAGCTCCACGCCGAGGCCCGGGGCGTGGGAGAGCTCGAAGCAGCCGGTGGCGGGATCGACGTACGGCGCGCCCTTGACCACCTTCTTGATGTCGGCGTCCGCGAAGTCGTTGAAGTGTTCGAGGATCTTGAAGTTGGGTGTGCAGCCCGCGAGCTGGAGGCTCGCCGCCGTCAGGACCGGACCGCCCACGTTGTGCGGGGCGATCAGCGTGTAGTGGGTCTCCGCGGTCGCCGCGAGTTTGCGGGCCTCCAGGATGCCGCCGATGTGGCCGACGTCCGGCTGGATGATGTCGGCGGCCTGCGACTCGAAGAGCTCCCGGAACTCGATCCGGTCGTGGATGCGTTCACCCGTCGCGATCGGCAGGTCGACCTTCTCCGCGACCTTGCTCAGCGCCCTGAGGTTCTCCGGCGGCACAGGCTCCTCCAGCCAGGCGGGCCTGAAGGGTGCCATCTCACGGGCGATCCGCACCGCCGTGGAAGGGCTGAACCGTCCGTGCATCTCCAGCATCAGCTCGGTGTCGGGCCCGATCGCGTCCCGTACGGCCTCGATGAGGGACACCGAGTACCGGCTCTCCTCCTGGCCCAGCTCGAAGTGCCCCGTACCGAAGGGGTCGATCTTCAGCGCCCGGTATCCGCGCTCCACGACCGCCTGCGCCGCCTTGTGGTACGCCTCCGGGGTGCGCTCGGTGGTGTACCAGCCGTTGGCGTACGCCTTGACCCGGTCGGTCACCTTCCCGCCGAGCAGCTGCCAGACCGGGACCCCGAGGGCCTTGCCCTTGATGTCCCAGCAGGCCATCTCGACGACCGCGATGCCGGACATCACGATCTCCCCGGCCCGCCCGTAGTCGCCGTACTTCATCCGGCGGACGAGGTCCTCCACCGCGAACGGATCGGAACCCGCGATGTGGTTGGCGGACGCCTCCCGCAGATAGCCGACCAGCGCGTCCGTCCGGCCCAGCATCCGGGTCTCCCCGACCCCGGTGAGACCCTCATCGGTATGGACCTGCACATAGGTGAGGTTGCGCCACGGCGTCCCGACGACATGCGTGCTGATTCCGGTGATGCGCACGGGTGTTGCCTTTCGACGTGTTCGGTATTTCGTCACTCGTTCGAAATTCTGGCGTGACCGTAATGACGGGCCCGGGGCAGTGTCAATGGTTCGCGCAAGTACGCTGACGCCATGAGTGATCTCGGGGCGGGTTTCGGATACCTGATAAAAGGACAGCGCTGGGCCTTCGGACACGGCCGGTGGTTCGGATTCGGCCTGCTGCCCGGGCTGGTCACCCTGGTCGTGTACGCCGGAGCGCTGACCGGACTCGGTTACGGCGCCGACGACTTCGTCGCCTGGGCCACCCCCTTCGCCGACGACTGGTCCTCGCCCTGGCTGGGGCTCCTGCGCAACACCCTGGTCGTCCTCGTCTTCGTCTTCGGACTCTTCCTCGCGGTGATCACCTTCACCGCCGTCACCCTGCTGGTCGGCCAGCCGTTCTACGAGTCGCTCTCCGAGGAGGTCGACCGCAGCGAGGGCGGTGACGTCCCCGAGTCCGGCCTGCCGCTCTGGCGCGAGCTGTGGATCTCCGCCCGCGACTCCGTCCGTATCCTGCTGCGCGTCGCGCTGTACGGCGTGCTGCTCTTCGCCCTCGGATTCGTCCCCGTCCTCGGTCAGACGGTCGTCCCCGTGATCGGCTTCTGCGTCTCCGGCTACTTCCTCGCCGAGGAGCTCACCGCCGTCGCCCTCCAGCGCCGGGGCATGGCCCTCAAGGACCGGCTCGTCCTGCTGCGCGGCCGCCGCATGATGGTCCTCGGCTTCGGCGTCCCGCTCGGCCTCTCCTTCCTCGTGCCCTTCGTCGCCGTGTTCCTGATGCCGGGAGCCGTCGCCGGGGCCACCCTGCTGGTCCGCGAGCTCACGGCGCCCCCGGAGCCGGCCGCCTCGCCGTACACCCTGCACAAGGGCTGAGGAGGGGCCCGCCGTGACCGAGCTCCTCGCCGTCGCGCTCATCACCGTGCTCGCGGTCATCAGCCCGGGCGCCGACTTCGCGATGATCGTGCGCAACAGCTACCTCTACGGCCGTACGACCGGGCTCGTCGCGGCCGCCGGGGTCGCGGCGGGCGTCCTCGTCCACGTCACGTACACCATGCTCGGCGTCGGCCTGCTGATCGCCTCGTCCACCGCGCTGTTCACCGCGATCAAGCTGGCCGGTGCGTGCTACCTCGTCTACATCGGGGTACGCACGTTCCTCGCCCGCGCCGACCTCGACGTCGACCTCGGCTCCGAGTCCGGGCTGAGCAGGCTCGGGGCCCTGCGCACCGGCTTCCTCACCAACGCGCTGAACCCCAAGACCACGCTCTTCGTCGTGTCCACCTTCACCCAGGTCGTCGGGCCGGACACGGCCCTCTGGCAGCAGGCGGGCTACGGCCTGTTCATGTCCCTGGCCCACTTCGGATGGTTCGGCCTGGTGGCACTCTTCTTCTCCCACTCCCACCTGCGCACCGCGATGCTGCGCAGGCAGAAGGTCCTCAACCGCGCCATCGGCTCGGTCCTGGTGGGCCTCGGCGTCACCCTGGGCCTCGCCCGCTGAGCCCTCAGCCCCCGTGCACCTCCAGCGCCGTCCTGACGGCGGACTCCAGCGCGCCCTCGATCCAGGCCGGCTTGACGGACGTGTGGCAGCCGGCGAAGTGCAGCGTCCCCTCCGGGGTGCCCACATCGGGGAACAGCTCCGTGTGCTGGCCCGGCAGGAGGACGGACGCCTCGCCGTACGCGTACGGGTCGCGCATCCAGGACTGGGTCCGGCCCACACCCGTGTAGAACACCTCGACACGCTGCCCGTACACCTCCTGGACGCCGCCCAGGGTGCGTGGGTAGCGCTCGTCCTCGTCCAGCGAATCCCACTTCAGGGCGTCGTCGGCCCAGCTGTACGAAGCCAGGAGAACCCCGCCCCGGCTGCCCTCGACCGGGTGCGAGGGCTGGTAGATGAACCGGTTGGCGTTGTCGGTCACCGAGCCGCCGCCGATGACGTGCGCCGCCTCGGGCTGGTCACGGACGGTGGCCCGGCAGGCCGCGTAGTGCACCCGCTGGCCCGGGGGGATGTGGCCGCCGGGCACCGAGGGGTGCGCGCCCAGCAGTGAACCGTCGGCCGGAGCCCTGCCCAGCCGGTAGTCCTCGTACAGGCCGGGACGCACCGCTTCCAGCTCCCGCTTCCAGTCCGCCTCGTCGAACTCCCACCAGCGGCGGCTGAATTCGAGCAGCACCTTGGTCGCGGTGTCGTAGTGGATCTCGGTGATCGCGCGCCGCTTGCCGTACGAGAGCCTGGGCGTGATGGGGATGTGCCGCAGCCCTGAGAAGGGGACGGTGACGATGGCCCGGTCGCCGGTGAACGTCTCCCGGACGACGGGACCGCCCCGGCCCTCGGAGACCGTCTCGACAGTGACCCCGTCCTCGGTGTGGCTGATCCGGGTGGCCCGGCGGTCCAGGCGCACCAAGTCCTTGACCTGCGCGTACATCGCGTCGACCAAGGTGGCGGTGCCGTCGGGCAGCTCGAAGAAGGAGGTGGCCGGGCTGATCAGCGAGGCCCCGATGAAGCTGTGCAGGAAGGCGAGGTGGAGCCGCGAGGTCATGTTCTCGACGGTGCCGATGAGGTCGATGGTGCGCTCGTCGAGCTCGGCGGCCTCCGTCAGGTACCGGTACATCGACCAGTGCCCGTACCGCTGCAGCACGGTCGCCCAGCCCTCGACCAGCGCGGTCCCCTCCTTGCCCTCGATCTCCTTGCGCACGGGTGCGAACGCGTCCCGGACGATCTGCGAGGCGGGCGTGTTCTCGTGGGCCGCGGGCACACCGAAGGAGCGGTTGACCGCCTGGGGCTTCTGCGCGTAGTCGGCGCGACGGACCCGGATGCCGTTGACGTGGATCCAGGAGCGGTTGGCGGGGCGCCCCTCGCCGTCCACGTCGACCAGGTGGAAGCGGCGCCGCTTCAGCTCGTAGCCGTCCAGCAGCCCGGTGACCAGCGGGTGGCTGTCCGGGATGCGCATCGCACCGGCCTCGGCGTACTGCTTCGGGTCCGCGAAGGGCGCCTCCGCCTTCTCGTGGCCGCCCGCCCGGAAGGTCTTGATACGACCGCCGACACGGTTGCCGTTGGCCTCGATCACGGTGACGGTGTGGCCGGCCTCGTGGAGCAGCCGAGCCGCGGCGAGCCCGGCCGGTCCCGCGCCCACCACCAGCACCTTCCTGCGCGCGGCACGGGTCCGGGGCAGTCCCTTCCCCAGCAGGATCTCGCGGTAACCGGGCACCAGGTCACGGTCGTTCCCGTCGCGCACGAGGATGGCGCGGGCGACGGTGAGGCAGGCGGCCCGGTCGGAACCCGCGGCGGCCGGGGCCGCTCGGGGCACCCCGCCGGCGGTCAGGGACGCCGCGGACGGGGCCGTGGCCACGGCGAGGGCCGCGGCACCCGCCGTGGCGCCCGCGATCAGGGACCGGCGGGAAGGCAGGACGGAAGACGAATCATCAGCTGGTGAGGTCATGTTGATCACCTTGCTGTGCCGCACCGCCCGACACCGTCGCGGACGCGCCCCCGACGCCACGGTTCACCCGCCGGTGATCTCGCCCCGTGAGTGTTGACAGCACCCGGTACAACGGGAGTTGAGCGTCAGCGCACCGAGAACCCGTACACCGTCGTGGACACGAACTCCTCGCCCGGCCGCAGCACCGTGCTCGGGAACTCCGGACGGTTCGGGGAGTCGGGGAAGTGCTGCGTCTCCAGCGCGATCCCGCCGCACGGCACGAACGGCCGCCCGTCGAAGTGGTCGGCGGTGTACAACTGCAGCCCCGGCTCCGTCGTCGTGACCGTCAGCACCCGTCCGGACGCCGGGTCGTACAGCTCGGCCGCGGGTCCGTCACCGGTCGCGTCGAGCACGTAGTTGGTGTCGTACCCGGCGCCCACGGGCTTCGGCTCCCGGAAGTCGAACCGGGTCCCGTCCACCGCCGCGAACTCACCCGTCGGGATGGCTTCCGCGTCCGCCGGAGTGATCCGCCCCGCCGCGAGCCGCAGTCGGTGCCCGAGCGCGCTCCCGCTGTCCGCACCGGCCAGGTTCCAGTAGGTGTGGTTCGTCAGATTCAGCACCGTCGGCGCGTCCGTCGTCGCCCGGTAGCCGATCCGCAGCGCCCCGCCCGCGTCCAGTGTGTACGTCACCGAGACCTCCAGCCGCCCCGGGAAGCCTTCCTCGCCGTCCTCGGAGACCAGGGAGAGCCGCACCCCGTCCGGCACCTCCTCGGCGTCCCACACCCGCTTGTCGAAGCCCCGGGTCCCGCCGTGCACGTGGTTGCGGCCCTCGTTGGGCGTCACGCGGTGCGTGCGCCCGTCGAGGACGAACGAGCTCCCGGCGATCCGGTTCGCGTACCGTCCGACCAGGGCGCCGAAGTACGGCCCCGCGTACGTCTCGTACCCCGCGGTGTCCGGCAGCCCGAGGGCCACACCGGTCCGGGTGCCGTCCCGGCCGGGCACCTCGACCGACTGCACCACGGCTCCGTACGTCAGCACGCGCACCCGGGTGCCGTCGCGCTCCAGGGTCCAGCGCCGCACGGCGGTGCCGTCCGCGAGCGGGGAGAAGTCTTCGCTGTGTACCGCTGTGCCCGTCGTCATGATCACCGACTTTACGCGGGGGGTCCGGGCGCCGTGACATTGCGGTAAGCGATTTCTGCCAGCCGCGCCTGGCCGTCGCGCCCCGGGTGGAACCAGTCCCACGGGCTGAGCTGCTCACCGGTGAACCGGTAGTCGAACACCGCCCCGCCGTCGTACCGGCAGCGGGGGTCCCGGGCACACACCTCGCGCAGGACCCCGTTGTACGCGACGACGCGCTCCCGCACGGTGTTCCGCCGCTCGACGGCCGCCGCGCCCATGTCGTCCGCGTCCCCCAGCATCGACCGGCAGATCCCGAGCTTCCAGATCTGCTTTCCCAGCGGGTTCTCGCGCCCGGTCGACCAGAGCCGCTTCAGATTCGGCACGCTCGACACGTACACCTGGGCCTCGGGCGCCGTGCCGCGCAGCCGCCGCATCGACGTCTCGAAGGCCGCCTCGAAGTCCGCCACCGGAGTCATGACGTCCACCGAGTCGCGGCAGGCGTCGTTCGCGCCGATCATCACCGTGACCAGCTCCGGCTTCTCCTTGCCGGCCAGCGCCATCTGCTCCGGCAGCTGCGCCATCCGGGCACCCGACACGGCGTGGTTCCAGCTGTGCGAGGCCGCCCTCGACGCTCCGAGGAGCCGCACCGCGAGACTGCGGACCCCGTCGTCGGTGCCCGTCGCCCACGACACCTCCGGGCAGTCGGCCAGCACCGAGCAGGCGTCGTAGCCCCGGGTGACGGAGTCACCGACGGCGGCCAGCGAGGCCGGGCTCGCATCCCACACCGGGGCCGGGGAGGGGGAGGGGCTCCGCGGCCCGGCCGCGCTGCCCGTGGTCCCCTCCGGTCCGCCCGCGCAGCCCGCCAGCAGGGCGGCGCCGGCGCACACGGCCGCCGTCAGCGTGGCGGCGGCGGTGCGGACACCACGGCGCGACGAACGCTCAGGCATCCCCGTTCCCCTCCGGTCACACAGATGATGGTGCCTCTGGCACACCCGGCAGTCCCAGGTGGCGGGCCGGCGCGCGCCCGCGGGTGAATGCTGAGCGAATCATGGCCCCGGGACCGACGGTACGTCACACACCCGGCCCCGGCGCACGGTAGCTTTTCCCCGTCGAACCAGTGGAGGCCGCCTGTCCACCCGACGCACGGGCGGCGGCTCCGGTAAATTACCTCATGTCACATAATGTCTCTTTTCAGGAGATTCACTCCCGATGCTGTTTAATGATGACAACCTCGGGAGCCGGCCGGAAAGAGCCGTTACGGGCGCTAGGCCGCTGGGGAAGGCGAACCTCGTCCCACACTGGAGGTCCCGGTGACGACACGTGGAGTTCTGTACGTTCACTCCGCACCGCGCGCGCTGTGCCCGCACATCGAATGGGCCGTGGCGAACGTGCTCGGGGTGCGGGTCCAGCTGGACTGGATCAGGCAGCCGGCCGCGCCCGACACCTGGCGGTCCGAATTCTCGTGGAAGGGCCAGGCCGGCACCGCGTCGCAGCTCGCCTCCGCACTCCGCGGCTGGGACCTGCTGCGCTTCGAGGTGACCGCCGAGCCGTGCCCGACGGCGGAGGGCGAGCGCTACAGCTCCACGCCCGGCCTCGGCATCTTCCACGCGGTCACCGGCATGCACGGCGACATCCTGATCCCCGAGGACCGGCTGCGGGCCGCACTGGCACGCTCCGTGCGCGGGGAGACGGACCTGGAGGCCGAGGTCGCCAAGCTCCTGGGCAAGCCCTGGGACGACGAGCTGGAGTCCTTCCGGCACGCGGGCGAGGGCGCGCCCGTGCGGTGGCTCCACCAGGTCGTGTGACCCGCCCCGGGACCCTGTCCCGAGGTCCGCGAGACGTCCCCGCCACAGGCCCGCACCGCGCGTGAGGCCCGCCTCCCGAAGAACGGGGAGCGGGCCTCACGGGCGTACGGGCGGGGGTCAGACCGACCGGAACGCCAGCACCACGTTGTGGCCGCCGAAGCCGAACGAGTTGTTGATCGCGGCGATCGGCCCCTCCGGCAGCGGCTGCGGCTTGTCGCGCACGACGTTCGCCTCCACCGCCTCGTCGAGGTTCTCGATGTTGATGGTCGGCGGGGCCAGCCGGTGGTGCAGCGCCAGGACCGTCGCCACGGTCTCGATGCCGCCCGCGCCACCCAGCAGGTGACCGGTCATCGACTTCGTGGCGGAGATCGCCACGTGGTCCAGGTCGTCGCCCAGGACCTTGCGCAGCGCCTTGAGCTCGGCCACGTCACCCTGGGGGGTGGAGGTGGCGTGCGCGTTCAGGTGTACGACCTCCGACGGCTTCAGATCCGTGGAGTCCAGCAGATTCTGCATCGCGGCGGCGATCCCGCGCCCGGTGGGCTCGGGCTGCGCGATGTGGTGGGAGTCCGCGGACAGACCCTGGCCCAGCACCTCGCAGTAGACCCTGGCGCCCCGCGCGGCGGCGTGTTCGGCGGACTCCAGGACGACGACGCCGGCGCCCTCGCCGAGGACGAAGCCGTCACGGGCCGTGTCGTACGGGCGCGAGGCCTTCTCGGGCTCGTCGTTGCTCTTGGACATCGCCATCATGTTGGCGAACGCGGCGATCGGCAGCGGGTGGATGGCCGCCTCGGTGCCACCGGCGAGGACCACGTCTGCACGGCCGGTGCGGATCATCTCGACGGCGTAGCCGATGGCCTCGGCACCCGACGCACAGGCGGAGACCGGGGTGTGGACACCGGCCTGGGCGTTGACCTCCAGACCGACGTTGGCCGCCGGGCCGTTGGGCATGAGCATGGGAACGGTGTGCGGGGAGACGCGGCGTACGCCCTTCTCCTTGAGCACGTCGTACTGGTCGAGCAGGGTGATCACGCCGCCGATACCGGAGGCGATGACGGAACCCAGACGCTCGGGGCGGATCTTCTCGTCCTCACCGGCCTTGCCGGTGAAACCCGCGTCGGCCCACGCCTCGCGGGCCGCGATCAGCGCGAACTGCGCCGAGCGGTCCAGTTTGCGGGCGAGCGGGCGAGGAAGGACCTCACTCGGGTCCACGGCCGCGAGGGCCGCGATCCGGACAGGCAGTTCGGCGAAACGTTCGCCCTCGAGGGGCTTGACGCCGGAGCGGCCCGCCATCAGACCTTCCCAGGTCGATGCGGAGTCGCCACCCAGCGGAGTGGTTGCGCCGATACCGGTGACGACCACGGTGCGATTGGTCGGGATCACTGGAAAATCTTCTCCACGTGTAGAGGGTCGTGAATCAGCGGCGCCACCGCCGGGTGGCGACACACGGGACGGGCTGGGATCAGCCCTGGTGCTTCAGGATGTAATCGGCGGCGTCGCCGACCGTCTTGAGGTTCTTGACGTCCTCGTCGGGGATCTTGACGTCGAAGCGCTCCTCGGCGGCGACGACGACCTCGACCATGGACAGCGAGTCGACGTCCAGGTCGTCGGTGAAGGACTTGTCCAGCTGGACGTCCTCGACCGGGATACCGGCGATCTCGTTGACGATCTCGGCGAGACCGGTGACGATCTCTTCCTGAGTGGCGGCCATGTTGGCGCTCCTTCGATGTGTTTCTGCAGGGTTCGGGCGTACGGACCGAAAGGTCCGGTGTGCCTAGGGGAGGGTAACGACCGTCGCGGCGTAGACGAGACCCGCCCCGAAGCCGATGATGAGCGCCGTGTCGCCGCTCTTGGCCTGACCGGTCGCCAGAAGCCGCTCCATTGCGAGCGGAATCGAGGCGGCCGACGTGTTGCCGGTGGTTTCCACGTCACGGGCGACCGTGACGTGCTCCGGCAGCTTGAGCGTCTTCACCATCGAGTCGATGATCCGCATGTTGGCCTGGTGCGGGATGAAGACATCCAGATCCTCCGGGGAGATCCCGGCCGCTTCCAGTGCCTGCTGGGCGACCTTGGCCATCTCGAAGACGGCCCAGCGGAAGACCGCCTGGCCCTCCTGCGTGATGGCCGGGAACTTCTCCGGCCGGTCGGCGTGGAAGACGTCCCACGCCACGGTCTGCTTGATCGTTCCGGACTTGTCGCCCTCGGAGCCCCAGACCGTGGGGCCGATGGCCGGCTCCTCGGAGGGGCCGACGACGACCGCGCCCGCACCGTCGCCGAACAGGAAGGCCGTCGCGCGGTCCTCAAGGTCGGTGAGGTCGCTGAGGCGCTCGACGCCGATGACGAGGACGTACTCCGCGGAACCCTCGACGATCATGCCCTTGGCGAGCGTGAGGCCGTAGCCGAAGCCCGCGCAGCCGGCCGAGATGTCGAAGGCGGCGGGCTTGCCCGCGCCGATCTTGTGGGCGATGTCGGTCGCGATGGCCGGGGTCTGCTGGAAGTGCGAGACGGTGGAGACGATCACTCCGCCGATCTGCCCGGGTGTGACCCCGGCGTCGGCGATCGCCTTGCCGGCGGCCTCCACGGACATCGCCGACACGGTCTCCTCGTCGGAGGCCCAGTGCCGGGTGGCGATGCCGGAGCGGGAGCGGATCCACTCGTCGGACGAGTCGATCGTCTCGAGGATCACCTCGTTGGGCACGACACGGGTCGGGCGGTAGCCGCCGACACCCATGATCCGTGCGTACGGGGCGCCCTTGCTGGGCTTGATCTTCGACATGCTCTCGGGCTCCTTAGGCGCCGGCGTGCTCGGAGATGAGCGCGCGGGCGGCGTCGAGGTCGTCGGGGGTCTTGAGCGCGAGCGTCTTCACGCCGGGCAGCGCGCGCTTGGCGAGCCCCACCAAGGTGCCGCCGGGGGCGGCCTCGATGAACGCCGTGACCCCGAGCTCCTTGAAGGTCTCCATGCACAGGTCCCAGCGGACCGGGTTGGCGACCTGGCCGACGAGCCGCGAGATGACCTCGTCGCCGGTGGCGACCGTCTTCCCGTCGGCGTTCGACACGTACGTCACCTTCGGGTCGGCGACCGTCAGGCCGGCGGCGGCCGTACGCAGCTTCTCCACGGCTGGAGCCATGTGGTGCGTGTGGAACGCGCCCGCCACCTTGAGCGTCACGACACGGCGCACGCCCTCGGGCATGTCCTCGACCAGCGCGGCGATCTGCTCCGCGGTGCCCGCGGCGACGATCTGGCCGCCGCCGTTGACGTTCGCCGGGGTGAGCCCCAGCTTCTCCAGGTGGGCGACAGAGACATCGGGGTCCCCGCCGAGGAGCGCGGCCATACCCGTCTCGGTGACCGCGGCGGCCTCGGCCATGCCGAGCCCTCGGGTGCGTACGAAGCGGAGCGCCGCCTCGTCGTCGATGACGCCGGCGAGCGCCGCGGCGGTGATCTCACCGACGCTGTGGCCCGCGACGACGCCGGGCGATGCGTCCAGGGCGGCGGCGGAGAGGAGACCCGCGGCGACCAGCAGCGGCTGGGCCACCGCCGTGTCGCGGATCTCGTCCGCGTCGGCCTTCGTGCCGTAGTGGACAAGGTCGAGCCCGATGGCGTCGGACCAGCCCGCGATGCGGTCGGCGGCGCCGGGGAGTTCGAGCCAGGGAGTCAGGAAGCCGGGCGTCTGAGCGCCTTGGCCGGGAGCGACGAGTACGAGCACCCTCACACTCTCTCTTGTGGACGGCTCCGTAGGCCCGTGGGGACAGGGACGAAGAACCGTCAGGGGAATTGTTGAAGTCCGACAAAAGTCTAGGACTGAGTATCTCCGGCGGCCAAGCGCCCCAGGATGAGGGCGATCCGCAGGGTGAACGCGGAGCGGACGTCGGAGGGTGACCAGCCGGTGACGTCGGTCACACGTCGCAGCCGGTAGCGCACGGTATTGGGGTGCACGAACAGCATCCGGGCCGCGCCCTCCAGGCTGCTCGCCTGTTCCAGATAGACACTCAGCGTCTCCAGCAGTGCCGAACCGGCCTCTTCGAGCGGTCTGTAGATCTCCTCCACCAGTTGGTCGCGCGCGGCGGGGTCTCCGGCCATCGCGCGTTCCGGAAGGAGATCGTCCGACAGTACGGGGCGCGGGGCGTCCTGCCACGCCGAGCACGCCTTGAGCCCGGCGGCGGCGGCCTGGGCGGACCGGGTGGCGGCCAGCAGGTCGGGCACCACGGGACCGGCGACGACGGGACCGGCGGCATACGGGCCGATCAGCGACTTCGCCACGTTCAGCGGGTTGTCGCTGCCGCCGGCGATGACGACCAGCCGGTGACCGAGCACCCCGGTCAGCACCTGGAGCTTGGCGTGCCGGGCAGCCCGCCGGATCGCTTCCACGGTGAGCTCGCTGTCCCCGTCCGGGGCGGTGCCGAGGACGACGCAGACGTGCTCGGGGGAGTTCCAGCCGAGCGCCGCGGCGCGTGACACGGCACCCTCGTCCGCCTCGCCGGACAGCACCGCGTTCACCACGAGGGACTCCAGCCGGGCGTCCCACGCCCCGCGGGCCTCGGCGGCCTGGGCGTACACCTGGGCGGTCGCGAAGGCGATCTCGCGGGCGTAGACGAGCAGCGCCTCACGCAGCACCGACTCGTCGCCGGGGGCCGCCACCTCGTCGATCGCGGACTCCATGACCTCGATCGTCGTCCGCACCATCTCGACGGTCTGCCGCAGTGTGATGGCCCGGGTCAGCTCGCGCGGAGCCGTGCCGAACACATCGGTGGAGATGGCCTGCGGGGTCTCCGGGTGCCGGAACCACTCGGTGAACGCGGCGATGCCCGCCTGGGCCACCAGACCGATCCAGGACCGGTTCTCCGGTGGCATCGCCCGGTACCACGACAGCGTCTCGTCCATGCGGGCGATGGCGTTGGCGGCCAGACGGCCGGAGGACCGCTCCAGCCGCTTCAGGGTCGCGGCGTGGAGGTGGGCGGCGTTCGAGGCGGGTTGCTCAGGATCGGGTCGGGGCACGGACACAAGACTGCCTTATCGGGGCAGGTGCGCGGAGGGGAGGGGCGGGCGGGTCGCCGGGCGGGGCTACCGTGGACGTGTGATGGACGTACGCCGCTCCGGCGACCGCTTCCGCGGTGGGGACCCGGCCCCGGGTGTCTCCGCGGGCATCGAGACGCTGCACGCATTCTCCTTCGGGCGCTTCTACGACCCCGACAACCTGCGCTTCGGGCCGGTGCTGGCCTGCAACGAGGAGCGTCTCTCCCCGGGCGCCGGTTTCGACGAGCATCCGCACAGCCACACCGAGATCGTCACCTGGGTGGTGGAGGGCGAGCTCACCCACCGGGACTCGGCGGGCCACGCCACCGTCGTACGTGCCGGGGACGTCCAGCACCTCAGCTCGGCCGCCGGGGTGCGGCATGTCGAACGCAACGACGGCGAGGGTCCGCTGACGTTCATTCAGATGTGGCTGGCCCCGCTGGAACCCGGCGGGGAGCCGTCGTACACGCATGTCGCCGGGATCGCGGACTCCACGCCGTACGCCCTGCCCGAGTCGCGCGCCATGCTCCATGTCCGCCGCCTGGCCGAGGGTGAGCGCACCGCGGTGCCGGAAGCGGCGGGCGTGTACGTCCATGTCGTACGGGGCGAGGTGCGGGTCGGCGGTGAGGAGCTGGCGGCGGGCGACTCGGCACGGATCACGGAGTCCGGAGGGCTGGAGCTGGTGGCCCTGACGGCCGCCGAGGTGCTGATGTGGGAGCTCGCCTCGGTGTGAGGCGCACGGACGCCTCTTCTGCAGGCCCGGTTCGAGCGCCATGACCACCGCGTGCCTACGGGGCGCCGGCCCCGAGCTCGGCGAACTCCCGCAGCAGATGCGTCTTCACCGTGACCGCTGTGATGCGCTCACGGTGCCGCCGGCCTCCGTCCGTTCGGTCAGCGAAGCCCGTCCACGAGCACGGGTCCGGCGGGATTCTTGCTGTCGGGGACGGAGGCGGAGCAGCCGTCGGCCACCTCGACGCAGTCGCCGCCGTTGGTGCCGCTGTACGAGGACCCCTCGACCCTGCTGGGGTCGTCCACGGAAAACAGGGCTCGCGCGTACTTCTCCGTCCGCAGCAGCCCGTAGACCAACTGCGCCTGGTACGTGGAGATGTACGTCGGCCGGAGGGCCTCTCAGCGGGAGGCGGACAGCTCCGCCAGCACCGCGTCGGTGAACGGCGGCCAGGCCTCGGTCGCCCAGGGGCCGAACGCCCGGTCCGTCAGCGCGACGCAGGCCGCGCCCGCCGCCGGATCGATCCACAGGAACGTGCCGGCCTGGCCGAAGTGGCCGAAGGTGGCGGGGGAGGAGGAGAGCCCCGTCCAGTGCGGTGACTTGGAGCCGCGGATCTCGAAGCCGAGTCCCCAGTCGTTGGGGTTCTGGTGACCGTAGCCGGGGAGCACGCCCTTGAGGCCCGGGTGGACGACGGTCTGGGCCTCCAGCACCGTACGCGGATCGAGGAGGCGCGGGGCCTGGACCTCCGCAGCGAAGCGGACCAGGTCGTCCACGGTCGAGACGCCGTCCTTGGCCGGGGAGCCGTCCACCGTCGTCGAGGTCATGCCCAGGGGCTGCAGGACCGCCTGGCGCACGTACTCCGCGAACGGGATCTGCGTGGCCTTCGTGATGTGGTCGCCGAGCACCTCGAAGCCCGCGTTGGAGTACAGCCGGCGGGTGCCGGCGGGCGCCGTGACCCGGTGCTCGTCGAAGGCGAGGCCACTGGTGTGCGCCAGGAGGTGGCGGACGGTCGAGCCCTCGGGGCCGGCCGGCTCGTCCAGCTCGACGGCGCCCTCCTCGTACGCCACCAGCGCCGCGTAGGCCGCGAGCGGCTTGGTGACGGAGGCCAGCGGGAAGCGGTGCGCGGTGGGACCATGGGTACCCAGGAGCGCGCCGTCCGACGTGACGACGGCGGCTGCCGCGGTGGGGACGGGCCAGTTCTCGATCATCGCCAGGCTGTGCATGCGTATGAGCCTAACGGGGCCCGAATCCGCGATCGCCCCCGTATCGCTTGCTTGGAGCGCACTCCAAGGTTCTAGCGTGGAGGACATGACGGTGAGGGAAAGCACTTCCGCACGCACGGACACCTGTGCCTCGGCCCCGACGGCGCACCCGCGTCCCGAGGGCCAGGACCGCTACACCATCAGCGAGGTCGTGGCCCTCAGCGGGCTCACGGCACACACGCTGCGCTGGTACGAGCGGATCGGGCTGATGCCGCATGTGGACCGCTCGCACACGGGCCAGCGCCGCTTCAGCAACCGCGACCTGGACTGGCTGTCCTTCGTCGGCAAACTCCGGCTGACCGGCATGCCGGTCGCCGGCATGGTCAGGTACGCGGAGCTGGTCCGGCAGGGCGAGCACACCTTCGCCGAACGACAGGAACTGCTGGAGTCGACCCGGCGCGACGTGCGGTCCCGTATCGCGGAGCTCCAGGGGACGCTCGCCGTGCTCGACTTCAAGATCGACTTCTATGGTGGCGCCCGTACGGCGCCGGAATCGGAAAGGGTCTGACCACATGAGCGAGACCGGAAAGATCGCGACCGTACAGCTCGGCGGTCAAGGCCCGCAGGTGGGCGTGCAGGGGCTCGGCTGCATGGGGATCAGCGAGTTCTACGGGGAAACCGACGAGGCGGCGGCCCGGGACACCCTGGAGGCGGCGCTGGACGCGGGCGTCACCCTCTTCGACACGGCGGACGTCTACGGACGCGGGGCCAACGAGACGTTCCTCGCGCCGTTCGTCGGGGCGCACCGGGACGAGATCACGCTGGCCACGAAATTCGCCATAGAGCGGACCGACGACCCGCACTACCGGGGCGTGCGCAACGATCCCGCGTACATCCGCGAGGCCGTCGAGGGCAGCCTGCGACGGCTGGGCACCGACGTCATCGACCTGTACTACATGCACCGCCGCGATCCGCTCGTCCCGCTCGCCGAGTCGGTGGGCGCGATGGCCGAGCTGGTGCGGCAGGGCAAGGTCAGGCAGCTCGGACTGAGCGAGGTGACCGGGGCCGAGCTCCGTGAGGCGCACGCCGTGCACCCGATCGCCGCCCTCCAGTCCGAATGGTCGCTCTTCAGCCGGGACGTGGAGCACAGCGCCGTGCCCGCCGCAGCGGAGCTCGGGGTGACCCTCGTGCCGTACTCGCCGCTCGGCCGCGGGTTCCTGACCGGGGCGTTCGCCGACGCGGTCAAGGACCTGGCGGACGACGACTTCCGTAAGCACCAGCCGCGCTTCACCGGCGAGAACGCGAAGAGGAACGCCGCCCTGCTGGAGCCCGTGCACAAGATCGCGGCGGCCCATGGGGCGACGGCCGCGCAGGTGGCCCTGGCCTGGGTGCAGCAGAGGGCACAGGTGCACGGTCTGACCGTGGTGCCGATCCCCGGCACCCGCAAGCGCAGCCGTCTGCTGGAGAACCTCGGGGCGACCAGGCTGTCCCTGTCCGAGCAGGAGCTGGAGCTGCTGGAGCCACTGGCGGGCCAGGTGGCGGGGGACAGGTACCCGGACATGAGCAGCACGGCCACCGCGCGCGAGTAGCCGGCCCCGGTGGCTTCGGGCCGGGCGGGGCGCGGAGGTCGCGAGGCCCGCCGTGAGCAGCCCGGCCGCTGCCCGGCGGGCGCCCGGAGGCTCGTGTCAGCGCTCGGCCGGATAGTCGTGGGCCCACCTCTGTTGCGCCGGGTAGGCGGAGTTCCCGGGCGTCGCGTCGACGTGCGAGCGGAGGAATTCGCTGCCGTCCTGGCTGTAAGGCGCGTACTGAGCGGTTCTCGCCTGGCCGGGGGCGTCGGCCGGCGGTGACCATGAACGGTTCTCGTTCGCGCTCGAGGACAGGGCGCGGCCGAAGCCGTGGGCGGTCTCGGCGGCCCGGGCGAATTCGTTCGAGAGGCGCCTGTGCCGGCCCCGGTCGCGGCGTGCCTGCGTGAGGCGCCCGTTCGCGTACAGCAACTGCGCCCGCGAGACCAGTTGAGTGAGCCCGATGCCGAGCTGGGCGGCGAGGGCCGCGGCATCCGTACCCTTGTTCCAGCCGTCCACCAGCAGGGCGTCGCGGGCGTGCGACCACTCCTCCGGTCCCAGGGGCCCCGCAGGTGTCGACTGCTGGGCCGGGAGCTGTTCCACGCGGGGTGACGGAATGGAGCACTGAGTGGGCTCCAGTCGTACCTTGGCCGCGGGATTCCCGCCTTGGGGGAGGGGCAGGGGGCTGTTGTTCCCGGGAACGGCTCCCGTCGCCGCGGCCACGTCCGGAGCGTCGGCCGGCGGATGGCTGAGCAGTGCTCCGGCGAGCGAGCGGGCATCGCTCTTTCCGACGGTACGGCGGGCGAGCCGCACCTCGCGCTCGTTCAGCCCCAGCAACTCGGCAACAGCGGCGTCACTACCCACAGTGACGGCGAAAGCGGCAAGAGTTCTCGCACGCTCCGCCTGGGCCCCGTCGAATACCGACTGCGCCTCACGCACCCGGTCGTCCGCACCACAGAAGGCGTCGGCCAAAACGGCGTGCCGCTTCCACATCTCCCTGGCTTCCACGGTCGGTCAACGTCGGTGCGGCTGAATTGTTTCTGCGAAATGCCGAAATGACCCGATTGGGCCTGCGAGATAGTACTTGGCGACAATCATCCCGCGTCATGTTCCCGGCCGTTCGTGCTCTTTGTTCGTGCACCGGGATTGATTCCGGCCGTCAGGTCATGCGAGTGGCGTGGTGTCGCGAAGGTGAAGTATCCGCAACGTCCGCTCCGTCTCCTCCTGGTGGTGCCGGTAGGAGACAAGCCGCTGCCACTCCGGATCCGGGACGCCGGGGAGCGTGCTGCCGCGAGCAGTCCAGAGTCTGATCAATTGCCCGTACATCGGCGTTTCCGTCCCTCTCTTCGCCGCGGGGGGCACCGTACGCGGTTGCACCTCGGGTCGGGGCTCCGCAGTCCTGGGGCCGGGCACGCTTCCCACTCCTCTCGGTGAATGTCCCGGAACGAAGGATGCGTAGCCAGTGCCCGTTGCGGTTGCCGTTGCTGTGGGGGCATCAGATGTACTCACGCCTGGGAAACGAACCCACGCCCCACTTGTCACTACTCGTGCGCCTGTCCCGTGGCATGGACGGGTTCTCGTGCGGCAGTTCGGGCGAGCGTCCGAGCACAGCCCGGGAGTACCGCCGAGGAGCGACTGCGCGGGGGACGTGGACTCCGAGCAGCACGGCCCCTGCACGAGGGCAGGCGGCCTCAGGCCAGCCGTAGCGCGAAGACCGCGAAGCCCGCCGCGAGCAGCCCCGCCGCTGCCCGGCGCGCCTTCGCGCCGCGCGTGCCCGCCTCCCAGGGCTCCTCGAACCGGCGGGCGTAGCGGGCGATCAGGAGCAGGAGGGCGGCGAACAGGGGCATCCAGGCCAGCCGGGCGATGATCCAGCCGGCCGAGTCCGGGCTCGTCGTCAGCCCCGGTACCGCGCCCGCGAACGACGCGGGGACGGCCGCGGCCAGCATCGCCGTCTGGTGCCAGCACAGGATCGTCATCGCGGACAGGTTGATCACCACCACCGGGGCCCACAGTGCCGGACGGCGCAGCGCCCTGCCGATCGGGCCGTGCAGGAGGAGGGCCGCGCCGCTCTGCGCCGAGGCCAGCGCGAGGACCAGCAGGGACGGCGGATGCGAATTGGTCCGTGCCTCGCCGGGTACGCCGACCATCGACGCCGGGTAGTGGAAGACGAGCAGCAGTACGGCGAACAGCGCCGTGCCGCCGACGAGCAGCAGACGGGCCCCGCACCGGGTGAGGCGGCCCTCCCCCCAGGAGACGCCGAGCTGATAGGCGAAGAGCCAGCCGGGCAGGATGTTCAGCACGCCCAGCCAGGGCGGCACGGCATCCGCGTACGGGCCGTAGCGCAGGAAGTCGACCGCCGCGACCGAGCCGATCAGCGGGGCCGCCGCCCAGCCGCCGAGCCGCCCGGCCAGGCGCACGCAGTACGGCGTGAGTGCCGTGACGACCGCGTAGACCCCGACGAACCAGAGCGGCTGGATCACCAGCTTCGCGCCCGTACGCAAGGTGTCCTCGGGCACCCCGGCCGCGTACAGCACCGGAATCATCAGCGCCCACACGGCGGTCACGCCGAGCACCGGCCTGCCCAGCCTGACCATCCGGGCGCGCAGCCAGGCGCCGTCGGTGGACGGTCTGCGGTGGTAGGAGAGGACGGAGGCGTAGCCGCCGACCAGGAAGAAGACGCCCAGCATCTGGAGCACCCAGCTCACCGGGGAGAAGACGGCGAAGGCGGAGAGCGGGCTGGCGTTGTGCAGCGCGCCGTCGCCGTCCAGGGTGAATCCGCCGAGCAGCCAGTGACCGGTTGGCACCGCCAGCAGGGCGAGAGCGCGCAGCCCGTCGGCCGCGCGGTCGCGGTGGACGGGGGTCCGCTCGTCGATCCGGGAGGCCAACTGCCGCACGCTCATCGGGAGGCCCCTTCGGCGATGGCGGCGAAGGCACGGAGCGAGTCCGTGCCGGGAGCGAAGTAGCCGGTGTGCCCCTTCGCGTCCTCGGCGGGCACCCGGCGGGCCCCGAACCGCGCGCCGGCCGGGTCGGCGCCGTGCCCGAGACCGGCCACCCGCACATGCGGCACGTCGTCGATCCAGTCGGTGTCGTCCTTGGCCGCCCAGACCCGGGCCCCGGTGCGCAGATCGGCCACGTCGTCGGCGCGCATCCCCGGAGAGCCGAGCACGACCAGATCCGTGGCGGTGAGCCGGTGCGCCGCGAGCCCGCACACCACCGAGCCGTAGCTGTGGCAGAACACGACGGGCGCGGGCAGCCCGTCGGCGGCGAGCCCGGCCGTGAAGCGGGTGAGCCGCTTGGCGCCCGCCTCGGCCAGTGCGCCCGTCGCCGCGTCCAGGCCCAGACCGACGGGCGTGGTGTATCCGGCCCAGGCGATCACGGCACCGTCCCGGCCCGTCTCGGCGTGCAGCGAAGCGGCCATTCCCGCCGGAGTGCCGTACACGTCGCCACGCCGGTCGAAGGTCCCGGCGTCGATGTCCGAACCCGGTACGACGACGGACACATGACGGGCGGAGCGCAGGTCCCCGAACACCTCGGCGACCTGGCCGCGGCCCCGGGGGTCGAACGCGAGGATCTGCCGACCGGGTGCGGCGAGGCGGGCGTACCGGGGGTCGTGGGAGGCGCTCAGCGCACGGGCGTTGGCGCGGTAGCGGAGCTCCAGCGGCACGCCGTCCAGATTGCCGACGACCAACGGGTGCCGCTCCAGAAGCTCCTGCCGATCAGCCGTGCTCAACACCCGGAAGAAGGAACGCACCTGATCCGGCGTCGCGCGAGCAGGATCGGGCAGCTCCCGTCCCCGCACCTCGTCGGCGCGCCACGAGTCGCTGCCGGGCGGCGGTCCCGTCACCGCCCGCTGGGTGTCGCCCGACGCCCAGCCGGCCGTCCCCGCCACCACTGTGGCCGCCAGTGCGACCGCGACCAGTGTCCTCGCGTATCGGCGCATCGTGTCCTCCCCCTACGGCGTGCGCACACCGGTCGGTGTGCCGGGGAGGAAGGTAGGAAGACGACGGGTGACAGGGCGTCACACTGCGGGGCCAACCCTCAGGTGGTACCGGGGTAGGGGGTGTACGGGGGGAAAGCCCCACGCCTCCCCGGGTGCCACCGGGGGGACGTGGCGGGAAGGCCTCACGCCTCCCCGGGGGTCACCAGCCCCGACTCGTACGCGAAGATCACCGCCTGGGCCCGGTCCCGCAGGCCGAGCTTGGCCAGCACCCGCCCGATGTGCGTCTTCACCGTCTGCTCGGCCAGCACCAGCCGCGCCGCGATCTCCTGGTTCGACAGGCCCCGGGCGATCAGCTCCAGCACCTCCGTCTCACGCGGTGTCAGGCCGGTCAGCCGCAGCGCCGGACCGCTGGAGGGCGCGGCCGGCCGCTGACGCGCGAAGTCGGCGATGAGCCGCCGGGTCACCGAGGGCGCCAGCAGCGCGTCGCCCGCCGCCACGACCCGCACCGCGGAGATCAGGTCGGCCGGCGGGGCGTCCTTCAGCAGGAATCCGGAGGCCCCGGCGCGCAGCGCCTCGTACACGTAGTCGTCCACGTCGAAGGTGGTGAGCATCAGGACCTTCGGCCGGTGGACCACACCCGTCGGCGGGCTCAACAGCTCGCGGGCCGCGGCCAGTCCGTCCATCTCGGGCATCCGCACATCCATCAGGACGACGTCCGGATGCACCGTCCTGCTGACCTCGACCCCCTTGCGCCCGTCCGGCGCCTCGCCCACCACGTCGATGTCGCTCTGCGCGGCCAGCAGCGCGGCGAAACCGGCCCGCACCATGGCCTGGTCGTCGACGATGATCACGCGGATGGTCACGGTTCCTCCGGGGACAGGGATGCCGGGGGCGGCTCGGACGGCGGCAGCGGAAGCCGCGCGGCCACCCGGAAGCCCCCGTCCGGCAGCGGGCCGGTGTCGAGCGTGCCGCCGGTCAACCGTACGCGTTCCCGCATGCCGACCAGTCCGTGTCCCGTCCCCGACGCCTCCAGCGGCGAACCCGGTTTCCGCGCCGCGTCGTTGACGACCAGCACCGTCAGATGGCCGTCGCCCGCCGTGACCGACACCCGGGTGCGCGCACCCGGCGCGTGCCGCACCACATTGGCCAGCGACTCCTGCACGATGCGGTACGCCGACAGCTCCACCGCCTGCGGCACGTCGCCGCGCTCCACCGCCCCCCGCACGTCCGCCGCCAGCGAGAGCTCGGCCGGGAGCCCCGCCCGCACCGTCGCCTCCACCAGCTGCTGCAACCGGCCGAGGCCAGGCTGCGGGGCCAGCTCGCCCCGGCTGCCGTCACTGCGCAGCACCGACAGCAGACGGCGCATCTCGGCCAGGGACTCCCGGGCGGCCGCCGCGATCGACGTGAACTCCGCCCGCGCCTCCTCGGAGAGCCCACTGATCCTGTACGGGGCCGAGTCGGCCTGCACGGTGATCACCGACATGTGGTGCGCGACCACGTCATGGAGCTCTCGGGCGATCCGGGTGCGCTCCTCCAGCAGCGTCCGCTGCGCACGCTCGGCCTCGCTGATCGTCTCCTGCTCCACGAGCCGGCGCTGGGCCTCGCTCCGCTCCCGTACCGCCGCCCCGATCACCAGCACCACCGCACCGAGGACGAGCAGCAGCAGCGCGCCGCCGTCGCTGCGCGCGGGCGCGATCAGATGCAGCAGCAGCCCTGCCGTGCCCGTCGCCAGCCATACGCCGATCACGGTCCGCCGGTTCTCCCGCAGGCCCAGGGCCAGCAGCACGAAGAGATAGCCGACGATGGCCGGCGAGGTCCACGGCCAGATGGTCCCGGGCTGCTCCGGCCGCCCCAGGAGCACCAGGGCGCCCAGGAGGTCGGCGGCGAAGACGATCCACCAGGCCTGCAGCGGCCGGTGCGCCAGCATCAGCAGGGGGGCGGCCTGTCCGACGGCCAGCGCCCCGGCGATCCCGCCGGACACCTCGTAGTCGCCGGTCAGTACCTCGATGGTGACAGGGACGAAGACAGCGGTCAGAGCCAGCACGACGGCGTACGGCAGCAGCCGCAGCCATAGCCTCGGAGAACCGGCGAGCGGCGGGGTCGGCGGGTGGGACGGGTGGGACAGGGACTGGGCGAGCTCGCGCAGATTGCGGCGGGCGGCGCTCAGCAGACCGTCGGCGGGGGACGGGGGCCCGGGGGAAGACGTGGTCATGATCGGGTCAGAGTAGGCACGGGGTGTGCGGGGTGGCGTCATACCGTGGGGCTGATCGCGGGCGCCCCGCCCCGTACCCGGGTAGGGGGCGGGGCTCGTGGCCCGGCACCGGAGGCTCGGAGCCCGGCACCGGGCAGGAGGCCGTGGGCAGGGCTCACAGCTCGGCGAGCAGCTCCGCCTTCTTCGCGCTGAACTCCGCGTCCGTCACCAGGCCCGCGTGGTGCAGATCCCCGAGGTAGCGCATCCGCTCGGCGATGTCCGCAGGGTCGCGGCGCCCGCCGCCCACCGGGACGGGAGCGGTCGCGACGGGCACGGACTGGGTCCGGCGGGCGGACTCCAGGACGGCCGCGGCGAACGGCAGCGACTCGTGCACCGGTCCGTACCCCAGGCCGAACACGACGGCCGCCGGGTCCTGGTCCGGAGGGACGCGCCGGACGGCAAGGGCGGTGCCCCGGGCCGGGTCAGGACCGGGACCGCCCTCGGCCGGCTCCCCCGGATCCGCGCACGCGCCGCGCGGCAGCAGCCGGAGGTACCCCTCGAAGGCCTCGGGCGAGCGCCATTCGATCCCGCCCAGGTCCGCCACGGGAAAGCTCTGGTCGCCCGCCTTCCACTTGGCGCTGGAGGCACCCGTCCGGGACCAACGGAACGAGACCAGTCTCCCGTCGAAAGCGGCCCGGCCGTCGTAGGCCTTGAAGTGCATCGGAGGCTCGGGAGCCGTCACCATGAAGCGGTCGGCGGGCAGGGACGCCTCCTCCCCCAGGAGGGCCCGCAGCTCGCCGGCGTAGTACTCCGCGAGCGTCTCGCTCCCGGCCGGCAGCACCAGGCGACAGGGATCGCAGCTCTCCTTGAGCTGCCCGGCCGCGGCCTCCAGCAGCGGATCGGCACGGGGTCTCGGCACCGCGTGCAGGACCACCGTGCCCCGCTTGCCCGGGGTCAGTGTCACCGATGACAACGCCGCGTACGGAATGCGGCGTTCACGCAGACTCAGAAAGAGCCTCGGCGTACGGATCCCCCGTTCGAAGCGGATGAGCACGGAGTCGGTGTCGAACTCCCAGGTGGCATGAATCCCCGCCAGCACATCACCCATGTGCCTCATCGTATGCGGCACAGGTCCGCGCGTCCCCCCTCGGTACGGTCGGAAACCGGCAAGGCCGCCCGCGGCCCTCCACGCGCGTCAGGCACCCGGCTCGCCGGCAATATCGCGGTGGCACGACTGGTCGGCGGTCGAGCAGCTGACCGAGTCGTAGGCGCCCACGCCGATGGCGGCGAAGTTGCTGAGGCTGGTCGTACCCGGCTCGAAATAGCCGCTGTGCCCGATCGCGCCGCTCGCCGACACGATCCGCGCGCCGAAGCCCGGGTCGACCGGATCGGCGCCGTGGCCGAGACCGCCGACCGCCATGTTCGGCACGTCCTCGATCCAGTCGTCGCCGTCCCGCATCGCCCACACCCTGGCCCGGGTGTGCAGACCGGCCGCACTGTCCGCCCGCATGCCCGGACTGCCCGCGACCGCGATGTCGGACACCCGGGACGGCAGCCCACGGGCCGCGACACCGCACAGCACGGAGCCGTAGCTGTGGCAGAACAGCGAGACGGACGAGGTGCCGGGCAGTGCGCCCACCAGCGCGTTCAGCCGCACGGCGCCTTCCGCCGCCAGCCTGCCCAGAGCGGCGTCCATGCCGATCCCGGCGGGCGCCGTGTAATCGGCCCAGGCGATGACCGCGGTACGGGAGCCGGGGCCGGCCGCGCGCTCGGCGGCGTACAGCGACTGCGCCATACCGACGGGCGCCGCGTTCTTCCTGCGGCCGGTGCGTTCCAGCGTCAGCAGATTCGTGTCGACCCCGGGGACGACGACCGAGACCCGCCGCGCCCGGTCGAGGTCGCCGAAGACCTCGGCCGCGTGACCCCGGCCCGACGGGTCGAAGGCGAGGATCTGCCGGTCACCCGCGAGCAGCGATCTGAAGCGTTCCAGCCGGAGCAGGGCCTGGTGGCGGCCGTGGGACGAGAGTCTCGTGTCCTGAGTGCGCTGCTGCTCCAGGGCCCGGGCCTGCACCAGGGCATGGCGGTTGGCCCGGTACCGCAGGGTGACCGGGGCGCCGTTCAGATTCCCCACCACGAGCGGGTACTTGTCGGCGAGCGCGACCTGCTGCCCCGACGTGAGCGTCGCGAAGAAGTGGGCCAGCCGGTACGCCGGCGCGTCGGTGTCCGGGAGTGAGTGACCGGCTATCCGGTCCCTCGCCCAGGAGGCGAGCGCGATCTCGCGCGGTGCGGCGGAGTGCTGATGGCGCACGGCGGTCCACCCGGTGGTCGCCAGCATCACGAACACGACCGCTACGGCGAGCAGCGCGCGCCAAGCGGTGAGCGTGGGGGAGGAATCGAAGGAAGTCACTGCGCCCCACCCTAAAAGACATGCACAGGCCCCCGTTACGGGGGTGACGCGGATCACCCGGCCGCGGGGAATCGGACGCGGGACTCTCACGCTGCGTGGGTGGCCCGCCCACGCTCCGGTGCGTCGGGCGGCCGTCCCGAATGCGGCACGGTCCGGGGCGGCCCGGTCGTTGTGAGTTCGGTCATGACCCGGCGGTGAGGCGTGCGGCACAGCTGTGCGGTCCGCCTAAGCGGCGCGCCAGCCCTCGGAGAGCGCAGGCTGGAGGTGGTCCAGGTGGAGCTCGGTCAGATCGCGCAGCGCCTCGACGCTCGCGTCCTGGCGCTGCCCCCACAGCTGACCGGTCAGTCGCATCACGCCGGAGAATGCGGCGACGGCCACCCGGGGCCGGGGATCGGTGTCAGGATCCAGTCCCTCACGCTCCGCAACCAGCAGGGTGATCTGGTGCTCCAGGTCGATGCTGCGCCGCATGTGGGCGGCGAGGAGTGCGGGGGTCGACTCGATCATCCGGTACGTCCGCATCTGGAGCGCGACCGTGATGTTCCCCCCGGGGGCATCGGCGATACTGTCCCAGGCGTTCAGCGCGGCCCGGCGCATGGCCTCGAAGGGGGACTCGGCGGCCGGGCGCCGGCGCAGCTCCGCGAGGAAGTTCAGCTCGACCGTCTCCTGGACGGCGAAGGCGGCCGCCTCCTTGTTCGTGAAGTAGCGGAAGAAGGTGCGCTGGGACACCTCGACGGCGTCGACGATCTCGTCGACGGTGGTCCGGTCGTACCCCTGGGTGGTGAAGAGCTCGAGAGCGGTGTGCAGCAGGGCGTCGCGGGTGCGCTTCTTCTTGCGCTCGCGCAAGCCGGCCGGAGGCCCCGGCGCAGGGGCCCCGGTTGTCTGCCCGCACGTCACGTAACGGACCTCTTTCTGTCGCTTTGACCGTCTCAGCCTACCTACGGGCTACGTGACAGTTACTGTCTTGTGAAATGGTTTGTCAACTGTCAGACGCTGACACTAATCTCCAGCGCATGACTAGTCAGACCGCTGTCGAGAAGGCGCCGCAGGAGCCTGAAGACACCCACGTTCCCGCACCGGTGAAGGGGTTGCGCGGCCATCCCTGGCTGACGCTCTTCGCCGTCGCCATAGGCGTGATGATGGTGGCCCTCGACGGCACGATCGTCGCGATCGCCAACCCCGCCATCCAGCAGGACCTCGGAGCCTCGCTCGCCGACGTCCAGTGGATCACCAACGGCTACATGCTCGCGCTCGCGGTCTCGCTGATCACCGCGGGCAAGCTCGGTGACCGCTTCGGCCACCGCCAGACCTTCCTGATAGGCATCGCGGGGTTCGCCGCCTCCTCGGCGGCCATCGGCCTCGCCGACAGTGTGACGCTCGTGATCGTCTTCCGAGTGCTGCAGGGCCTGTTCGGCGCCCTGCTGATGCCCGCGGCGCTCGGCCTGCTGCGCGCCACCTTCCCCGCCGAGAAGCTGAACATGGCGATCGGCATCTGGGGCATGGTGATCGGCGCCTCGACCGCGGGCGGCCCCATCCTCGGCGGTGTGCTCGTGGAGCACGTCAGCTGGCAGTCCGTGTTCTTCATCAACGTGCCGGTCGGCGTGCTCGCGCTCGTCTTCGGCCTCGTGATCCTCAGGGACCACCGCGCCGCGAACGCGCCCAGGTCCTTCGACATCGGCGGCATCGTGCTGCTCTCGCAGGCGATGTTCTGCCTGATCTGGTCGCTCATCAAGGGATCCGAGTGGGGCTGGGGCGATGCCAGGACCCTCGGCTTCCTCGGCGCCGCGATCGTTCTGTTCTTCGTGTTCGCCCTCTCCCAGAAGAACGTCCGCGAGCCGCTCATCCCGCTGACCATGTTCCGCTCCCTGCCGCTCTCGGCCGGTGTGGTCCTCATGGTGCTGATGGCCTTCGCCTTCATGGGCGGCCTGTTCTTCGTCACCTTCTACCTGCAGAACGTCCACGGCATGAGCCCGGTCGACAGCGGTCTGCACCTGCTGCCGCTGACCGGGATGATGATCGTCGGATCGCCGCTCGCCGGCGCCGCGATCACCAGGTTCGGCCCGCGGGTGCCGCTCGTCGGCGGCATGGTGTCCGTCGCGATCGCCATGTTCGGCATGTCGCAGCTGACCACCGGCACCGGCACCCTGACCATGTCGCTCTGGTTCGGCCTGCTCGGCTTCGGCCTCGCACCGGTCATGGTCGGCGCCACCGAGGTCATCGTGGGCAACGCCCCGCTTGAGCTCTCCGGTGTCGCGGGCGGGCTGCAGCAGGCGGCGATGCAGGTCGGCGGCAGCCTCGGCACGGCCGTCCTGGGTGCCGTCATGGCCGCGCAGGTCGACGCCGAGCTCGGCGACAACTGGAAGGCCGCGGACCTTCCGCCGGTCGACCCGGCGCAGCTCGACCAGGCATCCGCGGCCATCAAGGTCGGCATGCCGCCCGTCGCGCCCGGCACCCCGCCGGAGATCGCGGCGAAGATCACGGGCGTCGCCCATGACACGTTCGTGTCGGGCATGAGCTCCGCGTTCATGGTCGCCGGCATCGTCGCGGTGGTCGCGGCCCTGGTCGCCACACTCACCAAGCGCGGTGCGAACGCCGAGGCTGGCGCGGGAGCCGGTCACATCTGACCCCCGCACCCACCGGCGACCAGGCGTCAACACGGTGCACACGACAGCCCCGCCGGACGGTTCCGGCGGGGCTGTCGCCTATCAGGGTGGTCCGTCGCCCGGCCCCTTCCCGGTGCGCTCCCGCGCAGGTCAGAGTGCGGACATCGATTCGCTCGACCACGGGGGTTGATCCACCATGCGCACGACCGTTCTCGCCGCCACCCTGGCGGCCACCGCGCTCGTCCCGGCCACGGCACTGGCCGGCACCGCGCCCGCCGCCCACCACGGGTCCGCCGAGCAGGGGCGCTCCCGCAGCGCCCCGCAGACCACCCCGGCAGGGCTCGCGCCCTGCGGGGCGGGGCAGCTCTGCCTCTGGACGAAAGCCGACTTCGCGGGGGCCGGGCAGACCCACGAGCTGTCCACCGTCGACATCGAGAGCTGTGTCCCGCTGCCGGCCGGCGGCCACGCCCAGTCCCTCGTCAACCGCACCGGGCGTCCCGTCACCACCTACCAGTCGGCCGAGTGCGGGGAGACCGGGGAATTCGAGACGTACCCGGGCGGCGGCACCTGGGTGCCCCGGTCGCCGTACACCGTGAGGGCCTTCAAGATCTGGGAGAGCTGACCGTGACGGCCTTCGGGACCGCGGGCGGCTGACCGGCCGCGGAACGCCGCAGGGCGGCGGAACCCCGAGGTTCCGCCGCCCTGCGTACACCCGCGCGCGGCGTACACCCGCGCCATGTGTCCGTGCCGTGTGTCCGTGCCGTTACGCGTCGCCGCCGGCCGGGCCCGGGTCGGCCGCGGCCACGTCCAGGAGGTCGTACCGGTCGACCGCCGTCTTCAGCGCCGAACGGTCGATCCGGCCCTCCTTGGCCAGCTCCGTGAGCACCGCGAGCACGATCGACTGCGCGTCGATGTGGAAGAAGCGGCGGGCCGCCCCGCGGGTGTCGGCGAAGCCGAAGCCGTCCGCACCCAGCGACTGGTACGCACCGGGCACCCAGCGCGCGATCTGGTCGGGCACCGAACGCATCCAGTCCGAGACCGCCACGAACGGGCCCTCGGAGCCGGAGAGCTTCCGCGTCACGTACGGGACGCGCTGCTCCTCCTCCGGGTGGAGCAGGTTGTACCGCTCCACGTCCACGGCCTCACGGCGCAGCTCGTTCCAGGAGGTCGCCGACCAGACGTCCGCCTTCACGTTCCACTCGTCGGCGAGGATCCGCTGCGCCTCCACCGCCCACGGCACCGCCACACCGGACGCCATGATCTGGGCCGGGATCTGGCCCTTCTCGCCGGCGCGGTAGCGGTACACGCCCTTGAGGATGCCCTCGACATCCACGTCGGCGGGCTCGGCCGGGTGCTGGATCGGCTCGTTGTAGACGGTCAGGTAGTAGAAGACGTCCTCGTTCTCCTCGGGGGTCCCGCCGTACATCCTGCGCAGACCGTCCTGGACGATGTGCGCGATCTCGTACCCGAACGCCGGGTCGTACGCGACGCAGCCCGGGTTCGTGGACGCCAGGAGCTGCGAGTGACCGTCCGCGTGCTGGAGGCCCTCACCGGTCAGCGTGGTACGGCCGGCGGTCGCGCCCAACACGAAACCGCGCGAGAGCTGGTCGGCCATCTGCCAGAACTGGTCACCGGTGCGCTGGAAACCGAACATGGAGTAGAAGACGTACACCGGGATCAGCGGCTCGCCGTGCGTGGCGTACGCCGAGCCCGCCGCGATCAGCGAGGCCGTGCAGCCGGCCTCGGAGATGCCGTCGTGCAGCATCTGGCCGGTCGGCGACTCCTTGTACGCGAGGAGGAGCTCCCGGTCCACCGACTCGTACTGCTGGCCGAGCGGGTTGTAGATCTTCGCACTCGGGAAGAACGCGTCCATGCCGAAGGTGCGGTACTCGTCCGGCGCGATCAGCACGAAGCGCTTGCCGATCTCCTTGTCCCGCATGAGGTCCTTCAGTACGCGGACGAACGCCATGGTCGTGGCGATCGACTGCTGACCCGAACCCTTCTTAGCGGTCGCGTACGCCTTGTCGTCGGGCAAGGGCAGCGGCTTCGCCCGCACGACCCGGGACGGGACGTACCCGCCCAGACCCTGACGGCGGTCGTGCATGTACTGGATCTCTTCCGAGTCGCGGCCCGGGTGGTAGTACGGCGGGTTGCCGTCCTCCAGCTGCTTGTCCGCGACCGGGATGTGCAGCCGGTCGCGGAAGCGCTTCAGGTCGTCGACCGTGAGCTTCTTCATCTGGTGGGTCGCGTTGCGGCCCTCGAAGTTCGGTCCGAGCGTCCAGCCCTTGACCGTCTGCGCCAGGATCACCGTCGGCTGGCCCCTGTGGGCCTTGGCCGCCGCGTACGCCGCGTACACCTTCCGGTGGTCGTGGCCGCCGCGCCCCAGGTGCAGGATCTGGTCGTCGGACATGTCCTTGACCATGTCGCGCAGCCGCGGGTCGTCACCGAAGAAGTGGTCGCGGATGTACGCGCCGGTCTCGGTGGCGTACGTCTGGAACTGGCCGTCCGGGGTGGTGTTCAGCTTGTTGACCAGGATGCCCGTGCGGTCCTGCGCGAGCAGCGGGTCCCAGGTGCGGTCCCAGACCAGCTTGATGACGTTCCACCCGGCACCGCGGAACTGCGACTCCAGCTCCTGGATGATCTTGCCGTTGCCGCGGACCGGGCCGTCCAGGCGCTGCAGGTTGCAGTTGACCACGAAGGTGAGGTTGTCCAGACCCTCACGGGCGGCGATGGACAGCTGGCCGAGCGACTCGGGCTCGTCCATCTCGCCGTCACCCAGATAGGCCCAGACGTGCGACTTGGAGGTGTCGGCGATGCCGCGCGCCTCCATGTAGCGGTTCATCCGCGCCTGGTAGATCGCACCGAGCGGGCCGAGGCCCATCGAGACGGTCGGGAACTCCCAGAAGTCCGGCATCAGCCGCGGGTGCGGGTAGCTGGACAGGCCGTTCGGCGCCTTCGACTTCTCCTGGCGGAAGGCGTCGAGCTGTGCCTCGCTCAGCCGGTCGAGCAGGAAGGCACGGGCGTAGATGCCCGGGGAGGCGTGTCCCTGGAAGAAGATCTGGTCGCCGCCGTCGCCCTGGTCCTTGCCGCGGAAGAAGTGGTTGAAGCCCACGTCGTACAGCGAGGCCGAGGAGGCGAAGGTGGCGATGTGGCCACCGACCCCGATCCCGGGGCGCTGGGCGCGGGAGACCATCACCGCGGCGTTCCACCGGGTCGCGTTGAGGACCTTGCGCTCGATCTCCTCGTCACCGGGGAAGAACGGCTCGTCCTTCGTGGCGATCGTGTTCACGTAGTCCGTGCTGCGCATCTCCGGCACGGCGACGCGCTTCTCGCGGGCGCGCTCGATGAGGCGGAGCATCAGGTAGCGGGCCCGCTCACGGCCTCGCTCGTCGACGGCGGCGTCGAGGGAGTCGAGCCATTCCTGGGTCTCTTCTGGATCGAAGTCCGGGACCTGGCTCGGAAGGCCGCCAATGATGATCGGGTTGCGATCGGATCCGGAAGCCACGCTGTTCCTTCGCTGTTCGGTGGTGCTCTTCGGGGCCTGGTTGCGGGGGAACGTTCCCCCGAGTGCCTTCTGTACGCAGACTCCATCGTGTACCGCGAGGGCCTGAACGTCATCTCTACTGTGGAGTAACACGAGGTTCCCCGAAGCCGGGGCGGGCCCCGGCGCCGGTGGAACGAGGGCGCTCCGGCCCAAACCGCAACCATACGCCCAACCCGGCCATGCGTTCCCAAAGGCTGTTCGACTCCGAATGGCGGACCGAAACGGCATAAGCTGAGGAAGGACGTAAAGGGTCCGGACACCGTTCCGGGCCCCGCAGGAGACATGCCGGACGTTGCGGCGACGTGGCAGGGAACGTCACCGTTTAGGCGGTCTCGGCCGCCGGGTACTTGCGCGATTCGCCGAGCCCGTGTGGACTACGGCCAATGCCCCGCGCACGCGCGTGGCCGAAGCATTTTCCGAAACATGATCAGGAGGCAACCCGTGAGCGCGACCGCGGACCACGCGGAGGAACGGACCAACACGGCCGCAAGGCTTGGGTTCGAGCCCGGACAGGTGGTCCAGGAGATCGGCTACGACGACGACGTCGAGCAGGAGCTCCGTGAGGGCATTGAGGCCACAATCGGCCAGGAACTCGTCGACGAGGACTACGACGATGTCGCTGACGTCGTCCTGCTCTGGTTCCGCGACGAGGACGGCGACCTTACGGACGCGCTGGTGGATGCCATTGGTCTGATCGAGGACGGTGGGGCGGTCTGGCTGCTGACGCCCAAGACCGGCCGCGACGGATACGTCGAACCGAGCGACATCAACGAGGCTGCCCAGACAGCTGGTCTCGCCCAGACCAAGAGCATCAGCGCGGGCAAGGACTGGACGGGCAGCCGTCTGGTCACTCCCAAGGGGGCCAAGGCCAAGCGCTGAACCCCTTTCGTCACCGAGGCCCCCGACGGCACCGCGCCGCCGGGGGCCTTCGTACGCGCCCGTACCCGCGGACGGGAGCCCGGGGGCCTTCGTACGCGCCCGTGGGCGGCTCTGCGTAGGGTGGGGACTCACCCGGACGGACCAGTCCGGGCAATTGGTGACGCTGCGAAGGGACACGTCTCATGGCGATCGAGGTCGACACGCCGGCTCCGGACTTCGAACTGAAGGACAACCACGGGCGGACTGTGAAGCTGTCCGACTTCCGCGGCGAGAAGAACGTGGTGCTGCTCTTCTACCCGTTCGCCTTCACCGGTGTCTGCACGGGGGAGCTCTGCGCGCTCCGTGACGAGCTGCCGAAGTTCGAGAACGACGACACCCAGCTGCTCGCCGTCTCCAACGACTCGATCCACACCCTGCGCGTCTTCGCCGAGCAGGAGGGTCTGGAGTACCCGCTGCTGTCGGACTTCTGGCCGCACGGCGAGACCTCGCGGGCGTACGGCGTCTTCGACGAGGACAAGGGCTGCGCGGTGCGCGGCACCTTCATCATCGACAAGGCGGGCGTGGTCCGCTGGACCGTCGTCAACGCGCTGCCGGACGCGCGTGACCTGAACGACTACCTCAAGGCCCTCGACTCGATCTGAATCCCGGATCTCCAGGCGGCGCCCGGTCAAAAGCCTGTTTTGGCCGGGAACCGGTCACTAGGATCCAATCGTTGATCCGATGCCAACGCACGACGGGGGCGCTGGTGTCTGCCGGCCCTCTCAAAACTTTTGGAGGACTCGTGGGAGTCAGCCTCAGCAAGGGCGGCAACGTCTCGCTGACCAAGGCCGCGCCGAACCTGACCGCGGTCATCGTCGGTCTGGGCTGGGATGCCCGTACGACCACCGGCGGTGACTTCGACCTCGACGCCAGCGCTCTGCTGACGAACACCGAGGGCAAGGTCAGCGGCGACGGGAATTTCGTCTTCTTCAACAACCTCAAGAGCCCCGACGGGTCGGTCGAGCACACCGGTGACAACCTCACCGGTGAGGGCGAGGGCGACGACGAGGTCATCAAGGTCAACCTCGCGGGCGTCCCCGCCGACGTGGACAAGATCGTCTTCCCGGTCTCGATCTACGAGGCCGAGAGCCGGCAGCAGAGCTTCGGCCAGGTGCGCAACGCGTACATCCGCGTGGTGAACCAGGCGGACAACAGTGAGCTCGCACGCTACGACCTGAGCGAGGACGCCTCGACCGAGACCGCCATGGTCTTCGGTGAGCTCTACCGCAACGGCGCGGAGTGGAAGTTCCGTGCCATCGGCCAGGGGTACGCGTCGGGCCTGCGCGGCATCGCGCAGGACTTCGGCGTCAACGTCTGAGCCGCTCCCAGCTCCACCCGTCCGGCGCCGCACGTCGTGTGCGGCGCCGGACGCGCCAGGCAGAGCGTCCCGCGCCCGGAGGCGCCGTGCGCTCGATGACCGTCCATCGACTCGGGGAGGACACACCATGGGCGTCACGCTCGCCAAGGGAGGCAATGTCTCCCTCTCCAAGGCCGCACCCGATCTCACCCAGGTGCTGGTCGGGCTCGGCTGGGACGCACGATCCACGACGGGAGCCGACTTCGACCTCGACGCCAGCGCGCTGCTGTGCCAGTCGGGCCGGGTGCTCGGTGACGAGTGGTTCGTGTTCTACAACAACCTCACCAGCCCCGACGGCTCCGTCGAGCACACCGGCGACAACCTCACGGGCGAGGGCGAGGGCGACGACGAGTCGGTCATCGTGAACCTCACGGAGGTGCCGGCGCACTGCGACAAGATCCTCTTCCCGGTCTCGATCCATGAGGCCGACAATCGTGGGCAGACGTTCGGGCAGGTCAGCAACGCCTTCATCCGCGTGGTGAACCAGGCGGACGGGCAGGAGCTGGCGCGCTACGACCTCAGTGAGGACGCCTCGACGGAAACGGCGATGATCTTCGGTGAGCTGTACCGCTACGGCGGGGAGTGGAAATTCCGTGCAGTCGGACAGGGGTACGCGTCGGGGCTGCGAGGCATCGCTCTAGACTTCGGGGTCAACGTTTCGTAAAGCCGCGCACGGCGCGGGGGAGCCCCGTACTCATCGGGGGAGACCCGTTACATGAATGATGGGGTAGCCAGTGGTTCTGAAAACCTTCGGCTGGTCGTTCGCGGTCACCGCGCTCGGCCTGGTCGCAGCGGTGTTCTACGGGGGGTGGCAGGCATTCGGCATCGTCGCGATCCTGTCGGTCCTGGAGATCTCGCTGTCCTTCGACAACGCGGTGATCAACGCCGGCATCCTGAAGAAGATGAGCGCCTTCTGGCAGAAGATCTTCCTCACGATCGGTGTGCTCATCGCGGTCTTCGGTATGCGGCTGGTCTTCCCCGTCGTGATCGTGGCCGTCAGCGCCCAGCTCGGGCCGATCGAGGCCATTGACCTCTCCTTCAATGATCCCGACAGGTACAAGGAACTGGTGACGGACGCGCATCCGTCCATCGCCGCCTTCGGTGGCATGTTCCTGCTCATGATCTTCCTCGACTTCATCTTCGAGGACCGGGACATCCAGTGGCTCCGCTGGATCGAGCGCCCGCTCGCCAAGCTCGGCAAGGTCGACATGCTGTCGGTCTGTGTCGCGCTGATCATCCTGATGATCACCGCGATGACGTTCGCGACCCAGGCCCACCAGCACGGTGGCGGTCACGCGAACAAGGCGGAGACCGTCATGCTCTCCGGCATCGCCGGTCTGATCACGTACCTCGTCGTGGGTGGGCTCTCCGGCTTCTTCGAGAACAAGCTCGAAGAGGAGGAGGAGCGCGAGCACGAGGCCGAGGAAGAGGCCAGGAAGGCCGGCAAGCCGGTCTCCGGGGTCGTCCTCGCGGGCAAGGCCGCGTTCTTCATGTTCCTCTACCTCGAGGTCCTCGACGCGTCCTTCTCGTTCGACGGCGTCATCGGCGCCTTCGCCATCACCAACGAGATCGTGCTGATGGCCCTCGGCCTCGGTATCGGTGCCATGTACGTGCGTTCGCTCACCGTGTACCTGGTCCGCCAGGGCACGCTGGACGACTACGTCTACCTGGAGCACGGCGCGCACTACGCGATCGGCGCGCTGTCCATCATTCTCCTCATCACCATCCAGCACCAGATCAACGAGCTCATCACGGGCCTCGTCGGAGTCGTGCTGATCGGCTGGTCCTTCTGGTCCTCGGTGCGCCGCAACAAGGCGATCGCCGCGGCCGGCGGCTCCGATTCCAAGGTGGAAGTCTCCTCCGGGGTGTGACCGGGTAGGGAATGAGGAACGCTCTCTCTGCGGGGCGGCCCACGGCGGCGGTTCTCCGGGAACACCCGGACCCGGCCCGGCGGCCGCCCCGCTGTGACGTACGGGCATGTGCGCGGGGCCGGGGCGGTAGCGACTACAGGTGGGGGTAGGGATGGCCTTCTGGGACGGCCTGCGGCCGGGGCGGGCGGCACAGTTCGATTCGGGTAACTCCGCGACGAACTCCGTCGTGCTCTCCAAGCGCAATGCGACGGTCTCGCTGAACAAACAGGGAGCGCTGTCGGGGAATCTGCGCGTCAACCTGTCATGGCGGATGCGCACCTCGGACATCGGGGGCAGGTCGCGGCAGAGCGGCCGGCTGCTGCGCCCGCTGAAGCTCTTCACACCCGATGTGGTCCAGGCCCACACGCAGGGCATGGTCAACGTCGACCTGGACCTGGGCTGCATGTACGAGCTCACGGACGGCACCAAGGGCGTGGTGCAGCCGCTGGGCAACCTCATAGGAGACCTGAACACGCCGCCGTACATCAGGCTCAGCGGGGACGACCGCTTCGGGGCGCCGTCGGGCGAGACGGTCTATGTGAACCTCGACAAGCGGGACGAGATCAAACGGCTGCTGTTCTTCGTCTACATCTACGACCAGACCCCGGCCTTCGACCGTACGCACGCCAAGGTGACGCTCTACCCGGGCAACGGCCCGCGGATCGAGATCGAGCTGGACGAACGGGCCCCGCAGGCCCGCTCCTGCGCCGTGTTCACGGTGGAGAACGTCAAGGGCGAGCTGATCGTGCGGCGCGAGGTGAAGTTCGTGTACGGCTTCCAGTCGGAGCTGGACCGGATGTACGGCTTCGGCATGCAGTGGGGGCGCGGCTACAAGACGCGGGCCTGAGTGCCCCCGGTGGAGGGCGACCGCGGGGCCGGCTCAGGACCGGAGGAACTGCGGGCCCTGCGGCGGAAGCACGAAGTTCGGGTCGGCGGCGTGCGCGGCTCCGGCCGCGGGCTGCGGATATCCGTACGCGGGCTGAGCGGCCGCGGGCTGCGGGTAGCCGTAGGCCGGCTCCGGGGACGGCTGCGGGTAGCCGTAGGCGGGCGGCCTGGGCTCCACGGAGGGCTGCGGGTAGCCGTACGCGGGCTGCTGGTGCTGAACCGTCGCCTGGAGGTCGGGCACGGGTGCGGAGGGCTCCTGCGCGGGCGTGACGGGTGCGGCCGAGGACTCCGGCTCGGCGGCGGCCTCGGCCTCGTCGACCGAGATCCCGAAGGCGGTGGCCAGTCCGACCAGTCCCGTCGGGTAGCCCTGGGCCACCGCACGGAACTTCCAGCCCTCGCCGCGCCGGTACAGCTCGCCGCAGATGATGGCGGTCTCCTCGCCGGTCTCCGCCCGCACGTCGAAGACCGCGAGCGGTTCACCGTCCGCGGACGCCGCGTCGTACAGCGATATGCGCAGGTCCCGGACCCGCTCGAAGGCCGTCTCGTCGCAGGACGCGGCGATGACCACCTGGTCCACGGAGGGGTCGAGCGCGGAGAGGTCCGCCTCGATCGTGTCCGTGAGCCACTCGGCGACGCCGCGCTTGGGCAGCCGGCGTACCAGGCCCGAGGGATGCCGGGGCTGGTTGTAGAAGACGAAGTCCTCGTCGGAACGCACCCGGCCGGAGGCGCCGAGCAGCAGGGCGGAGGCGTCCACATCAGGGACCCCGGTGCCCGGGGTCCAGCGCAGCACGGCTCGTACGGCCGTGGCGTCGAGAGGAACGTTCGAGCCCTTCAGCATCGCGTGCGTCATGCCGGTCATCCTGCCTGCTGGGGGGCCGCCCGGACAACGCGGGGGTCCGGACCAGTAGGCCAGGGTCTGTTCGAAGGCGGCACGGAGGCGCGCCGTGACGGGTGTGAGAAAGAGCCGGGTTACCCGAAGTTCATACGGTGGGGGAACCGCCGACACCTGACCGAACGTACTATTACCGGCCATACGTTGTCCGGCCTGTCAGGCAGTACGGGGGAATCACATGCGTCATTTCGGGCACATCTCGCCCGTCGCCCGTGAGGGCCTGTTCTTCAAGGAGCCGTGCGAATTCGACGCGAGCTCCTCCGCGCGCATGCTGTCGATGGCCCTGGGAGCCACTCTCTACAGCCCCGCGACCCGGCCCCGGCTGGCCGAGGACGTGATCAAAATGGCCGGCCGCGGTGTCGTCTCCATGGTGCTCTGCCTGGAGGATTCGATCGACGACGCCGAAGTGGTCGGTGCCGAGGCGAACCTGGTCCGGCAGTTCCGGGACCTTGAGGCGCGGGCCGCGGACGTGCCGCTGCTCTTCATCCGGGTCCGTGAACCCGAGCAGATCTCCGACCTCGTGGTGCGCCTCGGGAGCGCGGTCCGGTTGTTGTCTGGATTTGTACTTCCGAAATTCACGGAGGAGCGGGGGGAGCTGTTCCTGGAAGCCCTCACCGCCGCCGAAGTGGCCGGCGGGCACCGGCTGTTCGCGATGCCCGTCCTCGAATCTCCCGAACTGCTGCATCTGGAAAGCAGGGCCGAAACCCTCCGGGGAATCGCCCGCACCGTCGACAAGTACCGTCAGCGCGTACTCGCGCTGCGACTCGGCGTCACCGACTTCTGCTCGGCGTACGGCCTGCGCCGGGCCCCCGACATGACGGCGTACGACGTCCAGATCGTCGGCGCCGTCATCGGCGACGTCGTGAATGTGCTGGGCCGGGCGGACGGCACCGGGTTCACCATCACCGGACCCGTGTGGGAGTACTTCCGCCGCCAGGAGCGCATGTTCAAGCCCCAGCTGCGCCGCAGCCCCTTCATGGGGCGGGCCGAGGAGCTGCGCACCGCCCTGATCGAGCACGACCTCGACGGACTGCTGCGGGAGATCGAGCTGGACCGGGCCAACGGCCTGCTCGGCAAGACATGCATCCACCCCTCCCACGTGCAGCCCGTGCACGCGCTGTCGGTCGTCAGCCACGAGGAGTACACCGACGCACAGGACATCCTCCGGCCCGAGCGGGGCGGCGGCGGAGTGCTGCGATCGGCCTACACGAACAAGATGAATGAAGTGAAACCGCACCGCGCCTGGGCCGAGCGCACCCTGCACAGGGCCGAGGTCTTCGGGGTGGCGCGGGAGGACATCGGCTTCGTGGAGCTCCTGGCCGCGGGTCTGACGGACTGAGCGCGGTCATGGGCGAGCACGTATCGGCACCGAAGGAAGAGGCAGTGGACGTGGAGTGGTCGGGTAACTGGGTCGCGGAGCGGCTCGGAGTCGAGCTCGTCGGCGACGGGGAACTCCGGGAGCTGCTGGGCCTCGCCCTGCGCCGCAACCCGAAGCGGGCCCACCTGCTCGTGTCGAACGTGCTGGGCAAACACGTGCCCCAGCGGCCGTCCGTCGTGTACGGGGCGGGCTTCGAGCTCGGCGAGCGCGTGCGGGACCTGCTGGGCGAGACCGAGGCGGGCCGCGCGGTGGTCCTCGGATACGCGGAGACGGCGACGGGCCTCGGCCATGCCGTCGCGGACGGGCTCGGGGTGGCCCCGTACCTCCACTCCACCCGTCGCCCCGTCGCCGGTCTCGCACCGGCGGGCGGCTTCGAGGAGTCGCACTCGCACGCCTCGTCCCACCTGCTGCTGCCCGAGGACCCGGACCTGCTGAACAGCGCGGGACAGGGGGCGCCGCTGGTGCTGGTCGACGACGAGTTCTCCACCGGCAACACCGTCCTCAACACCATCCGCGCCCTCCACGAGCGCTACCCCCGCGACCGGTACGTCATCGTGGCGCTCGTGGACATGCGGTCCGGGGCCGACCGGGGGAGGCTCGCCGAATTCGCCGAGGAGATCGGCGCCCGCGTGGACCTGGTGGCCCGCGCCTGCGGCACCGTGCGCCTGCCGGACGGGGTCCTGGAGAAGGGCCGCAGCCTCGTCGCCGCCCACGAGGAGGGCGCCTCGGCGCCCGCCCCGCGTGGCCCCCGCCCGGCCCCCGTACGGGTCGAGCTGGACTGGCCGTCCGGTGTCCCCGACGGCGGACGCCACGGCTTCACCCCCGTCCACCGCGCGGCCCTCGAAGCGGCCCTGCCGGGTCTGGCCGCCCGGGTCGCCGACGCGCTGGGTGACGCCCGCAGGGTGCTCGTCCTCGGCTTCGAGGAGCTGATGTACGCGCCGCTGCGGCTCGGCACCGCCCTGGAGGACGCCACCGCGGCCGACGTGCGCTACTCCACCACCACCCGCTCGCCCGTGCTCGCAGTCGACGACCCCGGCTACGCCATACGCAGCCGCCTGGTCTTCCCGGCCCACGACGACCCCGCCGACGGCCCCGGCGACCGGTACGCCTACAACGTCGCGGGAGCCGGCTTCGACGCCGTCGTCGCAGTCGTCGACTCCACCGCCGACACTCCGGCACTGCACGCCCCCGACGGCCTGCTGGCCCGGCTCGCCGCACACACCGACCAGGTCCTGCTCGCGGTCGTCCCCTCGTACGTCCCCTCGCCCGTCCTCGAAAGGCAGGAAGCCTCCATGCTGCCCGAACCCCTCCGGGGCCCCGCCTTCTCCTCCTACGCGGCGGACGACGTCGGCTGGCTGCTCCAGGACCTCTCGGACACGGTGCTGGAGGCCCCCACCGAGGAGCGCGAGGAGGCGATACAGGGCGGTGGCGCGCACTACGCCGAATCGCTGCCCGTCGAGTACCAGCCCACCCCGCAGTACCAGGAGCTCTTCAAGGCGGCCCTGGCCACCTCCGCGGCCCGTATCGCCCGGGCCGTCGGCACCGTCACCGAGACGGTCCTCGCCGAACGCGGCCCCCGCCCCGTCCTGGTCTCCCTCGCCCGGGCCGGTACCCCCGTCGGCGTGCTCATGCGCCGCTGGGCGCAGCACCGGCACGGACTCGACCTGCCGCACTACGCCGTCTCCATCGTCCGGGGCCGCGGCATCGACGCCAACGCCCTGCGCTGGCTGGCCGCCCACCACGACCCGGCGGACGTCGTCTTCGTCGACGGCTGGACCGGCAAGGGCGCCATCACCCGGGAGCTGGCCGCCGCCCTCGAAGGGTTCGACGGCTTCGACCCGGAGATCGCCGTACTGGCCGACCCGGGCGGCTGCGTCAGGACGTACGGAACACGCGAGGACTTCCTCATCCCGTCCGCCTGCCTCAACTCCACGGTGTCCGGGCTGATCTCCCGTACGGTCCTGCGCTCCGACCTGGTCGGCCCGCACGACTTCCACGGTGGGAAGTTCTACCGGGAGCTCGCGGACCTGGACGTCTCCGGCTTCTTCCTGGACACGGTCGCCGCCCGCTTCGACGAGGTCGCCGACGCCGTGGACGCCGAGGCCAAGGAACTGCTCGCCGCGGACCGCGCCCCCACCTGGGAGGGCTGGGCCGCCGTCGAGCGGATCAGCGAGGAGTACGGCATCCACGACGTGAACCTCGTCAAGCCCGGGGTCGGCGAGACGACCCGGGTGCTGCTGCGCCGCGTGCCCTGGAAGATCCTCGCCAAGCGCGGTGCGGGCGCGGACCTCGATCACGTACGGCTGCTCGCCGAGCAGCGCGGCGTCCCCGTCGAGGAGGTCGACGGACTCCCGTACACCTGTGTCGGACTCATCCACCCGAAGTTCACCCGGGGCGCGACCGGCGCGGACGGCACGGCGGTGGCGGCGAAGTGACCACACCCGTGATGCCTGTGGTCCCCGAGACCCATGGTGCCCCCGTGACGCTGGTGGCCAGCGACCTCGACCGCACCCTCATCTACTCGGCGGCCGCGCTCCAGCTGGCCATGCCGGACGAGGAGGCCCCGCGGCTGCTCTGCGTGGAGGTCTACGACCACAAGCCGCTCTCCTACATGACGGAGAAGGCCGCCGCACTGCTCGCCGAGCTGGCCCGCACCACGGTCTTCGTACCGACCACCACCCGGACCCGGGAGCAGTACGGGCGCATCCACCTCCCCGGCCCCGCGCCCCGGTACGCCATCTGTGCCAACGGCGGGCACCTCCTGGTCGACGGTGTCTCCGACCCGGACTGGCAGGTCCGGGTGGCCGGCCGCCTCGCCGACGAGTGCGCCTCCCTCGCCGAGGTCCGGGCCCACCTCCTGGCCACGGCCGACCCCGCCTGGCTCCTCAAGGAGCGCGTGGCCGAGGGCGTCTTCGTCTACCTCGTGGTCGAGCGCCAGGCCCTGCCCGAGGGCTGGGTGAAGGAGCTGGCCGCATGGGCGGACCCCCGTGGCTGGACCGTGTCCCTGCAGGGCCGCAAGATCTACGCCGTACCCAGACCGCTCACCAAGAGCGCCGCGATGGCGGAGGTGGCCCGCCGCTGCGGCGCCACGACGACGCTCGCCGCCGGCGACTCGCTCCTGGACGCCGATCTGCTCCTCGCCGCCGACCATGGCTGGCGACCGGGCCACGGCGAACTAGCCGACAGCGGCTGGACGGCCCCGAACACCGATAGGCTCCGGCACCGGGGCGTCGCCGCGGGCGAGGAGATCCTGCGCCGGCTCCTGCTCGCCGCCGACCCGCGGCGGCAGGCGGGTCGCTGAGCGCGCCCGGCCCGCCCGCGGCAACCTGTGGCGGGCTGCCGCGACCGAGGGAGAAGTGCCGTGTCCAAGGGGAACCAGACCGCGATCACCGATGAGCTGTACGCGTACATGCTCGCCCACAACCCGCCGCTGGAGGCCGTGCAGCGCGAGCTCGTGGAGACCACCTACGCCCGGTTCCCGGACCACGCGGGCATGCAGTCCGCGCAGGAGCAGGGGCCGCTGCTCGCCTTCCTCGTCAGGCTGACAAGGGCCCGCCACATCGTGGAGGTGGGCACCTTCACCGGCTTCTCGGCGCTGTCGATGGCCCGGGCGCTGCCCGCGGACGGGCGGCTGATCGCCTGCGACATCTCGGAGGAATGGACCGCCTACGGCCGCGAGGCGTGGAAGAAGGCGGGCGTCGCCGACCGGATCGACCTGCGGATCGCGCCCGCGCTGGACACCCTGCGCGCCATGCCCGAAGAGCCGCACATCGACCTGGCCTACCTGGACGCGGACAAGGGCAACTACATCCCGTACTGGGAGGAGCTGGTCCCCCGGATGCGCCCCGGCGGGCTCGTCGTCGCGGACAACGTCCTCTTCCACGGGGGCGTCACCGATCCCGCTGCGACCGGCAGCGCGGCGGCGATCAAGGAGTTCAACGACCACGTGAGCGCCGATCCGCGGATGGACAGCGTGCTGCTGACCGTGGCGGACGGGCTCACGCTCTCACGCCGCGTGTAGCGGCAGGGCGCCGCCGGGCGTACGACACGGCGCGGGCGTACGACACGGCACCGGCGGGTGCGCGAGGTGGGGGTGACGGCTCAGCCGCAGCAGCCCCCGCCGCAGCAGCCTCCGCCACCGCCGCCCCCGGCCGACGGAGCGGGTGCGGACGCAGCGGCGGAGCCGCCCACGGCCACGGTGGAGAGCAGCTTCACGGTGTCCTCGTGCCCGGCGGGGCACGAGGCCGGGGCGGAGGAATCGGCCATGGGACGGCTGAGTTCGAACGTCTCGCCGCAGGGGCGGCAACGGTACTCGTAACGAGGCATGCCCCCAGGTTAGGGCCTTTCCCGCGTGATCTCGGGCATCGGGGGCCGCCTGCGGCGTTCCTCGCGGGCTGCCTGCTCGGGGTGGCGGGCCCGCCAGTACGGATTGTCGTGGGACAGACCGCCGCTGACCCTCCCGTACATGCCGAACATCATCAGCAGTAGCCCGGCCACGAAGCTGAACAGCACGTTCTGCATCTGGAAGGCGAGGAAGTTGAGCCCCGTGTCCAGCAGCGCCAGATTCACGAACCCGCTGAGGATGAAGGCGATGCCCAGGAACATGTTCAGGGTCGAGGCGAAATTGCCGCCGATCACCATTCCGGCGAAGAGCAGCAGACCGACACAGATGGACAGCACGCTCAGCGCACCGTTGGTGTTGAGGCCGCCCACCGTGTCACCGCCGGTGTCGAAGAAGCCGATGCGGTCGATCAGTCCCAGGATGCCGAAGGCGAGGAGCAGCAGCCCCATCAGGCCGGCGCCCACCCGGTAGACCCGGCTGAGCCGGTGGTCGACCGGCAGGTGTTCATCGAGCCGGGTGGCCTTGCGGCGCCGGCCCGTGGGATGCAGGACCTGTGTGGCCATGACGGCCTCCTTAGGCCGCGTGCGGCCGTGAACGCGCGGCGGGAGCCGCTGCGTACCTCCAGCATCTGCCCACCGACAGCGGGGGACAAATCGGACTGGAGTCGCCCAGCGGGCCGGGGCCGGATCGCGCTGTCGGGTGCCGGTGGCTCATCGCGCCGCTCAGGCGCCGCCGCCCAGCTCCTCGCGGATCGCGGAGACCACCCGGGTCGTCGCCTGTCGCACGGCCTCCGTCTCGGTGAGGAAGTGCCAGTAATCGGGATGCCGCCCCTCCAGCCCGGCGATCGCCCGTTCCAGCCGGGCCACGCCCTCGTCCAGCGGACGCGCATGACGTGGGTCGGGCCTGTGGCGCCCGGCCATGGCAAGGCGCTGGGCATCCCGGATCGCGAACCGGGTGCGGTCGATCTCCGTCTGCGGGTCCTTGGCCACCGCGTCCAGCCGCTGCAACCGGTCACCGGCGGCGGACACCGCCTCGTCGGTGGCGTTGAGCAGGGCCCGCACCGTGCTCAGCCGGGCCGTCGCGTCGGCCCAGTGCTGCTCGGCCCGTGCTGTGGCGGCCTCCGCCAGCTTCTCCTCGGCCTGCCGGACGTTGGCCGCCGCCTGCTCGGGAACCGGCTGCAGATCCTGCCAGCAGGCGGCCGAGAAACGCCGCCGCAGCTCGCTGAGCACCGGCTCGACCTGCCCGGAGCGCGTCGTCAGCGCCTGGGCCCGGGTCCGCAGGGACACGAGCCGCCGGTCGATCTCCGCGGCGCGCTCGGGCAGCCGGTCCGCCTCGGCCCGCACCGCCTCGGCATCGCGCAGCACACGGTCCGCCCGCTGCAGGGTCTCGGCCACCCCGTGGCGCCCGGCGCCCTGGTTGAGCTTGGTGAGCTCCGGGGCGAGAGCCGCCAGCCGAGCCGCGAGGTCGTCCGCACGCAGCCCGGAAGCGCGTACCGTGTCCAGGGCGTTGCTCGCGGCCAGCAGCGCCTGACGGGCACGCTCCACGGCGGGCGCGAGCCGGGCGAGCATCGTCTCCGCGCTGCCGAGCAGTGGTCCGAGCCCCTGGGCGAAGCGGTCGAGCTCGCCCTTCACCCGTACGAGATCGTCCTTGGCCCGGGTCAGCTGCGTCCGGGCACCGGCAGCGGCGGACGGCTCCAGATCGTCCCGGTCGAGGTCGTGCGCGTCGACGGCGGTGATGTACGCGTGGCTGACCTCGTCGATCCGCCGGCCGAGGGCCGCGAAGTCCTCCGCCGCCTTGCGGGCACGGGGCGAACCATCCACCGCGGTGATCGTCTCGATCGAGATCTTCAGGTCCCGCTGAGCGGTGTCCAGCTCGTAGAAAGCGGCGGCGGCATCGTCCTTCGCTGCCTGCGCGTCGGCCCGCTGGCTCTCACCACGCCCCCCGAACCAACGCCGCGTACCCCCGCCCGCGAAGGCCGCCGACAGCGAGGCCGCGAACAGCGGCACCGGCAGCAGCATCAGCACCAGGACGTCCTTGACGGCGGAGTCACGACTCGCTTTCGCCCGGGGCCGTGCGTGTGTCGCCGTCACATCCCTCTCCCGTGCCGTTTCGCCCTGCCGGGTTCATTCTCCCACCAGTAAGGACGAACACACGGGCCGGTTAGTTCGCTGTTCGGACCGTGACTTCCCCGTTCCCGCTGCGTGCCTTCACCACGTGGCCGCTGGTCTCGCTGCGGGGTACGCCGATGTCGACGCCACCGTTGTCGGTCGAGGCGGACACGGCGTACGCCCCTCCGCTCCTCGGCAGGCCGATGGTGATGCTCCCGTTGTCCGTGACGGTGTCCACGAGATCCGGAACACCGCTGAACCCGAGCTCGACCTCCCCGTTGGACGACCGGGCGACCACGGACGCCGCCGAGACCCGCTCGGCCAGGACGGTCCCGTTGTCGGTCGAGAGCTCCAGCGACCCACTGGCGTCACGCACGACGACGTCGCCGTTGTCGGAGGACAGGGAGAGCGGGGTACCGAACCCGGAGGCGGTGACCGTCCCGTTGTCCGAGTCGACCGTCAGCGCGGTGCCACGGGGCACCTTCACCTGATGGTGCGCGTCACAGTTGCTGATCATCGCGCTGCACTCCACCCCGAGCGTCAGCTTGTCGCCCTCCAGCTTCCAGACGGCGTCCGGACCGCTGCCGAGCACGACCCACCCGTCGACCCGGCGGGTCACCTCGATCTGCTCCACATCGGCGGGCACGACGTCCAGCGTGGAGTTCCCACTGTCGATGGTGAGGGCCTTCCCGTCATACGCGAACGCCTTCTTCTCGACGGGCGCGTCGTCGGCACCCGTGCCGCAGCCGCTGAGCGTCGCGAGGAGAAGGGCGGCTGCGCCGGTGGCCACGAGGGCGTGGGTGCGGGTACGGCTGGTCATCGTGATCGGGTCCCCCTGCTAGCGCTGCCGGTGTGGTCCCACCGTAAGGAAGGACGGACCCCCGGGGCGATCCGGTCGGCTACCGTCTCCGGGGTGGGGATATCCCCCGCATGCGCCCCGCCCCCGGTCTCGCCCGCGTACGGCGGCTCCGGCGAGCCCGCACCACCGTACGGTTGCGAGCCCCTGCTCGGGCTCCGGGAACCGCAGGTCCTGACGGGCCCGTAACCGGATTGCCGGCCGGGGGCGTAAGCCATGTAACCTGTTGCCTCATCCACGGGTGCGTAGCTCAGGGGTAGAGCGCTGCTCTTACAAAGCAGATGTCGGCGGTTCGAAACCGTCCGCGCCCACCAACACAAAGACCCCCAGCCGATCATGGCTGGGGGTCTTTGACATCCACTTCTGACATCAACGGGCGTGTCACCCACAGTCGGGACGCTGACGCTTCAGCATGCGGTCCAGGTGACTCACGGCCTCGCGCTGGTGTCCTGGACGACGCGGGCGTAGATGTTGATCGTGACCACGATCTGACTGTGCCCGAGGATCTCCATCACTACGCGGAGAGCGGCCCGGCGGCGTTCAGCAGAGTCGCGCAGCCGTGTCGGGCGTCGTGCAGCCGAACCACGCGAAGCCCGGCAGCCCTCGCGACTCGGGTGAACGAGGGTAGAGGTTTCGCGGCTCGATCGGCCGGCCGGTACGGGTGGTGAAGACGTAGCCGGTCTCCTCCCACTGAGCACCGGCAGCCTCACGCCGTGCGGTCTGCTGCAGTCGTTCCCAGCGGAGCGGGGCCACGCACAGGGCAGGCAGGGGAGTGTCTGCGTCCTGCGGCGCCCCTTGGGGCGGTGAGTGTCCAACTGCGTGACAACAGCGACAGGCAGCGGCGGACGAGCGCGTACGTCTGCGGACCCTCAGCGCAGGTGAGAGACACGCCGGTCCAAGGCATAGCCCTCAGCCAAGTTGATTCGGGACGAAGAAGTCAGCACCCTTCGATCGCGCGCAGCTCGACTTCGACGACGCCCGGCAATATCGCGATCCGGCTCTGCAACTGCGCGCGGCGAGCGTCCGGACGCCCGTCGGGGAACTCGACTTCGAGGTAGAAGTGCTGGCAGCTCTCGTACCCGTGGCCTCGTCGCCCCGAAATTCATGAGCTGACGGCTTTGCCATGGGACTCTAGCTCTCCGACACCCGGATCAACGCCCCTCCGTCCCGGGATGAGTGGCCAACACAGAGCTGCGCCCAAAAGGGGTAGCTGCTGACGTGTGGCGTGCAGCGATACTACGGCATGAGCAGAATTGCGCAGGTCATCGTGTTGGCGACGTACGCGGATGAGGTCATGGAACCGCTGACCCGCCCTGACGAGTCGCGTAGCTGGCGCGGTCACTTCCAACCCCTCGACTTGTTCGTCGGTGGATGGGTCATTGAGTTCAACCGTGTGGAGCCGCGCACCGGGCTGCTGAAGCATCTCGAATCGCTTCCGTGGCCGAACCCGGGCCATGTGCAGGTGTTGATCCATGATGAGGAGGACGATTGCTTCGGCCTATGGATGATTCATGACGGCAGACTTGTCGAGGTGCCACTCCCGCGCACTCAGCGCTTTCATTCCGCGGCTCCCCCCTCTGAGAACTACGCGCCGAGTCCGGGGTATCTATGGCGAACGGACACGGACAGCACCGTGCTGGCAAAGCTCTCGACACAACGCCAAGATCCGCGACAGGCCTGGTAGCGCCAGAGTCGACAGGCCTCCATGCCCCTCCGGTGCCCGTTCGGTCGGGAAACAGCGGGGGAACAGCGGTCGTTGTCGGACGACGCCCACGGGAACGGCCCCCGACCGATTCACCTGGCCAGGGTCGCTCTGACGCTCGTCAGCTTCCGTGGGGGCGACATGGCTCATGAGCAGCCAGGACGTCCCGTTGGGCGAGCGTGGTGGGCTTCCATCTCAACCGTCTTTGCCAGGCGGGGGCCGAGCAGCCGAGGCGCCCAGGGCGTCAAGGTCGTTCGTACAGTGGTGCACTCCACCTTGACGTCCTGAACCACGACCGCTCAACGGCGCGTGGGTCGAAGGCGGACGGGATGGGAACCAGCTGAATTTTGCTGGTACCTGACTGGCTGTCAGTGCTGTGGCCTTACGCTTCCACCATGCGCAAAGGTGCGATCAGTCGAGACGGTGTTGTCAAGGCTCTGACGGAGTACGACGAACTGGGTCAAGACGAATTTCTGTCCAGGTACGGGTACAAGCCGGCGACTGGGTATTTCCTCGTACATGAGGAACGAACCTACGACTCGAAGGCCATTGCCGGCGTGGCTCACAAGTTCGATCAAGGTCGAGCGCTGAGGCCGGACGAGCTGAGCGGCGGAAGGTCTCACGCTGCCAGGTGGCTAGCCCGACTTGGCTTCACAATCCGCTCGTCTCGGAGCCCCGACTGGACTCGTGACGAAATCATCCTTGCCTGCGACCTGGCCATGGCCAATGGTTGGAAGCGACTGGAGTTCGACGACCCACGTGTGATCGAGCTGTCTGCACTGCTCCAGACCATGCCGATCCATCCTGAAGAACTGCGCAACGAGCTGTTCCGGAACCCCAACGGCGTAGCGCGCAAAACGGTTGACATCACGTCCCGCCACCCCGACTATACGGGCAAGCCCACGAACGGTAACGCGCTGGATGTCGAAGTCATGAACGACTTTCTTGCCCGGCCGGCTGAGATGTCGGAGGTAGCCCGGCGCATCCGGCAAGGCCTTGGCGCCGGAGATTTCCAGGACCTGCCGCCCGAGGCAGAGGAGGGAGACGACTGCAGCGCACCCGAGGGCAGGTTGCTGCTCAGCCGCCACCGGAGCCGCGAGCGGAACAAGGCTTTGCGTAAGAGGAAGATCGATGCGGTGTTGCGCCTGGGCCGCCAGCTTTCGTGTGAGGCATGCGGCTTTGATTTCGAACAGGTCTACGGTGACCGCGGAAGGGGGTATATCGAGTGCCACCACGTCGTTCCACTGCACGAGGCTGGCGAAGGCCGGACTAAGCTCACCGATCTTGCCCTCATATGTGCCAACTGCCACCGCATGATCCACCGGCGCGCGCCATGGCCGACCCCTGGGGAGCTGCGAGCTGCCATAGAGCAAAAGCATGCAGATGACCGGCGTGCTGCGTCAACCTTGGCGCGACCGCGCAGGGCAGCTGAAGAGCAGATGCTGAAACCCTCCGGAACTCAGCCGCAAGCTTGATTCGGCCTTCCAGGTACGGGAACCTTTTAACCGGGACTTCAGGCATCCGCTCCGGCTCGGGAAGCGCGAGTCCTCCGGTGCGCCATGAATTCCATGCCGAACCCGACGAGGGAGAGCGCTACACCCAGCAGGAAGAGCAACAGGTCTTCCGTTCCACGCTGCCGAGCAGCATCAGATCAACGCCCAGGACGAGGAAGAGAATTCCACCAGCGGTGTACCACCGCTGGTTGCGCGCCTGGTTGATCGCCGAGGCCAGACCGAGCACAAGGAGCAGGACCAACACCGCTGTCCACACGGCTAAAGCTTCCCAGCTGTCGATCCTCCCTGTAACCAACGCAGTTGGCGCGGTGCCTCACGGGATGCGTGTCATCCGTCATCTCCGACTCACATCGACGACAAGTTCGGCCCTTGATCACGACCCGGGCCACATGGCCGCACCGGTGGCCTCGGCAGTTCCTCTATCAGCGGGCCTCCGGCCGGCGAGAGGGAGGGAACCGCAAGATGTCTCGCCCGGGCAGTGGTCGATCTGCCGGTTCCTCACGGGGGTCGTGCAGCGGCCACACGTCCGGCCCGTGGACGAGGTGCACGCTCGCCGGTTCGAGGGCCTTGATGTGGTGTTCCCACGCGGGATGGCGAACATGTGCGGCGTTGATCCGCGGGAACAGCACGACCGGGATGCCGACTGTGCCCATGCCCTCGCTCACCTGGGTCAGCGCCTGGTTGTCGGCGACGGCGGTTGCGAGTTCGGTGATGCAGTTCCCGCTCGCCGGGGCGACGACGTAGCGGTCGGCGACCGGGTGGGGGCGGGGCTCGGCCGGCAGGCGTGGGGTGTTCCGCACCGGCAGACCGGTCAGTGCCTCCAGCCGGTTCCGCTCGCCGTCCGCGTTCAGCCATCGGCCCGCATTCGGCGTCAGGGTCACGGCCACCTGCCGGCCGTGGGTGATGGCCGGCTTCACCAGTCCGGTGCCTGGTTGCTCGACTCCGTCCGCCGCTGTGCCCATGACTCCCAGCACTCCGCGGCTGCCCGTACTCACGGTTCCACCACCCCCGCGTCGATCCGTTCCCGGGCCCAGCAGTACGAGCAGAGAAGTGCCGCGACCACCGCGGCTGTCGGCACCCATAGGTGATCCGGTGATCCGCCTTGCCTGAGGTACGGCCATGTGCGCCGTGCACGTCGGGGAATCCGGATGTGGAGGACACTGGTCGTATGGCCCTACCCGAAACGCATCATTGCCCGGTCTGCTCGGACGGTGCGGCGAGGAGTTCCGCCGTTCACGAGGACCTCGTCATCGGCGCGCCGCTGTCCATGGAGGAGCTCACCGACGCGCAGCGCCTCGACCGGTTCGCCCGTAAGTACGCTCACGACGGCTGCCAGGTCAGAGAAGTCCGCCGGGTACCGCACGAGAATCTGAGCGGCTACGCCTGGTCCGTCCGTTTCACCGAGAACGCGTGAGGAGCCGGTCACGGTCTGCCGGGATGCGCGGTGGGACGCCGGAAGTCACTCCTCCATCGCCGCTCCCGGGGATGGAGGCGGCGCCGAGCTGATCGCTCGACGCTCCGAGGTCACGGACATCGACCGAAGGTGTCCCCCCGAGCCCCGGGATGCGGTCCGCCGGGGGTCGGGGGACCGTGGAGGCATGTCCGGTCATCCGCCTGTGATCGTGTATCCGCCCTCGCCGTCCGGTGGGCGGCGGGTGACCGTGCGCGGGCAGATCGTCGGGCTCGCGCACGGGCGTGGGGACGTGGCCTCGTTCCTGCGGCAGGCCGGGTTCGCCGAGGGGGTCGAGGAGATCGACCTGGACCGGCCGGAGCTGATCGAGTGGCGAGGCGGAGACCTCGACACCTGGGGGTGAGTGCCCCGGGCGAGGCCTCCGTGTCCCAGCCGCCCCCGGGTGGCGGGTGACGCCCCGGTCGGGACGCCAGGCCGTTCGGAGCTGCCCCCGGGGTCTGAGGGGCGGTCCGTCGAATGGAGGAATCCATGGCTCAGACAGCACCGCCGACGCCCGCGCCCGGTGGCCCGCGAGGAGTCGGCCCCGGCAGCGCGTGGGCGGCCGAGAGGGCCGTCGGCCTCGCCTCGGACGACGCGTACGCACGTTTCGACGCGAACACACGTTTCGACCCGTCCGCACGTATCGGCGGGTACGCCTCCGAGCTCGATGTGACGGCTGTGATCCGGGCCCTGTGCACGGACCTGCCGAAGGTGGCCCACTGACGTGGGACAGGGCACGGCTCTCCTCGCCGCCGACGCGTACGTCTACGGGTCGCCGCTGGTCCGCGAGCTGTGCGCGGTCCAGGCGGGACTGCAGGAGGGCTTCGGGGTGCTGGGACCTGCCCCGTTCAACGACTTCGCCCACGCTGAGGGGCCGGCCACACCGGAGGCGCACGTCCCGTACGGCACGAGCGACATCGTCGACGCGCTCGCCCAGCTCGATCTGTCGGGCGGCCCGGTCCGGCTGCACGTACCGGACACCGGCGGTGCGTACTACGTGCTGCAGTTCGTGGACGCGTGGAGCAATTCCTTCGCCTATCTCGGCAGCCGGGCCACCGGCACGGGCGAGGGGGACTGGCTGATCGTGCCGCCCGGATGGGCCGGGACGGTGCCCGACGGGGTGACGGGCGTGATCGACGCACCCACCTCCGTCGTGTCCCTCATCGGCCGCATCGCCTGCGACGGCCGCCAGGACCTGCCCCGGGTGCGCGCACTGCAGCAGGAGCTCACCCTCACGCACCTGGGCGCGTCGGCGCACCGGACCGGGCTCCCCGCGCCCGAGTCCGGGGTACCCGAGGCGCTGCGGTTCTTCGAGCAGCTCCGGGTGTGGATGGCCGACTTTCCGCCCGGTGCGGCCGACCGCGCGTACCAGGACCGTTTCCAGCCCCTGGGGCTGCTGGAAGAGGGGCCCTCGCCCTACGTGCCGGCCGGTTCCGGGCTCGTCCGCGCGCTGACGGAGGGGCTCGGTCTGGGCCGGGCGCGGGTGGAGAAGGCGGGACGCCCGGTGGAAGGGGCGCCGGGTGCGTGGGAGGCGCGTCCGCACCTGGCGGACCACAACCTCGACCACCACGGCGTCGGCACGGTCGGCTCGCCGGAGTGGCAGATCGCGGACCGGGAGGCGTCGTACCTGTTCAGGGCGGTGGCGGCGCGCCAGGCGCTGTGGATGCCCCACGGGTACGAGGCGGTGTACGCGCACACCTCCCACGACTCCCGGGGGCGCCCGCTCGACGGTGCGCACCGCTACGTGCTGCGCCTCGTGCCGCCGCCGGTCCGGGCGTTCTGGTCGGTGACCGTGTACGACGTCCCGGGGCACCACCTGGTCGCGAATCCCGCGGACCGGTACGCGGTCGGGGACCGCACGCCCGGGCTCGTGTACGCCGCCGACGGTTCGCTGACCCTCCACCTGTCCGTGGACCCGCCGGCGGACCCCGCCCGTGCGGCCAACTGGCTGCCGGTACCCGACAGGGGGTTCGGGCCGGTGATGCGGCTCTACGTGCCCGGGCAGGCCGTTCTCGACGGGACCTACGTCATCCCGGCCGTCGAGCGGGTCGACGGCGCTTGAGACCGGGTGCCCTGTCAGTGGTGCGGTCCACACTGGAGACATGTGCCGCAGTATCAAGACCCTTCGCCCGCCCGCCATCCCCGAGGAGGCCACCGAGGAGGAGATGAGAGCAGCCGCCCTGCAGTACGTGCGCAAGGTGTCCGGCTTCCGCGCGCCCGCCGCGCACAACCAGGAGGTCTTCGACCGGGCCGTCGCCGAGATCGCGGAGGCGACCCACCGGTTGCTGGACGGCCTGGAGGTACGGGGCGCCGCCCGGGTGTGAGCCGCCCGGCGGGCTGTCAGAGGCCGGCAGGGGCTCCGGTGGCCGCCACTGCCGGGAGGTGGGCGGGCCGCCGGACGACGAGCGCTGCCAGCGCGCCCGCCAGGAACAGGGCGAGCACCGAGACGGCCGTGCCCAGCCAGGTCGCGCCCAGCCACTGGCCACCGAAGTAGCCGAGGCTCACGCTGTAGCCCGCCCAGGCCACCCCGGCCAGGGCCGACCAGGGCAGGAAGTCCTGCACCCGGCGGTGGGCGGCGCCCGCGCCCAGCGAGACGACCGACCGGCCGGCCGGTGCGAAACGGGCGACGACGACGAGCGCGCCGCCGCCACGGCTCAAGGCCGCGCCGAGGCGCTCCTGTGCGCCGGTGAGACGGCGGGACCGGGCGATGGCCCGGTCCAGGCGGTCGCCGCCGCGCCAGGCGAGACGGTAGGCCACGAGGTCGCCGAGCACCGAGGCGGTGGCCGCGCTCAGGGTCAGCACCAGGAGGGACGGGACCTGCCGGGTGGCCTCTCCGGCCACTGCCGTGACGGTGGTCGTGCCCGCTGCAGCCGTGGCGGCCGCGATCACCAGCACGCCACTGGGCAGGACGGGCAGGAAGACGTCCAGAAGTACCGAGAGGGCGACCACCGCGTAGATCCATGGGCTGCCTGTCAGCGCACCCATACTCTCGAGCACTTTCCTACTCCCCGTTCCGTATCACCGTGTCAACGCCGCGACGTCGCAGGGGAGCGGCAGGAGCGGCAGGGCCAGCGCTCCAGAATACGCCCGCCGTTGGCCCGGAGTTCGCCGGAGGTCCGGTGACGTCGGACAGGACACGTACGCCCCGGCCGCCTGTGACGACGGCGGCCGGGGCGCATGCACGGGTGGGGCGGCGGTCGGTCAGACCGAGACGGCCGGAGCCTGTTCGCGCTTGGGCTCGTCCTCGTGCGTGGGACGGGCGCGCGAGGAGAAGAGCCGGTCCACGGCCACGGCGCCGGGGCCCGTGAAGACCAGCAGGAGGAAGGCCCAGCAGAAGACCGCGGAGGGCTCGCCGCCGTTCTGCAGGGGGAACAGCGATTCAGGCTGGTGAACCTTGAAGTACGCGTACGCCATGGACCCGGAGGCGATGAGGGCGGCGAAGCGGGTGCCGAGGCCGAGGGCGACCAGGGTGCCGCCGACGAGCTGGATCACGGCTGCGTACCAGCCCGGCCACGTGCCGGCGGGAACGGTTCCGCCACTGCCCATGGCGCCGCCGAGCACGCCGAAGAGTGAGGCGGCGCCATGGCAGGCGAAGAGGAATCCGATGACGGCACGGAAGAGGCCGAGTACATAGGGCTGGGCCCTGTCCAAATGTCTGAACACGAGGGGGGTGGGCTCCTTCGGTCTGGGGACGTGAACCGATTGGGGCCCCTCAGGTTAGGTAAACCTGGCGATTGCTTGCAAGTTCAACATTTTCTAACTGGCTGAAAACCGCTCATTCGTTCGACGTCAGGGTGCGTTCCAGGACGGTCTCCAGCTCGGCGCCCGTGGGCCTTTCTCTGGCCTGAACCAATGTCAGCGCGGCATTCCGGCCATGCAGCGTGAGGGTCATCAGCTGATTGCCGAACCATGGTCCGCCCGACTTGTGCCAGCGCATCGGTGCGGCCCCCGCCCGTCCGTGGAGCGCCAGCCCCCGGCCGAGCCACCGGCCCACCCGGCTCCAGCCGAAACGGAAGCCGACTCTTATCGTGGCGGGGATCGAGTTGTGCACGGGAGAGCAGGTCAGCTGCAGGATCCGCGCCCCGGGTGTGTCGTCCGGCGCGGAATCGGACCACTGGGGCTCCGCGATGTAGGCGTGGTGCACATCGCCCGAGAGCACGCATACCGTCGCCGGGGCGCCGGGACCGCGGCCCGCCTCCCGCAGCAGCTCCGACAGCTGACGGAAGGACTCGGGGAAGGCGGCCCAATGTTCCAGGTCGGAGGCGCGGCGCATCTTCTCCCCGATGCGCGCCCAGCGCCCGTCCGGCCCGCCACGCTCTCCGCGGCACAGTGCCGCGTTCCACGTCTCCGCGTCGTGGACGAGCGGCGGCAGCAGCCACGGCAGCGAGGTGCCGATCAGCAGATGGTCGTACGCGGCCCGGTCGGTGAGGACCTCCTCGCGCATCCAGCGGGCCTCCCCGGCGTCGAGCATCGACCGCTCCTGCTCGTCCAGGACGCGGGCCGCACGGGTGTCCACCATGAGCAGCCTTACTCGGCCGAAAACACGCCGGTAGCTCCACCGGGTGCGCGTGGGATCGGCGTCGGCCTCGGCCGCGTGGCGGCGCAGCGTCTCGGTGGCGTCCGGGGCGGCGCGTACCGCCGCGTACGTCGGGTCGGCCGCCAGGGCGTCGGGGGAGAGGTTGCCGAGGTGCTGGTACACCCAGTACGACATCAGCCCGCTGACGATCCGCTCGTGCCACCACGGCGTGCGCCGCATGTCCTCCAGCCAGGCGCCGCTGGTGTTCCAGTCGTCGATGACGTCGTGGTCGTCGAAGATCATGCAGCTGGGGACCGTGGAGAGCAGCCAGCGTACGTCCGGGTCGCGCCAGGACTCGTCGTAGAGGTGGGTGTACTCCTCGTAGTCCGCGACCTCGGCCCCGGGCGACTCCTCGAGACCGCGCCGCGCCGCGATCCGCTGCCGGGTGGCCTTCGACGTCTCGTCCGCGTACACCTGATCGCCGAGCAGCAGCAGTACGTCGGGGCGTACGGCCGTCGGATCGGCGGCGAGCCGGGCGGCCAGGGTGTCGAGGGCGTCCGGGCCGATGGGGTCTCCCCCGCTCGAACGCGGCCGCGAGTGCGGGGAAGGGTCGTGATCCCGGGCGGGCGGAGCCGCCCAGCGGCAGGAACCGAAGGCGATCCGGACGGGCCCGGCCTCCTCCGGCTGCGGTACGGCGGGGGTGGTGATCGTGCTCGGAGGATTACGGGAGCCTTCGAGGGGCCAGGCGCGGCGGCCGTCGAGCAGCACTTCGTACGCCGTGGCCGAGCCGGGCGTCAGTCCCGTCACCACGACCAGCGCGTAGTGGTGGCCCTCGACCGCGAAGGTGGGGGAGGAGCCCGACGCCCCGTCCGCGCAGCGGACCTCAGCGGTACAGGGCCTGGTCGTCTCGACCCAGACGGTCGCCCGGGAGCCTGATTCCCAGTCGACATACCGCAGCAGTGGTCCCAGGCGTAGCCCGGCCATGTGTGCCCTCCTCGCGTCGCCGTGACCGATGGCTCCGTACGGTACGGAACGACGGAGGAGGGCGGGCTGGTTCCGGCCGGGCACGGGGTGTCCCGGTGGCCGGAGTGAGGTGGGTCAGCAGCCGTTCAGCACGGACTGCAGCGCGCTCTTCTCGGTCGAGTCCACCGACATGCCGTAGTAGTGCTTCACGTGCACCCAGGCGCGCGCGTACGTGCAGCGGTAGGCCGTACGCGGCGGCAGCCACTCGCCCGGGTCCTGGTCGCTCTTGGACTGGTTGACGTTGTCCGTGACCGCGATGAGCTGAGGCCGGGTCAGGTCGTTGGCGAAGGACTGGCGCCGCGCCGTGGTCCAGCTGCTCGCGCCGGAGCGCCAGGCCTCGGCGAGCGGGACCATGTGGTCGATGTCCACGTCGGAGGCGGCGGTCCAGGTGGCGCCGTCGTACTGCGAGTACCAACTGCCGCTGGTCGCCGCGCAGGCGGAGTCCTGGACGACGTTGGTGCCGTCCCGCTTCAGGACCACTTCGCGGGTGTTGCAGGCGCCCGACTGGGTGATCCAGTGCGGGAACATGTCGCGGCTGTAGCCGGTGGAGGAACCCTCGGTGCGGACGGAGAGCTCGCTCAGATACGTACGGGCGGTCGAGGCGCTGACCGGGGTGGGCATCGCGGCCTGGGCGGTCGGGGCCGTGAGCAGACCGGTGGTGGCGGCGAGTGCGGCGGTGGCGGCGACGACGGCTATGCGACGCGCGTAGATACCGGACATGCGAACTCCTCTGACGTGGGGGGACCTCGGGCGGATGACCTGTGGGCCAGGTCATCGTGGCGGCACCGGGTTTCTGTGGGATGGTCGCCAGGTAACAGAGTGGCGACATGCGCACGTCACATCAAGAGGTAGGGAGCCAGGTCTGACGTCCGGTCCGAAGTCTGTTCGAGCGCGGAGCTTGGGCGAGCCGCGGTTCAACCGGGTGGATACGGGCGGTCAGTGACGGTGTGCCAGGCCGGGGACGCTGCCGCCGCCGTCATCGCCCGGGCTTCACCCGGCCGCCCTCCGCGAGATCCGGGTCGCCGGCCGGCTGCCGCCGTGCGACCGGGCGTCGCGCCCCTGCTCATCGGCTGGGTGATGTGCTCGCCGGGGCCGCTGCTCGGCTTCGTCGCGCCGGAGTCCGCCTGGCGGCGTGGACGGGCGCGGGATCACCGGCTGCCCGGCCTGGAGGCGGGCGCGGTGCGACCGCGCGCACCGCAGGCCCCGGTGGCGGTGTGGGTGCGGGTGGTGGCCCGTCGCGCCGGGGTCCGGGGAGGGGTGCCGCTAACGGGCTTCGATGTGCAGGCGGATCGAGCCGTCGCCGGCCACTTCCACCCGGAGCTGCGTCAGGTCCTCGACGTGGGCGTCGGGGGAGAGCGCCGCCGCGCGCGGGCCGATGCCCACGATCCGCATGCCGGCCGCCCGGCCGGCGGTGATGCCGGCCTCGGAGTCCTCGAGGACGATGCAGTCCGCAGGGTCGAAGCCCAGCTCGGCCGCGCCCTTGAGGAAGCCCTCGGGATCAGGCTTGCTGGCGCCGACCAGCTCGGCGGTGACCCGGGTCTTGGGCACCGGCAGGGCTGCGGCCGTCATCCGGGCCTGGGCGAGCGCCTCGTCGGCCGAGGTCACGAGCGCGTGGGGGAGGGCGGCGAGGGAGGCCATGAAGGCGGCGGCACCCGCGATGGGCACCACACCGTTGATGTCGGCGGTCTCCTCGGCGAGCATGATCCGGTTCTCCGCGTGGTTCTGCTCCATCGGGCGGTCCGGCAGCAGGGCGGCCATCGTGGCGTAACCCTGGCGTCCGTGGACCACCTTGAGCGCCGCCTCGGGGTCGAGGCCCTGCGCGAGCGCCCAGCGCCGCCAGCAGCGCTCCACCACCGCGTCGGAGTTGACCAGGGTGCCGTCCATGTCCAGCAGGAGGGCGCGGGCTACGAGGACGGTGGCCGACATCGGCAGGCTCCAGAGCGGGGGAACAGCGAGGAGCGCGTACGTGCTCCTCAGGAGAACAAGCAGCCCCGCCCGCCGGTCAGGGAGAACGGGCGGAGGCTACTTTGTTCCATCACGATACAAAAACCGTGGCCGGAACGCCAATCCCGCAGGTCGCGCCGCCCTTCCCGCGGGTCCGACGGCCCCCCGGACCTCAGGTGTCCCGCCCCTCACCGGTCGTCTGGGCCTCCAGTGCTCGACGGGTCTCCGGCCCGTACACACCCGGCGGATCGGTCCGGACGGACACCCAGTTCTGGAACTCCCGCACGGCCCGCTCCACCCGGTCCGAGAAGTTTCCGTTGTCCCGCTCGTGGTAGAGCCACTTCTCCTGCAGCCGGCGCTGGAGCTCGGCCACCTCCGGGCCCTGGTCACCGCGCCGCAGCGTCGGCCCGGTGAGCTGGGCGGGCGGCGCCGCCGACTCGCTCGGTGCCCCGGTAGCCGCCGCCGAGGGCGACGGCGTCCCGGAGGCGGTGGTGGCAGAAGGGGAGGCCGACGGGCTCTTCGGGGCGGAGGTGGAGGGAGAGGCGGACGGCGATGCCGAGGCGGACGGGGACGGGACCGGAGAGGCGGACGCGGACGGGGACTCCGACACGGAGGCGGCCGGTCCCTCGCTCGCGTCCGGGACGCTCGTCGCGATCTCGGGCAGGGCCTCCTCCCGGATGTCCTCCTTGTCGAACAGGCCTCCCGCCAAGGCGGCCGTCCCCACCACCGCGACCACGGCCGCCCCCACGGCCAGGACGGCGAACGGCCGGCGGCGCCGCGGCTGTACGGGCTCGGGGCCGCTGCCCGCGTAGGCCGCGGCGCTACGCCGGTGGGTCTCGTCCGCCGCGCCCGGGTCCGGAGGCGGGCCCGCAGGACCGCCGGCCGCGCCGCCGGCCGGGCCGCCCAGGAAGAGCGGCATCGTCGTGGCCGCGGCGGGTGCGGCCTGCCCCTGCGTGTCGTCGTTCGACAGCGTCACGTACGGCCTGATCCGCAGCGGGTCGAAGTCCTCGGCCGCGGCCATCTCCGCCGAGCGTGCGGCCCGGTGTTCCTCACCGGGCAACCGGGCCGTGCGGGCCCCGCAGGCGCAGGCGGGTCCCCTGCTCCCGGGATCCGCGCCCGTCCCCGGTCTCGCGCCCTGCTCGCCACCGCACTCCGGGCACATATGTCCGGTCATCGTGGGTTCCCCTCCCCTTTGAACTGCCTGCGATTATGCAGGCCGCCGCCGGGAAGCCCAACGCCCGCACCGCTGCTCGGCAGGCCATAACGGGGCACAGCGGCCAGGATGGGGTGGAAGCGGACCGGAGGAGACGTTCATGGCCGAGCAGCTGAGCCCGCAGCCCCTCGCACTCGCGCCGGGTGAGGGCAGGTCCCGGCGGGGTGTCCTGGTGGCCATCGGCGCACTGCTCCTCGGCATGCTGCTCGCCGCACTCGATCAGACGATCGTCTCCACCGCCCTGCCGACCATCGTCAGCGAGCTGGGCGGCCTGGACCATCTGTCATGGGTGGTGACCGCCTACATGCTGGCGGCGACGGCGGCCACCCCGCTCTGGGGCAAGCTCGGCGACCAGTACGGCCGGAAGAAGCTCTTCCAGACGGCCATCGTCATCTTCCTCCTCGGATCGGCCCTCTGCGGCATGGCCCAGGACATGCCGCAGCTGATCGGCTTCCGCGCGCTCCAGGGGCTCGGCGGCGGCGGACTGATGGTCCTGTCCATGGCCATCGTCGGAGACATCGTCACCCCGCGTGAACGAGGCAAGTACCAGGGGCTGTTCGGTGCGGTCTTCGGCGTGACCAGTGTCCTGGGGCCGCTCCTGGGCGGCCTCTTCACCGAGCACCTCAGCTGGCGCTGGGTGTTCTACATCAATCTGCCGATCGGCGTCGTCGCGCTGCTCGTCATCGCCGCGGTCCTGCACATCCCGGTCCGGCGCACCAAGCACACCATCGACTACCTGGGCACCTTCCTCATCGCCTCGGTCGCCACCTGTCTCGTTCTCGTCGCGTCCCTCGGAGGCACCACCTGGGCCTGGGACTCCGCCCGGATCATCGCCCTCGCGGTCCTCGCCGTGGTGCTCCTCGTGGCGTTCGTCCGCACCGAGCGGCGGGCGGCTGAACCCGTGCTGCCGCTCAAGCTGTTCCGCATCAGGACGTTCAGCCTCGTCGCCGTCATCAGCTTCGTCATCGGATTCGCGATGTTCGGCGCGATGACCTATCTGCCGACCTTCCTCCAGGTGGTGCACGACATCACGCCGACGATGTCCGGCGTGCACATGCTGCCGATGGTGTTCGGCATGCTGATCACCTCGACCGGCTCCGGCCAGATCGTCAGCCGGACGGGCCGCTGGAAGGTCTTCCCGGTCGTGGGCACCGCCGTCACCGCGGCCGGCCTGATGCTGCTGCACCAACTGTCGGAGACCAGCTCCACCCTGCGGATGAGCCTCTGCTTCTTCGTCTTCGGCGCCGGACTCGGCCTGGTCATGCAGGTGCTGGTGCTGGTCGCCCAGAACGCCGTCAGCTACCAGGACCTCGGGGTCGCCACGTCCGGAGCGACCTTCTTCCGGTCCATCGGCGCGTCGTTCGGCGTGGCCGTCTTCGGCACCCTCTTCACCAACCGGCTCACCGGCAAGCTCGGCGAGGCGCTCGCCGGCCGCTCCCTGCCCCCCGGGGTCGACGCCGAGGCCCTGGCCGGGGACCCGCGGGCCATCAGCCGCCTCCCCGCGGATCTGCGTTCCTCGGTGCTCAGCGCGTACTCGTCCTCGATCACCGACGTCTTCCTCTACGCGGCCCCCGTCGTCGTGGTCGCCTTCGCCTTCGCCTGGTTCCTCAAGGAGGACCCCCTGCGGGGTTCGGTGACCGCCCCCGAGCCCAGCGAGACCCTGGCGTCGAACCCGGTCCAGCGGTCCTCGTACGACGAGTGCGCCCGTGCCCTGTCGGTGCTGGCCACCCGGGAGGGGCGCCGGGAGATCTACGAGAAGATCACCGCCAAGGCCGGGTACGACCTGCTGCCCGCCTCCAGCTGGCTGCTGCTGCGGATCAAACGGCACGGCACCGTCGAACCGGCCATCCTCGCCGATGTCGCCCCGGTGCCGCTGAAAGTGATCATCGAGGCGGCCCGGCAGGTGGAGGGGCGCGGCCTGGCCCGTCGCGAAGGGCTGCAGCTGGTGCTCACGGACCGGGGCGCCGAGGCCGTGGTCCGGCTGGCGCAGGCCCGTGAGGAGTCCCTGGCCGAGATGCTGGGGGACTGGTGGGGCCCGGAGCGGCCCACCGACCTGGTCCGCCTCGTGACGGAGCTGACCGCCGAGGTGAGCGGGTCGAGCAAGGAGCGCCCGCACATGCCCGAACCGCGCCGTGACCACTCGGCCTGACGGAGAACCACCTCCAGCCACCAGGGGCGAACCGGGGCCGGGACCAGGAGGCCCTGAAGCCTGGTCACAGCTCCTTGGCGAACCAGTGTTCCGCGTACGGCCCCTGGTTGAACGCCGGGATCTCCCGGTACCCGTGCTTGGTGTACAGCCCGCGCGCCTCCACCAGGTCGTCGCGGGTGTCCAGCCGGATCCGCCGCACCCCGAAGGACCGTGCCGCGCGCTCGGCGGCCGCGAGCAGCAGCCCCCCGCCGCCCGTGGCGCGATACGCGGGCCGTACGAACACCCGGGTCAGCTCCGCGGTGTCCGCGTCGACCAGCAGCAGGCCCGTGCAGCTCGCCGGCTCGTCCCCGCGGCGGCCGACGAGGAACTCCCCGGTGGGCGGGGCGAGCCGTTCGGCACCGTCGTCGGCGAGGCCCTCGTCGATCTCCCCGGGGGTCGCCGGCCGGCCCCAGTAGCGGCTCGCCACCTCGTCGTAGTAGTCCCGCCGCAGCAGTGCCGCGTCGGGGGTGTCGAAGCGTTCGGGGGCCACGGTCCACGTCATCGGGCCATTCTGCTGCGGTACCACCGGAGACGACGAACCATTTATGTGTAGGGGGCAGAGATGATGCGGGACACCGGCCCGGCGACCCGGGACGCAGCCGTCCGGCGGCTCGGCGAGCAGTGGATACGGGAGCTGGCGCGCGACGGTGACGGGAGCTTCGTGTGCTCGCCCGCCGGTCTCTGGCTGGCACTGGCCGCCGTAGCGGCCGGGGCCCGCGGGGAGACGGCCGCGGAACTGCGGGCTCTGCTCGGGGTCGCGGACCGGGAGGCCGCGGCCGTCGTGACCGGGGCGGCGCGGGACTGGGGAGGGACCGGGGCGCTGCGCGTGGCCACCCGGGTGTGGGCCAGGGTGCCCGTCCTCCCGGAGTACGAACAGGCGCTGCCCGACATCGCTTTCGGGCCGATGGACCCGGACGCGATGGATGCCTGGGTGTGCGAACGGACCGGCGGCCTGATCGAGCGGCTGCCGCTGGAGCCGGCCGGGGACGTCGCGCTCGCGCTGGTCAACGCACTGGCGCTGAAGGCGCTCTGGGAGAGGCCGTTCGACGCGCACCGCACCGCGGACGTCCTGTTCACCGACACGGCGGGCCGGACCCGCCCCGCGGCGACGATGCACGCGTCGGTGCCGGTGCGGGACGCCTGGACGGTGGCGGGCGCGGACGTCGTGGAGCTGCGCTGCCGTACGGAGCCGGACGGTGCCGCCCCGGCGCGGATCAGGCTCGTCCTGGGGGAGCGGGGTGCGGGGCCGGCTCAGGTACTGCGCGCGGCGTGGGCGCCTCGCGAAGGGCGTGCCGCGCCGGATGCCGACCAGGTGACCATCGGGCTTCCGCGTTTCACCCTGCGCACAAAGGTCCAGGTGACCGAACAGCTGCCCGCGCTCGGGCTACGGCTCGCGACCAGCGCGGCCGAGGCGGACTTCTCCGGGCTCTCGCCCCAGTCCCTCCATGTCTCCGACGTGGTGCAGGAAGCCGTCCTGAAGATCGCGGAGGAGGGCGTGGAGGCCGCGGCGGTCACGGTCGTGGCGATGCGGTCGGGGGCCGCTCCCCGCCCGCGGGTGGTGCGGCACATCGCGTTCGACCGCCCCTTCGGAGTCGTCGTCCTGGACGGAGCCTCGGACGTCCCCCTGGTCGCCGGCTGGCAGGCGGACGCCCCGACGTACGACGGCTGAGGTCAGGGCCGCCGCCGCGCCCGCAGGGCCGGCGGGACGGCCACGGCGAGGAGCAGCGCCGTGGTGAGCACCGTCAGCAGCCAGACCGGGAAGCCGCCCACCGTCAGCAGCCTGTCGACGTGGTGGACGGTCCGGTAGGGGGTGTCGGCGGTGGCCGCGCGCAGTTCGTGGTCGCCGTCGATCAGCTCCGGCTCGGGGAAGGACTGGTCGATCGCGGTCAGGAACGCGGGCCCGCCCGCCATGAGTTCACCGAGCGCGCCGCCGGCCGCGGTCCGCTCCAGCCGCCCGGCGTACGTCACCTCGGGTGCCTGCCCGCCGATGCTTCCGGCCGGCTCCATCCGGTGCTCCGCGATCACGTAAAGGCCCAGGGACTGCCCGTTCCGGGCGAGCTGCGAGAGCCGCATCGGGTACACGGGCCGGTCGCTGGCGAAGCTCAGCCGCAGGGGTTCGAGCGCGCCGCCGAGGGCGGCCCCGTCCTCCTCGGGTGCCAGGCGCACCGCGACGTACTCCCACTCCTGGGCGACGTACGGCCGCAGGGCGGTCGCCAGCCGGTCGGGCAGCTCGAAGCCGTTCGACTCCAGCCAGCCGCGCAGCGCCTCCGGGTCCGTCGCGGTCAGCCGGGCGACATCGAACGGACCCAGCCGTTCCCGGTCCACCACTCCGACCTCCGGCGCCCCGTCCGCACCGGAGGCGGGGGCGCCCGCACCGTCCGTCCGGTCCAGCGGCCAGTCGCCCTCGCGCGGCCAGAAGTAGTTCCGGTCCCGGTACTCCGGTGCGGTGATCTCCGCCAGTTCCTCGAACAGGCCGGGATCGCCCAGCTCCACGGAGGCGCGGTGCGGCACGGGCATGATCCAGGCGGCCTCCGGTGCGTCGCCGTCGACCGTGAGCCGCATGACGATCTGCTCCGTCCGCCCGTCCCAGTGCACGACGGAGGTCTCCCGGCCCACCGAGAGCCGCGTCTCGCCGGCCGTGACCATCGCCCCGCATCCGCAGGCGTAGGCCGGGCCGATCAGCGAGCCGAGCTGCAGGGCCGCCAGTACCAGCAGCAGCGACAGCACCCGCCTGAACGTACCGCTCCGTCCCCGTCCGTGACGCATGATCCATCTCCCCCGGAAGCCCGGCGCGCGTACGGCCGGATACGTGATCGGACGAGTGGCCGGATCATCCGGTTCCGGGAGGCCCGCAGGAGCGGCGTTCATGTTCTGGGCATTCTTTCGGGCAAATGCGGGGTGACAGTCAGGCATGGAGGAGGTTGATTGTGTCTACCTCCCAGGGCGGTGCGAAGCTTCATCCGCACACCCGGGCCGAGGGGACAGTGCACGCAACGGTGGGAGGGTCGGCGCAGCGTGGCAGATGCGGAGCGCAGTGTGCGGGGGAACGTGGCGGCGGACCCGGGGACGAGGGCCGGGGCGGCCCGGGTCGTCCTCTGGCTGGTCATCGCCGTGCTGGCGGTACGGCAGATGGCGGTGGTGCTGCGGGAGCGGCCCGGCGAACGCCTCGCCGACCTGACGGCCTGGACGGGCGGCGACGGTGTTCTGCATGCCGCGGGGTCCCTGTACGGCCCCGGCAGGTTCAGCGGCACGCCGTTCGCGGGGCTGGTGCTCAAACCCATGACCACCTCGGCCGAACAGGCACTCGGCGTCGCATGGACCTTCGGCTCGCTGCTGCTCGTCGTGGCGCTCGGCCTCGTCGCGGCCCGCGCCCTGCCCGGCCCTGTCAGCCGCCGCACCGCGTTCCTCGCGGCCCCCGTGGCGGTCACCCTGCTGATGGTGTCGCTGCCCGTACGCAACACCCTGTACCTGGGCCAGACCAGCATCCTGCCCGTCCTGCTGGTCGTCCTCGCCTGCTTCGTGGCGCGCGGCGAACGCCTGCCGGGCGTGCTGACCGGCATCGCCGCCGCCCTGCAGCCCACCGTCCTGCTCTTCGCCGTCCTGTTCTGGCTCACCGGCCGGCGGCGGGCCGCGACTGCCGGTGGCGCGGCCTTCGCCCTGTGCACCGTGCTGGCCTGGGCGGCGATGCCGCACGACTCGTGGACGTACTGGGTGCGCCATCCCGCGGGCGCCGGACTCGGCGAGAACCCGGACAGCCTGGCCAACCAGTCCCTGCACGGTGCGCTGCTCCGCCTCGGCTTCGAAGGCCCCCTGGAGACCGGGCTGTTCCTGGCGCTGGCCGCCGCCGTCACCGTCGTCGGACTGCGGCGCGCGGCCCGCTACGCGCGGGACGGACAGCTCCTCCTGGCGGTTGCCGTCACCGGTTGCGTGGCCGTCGCCGTCTCGCCCACCACCTGGCAGCACCAGCTGCTCTGGGTGCTGCTCGCCGTCGTCGGCCGGGTCGGTACCCGCGCCTCGGACCGGCTGGTGTGGCCGGCCGTCGTGGTGCTCGTCGTCACCCTGCCGGGGAAGATGCTGCTCCCGAACGTCGGGGTGCTCCTTCCCGTACGCGACAACGTGCTGCTCATCGCGGCCCTCGGCGCGGCCTGCGCGGCGCCGTTCCTGGCCCGCACGTCGCCGTACTGGCAGAGCCCCGTTCCCACCGACCACGCCCGTCCGGTCGCGTCCCGCTTCGCATGGGTGCCCCTGGTGCCCTTCTGGAGACGGGTGCTCGGCCGCCCCAACCTCCTGCTGGAACTCCTGCTGATCAGGGTCGTCTACTCCGCGTACGCGCAGGTCCGGCTGGCGGCTACCGCGGGCCGTTCCACGGCGGAGGAGCACGGCCGGCAGATCCACTCCGTCGAGCAGTGGCTGCACATCGACATCGAGCACCGGATCAACCACGCGGTCGTCGACATCGCCTGGCTGCGGGACTTCTTCGACTACTACTACTCGACGTTCCACTTCATCGTGCCGCTCGCGATCCTGGGTGTGCTGTACGTGCGCCGGCCCCCGGACTACCGCTGGGCCCGCAGCTCCATCGGCTTCGCCACGGTCCTCGCCCTGGTCGGATTCTGGCTCTACCCGCTCGCACCGCCCCGGCTGATGCCGGGCCTCGGCTTCATCGACACGGTGCACGGGGTGCAGGACTTCTCGAAGCCGGACTACGGGACGCTGACGTCGATGACCAACCAGTACGCGGCGATGCCGTCGCTGCACTTCGGATGGTCGCTGTGGTGCGGGGTGGTGATCGTGCTGCTCGCGCCGAAGGCGTGGATGAAGGCCCTCGGTCTGCTGCACCCGCTGTTCACGGTCTCCGCCATCGTCGCCACGGGCAACCACTGGGTGCTGGACGCGGTCGGCGGCGCGCTGGTCGTCGCCCTGGGCTTCGGGCTGACCTATGTGCTGTCCGGGCCCCGGCGCCTGCGGCCCCGGGCCGACGACGCGGCGGAGCCGCTGCCCGGCCGTACGGCGGACGAGGGCGGCGGCGACGCGGTGCCGGTGGCCCGGCCCGCGGGCGGCGAGCGGTAGGACCCGCACGCAGGCCGAAGGGTGCCGGGACTCGAACGGCTCAGCCGGGCGAAGGTCCGAGCACATGGCCACATGGAAGACGAACCGGCCCAGCACCGCCTCCGCCCGGCCGCGTAACCGACGGCGGTCAGCGTCCAGACGGGGGCGAAGCCGGAGAGCAGGGCGTTCATGCGCCTCATGATCCCCGGGAGGCCCGGCGGCCGGTGCGCGGGGCCGGGCCTCCGCACCGGCGGCCGGTCATCCCTTCGGAGCCTCGAAGGTGACGGGGGCCTCGAACGCCGCACGCCGGGTGGCCCGGCGCAGGGCCCTCAGCAGGGTGGGTCCGACCGTGAGGGTCAGGACCACGGTCAGGACGGCGCGGCCCAGGTCCCAGCCGAGCGAGGTCGCCAGGCAGTACGCGAGGAAGCGGACCAGGTTCTCGTGCAGCGGGCCGCCCTCGACGAAGGAGATCCCGGAACCGAGCCCCGCCACGAGCGTCCAGCCCTGCAGGTTCATCACCGTGCCGTACGCGAACGCCGCCACGCACCCGTACGCCGCGAGCATCAGCACCTCGCCCCGGCCGCGGAGCCGCTGTGGACCGGGCAGCAGGCCCGCGCCCATCGCGAACCAGCCCATCGACAGCATCTGGAACGGCATCCACGGCCCCACCCCTCCGGTGAGCAGGGCGGAGGCGAACAACGTCACCGAGCCGAGCACGAAGGCGAATCCCGGCCCCAGGACCCGGCCGCTCAGCACCATCAGGAAGAACATGGGCTCCAGGCCCGCCGTCCCTGCACCCAGCGGGCGCAGCGCGGCGCCCACCGCCGCGAGGACGCCGAGCATGGCGACCGCCTTCGCGTCCAGGCCGCCGTCCGCGACCGTCGCGACCACCACGCCGACGAGCAGGACGAGCAGCGCCGCGAACAGCCACGGCGCGCCCTGGGCATGGGCGGTGACACCGGAGCCCTCGCCGGCCAGCAGCGGCCAGCCGAAGGCCATCACCCCGATGGCGCTGACCAGGACGAGTGCGGCAGCGGCACGCGGGCCGATCCGGACCGGGCGCGCCGGACGGGAGCCGGTCACGCGACGGGCTCCCCGGAGGTGGACGCTTCCAGCGCCGTGCCCACCTGTGCCACGGTCAGCCACTGCTGCGGGGCCAGGATCTTCGCGGTCTGCGGGGCGAACGCGGGGGAGGAGACCACCACCTGCCGGGTCGGCCCGTCGGCGACGACCTCGCCGTCGGCGAGGATCACCACCCGGTGGGCCAGCTCCGCCGTCAGTTCCACGTCGTGCGTGGCCAGGACGATCGCGTGCCCCTTCGAGGCCAGCCTGCGCAGCACCCCGACGAGCCGGGCCTTCGCGGCGTAGTCGAGGCCTCGCGTCGGCTCGTCCAGGAGGAGCAGCGGGGGACGGGCGGTGAGCACCAGGGCGAGCGCGAGGGCGAGCCGCTGCCCCTCGGACAGGTCGCGGGGGTGGGTGTCGTCCGGCACACCGGGCAGCAGCTCGGACACCAGGGCCCGGCAGCTGCCGGGCGGAGCGCCCGCGTCGGAGTCGGCCGCCGCGCACTCGGCGGCGACCGTGTCCGCGTACAGCAGGTCGCGCGGCTCCTGCGGTACGAGTCCGACCCGGCGCGCCATGGTGCGCGGCGCCGTACGGGACGGGTGCAGACCGCCGACGAGGACCGAGCCCGTGGTCGGTTCGATCATCCCGACGAGCGTGCTCAGCAGGGTCGATTTGCCCGCGCCGTTACGGCCCATCAGGGCCACGGTCTCCCCGGGCGCGACGGACAGCGTCACCCGGCGCAGCGCCTCGACGCGCCCGCGCCGCACCCCGAGGCCCTCGACCCGGGTGACGGCGTCGTCGAGGGGCTCGGGCGCGGTGCGCGGACGGCGGCCGAGCAGCCGGCCGAACAGCCCGGGGGGCGCGGCGGCGGGAGCGGGGAGCGGTTTTGGGGCGGCTTCCGGGGACGGGGCCGTCGTCCCGGGCGCCGGGAGCGGCACGGAGGCCAGCCGCTCCCGGAGGTCCACCGCCCGCCGCCGCGCGTCGCGCACCGACAGCGGCAGCGGCTCCCAGCCGGCCAGCCGGCCCAGGGCCACGACCGGCGGGCGCACGGGCGAGACGGCCATGACGTCCGCGGGCGCGCCCGTCACCGGGGCGGCTCCCGGCGACGGGAGCAGAACGACCCGGTCGGCGTACTGCACCACGCGCTCCAGCCGGTGTTCGGCCATCAGCACGGTCGTGCCCAGGTCGTGCACCAGCCGCTGGAGCACCGCCAGGACGTCCTCGGCGGCGGCCGGGTCCAGGGCGGACGTCGGCTCGTCCAGGACCAGGACCTTCGGGTGCGGGGTGAGGACCGAGCCGATCGCGACCCGCTGCTGCTGGCCGCCGGACAGCGTGGCGATCGGCCGGTCGCGCAGCTCCGCCAGGCCCAGCAGGTCCAGCGTCTCCTCGACCCGCCGCCGCATCACGTCGGGGGCCAGGCCCAGCGACTCCATGCCGTACGCCAGCTCGTCCTCGACGGTGTCGGTGACGAAGTGCGCGAGCGGGTCCTGACCCACCGTGCCCACCAGATCGGCGAGCTCACGGGGCTTGTGGGTACGGGTGTCCCGGCCGTCCACCGTGACCCGGCCGGTCAGCACACCGCCGGTGAAGTGCGGTACGAGACCGGAGACGGCACCCAGCAAAGTCGACTTGCCGACCCCGGACGGGCCGACGAGCAGCACGAGCTCCCCCTCGGGGACCGTGAGATCGACCCCCGAGAGCGTGGGACGGTCCGTTCCCTCGTACCGCACCGAAACCTGCTCGAACCGGATCACGCCTGCTCCTCGGAGTCCTTGGGGGAGGCCGGCGGCGGGACGGGCGCCACGGCGGCGGGCAGCAGCCCGATCAGCACCGCGGCGGCGGGCCACAGCGGCAGTACGGGGGCGGTCAGCGGTACGACACCGGGGCGCAGCGCCGCCGGGCCGACGGCGGCCGCCCAGATCATCGCCCCGGCCACGGCCGCGCCGGAACCCGCGACCAGCCAGGCACGCGCGCCCCACCGGTCCGGCCGGTAGCGGGTGCGGACCGTACGGCGGCCGCCCAGCCGGAGCCCCGCCAGGGCGGCGACCAGCCCGGCCAGCAGCAGCGGCAGCCCGTACACGGCGCCCTCGGCGGCCAGCAGCCCGTACGTGCCCGCGCACACGCCCAGCAGCCCGCCGAGCGTCAGCGCGTTCGTGGTGCGGCGGACGGCGGCCGGGACCTGGGCCGTGCGCCCGTACCCCCGCGCGTCCATCGACGCCGCCACCGCCACCGAACGCTCCAGGGCGCCCTCCAGCACCGGCAGCCCGATCTGGAGCACCGCCCCGATCCCGCCGGTCGGGCGGCCGCGCAGCCGGCGGGCGGTCCGCAGCCGCACCACGTCCGCGACCAGATTCGGCGCGAACGTCATCGCGACGACCACGGCCACCCCCGCCTCGTACAGCGCTCCCGGCAGCGACTTCAGCAGCCGGGCCGGGCTGGCGAGCGAGTTCGCCGCACCGACGCAGATCAGCAGGGCCGCCAGCTTCGCCCCCTCGTACAGGGCGAAGACCACCTGCTCGGCGGTGACCCGGCCGCCGATCCTGACGCCCTGCGCCCAGTCGGGCAACGGCAGTTCGGGGAGCGTGAACAGGAGGTGCGTACCCGGGACCGGCGAGCCGAGGAGGACGGAGAAGACCAGCCGCGCACCGACCACGAACAGCCCCAGCTTGATGAACGCCCCGTACGAACGGGCCCACGGTGCGTCCGTGCGGCGGGCCGCCACCACATAGCCCGCCACGCCCACCAGCAGGCCGAGCAGCAGCGGATTGGTCGTACGGGAGGCGGCCGCGGCGAGGCCGAGCGCCCACAGCCACCAGGCCCCGGCCGGCAGCGCGTTGCTGCGGGTCGCCTCGGGTGCGCGCAGGGCACGGTGGAGCCGGGCCGCGCCGGTGGAGCGGGTCATCGGCGGCGACGGGCCTGCAGCACTGCGGCGACACCGAGCAGGAGCACCGCACCGATCCCGGTGAGCACACCGGCCGACGGACCGCCGCCGGCGGAGCCGCCGTCCGCGGCGTCCGAGGCGTCCGAGGCGGACGAGCCGCCGGAGCCGGACTCCGGGGCACCGGAGTCCCCGTCGACCTGCTCACCGCAGCCGGACCCGGGATAGCCCGAGATCGCGCAGAGCATCGCCGAACCGTCGTACCGCAGCGGCTTCGCCACCGAGGCGAGCGCCTCCGCGGTGCTCGCGTCCGGGGCCACCCGCGCACAGGCGGTGCGCGGCGTGGGCGGCGTCTCGCCGTCCGGGGCGTCCGCCGCCGTGCCCGCGTCGATGACCAGCGCGATCCGCTTGAGGCCGTCCTTCGCCGGGGTGCCCGCGCAGATCGCCCCGAAGTCCGGGGCCCGGCGCGGCTGCGCCGAGTCCTGGGAGTCCTCGCTCACCGCGAAGCGGAAGCCCTGCACCGCGCCATCGTCGGGTCGCACCAGGGAGGGGCCCTGTGTGGCGTACGTCCAGCTCTTCCCGCCGTCGCCCTCCCAGAACGACCAGTAGCGGTACCCGGCCGCCTGCGCGCTCCCCGCGCCCGCCACGGTCAGCAGAGCGCCGATGAGCAGGAGCAGCGCCGCGGTGCCCGACGGGCGCCTCACAGCTGCTGGTTCTTCCGGCGTCCGCTGAGCAGGAAGCCGATGCCCGCGCCGAAGGCGAGTCCGATGCCGATGAGCCACCAGACGCCGAGCCCGCCGTCGTCGCTGCTCGTGTCCTTCGGCTCCCGCGCGGTCGCGGTCGGCGAGGGCACGGCGGTGGCGGCGGGCGCGGGGCCCGTCGCGTTGAGCTGCCTGACGAGGTCGACGCCGCCGAAGTCGCGGGCGTCGGTCCCGGTCGCGTGCGCGGCGAGCACCAGCTGGGCGATGGCGGCGGGGCCGCCCTCCTCGGCCCAGTCCTGAGCGTTCTTCTCCAGGTACGCGACCGCTCCGGCCGCCTTGTCCTTGTGGCCGGACGCCGCCAGCGCGACCACGGCGTCGGCGGTGTTGCCGAAGTCGGGCTGCGGTTCGGTGTCCTCGGCGCCCGGCATCGGCGGCAGCTCCAGATGACCGGAGCCGGCCAGGGCGCCCGCGAGGTGGTAGGCGCCGTTCTGCGCGGACTGCTCCGGGGTCAGGTCCGTGCCCTCGGCGCAGGAGGGCGCCTTCACCGCGTTGGAGGTGCCGGCCGCCATGCCCTTGCCCATCGCGCCGAGCACCGCTGCCGCCGTGGCGTCCGCGTTGGCCGTGAGCGTGCCGTCCTTGTCCGGCTGGTAGGCGAACGCCCCGCCGTCCTTGCCCCCGCACGGCAGGGCGAACGACTGCAGCGCCGTGTACGGCGTGCCGCCGCCCTCCCTGGTGACCGCGGCCAGCGGTACGCCCGCCCGGGCCAGCGCGCCGATCACGACGGCGGTGGAGTTGGCGTCGCTCGGGCTGCCCGGGTTGTAGCCCCAGCCGCCGTCCTCGTTCTGTACGGACTTCAGCCAGGCGACGCCCTTGTCCACGACCTCGCGGTGCACGGCCAGCTCGACCATGGCCTGGACCGCCGCCGCGGTCGCGTTGGTGTCCGCCACCGTCGTGTCGTCGCAGGGCGCGGAGGCGTCACGGTACGAGGTGAATGACCCGTCGGCGCACTGCTGGCCGACGAGCCAGTCCACCGACTGCGTGGCGGGCGTGACGAGCTCGATCTTCTGGGCCAGGAAGGCCACCGACTGGCGCCACACACCGTCGTACGTCGGGTCCTTCGTGCCGTACAGACCGGGCGGCAGCTCCGCGGACGCGGAGGGGGACGGGCTCGGGGCGGCGACCGCCGCGGGGGCGGCCCCGGCACAGAGCACGGCGGTGATCGCGAGCGCTGCCGCGCGGCGGCGTACGGTCATGACGGGCTGGGCCTCTCCTGCGAGGACCGGGCTCGGGCGCACGGACGCGCCGGGCTCCGGCCCCGTATGCCTCGACGGTGCCGGCCACCGGGGTTCCGGTGGCACGAGCCGGTCACACTCACGCACGGGGCATTCCGGCTGACCGCCGCTGCGGGCGGATGACGGTTGCGGGTCAGCGCCGGATTCGCACCGGCTTCCCCCCGTACGGGCATGATGACGACCCGCTCACTGTACCGGGGCGCTCCGCGGCCTCCCCGGGCGCACGGCCACCGCAGCCGGCCGCGCTCCGGGAGAAGGGCTTCACAGCAGGTCAAGGCCCGTGCGAAACTCCGGCGGGGATCAGCAGGCGGGAGACCGCCGGAACGACCGGGGCGGGAAGCACCAGTGGGTACGAGAAGAACGGTGGCCGTGGCCGCCGCGGTGAGCGCGTTCATGACGGTGACCGCGGGCTGCGGCCTCGTGGGCGAGGACGGGACCGCGCCCGAACCGTCACCCGAGCCCACCGTGCCGTTCACCAGGGAGACAGTGGCCGGCGAGACGGCCGCCGCCGCCGGGACCGCGGGACTCCCCGCCGGTGACACCTCCACGGCCGCCCTGCCCGCGGGCGACTGGCACACGTGCGTCGCGCCCTGGACGGGCGACGTGCCGGCCGCGGGCGCGGCCGGGGCCTTCGAGGCGGCCGTGCGGCAGCTGCGCCAGCAGGAATGGGAGATCGTCTCCAGCCACGCCGAGCAGGACGTCACCTTCCGCACCCTCGCCAAGCGGGGCTGGAAGGTGTACGCCCGGCACTACGCGGCGGAGGGCTCCGGCACCGGGCAGATCGTGTCGCTCACCGCGGTCGAGGACGGCTGCGAACTGCCGAAGGAGATCAGGGCCGACTACGAGGACCCGGCCTGACAGCCGGAGTCGGCGATCACGAAGTGGCCCGCCGGTGACTCCTTGAGCGTATGGGTCACGAACACGTTGTACAGGCCCATGTTCTGCCCGGAGCCCTTCGCGTAGACGTATCCGCCCGAGGTGTGCGCCCGTCCCGCCGTCACGTGCGCGTAGTTCGTCGCCGTGAAGCACCGGACGGGTTCCGTACCGCCCGAGGTGGTCGCCGTCACGGAGGACGACACGGCCCCCACCGTGCCCGAGGAGTCGGCCGCCGCCACCGTCCAGCGGTACGGGACCCCGGCGCTCAGCCCGGTGTCCGTGACGGAGAGCGAGGCCGTCGAGGCCACCTGGACGCCGTCGCGGTACACCCGGTACGAGGCGGCTCCCCCGACCGCGTTCCACGCCAGCGACGCCGTGCTGTCCGTGACCCCGGTGACCGTCAGACCGGCCGGGGCCGGCAGCCCGTCGCCCGGCGTGTCCCGGTCCAGACCCCAGAACACGCCCGTGCGGTACGTCGAGCAGATGGTGTCCAGGAAGTACGCGGCCGTCGACCCGCACTGGCCGTCGCCCGATCCGGGGTCCACCGCCAGCCCGTGCCCCATGCCGGACACCATGAACGTCTCCACGGCCGACTGCCCGGACGCGTCCTCGTACACGCTCCGGGTCGTGCCGCCGGGCAGGCTCTCGGTACGGGACGGGGTCTGGCCGATGCCCCGGACATCGGTCCACTGGTCACGCAGCGCGGCTGCGTTGGCGGGGTACACCGTGTAGTCCGAGGTGCCGTGCCAGATCGCGACCCGGGGCCACGGCCCGGTCCAGCCCGGGTAGGAGGCGCGGACCTTGTCGCCCCACTGGGCGGGCGTCAGCTTCTGCGGCCCCGTCTGGCAGCCGGACGCCGCCGCCTGACTCGTGGCGCACTGCGCGGGCAGCCCGGAGGCCACGGACCCGCCCGCGAAGACGTCCGGATAGGCGGCCAGCAGATCGGCGGTCATACCGCCGCCCGCCGAGAGCCCGGTGACGTACACCCGGCGGCCGTCCGAGCCGTACGTCCGCTTCGCGTACTCGACCATCTGCACCACGGACGCGGCCTCTCCCCGGCCCCGGGTGCTCTCGGCCGGGTCGAACCAGCCGAAGCACGACAGCGGGTTGTTCGCCGCCGTCGTCTGCGGGAAGACCACGTCGAATCCCCACCGGTCGGCGTACTGCGGCCAGCCCGAGTGGGTGTAGTAGGCGGTGGCCGTCTGCGTGCAGCCGTGCAGGGCCACGACCAGCGGCGCACCCGCCGGCAGGTCGTCGGGCGTGTAGGCGTACATCTGCAGATTGCCGGGGTTCGAGCCGAAGCCCGTGACCTGCTGCAGGCCGGCGGCCACGGGGGCCGTGGGGGCGGCCGCGGCGGTGCCCGGGGTCGTGGCGAGCAGAGCGAGAACGGCGGCGCAGGCGACGCGGCGGAGCAGGCGTCGGATGGTCGGTGGGCGCACGGTGGGGCCTCCCTGGTCGGACGTGCGGATTGCTGCCGGAACCTATGGGCCGGGGCGCGCCCCGCCCATGTGGCAGGCGGACATCCGCCGTGTCCCGCAGTGTGCGGCGCTCCCCTTGCGCCGCCGCGGGGCCGCGGAGCACCGCCCGGACCGCGCGCCCGCCGCCCGCCCCGCACCATGTACGCCACCACCATGCCGTCGCCCCAGGGTGTGTGCACCGACCCCGTGTGATGCGGGCGGTGACCTCCTTACCGTGACGCCCATGCAGACTTCCCGGATCCCGGACCACGCACCCCCCACACCTCCCGCAGACCGGTTCCTGGCCGGGCGCACCGCCCTGGTCACCGGTGCGGCGAGCGGCATCGGACTGGCCTGCGCCCAGGCGCTCGCCGCCGCGGGCGCCCATGTGTACGTGGTGGACAAGGCCGCGGACGCCGCCGAGGACCTGGCCGAGCGGATCGGCGGAACGGCCTGGGTGGCCGACCTCTCCGTGGCCGAGGCGGTGGACGCGCTGCCCGCCGACGCGGACATCGTGGTCAACAACGCGGGGCTGCAGCATGTGGCACCGGTGCACGACTTCCCGCCGGACCGCTTCACACTGATCCACCGGGTGATGGTGGAGGCACCGTTCCGCATCTTGCGCCGGACGCTCCCCGGCATGTACGAACGCGGCTGGGGGCGCGTCGTCAACATCTCGTCCGTCCACGGGCTGCGCGCCAGCCCCTACAAATCGGCCTACGTGTCGGCCAAACACGCACTGGAGGGACTGAGCAAGGTGGTCGCACTCGAAGCGGCGCCCCACGGGGTGACGAGCAACTGCGTCAGCCCCGGTTATGTGCGCACCCCCCTGGTCGAGAACCAGATCGCCGATCAGGCCCGCAGCCACGGCATCTCGGAACAGGAGGTGGTGGGCCGGGTCATGCTGGAGCGCAGCGCCGTCAAACGGCTCATCGAACCCGGCGACGTGGCCGGGGCCGTCCTGTGGCTGTGCGGTCCCGGCACCGGGCACGTCACCGGAACCTCCCTCGCGATGGACGGCGGCTGGACCGCCAACTGACCTTCCGCCCGCCCCCCGACGAACGATGGCCGCCCATGTCTGAACCGTCCCCCTCCGCCGCGCCCCTGCTGGCACGCCTCCTCGACCTGCTGGCCGACGACGCCCCCGCCGAGGCGCTCGGCGGCGTCACCTCGGAGGCCAGGGCCGCCGGGGTGTCCGCCGCCGAGCTGGCCGAGGTGGAGCGGGCGGCGGCCACCGCCCTGCGGATCAGGGGCGCCCTGCGCCAGCACCGGCGGCGGGAACTCCAGCTCACCGCCCTCTTCGACACGGCGGGCGACCTGGCGGCCTCCCGGGACCTGGACGACGTGCTCAAGGCCATCGTGCGCCGGGCCCGGATGCTGCTGGGCACCGACACCGCCTACCTCACGCTCCCCGACGAGGAGGCCGGGGACACCTACATGCGGGTCACCGACGGGTCGGTGTCCGTGCTCTTCCAGCGGCTGCGCCTCGAACTGGGCGAGGGGCTCGGCGGACTGGTGGCACAGACCGCGAGCCCGTACGCGACCCCCGACTACCGCACCGACGAACGCTTCCGCCACACCCGCAACATCAACGCCGGTGTGCTGGACGAGGGCCTCGTCGCGATCCTCGGCGTCCCCCTGCTCCTCGGCTCCAGCCGCGGCGGTACGGGAAAGGTCATCGGCGTCCTCTTCGCCGCCGACCGGGCCCCGCGCGTCTTCAGCCCCGACGAAGTCGCCCTGCTCTGCTCGCTGGCCGCGCACGCCGCGATCGCGATCGACACCGCCCGGGCCCTGGACGACACCCGGTCGGCGCTGGCGGAACTCGCCGGCGCGAACGCCGAACTGGCCGAGGCCAACGCCGCCGTACGCGCCCACTCGGCCGCCATGCAGCGCGCCGAGGAGGCCCACGACCGGCTCACCGACCTGGTGCTGCGCGGCGGCGACGTGAAGGACGTCGCCGTGTCCGTCGCCGGGCTGCTCGACAGCCCACTGACCGTCCATGACCCGGGCGGGCGCCTGCTGGCTGCCGTACGGCCGGACGGCTCCGGATTCGCCGCCGACAGCATGGACGCCGACTGGCTCGCCGGGACCGCCGAGGAGTCCCGTCACGTGGCACGCGCCGTACACCGCGACGGCCGGTGGATCTGTGCCGTGCTCGCGGGCCAGGAGCTCCTCGCCAGTCTCGTCCTGCACAGGGCCGACCGGCTCGACGACTCCGACCGGCGGCTCTTCGAACGCGCCGGTGTCGTCACCGGTCTGCTGCTGCTGTTGCGCCGCACGGTCGCCGAGACCGAGAACCGGATACGCGGCGAGCTGATCAGCGACCTGCTCAGCGACCCGGAACGCGATCCGGCCGGACTCGCCGAGCGGGGCCGGCGCCTGGGCGTCGACCTGGACCGGCCGCATCTGCTGCTGGTCGCGGAGGCGGCGGCCCGGGAGAAGCTCGGCGGCGCGGCGATGCGCTACCTGTTCGGCGGGGACATCCACGGGGTGAGCGCCGAACACGCGGGCACGGTGGTGCTGTTGATCGACTGTGCCGGCGGCGGCGTGCCCGTCGGCGACGCGGCGCGGGCGGCGGCCGCACAGCTCGGCCACCTCGTCCAGGCACCCGTCACCGTCGCCGGCACGGGCCCCGCCCGGGGCGCCCGCGAACTCGCCGCCGCCTACGGGGAGGCGGCGCGCTGCCTGCGGGCGATGCGGGTGCTGGGGCGCACGGGCGAGGGCGCCTGCGTCGGTGAGCTCGGCTTCCTCGGCGTGGTGCTGGGCAACGCGAAGGACGTGGACGGCTTCGTCACCGCGGTCCTCGGCCCGCTCCTGCGCTACGACGAACGGCGCGGCACGCACCTGGTCCGGACGCTGCGCGCGTACTTCGGGGCGGGCGGCAGCCTGATCCGGGCCAAGGACGAACTCCACGTGCACGTGAACACGGTGGTGCAGCGCCTGGACCGGATCCAGGTGCTGCTGGGCCGCGACTGGAACGAGCCGGACCGGGCGCTGGAGCTGCAGTTGGCGCTGCGGCTGCACCTGCTGTCGGGCGGCCGGGATGGCTAGGGCCTCCCGTTCCGGTCACGCCGGCTCGCCGATCCGGCCTGATCCGAACGAAAGACCCTGGTCCGGGCCGCCCGCGCGCGGTCCTCCCGGGCTCACGTGCTGCCGGAGTGCTCCAGCAGACTGTCCGCGATGAGGGCGGAGCCCCGTTCGCCCGTGAGTACCGTGTAGTGGTTGACGCCCGCGATCCGGACCGCCCGGACCTCCGTGTCGGCCAGGCCGGCCCTGGCCAGCCTCGCTTCGTCGTACAGACCCTGCTCCTCGTTCATCAGGCCGCGTTCCGCCCACAGCAGCGTCGTCCGCCCCGCGAGCGTGTGAACGGCCGACAGCACGTGCTCCTCGAACAGGTCCGTCCCGTCCGTGCGGACGGCCTCCAGACGGCAGCTGGAGCGCAGAGCGGGTTCCTCCCCCGTCAGGTCGCGCTGGATGTACGCGTCGACCTCCGGCGACCACCCCTCGTCCGAGAACGAGGGGTGGGCCTGCCAGAAACCCCGGTACGCGGCGCGGTCGGGGAACGTCATCGTCAGCCGGGCCATGGCCGGGCCGATCACGGCAGTGATCAGCTCGTCCGCGGACAGGTGGGTGGGCGCCGGGAAGCCGAACCCGCCGTCGACCAGGACCAACGGGCCGAAGCGGTCCGGGTGCCGTACGGCGGCCTGCGCCGCCACGAAGGCCCCCATCGAGTGGCCGGCCAGCACCACCCGGTCCAGCCCCAGCGCGTCGGCCAGCGCCGCCGCGTCGTCCGCGTGCGCGGCGATGCCGTACGGCCCGGGCAGCGCGGCGCTGGCGGCCCGGCCGCGCAGGTCCGGGGCGATCAGAGTGGCCCGGCCGGCCAGCTGCCGGGCCACCGGGCCCCAGGAGAGCCCGTTGGCGGTGATGCCGTGCAGGGCCAGGACCACCGGAGCCCCGGGGTCCCGGGCCGGCCAGCGCAGCGCGGCGAGTTCCCCGCCGGTCACGGGTACGCGGATCTCCTCGTACGGGGTCATCTGTTCTCCTTGCGGGTTCCGCGCAGACGGGACGGCAGGCGGGCCAGGCCGCCGGGGAGTACGTGTACCACGACCACGAACAGCGCCCCGAGCAGGAACAGGGGCTGGGAGAGCGGCACCCGCAGCACCGCGGGCAGATCGGCCACCGCCCCTGATCCCGCGAGGTCGCCGAGCCGGTGGTCCGCCCAGGCGTAGAGGATGCCCCCGACCATCGGCCCCCAGCGGGTTCCGGAGCCGCCCAGCACCACCATCACGAGAAGGGCCAGGGTGAAGTCCGAGGTCGTCGTCTGCGGGGTGGAGCCGCCGGTGAGCAGGAGGTGGACGAGCCCGCCGGCCGCCGCCAGCCCCCCGGCCAGCACGAAGGCCGTCAGCTTGAAGCCGTACGGCTTCAGCCCCAGCACCTCCACCCGGCGCTCGTTCTCCTTGATGCCCTCCCAGACCCGGCCGGTGGGGGAGCGGACCGCCCGGTGGACGACACCGAGGGTCAGGACGAGGTAGGCGAGGGTGATCCAGTACAGGTTGGCGGTGTTGCCGATGCCGACCACCCAGGACGGCAGCAGCTCCGCAGGGGCCGCCCGGCCCTCCTCGCCGCCGGTGAAGCCGCCGGGGTTGCGGGCGACGACGATCGAGCCGGCCTGCGCGAACGCCAGCGTCACCATGGTGAAGCCGATGCCGGTGACCCGCAGGCTCACCGCCCCCAGGACCAGGGCGAGCGCGATCCCGGAGCAGAGACCCAGTGCGGCGGCCGCGGCGAACGGCAGGCCCGCCTCGAGCAGGAACGTGTTGGTGGCGTAGCTGCCCACCGCGAAGTACAGGGCGTGCCCGAAGGAGAGGAGCCCCGTACGGCCCAGCAGCAGGTCGTAGCCGGTCGCCAGGGCGCCGAACAGCAGGCAGGTGGCGAGGAGCTGGAGGCTTCCCGGGCTGCCGAGCGGCCCCTCCAGCAGGCCCGGCAGGGGAAGCGCGCTGAACGGCGCGATGATCAGGAGGACGAGTACGGCGGCGGGCCACCAGCGCAGCAGCCGGGCCGTGCTGCCCCGGGCCGGGGCGGGGGAGGGCGCGGGCGCGCCCTCCGTACGGTCGTGTGTCTCCGTGGCGGTACTCACGCGAGCCTCCCGGTCAGTCCGCGCGGCCTGACGAGCAGCAGCGCGGCGAGCATGACGACGACGGCCAGGTCGCCGAGGCCCGCCGCCGTGTAGTAGTTGGCGAACTGCTGGACCAGGCCGATGACGACGGCGGCCACCGCGGCACCGGTCACCGAGCCCATGCCGCCGGTGACCACCACGACGAACGCGAAGATCAGCAGCGAGGTGCCCTGCCGGGGGTCGACGGAGCCGAAGTACAGCCCGCCGAGGGCTCCGCCGAGCGCGGCGACCGAGCCGCCGATGGCGAACACGAGGGTGAACGCCTTGCGGACGTCGATGCCCAGCGCGGTCACCATCGCCCGGTCCTCGACCCCGGCCCGCACGACCAGGCCGTGCCGGGTCCGGCCGAGGAACAGACGCAGGACGACGAGGACGACGGCCGCCGCCGCGATCAGGACCAGCCGGTTCACCGGCACGTCCGCGCCCAGCAGCCCGAAGGTGCCGGAGAGCGCCTCGGGGCCGGGGAAGGTCCGGGCATCCGATCCCCAGATCCCGGAGAGCAGCGCGGGCACCGCCAGTGCCACGCCGACCGTGGCGAGGATCTGCTCGCGCGGCCGGGTGTACAGCGGGCGTACGACTCCGAGCTCCAGCACCACGGCGGCGAGGGTGCCCACCGCCGTGCCGAACAGGACGGCGAGGACGAAGCCCCAGCCGCCGGGGCCCGCGCCGGGAAGATTCCCGGAAGCCGCCCACCAGGTGCCGTAGGCACCGATGGAGAGCAGCGCCCCGTGGGCGAAGTTGAGCACGTCCATCAGGCCGAAGATCAGCGAGAGGCCGGATGCGATGAGGAAGTAGAGCGCACCCAGGCCGAGGCCCGTCATGGTGAGCAGCACGATGGTGGACATCAGGAATCCGCCTCCGCGGGATGTGTGGTGAGCGAACCCGGTCCCACGCCGAGCAGCCGGCAGGTCGCCTCCGCGTCGCCCAGCAGCCCGTCCGCCGCGCCCTGATGGGCCGTCCGGCCGTCGGCGAGCACCGCACAGTGTGCGGCGAGGCGGCGTACGACGGCGAGGTTCTGCTCGACGAGGAGCACGGGGACCGCCTCGGCCGCCCGTTCCAGCACCTGGGTGACCTCCGTGACCACCTTGGGGGCCAGGCCCTTGGTGGGTTCGTCGGCGATGATCAGCCGGTTGCCGTTGAGCAGGGTCCGGCCGATGGCCACCATCTGCTGCTGCCCGCCGGACAGTGTCCCGGCCGGCTGGCGGGCGCGCTGCTTCAGTTCGGGGAAGAGCTCGTGGACGAGGGCGTACGCGGGCTCGCCCGCGCCGCGGCGTTCGGCCAGTCGCAGGTTCTCCGCCACCGTCAGGCCCGCGAAGACGCCGCGGTCCTCGGGGGCGTAGCCGATGCCCCGCCGGATCAGGGTGTGGGTGGGCAGCGTCACGGTCTCCTCGCCGTCGAACCGCACGCTCCCGGTGCGCGGGACGAGGCCGAGGACGCCGCGTACGGTCGTGGTCTTCCCGGCCCCGTTGCGGCCGAGCAGCGCGGTCACCCCCTGGGGTGCCACGTCCAGGTCCACGCCGTGCAGGATGTGCCTGCCGCCGATCAGGACCCGCAGGCCGCGGACGGCGAGAAGCATCTTCGGTCCGGCTGTCACAGGCCCTCCCCGAGGTAGGCCTGCTGGACGAGGGGGTCGGCGGTCACGGCCTGAGGCGTGTCCAGGGCGAGCAGCCGGCCGTGGTGCATCACGGCGAGCCGGTCGGCGAGACCCAGCAGGACGTCCATGTGGTGCTCGACCATGAGGACGGTACGGCCCTCGTCGCGGTGCAGGGTGCGGATGAGTTCGGTGAGCGCGGGGACCTCCTCGGCGCTCACCCCGGCCATCGGTTCGTCGAGCAGCATCAGCCGGGGCTCTCCCACGAGCAGCACCGCGAGTTCCAGCTTGCGCTTCTCGCCGTGGGAGAGCTCCGCGGCCGTGGCCCCGGCGCGGTGGCCGAGGCCGGTGCGCTCCAGCACGCCGCTCACTTCGGCGGTGTAGCGGGAAGCACGCCGCCACAGCCGGTACGAGCCGCCGTGGCGGGCCTGCGCGGCCAGCCGGACGTGCTCGGCCACGGTCATCTGCGGCCAGAGGCTGGAGGTCTGGAACGTCCGCCCGATGCCACGCCGGGCACGGATGTGCACGGGCAGGTCCGTCAGGTCCGTGCCGTCCAGGGCGAGGGTGCCCGCAGTGGGCGGATTGATCCCGCTGATGAGGTTGAACAGGGAGGTCTTGCCCGCGCCGTTGGGGCCGATGAAGGCCAGGAACTCGCCCTCGTGGACGCTCAGGGAGACGTCCTGGAGGATGGTCGCCCCGCCGACGCTCCAGCCGAGACCGTCCAGCCGGAGCACGGGGGCGTCCGTACGCGCCCCCGTGCCGTGCGCGGCGGTGGTGGTGTGTGCGGTCACCGGTCAGCCCGCCGAGGGCGTGACGGGCGGTGCCACGTCGTTCATCGGCCGGGCGCTCACCAGCTCGGGCTCGGCGGTGGCGCCCTGCCCGTTCAGCCTGGCCACGAACATCGGCTGCACCAGGGCGTGGTCCTCGGCCCGGATCTGTGTCTCGCCCTTCACCCCGTCGAACTTCCAGCCCTCCAGGGCCTTCACCATGGCGGCGGTGTCGGTGGCACTGCCTTCCTCGACGGCCCGCACGATCATCTGCGCCGCGGTGAAACCGTCCGCGGAGAACAGGTCGGGCGTGCCACCCGCCTTCGTGACGCCGTCGATCATGGCCTTCTCCACGGCGTTGCCACCGCCCGCGCCGGGGAAGTAGTGCGCGAGGAACGAGACCTTGGTTCCGGCGGCCCCGAACACCGGGTACGAGGCCGTCCCGGCCAGCCCGGTGACGACCTTGCTCGCCGTCAGCACACCCTGCTGGTCCAGCGCGGTCCACAGGGCGGGGGCCGTCGCACCGGCCCAGGCGACGAAGACCAGATCGGGCCCGCCCGACTTGACCTGCCGGGCGAACGGGGTCAGGTCCGTGGCACTGGGCGGAGCGAGGACGGAGTCCACCTTCGCGCCCTTGGCACCGAGCACCGCCTTGACGGCTGCGACGTTGGCCTGGCCGAACGTCGAGTCCTGGGCGAGGACGGTGACCGTCCTGCCCTTGGGGTCGCCGAGCATCGTGCCCGCCGTGACGATGTCCTGGTAGGACTGCCGGCCGGAGCGGAAGGTGTACTCGTTGATCCCGGTCACGGCGTCGGTGGCGGCCGGGCCGTTGACGTACAGCACCTTGTTCTGGGCGGCCAGCGGGGCCATCTGGAGGGCGACGCCGGAGTCGGTGGTGCCCGCCAGCACCTTGTAGCCCTTGCCGATCAGGTTCTTCGCGGCGGAGACCGCCTTGCCCGGGTCGCCCGCGTCGTCATGCTCGGAGACCTCGATGGGGTGTCCGTCGACCTTTCCGGTGCCCTGGGTGGCGTGGTCGAGGCCCGCGATGAATCCGTCGCGGTACTGCTTGCCGTACGCGGCGAGCAGTCCGGTGCGGGAGTAGACCAGGCCCACCTTGACGGCCTCGTCCTCGCCGGAGCCGGATTCGCCGCCGGCCTGCCCGGCGGCGGTACACCCCGCCAGGAGAATGCCGGCGGTGGCGAGCACGGCCGCCGTCAGGGTTCTGTGCTGGATGGTGCCTACAGCTCTGCGACGCATGGGACCGGCTCCTCGGCATGGTTCGGGTGACGTGGGCCGAACCGTATGAACACCGTGGCGCCGTCGATATGGTGCAGGGCACCTCACCTGGGCGGGGGCCGGTGTGGGCACGTCACATGAGAGCGTCCCGGCGCGGGTCCGCCGGCAGGTCGATCAGCCCGCACACCGTCTCGATGTCCCGCTCCACCTGGGCGATCGACTCCCGCCCCGACAGCCAGGTGATCAGCGCCGAGTGCCAGGTGTGCTCGATGACGCGGACCACGCACAGCTGCTCCTGGGTGGGGTCCTCCAGCTCCATCGCGTCCAGGATGATCTCCGTCGTCAGCCGTGAGACGGCGTCCGCCTCGGGGCTCACACCGCGGTCCGCGAACGTCAGCGCCCGCACCATCGCGTCCGCCAGGTGCGGCTCGCGCTGGAGCGCCCGGAAGGCCCGCAACAAGGTCTCGGCGACCCGCTGGGCGGCGCCGTCCGCGCGGGGCGGACGCCTGCGGAGCGTGAGCCGCAGGTGCTGGAGCTGGTCCTGCATGACGGCGACCAGCAGATGGATCTTGGAGGGGAAGTAGCGGTACAGCGTGCCCAGGGCGACCCCGGCGGCCTCGGCCACCTCGCGCATCTGCACGGCCTCGAAACCGCCCCGGCCCGCGAGCTGCGTACCGGCCTGCAGGATGCGGCGCCGACGAGCCTCCTGACGTTCCGTCAGGGGCGATGCCGCCGCTCCGGCTTGCGCTGTCATCTGTCCCCGTCCAAGGCTTCCGTCCGCGCCGGCGCCCATGTCGCGGCCCGCGCCGGAAGAAGGGAACCCGTTCCCTGTCCGGCCGGACGCCGTCTCCCGGGCGCGCACAGCATGCCAGGGCACCCGCCGTGGCGCGAATCACCTGATCCGGCCGTCACCACCGACCTACCTGCCGGTAGATTCGATGCTTGTTGAATGAACAAGTGTGAAACTTGTTCTAGATTAACGCGACCGGTTACGCTCCGGCGAAAACGCAGTGAGAAGGGGGCCGAGTGTGACCGCTGAGGCCATAGAGACGGGCCCCCTCGCGGGAGGCGGCGTGCCGGGCGCCGACGGTGGGCGGCCGTTGCGCATCGCGCTCCTCACCTACAAGGGCAACCCCTTCTGCGGCGGCCAGGGCGTCTACGTGCGCCACCTCGGCCGCGAGCTGGCCCGGCTGGGACACAGCGTCGAAGTGCTGGGCGCCCAGCCCTACCCCGTACTCGACGAGGGCGTGCCGCTCACCGAGCTGCCGAGCCTCGACCTGTACCGGCAGCCCGACCCGTTCCGCACCCCCGGACGCGGCGAGTACCGCGACTGGATCGACCTCGCCGAGGTCGCCACCATGTGGACCGGCGGCTTCCCCGAGCCCCTCACCTTCAGCCTGCGGGCCCGGCGCCATCTCCTCGCCCGGCGCGGCGACTTCGACGTCGTGCACGACAACCAGACGCTCGGCTACGGCCTGCTCGGCGATCTCGGCGCACCCCTCGTCACCACGATCCACCACCCCATCACCGTCGACCGGCAACTCGACCTGGACGCCGCGGAATCCACCCGCCGTCGGCTCTCCGTACGCCGCTGGTACGGCTTCACCCGCATGCAGAAGCGCGTCGCCCGCCGGCTGCCGTCCGTCCTCACCGTCTCCGGCTCCTCCCAGCAGGAGATCGTCGAGCAGCTCGGGGTACGCCGGGACCGCGTCAGGGTCGTGCACGTCGGGGCCGACACCGACCTGTGGTCGCCCGATCCCTCGGTCGCCGAGGTGCCCGGACGCATCGTCACCACCTCCAGCGCCGACGTCCCGCTGAAGGGCCTCGTCCACCTCGTCGAGGCACTCGCCAAGCTCCGTACGGAGAACCCGCGGGCGCACCTCGTCGTCGTCGGCAAGCGGGCCGAGGACGGGCCCGTCGCGCAGGCCATCGAGCGGTACGGACTCCGGGACGCCGTCGAGTTCGTCAAGGGCATCAGCGACGCCGAACTCGTCGACCTGGTCCGCAGCGCCCAGATCTCCTGCGTCCCGTCGCTCTACGAGGGCTTCTCCCTGCCCGCCGCCGAGGCGATGGCCACCGGCACACCGCTCGTGGCCACCACCGGCGGCGCGATCCCGGAGGTCACCGGCCCGGACGGCGAGACCTGCCTCGCCGTCCCGCCCGGCGACGCGGACGCCCTGGCCGCCGCGCTCGGCCGGCTGCTCGGCGACCCCGGCCTGCGCGCCCGACTCGGCGCTGCCGGGCGCGACCGGGTGCTGGCCCGCTTCACCTGGGCCAAGGCGGCCGTCGGAACCGTCGAGCTGTACCGTCAGGCGATCGCCGCCCGGGGTGTCCGCAGGTGACCGCCCCCGTGGCTCCCTGAACCCCTATCTCCCGAATCCGTACCTCCGACCTCGAAGGCAGGCCCCCGTGCTGACCGTCGACTTCACCCGCTTCCCGCTCGCCGCAGGCGACCGGGTGCTCGATCTGGGCTGCGGCGCGGGCCGTCACGCGTTCGAGTGCTACCGGCGCGGCGCCCAGGTGGTGGCACTCGACCGGAACGCCGAGGAGATCCGCGAAGTGGCGAAGTGGTTCGCCGCGATGAAGGAGGCCGGAGAGGCGCCCGAGGGCGCCACCGCCACCGCGATGGAGGGCGACGCGCTCAACCTGCCGTTCCCCGACGAGTCGTTCGACGTCGTGATCATCTCCGAGGTGATGGAGCACATCCCCGACGACAAGGGCGTGCTCGCCGAGATGGTCCGCGTGCTCAGGCCCGGCGGCCGGATCGCGATCACCGTGCCCCGCTACGGTCCCGAGAAGGTTTGCTGGACGCTCTCCGACGCGTACCACGAGGTCGAGGGCGGGCACATCCGGATCTACAAGGCCGACGAGCTGCTCGGCAGGATCCGCGGCGCCGGACTCAAGCCCTACGGCACCCACCACGCGCACGCCCTGCACAGCCCGTACTGGTGGCTCAAGTGCGCGTTCGGCGTGGACAACGACAAGGCGCTGCCGGTGCGGGCTTACCACAAGCTGCTGGTCTGGGACATCATGAAGAAGCCCCTGGCCACCCGGGTCGCCGAGCAGCTGCTCAACCCCGTCGTCGGAAAGAGCTTCGTGGCGTACGCGACCAAGCCGCACCTCCCCAGGGCCGAGGCGTGAGCACCCCCGAGCGGACCGAGCACCTCGTCCTGCCCGGAGTCCTCACCGCCGGGCAGGCCGCCGAGACCGTGGCCGCGCTGCGCGCCGTGCAGCGGGAGGACGGGGCACTGCCCTGGTTCCGCGGCCACCACCTCGACCCGTGGGACCACATCGAGGCCGCCATGGCCCTCGACGCGGCCGGCGAGCACGAGGCCGCCGCGCGCGCCTACGCCTGGCTGGCCCGCCACCAGAACGAGGACGGCTCCTGGTACGCCGCCTACCACGACGGCGACGCCGAGCAGCCCACGGACCTCGGCCGCGAGACCAACTTCTGCGCCTACGTGGCCGTCGGCGTCTGGCACCACTACCTCGCCACCGGCGACGACGCGTTCGTCGACCGCATGTGGCCGACGGTCTACGCCGCGATCGAGTTCGTGCTGCGGCTCCAGCAGCCCGGCGGGCAGATCGGCTGGAAGCGCGAGGCCGACGGAACCCCCGTCACCGACGCCCTGCTGACCGGCTCCTCCTCCATCCACCAGGCGCTGCGCTGCGCCCTGGCCCTGGCCGAGGAGCGCGAGGAACCGCAGCCCGACTGGGAGCTGGCGACCGGAGCACTCGGCCACGCGATCCGCAGCCACCCCGAGCGTTTCCTGGACAAGAGCCGCTACTCGATGGACTGGTACTACCCGGTCCTCGGCGGCGCGCTCACCGGGCCCGCCGCCACGAAGCGGATCGAGGAGGGCTGGGAGAGCTTCGTCGTTCCCGGCCTCGGCGTGCGCTGCGTGCTGCCCAACCCCTGGGTCACGGGCGGCGAGAGCTGCGAACTGGCCCTGGCCCTCTGGGTGACGGGGGAGTCCGACCGGGCCCTGGAGATCCTGCAGTCCGTCCAGCACCTGCGCGCCGAGGGCGGCTTGTACTGGACGGGGTACGTCTTCGAGGGCGAGCGTGCCTTCTGGCCGGAGGAACTCACCACGTGGACGGCGGGTTCGCTGCTGCTCGCGGTGGCCGCGCTCGGGGGGGACGAGGCGACCACCGCGGTCTTCGGCGGCGAACGGCTGCCGGCCGGTCTGGAACCGGACTGCTGCCGCCAGAACGCCTAGGCCCGGGCAGCTCCGTTCGGGACGGGCGAACGTCGCCTGTTGCGGCACTAGAAGCGGCGGACCCGGCCCGCCACGGCGTGACCGATGAAGAGGTAGACGGCTGCGGCCAGACCGTAGCCGGCGACGACCCGCGCCCACGCCTCGTCGAAGGTGAACAGGTCGTACGACCAGCCGGCCAGCCAGTGGGCCGAGTCCCGGACGAACTGCACCAGGTCGTTGGCCCGGTTGGCGTCGAGCAGGTACATCAGGATCCACAGGATGATGATGAAGGCCATGATGTCCGCGACGACGGCGATGACACGTGCGGCGGTACTGCTTCCTGAGCCTGTTCTGGGAGACATGTTCTCCGGGTTGCCGCTTTGCGGTGAGTGAAACCCCGCGGCGTGGAGCGGCAGTGATCCCGCGTATGACGACGGCCCCCGCCCTTCCGGGCGGGGGCCGTCGTCATACGCGGGATCAGCCGCGCTGGATGCCCGTGGTGTCCTGCAGCACGCCACGACGGCCGTCCTGCGTCTGGGCGATGAGCCCCGGACCGCGCTGCTCGACCGCGAGGTACCAGGTCCCCGGGGCGAGCTCCGCGATCGGGGTCGGGGCGCCGTCCTCGCCGTACAGCGGACGTGCCACCGGCACCGCGAACCAGAAGGGCGTGAAGTCACCGGCCGGTGCCCCGCCGCCCTGCGGCGCCTGCTGAGCCGCCTGCGGCGGCTCCGTCCGACCGCCCTGCGACTGGCCGGGCTGTGCACCGTACGGCTGGGGCTGACCCGGCTGCGCACCGTAGGGCTGCTGCTGGCCACCCGGGTAGCCGTAGCCCTGGCCGGGCTGCTGGCCGTACGGCGACTGCACCGCCTGCGCCGGACGCGGGGCGCCGAGGAGCGGGGCCTTGAGCGCGGGAACCAGCGGAGTGGCCACCGCACCGCCGGCCAGCACGATGGTCGCGAGCAGGCCCAGGATCAGACCGGCACCGGCGTCGTTGGCGTCGATGATCGTCCAGAACATGGTCCACAGCGCGAACACGGCGAACGCGGCGCCGAACTGGCCGAGTTCGAAACCCGCGACCTTGCGGCCCGGCATGGCGCGGCTCACGATCAGCAGCGCCGCGCCGATGATGCCGGCCAGATAGATGCTCATCAGGAGCGAGAGCGAGTCCCAGGCGTTCGCGCTGTAGCCGGAGCAGTCGACGCCCGAGGGGCAGTCGAAGCCGGAGAGGTCGAGGAAAGAGGCGATGAACAGCACGACCGCTGCTCCGATCACCACGCCGTCGCCTCGAGTGAGGGAGCGGATATTCACGTGAAGGTCCTTAGTCGGTCGTCTCGTCGGGGCGGTCGTCGATGCCGCCTGTACGGCGGGTACGGCGCGAAGCTCGGGGGCGGCTCCCCATCGTACGGATGAATCTATCGTCTGCCCGGGCGGGTTGTGGTCCTGCCCGGACCTCGGACCGGCAGCCACCGTCCCCGCGGGCTATCTCTCCAGATAGCTGCTGATGCCCCCGGCGATGCCGACGGCCGCCTTCTGACGCCAGGCCGCGCTCGTGAGCAGGGCGGCGTCCTTCGGATCACGCATATTGCCGCATTCGACGAAGACTTTGGGCACGGTCGACAGATTCAGGCCGCCGAGATCCTCGCGGGTGTCCAGCCCGGTACCGCCGCCGATGTAGTTGGAAGGGGCGCTTCCGGTGGCGCGTACGAAATGGCCCGCGATCCGTTCGCCGAGATCGCGGGAAGGAGCCACGATCTCCGCGGTGTCCGCCGCGCCGCCGCGCACCGCTGCGGGAAGGATCACATGGAAGCCCCGGTTGCCCACCGCGGAACCGTCCGCGTGGACCGACACGACGGCGTCGGCACCGGCGGCGTTGCCGATCCGGGCGCGCTCGTCGACGCACGGGCCGAACGGGCGGTCGTCGTCCTGGGTGAGGACGACCCTCGCGCCCTCGGCCTCCAGCAGGGTGCGCAGCCGGCGCGACACGTCGAGGGTGAACCGGGCCTCCGCGTACCCCGCGTCGGTGGCGGTTCCCGTGGTGTCGCACTCCTTGCGCCCCGTGCCGATGTCCACCTGGCTGTTGATCTCCCGGGTGTGGTCGCGGTTGCGCGGGTTGTGCCCGGGGTCGATCACCACGGTCCGGCCGGTCAACGGGCCCTCGGGCAGCGGCTTCGCGGACGTGGGCGCCGGGGACGGGCTCTTCGAGGGCGACGACGGCGACTCGGACACGGCCGGGTCGGACGAAGGGGACCCGGACGTCGGGGCCGCCCCGCCGCCGGGACGCGGCTCGGCCCGGCCGGTCGCGCCGCCGCCCCCGCAGCCCGCCGTGGTCAGGCAGACGGATACCAGGGCGACCGCGATGATCAGGGGCCGGAGGCGCGCCGCCGGGCGCCGGGCGGGGGGAACGCTGTCGTCGTCACGCACCTCGCGATGCTATCCGTGACCTCAGATCCCCGTTCCCGTACGCCGAAGAACGCGCAGCGAGTCCGTCACCGAGATCTCGCTGAACGCGCCGGAGGCCAGGGCCCGTCGGTGGACGCGGTACGGGGCCTGGCCGCCGTCCGCCGGGTCGGGGAACACGTCGTGGATGACGAGCAGCCCGCCGCCGGCGACCTTCGGGGCCCAGCCCTCGTAGTCGCCGCCCGCGTGCTCGTCGGTGTGCCCGCCGTCGATGAAGACGAGGCCGAGCTGTCCGCCCCAGACGGCCGCGACCTGCGAGGACCGCCCGACGAGCGCCACCACGTGCTCCTCCAGGCCGGCCGCGTGAAGGGTCCGGCGGAAGGCGGGCAGCGTGTCCATCAGACCGACCTCGGGATCCACCACGGACGGGTCGTGGTACTCCCAGCCGGGCTGCTGCTCCTCGCTGCCCCGGTGGTGATCGACGGTCAGTGCCGTCACCCCGGCCGCGCGGGCCGCGGCGGCCAGCAGGATCGTGGACCGCCCGCAGTAGGTGCCGACCTCCAGCAGCGGGAGTCCGAGCGCGGCGGCTCCGGTGGCCGCGGCGTACAGGGCGAGCCCCTCGCGCAGCGGCATGAAGCCCTTGGCGGCCTCGAAGGCGGCGAGGACCTCCGGCTCGGGTGCGACGGCGGACTCGGCGGTCACGGATTCCTCCAGGTGGTACGGGCGTCGATCGGCGCCCCATCGTGTCGCACGCCCACGCCGGGGATCTCGGCGGGGGCGCACGCGACGCCGCCCGGACCCGCGCGTCAGCGCTGTACGGGCGCCGTGGCGGGTGCGGCGGCGGCGGTGGCCGCCGCCTCGGCCGCGTCGCCCGCGCTGCTCGCCAGCAGCACCGGCCGCGCGGGCCGTTGCGCCGGCAGGAACGCCGCGAGCACCAGCCCGGCCAGCACCGCACCCGTCGCGATCACGAACGAGGTCCGGAAGCCCTCCATGGTCGGTACGTCCACCGGCCCCATCCGTACCGAGGTGTTCGCCAGGACCATGCCGATGACCGCGCTCGACAGCGAGGTGCCGATCGACCGCATCAGGGTGTTCAGACCGTTGGCCGCACCGGTCTCCGACGGGTCGACGGCCCCGACGATCAGTGCGGGCAGCGAGGAGTACGCGAGCCCGATCCCGGCCCCGAGCACCACCGCGATCACCACGGTCTGCCAGGCGGCGCTCATCAGTCCCAGCCCCGCCCCGTAGCCGATCGCGATGACCAGCATGCCGAGCATCAGGGTGGCCTTCGGGCCGCGGCGGCCCGAGAGGCGGGCGTACAGCGGGGCCACGAACATCATCGTCAGGCCCAGCGGTGCCACGCACAGCCCGGCCACCACCATCGACTGCCCGAGCCCGTATCCGGTCGACGCGGGCAGCTGGAGCAGCTGCGGCAGGACCAGCGAGACGGCGTAGAAGGCGACCCCGACCATGATCGACACGAGGTTGGTGAGCAGCACCTCGCGCCGGGCGCTGGTGCGCAGGTCGACCAGCGGTGCCGGGCTGCGCAGTTCGAACAGCCCCCACAGCACCAGGATCACCAGGGACGCGGCGATCAGCCCGAGCGTGGTGGGCGAGGTCCAGCCCCAGTCGCCGCCCTTGGTCACGGGGAGCAGCAGGCAGACCAGGCCGAGCGACAGGCCCAGCGCCCCGACGACGTCGAAGCGCCCGGGAGCGCGCAGCGACGGCTCCGGAACGACCAGGACGGTGAGCGCCATGGCCACCACCCCCAGCACCGCCGACGCGACGAAGAGCGCGTGCCAGTCCGCGTGCTGGGCCACGAGCGCGGCCGCGGGCAGGGCGAGTCCACCGCCGACGCCTATGGAGGAGCTCATCAGGGCCATCGCCGAGCCGAGCCTCTCGCGCGGCAGGACGTCGCGCATGATGCCGATGCCGAGCGGGATCGCGCCCATGGCGAAGCCCTGGAGCGCGCGGCCGACGATCATGATGACGAGATCGTCGGTGGAGGCGCAGACCAGCGATCCGGCCACCATCACGGCGAGACTGGCCAGCAGCATCCGCCGCTTGCCGTACAGATCGCCGAGCCGCCCCATGATCGGGGTCGAGACCGCACCGGCCAGAAGTGTGGCGGTCATCACCCAGGTCGCGTCGGCCGGGCCGGTGTCGAGGAGGACCGGCAGGTCCTTGATGACGGGGACGAGCAGCGTCTGCATCACCGCGACGGTGATTCCCGCGAACGCGAGCACGGGGACGACTCCGGCCCTGCCCCCCTTGCGCGGGCCGGGGAGCAGCCCGGGTTCGTTCGTCGTCCGTCGCATACGTGTGGCCTCCGGGCAGGGCGGGGAAGAGGGGGAGAACGGGATCGAGCATGCGGGAGCGCGCGCCGACGGACGGCACCCACCGCCACGTGTGTGCACCCTGAACCTTCCCTACGCGCGAGGTATTCCGGCGAACGGAGGGGAACGCGCGGCAGTGCGGAGCGAGGTCCTACGCCCCTGGGCCGAGGCCCGGTCGCGGCCCGAAACCGATGTACGGGGCACGGGGTGCCTGCGAGTATGGCACCCATGGTTGACGTCCCCCCGCCCACGCGGCTGCCCGCCCGATCGAGGACCCGCACCTGGGCCGTGGTCGTGGCGGCCTGTACCGGCCAGTTCCTGGTCGTCCTCGATGTGTCCGTCGTCAATGTGGCCCTGCCGTCCATGCGTACCGACCTGGCTCTGAGCGGCCCCGGACTGCAGTGGGTCGTCAACGCCTACTCGATCGCCTTCGCCGGATTCATGCTGCTCGGCGGGCGGGCCGCCGACATCTACGGCCGCAAGCGGATGTTCCTGATAGGGCTGGGCCTCTTCACCGCGGCCTCACTGGCCGGCGGACTCGCCCAGGAGGGCTGGCAGTTGCTCGCGGCCCGCGCCGCCCAGGGGCTCGGCGCCGCCGTGCTCTCCCCGGCCACCCTCACCATCCTCACCGCGACCGTACCCGAGGGTCACGCCCGCACCAGGGCGATCAGCACCTGGATGGCGGTCGGGGCCGGCGGCGGAGCGGCCGGCGGGCTCATCGGCGGGGTGCTCACCGACGTCCTCTCCTGGCGGTGGGTCCTGCTCATCAACGTGCCCGTCGGCGCGCTCGTCCTGGCAGGCGCCGCGCTGTGGCTGGCCGAGGGCCGGGCCGGCGACCGGCGCCGGGTCGACCTGCCGGGCGCTGTGCTCGTCACGGCGGGCCTTGCCGCGGTGGCGTACGGCATCGTGCAGACCGAGGCCGCGGGCTGGACCGCCTCCGCCACGCTGGTCCCCCTGTCCGGCGGTCTGGCGCTGCTGGGCGTCTTCGTCCTGGTGGAGTGGAGGACGGCGGCCCCGCTGATGCCTCTGCGGGTGCTCGGCGTGCGGGCCGTCTCGTCGGCGAACGTGTCGATGCTGCTCATGGGGTCGGCGACGTTCAGCATGTGGTACTTCATGACCGTCTACGCCCAGAACGTGCTGGGCTACACGCCGTTGGAGGCCGGCCTCGCCCTGATGCCGACCTCCGCCGCCGTCGTCCTCGGCTCGAAGGCCGCGCCCCGGCTCATGGCGCGGACCGGCCCCAGGACCCTGGCCGTCCTCGGTGTCCTGGTCGCGGCCGCCGGCTTCGGCTGGCAGTCCACCACCATGGGGGTGCACGGCTCGTACCTCACCGCGGTCTGCTTCCCCGGGATCCTGATGATGGCCGGGGCCGGACTCGCCTCCACCCCACTGGCCGCGCTCGCGACGTCCGGCGCGGCACCGGGCGACGCCGGACTCGTCTCCGGGCTGGTCAACACCTCACGCACGATGGGCGGCGCGCTGGGCCTCGCGGTGCTCTCCACGGTCGCCGCGGCCCGCACCGGCGGTGCCACCGGGGCGGCGGAGATCACGGCCGGATACGCGCTGGCCTTCCGCACGTCCACCGTGGTGCTGCTGGCCGGGGCGGCGCTGATGCTGTTCTGGCTGCCGGGGCGTCCCCGCAGGCGCCCGGAGGAGCCGGCCGCAACGTCCGTCCTGACGAAGCCCGACGCGCACGCGCCCGTCGGCGGGGACGCGTAGGGCGGCCGCGGGGACGCGGAACGACGGGAGCGCGCGCGGGCGCTCGCGAGGGGCGGGCACACACCGAGGGCCGTCACGGCCGGGCGGCTGTGACGGCCCTCGGTGCCGAGCGGCGCGGTTCAGGCCGCCGTTCTGCCACCCCCTTCGGAGGGACGCCGGTGGCGGCCGTGCGGCTGCGCGGCCGTGCTCTCCGCCGACGCGCCTCCTCGGTGCTTTCCGGAGCCGGCTCCGTCCTGTTGCGCGTGCGCCCCCGGCGGACGCGTCCGGGCCGTGTCGGTTCGGGCTTCAGACATGTGGGAAGTCACCCCGTCGAAATCGCGTACGTGTGTGCCGCAAGCCCCGCCACCGCCACCCGACGTGGTCACCGTCGGTCCCCGCGCGCAACGACTGCGTGGCCCGGCACGGGTTTATTGTCCCCGTGCCGTGCGGCCGGTGAGAGGTGCCTGGGCGAGTGGAACGGGCCTGCACACACCAGGAGACACGGTTGCCGCGGATGGTTCCGTTCCGTTCGTGGCAGGTCGGTGTTCCTCGTCCACCGGGGCTTCCACCAACGCGACGGCGCACGGTGCACCGGCCTGCTCGTACGGCAGGTGCAGGACCCCCTCCCGGGTCCAGAACCCGGCCCCGGCCAGCCAGCCCGCGGGCGCCGCGCACTGGTGCAGACGGCGCCCGGCGGGACGCCACAGCCCCACCCAGCTGCCCGCCGCCCCGTCGATGCGCAGCGCCACCGCGCAGCTCTCCGGCATGAGCACCTGCCCCGGCTGCACGGCGAACGGCGTCACGGCCACGTCCGCCGGACGCAGGCACTCCGGGAAGCGCACCGGCAGACAGCTGCCGAGCACGCCCCAGCCGAGACGGTCGTGGCCCGGGGCGTCGGAACGGATCAGCAGCAGCCCGCTGTCGGCATCGGCCAGCAGCAGCCGGTCGTCGCTGTCCGGCGTGATCTGCAGCAGCGGCGTCACCTCGCCGCCCCGCACCAGGTCCACGGTGACCGCCTTGACCGGACCGCCGCCCGGCAACCGCCGGTCCAGGGCGAGCAGACGCCCCTCACGGTCCAGCCAGGCACCGCCCGAGCAATGCCCCGGCACCTCCGCGACGTGCTCGGGTCCCGAGGCGCCGCCCGCGACCAGCCAGACGGCGGTGGAGCGTTCGCCGGGGAGCAGGGCATAGGCGCTCATGCCGTCCGGGGGCGGCGGGAGGAGGACCAGCTCCGCGCATTCGAGGGCGCCCAGGGGGAGTTCACCCGTACCGGGCCCGGTCGGATAGAGCAACGAGAAGGCGTGCCGGCCGGCCACCCGCCGCCGGATCAGCACCCGCCCGTCGGACAGCGGCAGCACGTCGGAGTCGGCTTCCTCCGGCTGGTCGAGGGGGAGGGACACGGCGTACGGCTCGGGGCCGTCGAGTGTCCAGCGCTCCGGGAACCAGGCGGGACCGCTCCCGGCGGCGGTGGTGAGCCGGGCGGCGTACGAGTGGTCGGCGGCGATGGTGAGGACGGGCGGCACGAGACGCCGGGGCGCCTCGGAGCACACAGGGCGGCCGGCGGCCCGGAGCGGGGCGCGCCCGCCGAACCCGCCGCGCGGGACCGGCCTTTCGTCCCCACCGGCCCTCAGGGGTGCGGCGGCCCGGTGCCGCTCGCCGCTCCGGCCGGACGGGGTGGTCGCGCCGGACCCGTCGGGACCCCGGGCCGGGCCGGACCCACCGGTCCCGCGCGCCGGACCGGTTCCACGGACCGGCGCGGCGTTCGTGGCCACGCGGGTCCAGCCGGTTCCGAGGGTCCCGGCGGACGTGACGGCCGCGCCGGGGCCCGTACGGGCACCGGACGCCGGCGCCCGCACCGGCACGTCGGCTGTGGGCACGCCGGGTCCCGCGGGTTCCGTGAGGCCGGCGGTCCCACCCGGCCCTCCGGCGCTCGCGCGGGGTTTCTCCGGCTCCGCGGGCTCGTCCGGTCCCGCAGGTCCGGGTGCAGATTGGGGCGTCGTGGCACCCGCCGCCGCTCCGGCGGTCCCGTTCTCGATGGCACAGGCAGTCATGGTGCGGTCACCTCCGGCAACCGAAGCTAGTTTTCGCACTTCCTGCCGAACAACACCAGCCACCGCACTTCACACAGAAGGGTGGTGATGTCCGGATTCGCCTGAAGGGAGGGGGGTGACTGTGCTGCCGCTGCTACCCCGGAACGAGGTGAGGTGCTCCCGCTCGGCGTGAAGCGGGTCGGCTACGCCCCTCCCGGGGGACGCCGCCGTCCCCTCGTGCCTGGCGGAGGGCGCGGGCAACCGAAGAGGTCGCGAAGTAACGATTCGTGACCGGCCGCGGGTCCGCCCGTACGGGTGCCCGCGGCCAGGGCCGACGGGGTGCGCCGGACAGGTAGCCTTTCCTCCGTGCCCCGTCTGTCTGAAGTCATCGCCGAGCTCGACGCCCTCTGGCCCCCCGAGCGGGCCGAAGGTTGGGACGCGGTCGGCACGGTCTGCGGCGACCCGGAGGCGGAGGTGGACCGGGTCCTCTTCGCCGTCGACCCCGTCCAGCAGATCGCCGACGAGGCCCGCACCCTCGGCGCCCAGCTGATCGTCACCCACCACCCGCTCTACCTGCGCGGTACGACGACGGTCGCGGCGTCCACCTTCAAGGGCCGCGTCGTGCACGGGCTCATCAAGCACGACATCGCCCTGCACGTCGCGCACACCAACGCCGACAGCGCCGACCCGGGAGTCTCCGACGCCCTCGCCGGCGCGCTCGACCTGCGGGTCACCGGCCCCCTCGTGCCCGACCCCACCGACCCCCAGGGCCACCGCGGCCTGGGCCGGATCTGCGAGCTCGACCACCCCACGACCCTCCGCGACCTCGCCGCCCGCGCCGCGGCCCGGCTGCCCGCCACCGCGCAGGGCATCCGGCTCGCGGGCGACCCGGACGCCGTGGTGCGGCGGGTCGCGGTGAGCGGCGGCTCCGGCGACAGCCTCTTCGACGCCGTACGGGCGGCGGGCGTCGACGCCTTCCTCACCGCGGACCTGCGCCACCACCCGGCCTCCGAGGCCGTCCAGCACTCGCCGCTCGGCCTGGTCGATGCCGCACACTGGGCCACCGAGTGGCCCTGGTGCGAGCAGGCCGCCGCGCAGCTCGACGCGATTTCCGACCGCCACGGATGGGACCTGCGGGTCCATGTCTCGAAGCAGGTCACCGACCCCTGGACCACCCACCACTCTTCTGGAGCCCCCAACTGAACGCCGCGCCCGCCGACCAGATCCGACTCCTCGAAGTCCAGGCCCTCGACGTACGTCTGTCGCAGCTCTCCCACAAGCGCACGTCCCTGCCCGAGCACGCGGAGATCGACGCGCTCAACAGCGACCTCGCGCAGCTGCGCGACCTGCTGGTCGCCTCGCAGACCGAGGAGAGCGACACCACCCGCGAGCAGACCAAGGCGGAGCAGGACGTCGACCAGGTGCGCCAGCGCGCCGCCCGCGACCAGCAGCGGCTCGACTCCGGTGCGGTCTCCTCGCCGAAGGACCTGGAGAGCCTGCAGCGCGAGATCACCTCGCTGGCCAAGCGCCAGGGCGACCTCGAGGACGTCGTCCTGGAGATCATGGAGCGCCGCGAGTCCGCCCAGGAGCGCGTCACCGAACTGACCGAGCGCGTAGGCGCCGTCCAGGCGAAGGTCGACGACGCGACCGCCCGCCGGGACGCGGCCACCCACGAGCTCGACGCCGAGGCGGCCACCGTCGCCAAGGACCGCGAGGTCGTCGCGGGTTCCGTCCCGGCCGACCTGCTGAAGCTGTACGACAAGCTGCGCGCCCAGCAGGGCGGCGTCGGTGCCGCCCGGCTCTACCAGCGCCGTTGCGAGGGCTGCCGGCTGGAGCTGAACATCACCGAGGTCAACGACGTGAAGGCGGCGTCCCCCGACACCGTGCTGCGCTGCGAGAACTGCCACCGCATCCTGGTCCGCACCTCGGAGTCGGGCCTGTAATGCCCGTTCCCCGCCAGCTGGTCGTCGAGGCCGACGGAGGCTCCCGGGGCAACCCGGGGCCCGCCGGCTACGGCGCGGTCGTCATCGACCCGGTCAGTGGCTCGCCGCTCGCCGAGGCCGCCGAGTACATCGGCGTCGCGACGAACAACGTCGCCGAGTACAAGGGCCTGATCGCCGGCCTGAAGGCGGCGAAGGCGCTGTTCCCGGACGCGGACGTGCGGGTGCGTGTCCGGATGGACTCCAAGCTGGTGGTCGAACAGATGTCGGGCCGCTGGAAGATCAAGCACCCCGACATGAAGCCGCTCGCGGCGGAGGCGGCGGGCATCCTGCCCCCCTCCTCCGTCACGTACGAGTGGATCCCGCGCAACGAGAACAAGCACGCCGACCGGCTCGCCAACGAGGCGATGGACGCGGGCAGGCTGGGCAGGCAGTGGGAGCCGTCGTCCTCGACGGCCGCCCTGGACGCCCCGGCGCGCACGCCCGCCGCCCCGGATCACCCGGCCGGTCCGCCCGGGGACGCGGCCGCGGGCGCGGCGAAGGTCCGCGCCGCACTGGCCGCCGCCCGCCCCGCGCCGGCCGCCCCGCAGGTGGGCTGGGGGAGCGGTCCCGACCTGGGAGCGCCCGCCACCTTCGTCCTGCTCCGGCACGGCGAGACGGCGCTCACCCCCGAGAAGCGGTTCTCCGGCAGCGGCGGCAGCGACCCCGAGCTCTCCGCCGTCGGCCGCCACCAGGCCGCGCGCGCCGCCGAGGCGTTCGCCGCCCGGGGCACGGTCCAGGAGATCGTCAGCTCCCCGCTGCGCCGCTGCCGCGAGACGGCGGCCGTTGTCGCCGGCCGGCTCGGCCTGGAGGTCCGCATCGAGGACTGCCTGCGCGAGACGAACTTCGGCGCGTGGGAGGGCCTCACCTTCGCCGAGGTGCGGGAGCGCCACGGCTCCGATCTGACCGCCTGGCTCGCGTCCCCCGACGCGGCCCCCACGGGCGGAGGCGAGAGCTTCGCCGAGGTGGCCGACCGGGTGTCGGCGGCCCGCGACCGCCTGATCTCCCGCTACGCGGGCCGCACGGCACTCCTGGTCACGCACGTGACCCCGATCAAGACCCTGGTCAGGCTGGCGTTGGGCGCCCCGCCGGAGTCCCTTTTCCGCATGGAGCTCTCGCCCGCCTCCGTCTCCACGGTGGCGTACTACGCGGACGGCAATCCCTCGTTGCGCCTGCTCAACGACACCTCGCACCTGCGGTAGCGGGCATGGCCTGGTCCACGGGGCTGCTGGGCTTCGTCGCCGGGCTGCTGATCTCGGTGGCGACCGCACCCGTGGGCGTGTCCGGCGCGGTGTTCCTGCTGCCGGTGCAGGTCAGCGTGCTCGGAGTGCCGAGCCCCGCCGTGACGCCCACCAACCTGCTCTACAACGTGGTCTCGTGCCCCGGGGCCCTCCTGCGCTACCGCAGCAGCGGCCGGCTGCGTGGACGGCTGACCCGGCTGCTCGTCGTGGGAGCGGTGCCCGGGGTGGTGACCGGCGCGGTGATCCGGGTCTTCGCCGTGCCCGGCCCGGCGGTCTTCCGGCTGTTCATCGCCGTCCTGCTGCTCCCGCTGGGTGCCTGGCTGTGCGCCCGTACCCTCCGCCCCTCGCGCCGCGGCGCCGTCGCCGCGGAACCGTCCCCCCGCGCCACCACCGGCCTCGCCCTGGCCGTCGGCGTCGCGGGAGGGGTCTACGGGATCGGCGGGGGTTCGCTGCTCGGGCCGATCCTCGTGGGGCGCGGGGTGCCGGTCGCCAAGGTCGCGCCCGCCGCCCTGGCCTGCACGTTCGTGACCTCCCTCGTGGGGGCGGGCACGTACGCCCTGCTGTCCCTGACCACCACGGGCGACATCGCGCCCGACTGGGCCCTCGGCCTCGCCTGCGGCCTCGGCGGACTCTGCGGCGGCTATCTCGGAGCCCGCCTCCAGCCGCGCATCCCCGAAACGGCTCTGCGGCTCCTGCTGGGCTCGTTCGCCCTGGGCATCGGCACGCTCTACGCCGTCCAGACGCTGCGCTGAACCGCCGGCCCGGCCCGCTGCTCAGCTCCGCAGCGCCGACGCCTCCCGGGCCAGCCGCTCCACCCGCGTCCAGTCCTTCGCCGCGACGGCGTCGCCGGGAACCATCCAACTGCCGCCCACGCAGCCGACGTTCGGCAGCGCCAGATAGGCCGGTGCCGAAGCGAGCGAGATGCCGCCGGTCGGGCAGAACCGTGCCTGGGGCAGGGGCGAGGACAAGGCCTTGAGGTAGGTGGTGCCGCCGGCCGCCTCGGCCGGGAAGAACTTCATCTCGGTGACCCCGCGCTCCAGCAGCGCGACCACCTCGGACGTGGTGGACACCCCCGGCAGGAAGGGCACGCCCGACGCCTTCATCGCGTCCAGCAGGGTGTCCGTCCAGCCCGGACTGACCAGGAAGCGCGCCCCGGCCGAGACCGTCCCGGTCACATGCCCCACGGAGATCACCGTGCCCGCACCCACCACGGCCCCCGGGACCTCGGCGGCGATCGCCCGGATCGCGTCGAGCGCGGCGGCGGTCCGCAGCGTCACCTCGATCGCCGGAAGTCCGCCCGCCACGAGCGCCCGGGCCAGCGGCACCGCGTCGGCCGCGTCCTCCAGGACGACGACGGGGACGACGGGCGCGAGGTCCAGGACGGAAGCGGACGCGGGCAGGGCGGCGGGCGCGGAGGAGGTCATGGGCTCATCCTGCCGCGCGAACCGCGCCCTACGCAATGGGCGTTGCGTATGCTGCAACGACTGCTAGTGGATCTCCGTGACCACCACATCGAGCGCCCATGCCCGCCCGGCCCGCTCCGGGGCCCTCGCCTCCACCGTGTACCCGAGGTCGCGCAGCACGTCCACCAGCTCCGCGGGTTGCTTCGGCCTCGCCCCGGCCACGAGCAGATCGCGGACCATCCGGCCCTTGGTCGCCTTGTTGAAGTGACTGACCACCGACCGCCTCTCCACCCCGTCCACCACCCGGGACTGCAGCACCCGCACGCTCGCGGTGCGCTCGGCGACCGCGCCCGCGGGCTTCCACGCCCCGGTGTACGCCGACGACCGCAGATCCAGCACGAGCCCGTCCCCGGCCGCCTCGGGCAGGACCGACGCCATCGGGCCGCGCCAGTAGGCGCCGAGTGCGCCCAGCCCCGGCAGCTTCACGCCCATCGAGCAGCGGTACGAGGGGATCCGGTCGCCCACCCGCACCGCGCCCCACAGGCCGGAGAAGACCAGCAGCGACTTCCCGGCCCTCCTCCTGGCCGCCGGGTCCAGCGAGGCCAGGCCGAGGGCGTCGTACAGCACCCCGGTGTAGATCTCCCCGGCCGGCCTGGTCCCGGCCGTGCGCAGGTCCGCGTTCTTCGCGATCTCGCCGCGCAGTCCTTCGCTCAGGCCGAGCACCTCACGGGCCTTGTCCTCGTCGGCCAGGCACAGCTCCACCAGCTCGTCGATGATCGCGGCCCGCGCCCCGGCGAGGCCGGGCAGGGACAGGGACTCCTGCTTCAGGGGTGCTCCGCGCCCCGAGGCGGCCTTTCCCTCCGAGGGTGGCAGCAGCACCAGCACGGCTTCTCCTTCGCGCACGTCAGGAGTTCCCATGGTACGGGCGCGCTCGCTCCGGTCCGGGGCGCGGGTCCTCGTCCCCGGCTTCCCCCGCGCCCCGTCCGGGGACCGCCCGCGGGCCTGATCCCGCTGGTCCCGCGGGTGGCCGGGCGGGCCGCTCCGGGGCGTCTCCCCGGCGCCGGGGAGACACCCGGTCCCGCGGGACCGCCGGGTACGCCGAAGGGCCTGCCGAGAGTCTCGGCAGGCCACGGTCGGGCGTTTTTGGTGCGGACCCGTCAGAAGGTCAGGCCCCAGGAGTCGATGTAGCCGGTGTCACCGCTGTAGATGTCGGTCACCCGCAGCTTCCAGGTGCCGGTCGCGGCCACGCCGGAGGCGTCGACGGTGTAGGTGGTGATGACGTTGTCCGCGCTGTCGCTGGAGCTGGTGCCCTTCAGCTGGGCGGACGAGCCGTTCGGGGCGACGAGCTCCACGAGCAGGTCGCCGCGGTAGGTGTGCTTGATGTCGACGGAGACCTTGAGGGCCGTCGGGGCGTTGCCGCTGATGCCGGTCACGGCGAGGGAGGACGTGACCGCACCGCCGTTGTCCGGGATGCTCACGTTGCTGGAGTTCGTGAACACGGTGCCGGTGGGCGGCTCGGAGGTTCCGCCGCCGAGCGTGGCGGCCGCGTTCGCGAGGCCGGCGCCGCAGCCGCCGGAGCAGGTGCCGGGCAGCGGACGCGCGTTGGCCTTGATCGCGGACTCGACCTGCGCGGGGGTCATGGCCGGGTTGTTGTCCATCATCAGCGCGGCGAGGCCGGCGATGTGCGGGGCGGCCATGCTGGTGCCCTGGTAGGCCTTGTAGTTCTCGCTCACGGGGCCGGCGGTGCCGCTGTTCAGGGTGGACCAGATGCCGTTGGCGGAGCTCACCGCCGTCTCGCCGCCGGGGGCGGTGATGTCGATGATGGTGCCGTAGTTCGAGTACGAGGCCCGGTTGCCCTCGCGGTCGCTCGCGGCGACGTTGATGACGTTGTTGCAGCTGGCCGGGTTGAAGTTGGCGGAGTTGGCGTTGCTGTTGCCCGCCGCCACGACGACGGTCGTGCCACGGGCCACCGCGCCGTTGATGGCGCTCTGGGTGCCGGCGTCGCAGGCGCCGCCGCCGCCGAGGCTCATGTTGATGACGTCGGCGGGGTTGGCGTTGGACGGCACGCCGGAGACGGTGCCGCCGGAGGCCCAGGTGATGCCGTCGATGATGTCGGCCGTTGTCCCGCCGCACTTGCCCAGCACGCGGACGGGCTGGACCGTGGCGTTGTACGCGATGCCCGCGATGCCCTTGCTGTTACCGGTCGATGCGGCGATGGTGCCGGCGACGTGGGTGCCGTGCCAGGAGCTGGAGGAGTCCCGCGCCGGGTAGTTGTTGCCGCACTCGCCCGTCTTCATCCAGTCGCCCGGGTCGGCGGCGTTGCTGTCCCGGCCGCCGCCGTCGTTCGCCATGAACGGGTCGGAGATGAAGTCGTATCCGGCGACCGTGTTGGCGGCGAGGTCCGAGTGGGCCACGTATCCCGTGTCGATGACCGAGACCTTGACGCCCGTGCCGGTCACCTTGTCCCACGCGCCGGGGACGTTCATGCCGGCGGTGGCCTCGAACAGGTCCCACTGGCGGTTGTACTCGGTGTCGTTCGGGGTGACGGCCGTGGCGTACATCCGGGTGTCGGGGACGGCGTACGCGACGTCGGGGTCGGCGCGGAAGGCCGCGATGACGTCCTCGGTGTCCGTCGTGCCGAGCTCGGCGCCGAGGTCGACCAGCGCCGCTCCGGTGCCGAGACGGCGGTCGAAGCCGAGGGACTCACCGGCCTTGCGGCCCTTCGCCTCCGCGTCCTTGTCCGCGGCGTCGTCGGACCTGGCCTCCGCGGCCTTGGCCTTGTAGCCGACGATGAGCCGCTCGACGGGCTGGGCGCCGGGGGCCGCCGCCGGGGTGGCCTCCTGCCCGCCGGGGGCGGGAAGGGGCGCGGCGACGGAGGTGAGGGTGCCCGTGCACAGAAGCGCGGTGGTCGTCACCGCGAGGAGCGATATGCGAAAGCGTCTGGAACCGTTCACGTTGCTGCCTTTCAAGAGGGTCGCCCGACAGCGGGAACCGGGCGCACTAGTCCGGTTCATGACAAGTCGGGCATCCTGGATGCCGTACCAGGAAGCAGGGGGTGGGGATGGCGGCCGCACGCACGTACGGGTGAAGGGAGCCCTGGACCGCGAGTGCCACGAGGTGGGGTGTGCACTCATGTCCGGATGCCGGGGTCGCACGGTGCGGTCGCTGACGGCCTGTCGGCCACGGCGCCCGCACGCGGCTCCCTTCAGCCGTGCGTGTCACCGGCCGGACCGGACACGCACGGCAGCTCCCCCGCTGCGCATGTGTTGTCCGGCCGACCAGCTGGCTTGGAACCTACGGCCGGAACGCGCACCGGCCTATACGGGCGGGGACCGCTACGGATACCTGTTTAACCCCCGGACGTAACCGGTTGGTCCGATTCAGTGCCGTATGAAGCGCTATTCAGGGCCTGTTGCGGGGCGTTCGTGCCGATCAGTTCGGCCAGATGTTGCCGGGAAGGGGTGGCGAGTTTGCGCATGGCCCGGGCCACGTGCTGCTCGACCGTCCGCGGTGAGAGATGCAGAGTCGTCGCGATGTCACGGTTCGTCAGCCCGGCCCCCGCGAGCTCGGCGACCTCATGCTCACGAGGTGAAAGGCAGTCACCGTACGAGGGGCGGCCCGGCGGACGCGCCTGCCTGACGGGCCGGTGCGAGCGGAGCAGGGCGCGGGCGCGGGCGGTGTCCCAGACGGCGCCGAGCTCCGTGAAGCGCTGTGTGCAGGTGCCCAGATCGGCGAGTGCCCGCGCCTTCACGGTGTCCGTGTCGTGGCCTTCCGCGACGCAGGCCTCCAGCGCACAGCGGCCGGCCCCTTCCGTGGTCAGGGCCTCCGCGTACGGGCGCGGAAGAGCCGCGTACGCGGCCGCGGCCTCCTGGTACAGCGGGACGGCGTCCCCCCACCGGCCCTCCGCCTCGGCCAGCGCGGCACGGCTCCAGATGACCGCCGACCGCGCGGCGGGGGCGACCCGGCCGTCGAGCCCCGCGGTGAACTCGGCGATCGCGGCCCGAGCAGCTTCGTTCTCGCCCGTGCGGGCCATCGCCTCGACGGCCCAGGGCGCCAGATCGGCGGCCCACGTCCAGATCCCCTTCGCCTTCACCTTCTCCCAGGCGGACCGTGCCTCCTGCGCGGCTCCGGGCAGTTCCTGGCGAGCCAGGGCCAGCCGGATCAGGGCCCCCGACGTGGCCGCGGCCAGGGGGGCCGGCATGTGCTCGCGCGACGAGGCGTGGGTGCCTGACAGCCAGGACTGCGCCGAACCCCAGTCCCCCTGCGCCAGGGCGAGCAGTCCGCGCACCATGCGGGCGTCCGCGCTGATCACCGGCATGTCCGCGGTCGCGGAGACGAAGGTCTCGCACCGGTCGGCCAGTCCTGCCCACCGTCCGGTGAGCCACTCCAGGAGCAGCCGGGCTCCCAGTGCCGTGTGCTCGACATAGGGTGCGCCGCTCCTCCCGGACAACTCGAGCCCCTGGGTCAGCAGTTCCTCCGCGCGCCGGTGGTGACCGAGCCACAACGCCGAGTCGGCCGCGTTGCACAGTCCGCGAGCCGCGTGCTGGCGGCACCCGGGGTCCGGGCTGTCCGTGGGCAGCTCGTCGACGAGCTGCCACGCCTGTGGGTCGCCACAACTCATGGCGAAACCCACATGGTTGGCGGCGACGGCCGTGCGGACGGCCTCGTCCCCGCTGTCTGCCGCCGCCTCGGCCGCGCCCTCCAGCCACGTCCGGTGGATGTCGATCGAGGACCCGGGCCAGTACGGCATGGCGAGCGCGGACATCGCCCGCGCGGCCAGGTCGGGCCGGTCCTCGCGCAGTTCGGCCGCGGCCCGTTCCAGTTCCCGCCAGCCCTGGTCACCCGTGCCGACCTGGTTGCACAGGATCAGCCCCAGATCGAGCCGGAGTTCGCCCCGCACGGTCGCGGGCAGGGCCGGGTTCTCGACGATCTGTGTCAGCACCTTGACGGTCTGGTCGGAGCGCAGCCCGACGACCGCGCTGCGCGCCAGCGCGGGCGCCAGCCGGGCGCGCGTCTGCGGCGGCACCGACTCGGAGGCGAGGGCCTGCTCGAGCAGGCCGATGGCCTCCTGGTGCCGCCCCGACCCGGCGGCCTCACGGGCGGCCTGCTCCACGGCGCGCAGCCAGCCGCGTACGCGCCCGCCGGCCCGGTTGTGTCCGGCCAGCGACACCCAGGGCACCGGATTCCTCCGTCCCAGCACATCGGCCGCCCGCCCGTGCAGCTCCTGTCGTACCGGCCCCGGCACAGACGCGTACACGGCGAGGGCCGCGAGTGGACCGGGCAGCCCGTAGCGGCACTCGTCGGACTCCGTCAGGGCCGCGCAGGCGAGGGCGGCGAGCAGCGCCTGCCTGCCCGCTGCCTGGCCGAGCCCGGAGACGGTGATCAGATCATCGCCGGTCGCCGGCCCGTCGAGTACGGCCGCCGCCCAGACGACCACCCGCTGCCCGGGGGGCAAGGCGGCGGTGCGGCCCAGGCTGAGTTCGGCCAGGCGCACCGGCACACCGGCGGCGTCCACGTCGGCGGCCGTGCACCGCTGCCGTGTGCTGCCGCGCAGTACCGCCAGCAGGTCGAGCACCACCTGGGGGACGCCGCCCGACCGCTCATGCAGCCGCCGGACCGCCTCCGCGGTGCAGCGACCACCCAGCTCCGCCGTCGCGGCAGCCTGTACCTGGTCCGTGCTCCACGGCTCGATCCGGTGCCGCAGGACGGTCAGCCGCGGTGGGTATCGGGGCGGTGGCGCTCCCATGGGCAGCCCGGCCGTGGCCAGTTCCTCCGGGCGGTACGTGGCCACGACGGCAAGCCCGGGCCGGGGGCGCTCCAGCAGGAGGCGGAGTCGTTCGAGTTCCCCGCCGGCGGCGAGGTGCACGTCGTCGACCAGGAGCAGCAGCGGCCCTGTCGGCTCCGGCTCCGGCATCGCCCCGCCCTCGCCGCACGCCCACCGCGAGACGGCTGCCCCGGCGGCGGAACCCGCCGCGAGCTGCTGGACGAGGTGGGTCTTCCCCGCGCCGGCGGTCCCCTCCACCAGCACGAGCACCGGCTGGGAGCCCTCACCCGCGAGTGTCCGCCGCAGCCGCGGTTCCCAGAACGCTGTGTGTGCGGTGCCCACGCTGTCCGCTCCCCTGACTCCCGGTTCCCGGGCCTGCCGTACTTTCTCAGGGAACCTACATAATGCGGGGCGGAGGCGCGGTCGGCTGCTGTGTGAGAGCGGCCACGACGGCGCGCGGGTCGTCCGCGTGGAAGCGGACGGTGCGGGCGCTGCCCCGCTTCCCGAGAGGGCGTACGAAGGTGACAGGTCCGGTGAACTCCACCGTCACCGTCGTCAGGTTGCCGACGGCGAGCTCGAGCGCCTCGTTCGCGTGCAGCTGAAGCAGCCTGCCGTCGGTGCAACGCCGTTCGACCCGGGCGGTGGCGACCGAGGAGGCGGGGACCCGCAGGTCGAAGAGCCCTCCGTAGCGAATCCGCAGCGAACCGTCCTCGCCGACCACATGCGGCCGGGTCACGCAGGCCGCGTGCAGGGCGAGGAGCAGGACCACCCCGTACACGTCGATCACGAGCAGCGCGTGGTGCACGAACGGCCAGGGGATCACCAGGGCCAGCGTCACCGTCTCGACGACGGAGACGAAGACCAGCCCGTACATCATCGCCGTCTGCGGCCCGGTGTACGGGACGGCCAGCGCCCCTTCCGGAACGCCGTGGCGGCGACGCAGCACCCACAGCCCGAGACTGTGCAGGGCCCGCACCTCGTGTGCCACCAGCCGTCGGACCGTCACCGGGACCAGGGTCCGCAGCGCTGCCCGCAGCGCCTCCCGGCGCCCCGCCCCCGCCCGCCTCCCCGCCGCGTAGAGGGGCCACAGCGTCACGCCCTCCACCACCAGCACGGCGAGCACGAGGACCTCGACGCCGAGGAGGACGGCGACCGGTATCCGTACGCCGGCCGTCAGGCAGGCCACCAGGGCCAGTTCGGCCGGCACGACACCCCACGCAGCCGCACGTGCGATCCGGACACTCATCGCGTCCCCCCGTCCGGTCGCACGGTCAGCGCGGCCATGATCCGGCGCACCACCTCGGCCTGCGCCGGTGGGTAGTCGGCCAGCAGCGCCTCCCCGAAGCCCGGCCCGACCGGTCCGCCGGACGGGATCGCTTCGAGCACCCCGGCGGGCACGGCGGCGATCAGATCGGCGGCCAGCGGGGCGATGCGCGGATCGTCCGCGGGGGCCGTGGCCAGCTCGTCGAGCCGCTCGTACAGGGCCAGGACGCCAGGGTCCTCGGCCAGCGGCCGCAACGCGGCGTACATCTCGGCGGCACCGTCCGCCCCCTCCAGCAACGACAGGTGCTCGCGGTCCTTGGCGGCGGTGGGGGAGTCCGTGGCGGGCGCCGCCTTGAGCAGCTCGGCGAGCGCCGGGGACACCGGCTCCCGGCCGTTCACCGGCCCGTCCCTCAGCCGGGCGAGCTGCCGCCGCCGCTCCCCGATCTCCCGCTCCTGGCGGGCCAGATCGGCGTCCAGCTCGCCCAGCACCTCGACGAGCTCGCGCCCGGCGTCGTCCGCCACCACGTCCCGCACCTCGTCGAGGCCGAGACCGAGCTCGGTGAGCCGCCGGATCCTGGCCAGCAGGACCGCGTCCCGGACGCCGTACGCCCGGTAGCCGTTGGCCCGGCGCCCGGGCTCGGGCAGCAGACCGATGTGGTGGTAGTGCCGCACCGCCCGGGAGGTGACTCCGACGAGCGCGGCGATCTCTCCGATACGCATGAGGCCAGTAGAAACCCTGACGTCGCGGCAAGGTCAAGGTCCCCGGCGACCGGCTTGTCCCCCTCTCGTACGATCAAGTCCTCGGATACGGACCGCGTACCGACTCCGTACCGACTGCCTCCGAAGGAGGCTCACACATGAGTGACCTCGCCGGCGTCCCCCCGGCCGGCCGCCCCCGGCAGATCATCGCCGCCGCACGCGCCCTCCTGGAGGAGGAGGGCGCCGAGGCGCTCACCATGCGCCGGCTGGCCGACCGGGTGGGGGTGAAGGCGCCGACGCTCTACAAACACTTCCCGGACAAGTCGTCCGTGGTGACGGCGCTGGCCGGCGAGATGCTCCGGGAGACCGCCGAGGTGCTGGAGGCCGCGGAGTGCGAGGACCCCTGCTCCTTCGCCGGTCTCGCCACCGCCTACCGCGCCCACGCCCTGGCGCACCCGCACCTCTACCTCCTCACCATGGGCAGCGCCGTCCTGCCCCTGGGGGCGGCGGACGCCGCCGCGGCCCCGCTGTTCCGCGCGGCGGGCGGCGACGAGGGCCGGACGCGGGCGGCCTGGGCCTTCGCCCACGGAATGGTGGTCCTGGAACTCAACGGCCGCTTCCACCCGGGCGCCGACCTCGCGGCTGCCTGGGAGACGGGCATCGCGGCCTTCTCGGTCCTGGGCCGGGAACCCGGCGGGTAACATGGACGGCACGGCAGACGAGCCGGGCGGACGGCCGCGTGAGGATCTTCGGATCCTCCCGAGGAACGTCCGGGCTCCACAGGGCAGGGTGGTGGCTAACGGCCACCCGGGGTGACCCGCGGGACAGTGCCACAGAAAGCAGACCGCCCGGGACCTCGGTCCCGGGTAAGGGTGAAACGGTGGTGTAAGAGACCACCAGCGCCTGAGGTGACTCAGGCGGCTAGGTAAACCCCACCCGGAGCAAGGTCAAGAGGGACCGTCGCGAGACGGTCCTGCGCGAACGTCCGAGGGCTGCCCGCCCGAGTTCGCGGGTAGACCGCACGAGGCCGGCAGCAATGCCGGTCCTAGATGGATGGCCGTCTCCCCGGCCGCCGCGAGGCGACCGGGCGACAGAACCCGGCGTACAGCCCGACTCGTCTGCCGCCACCTGCGGCTTTGCCCTGGAGAGGGCGGTCTCTCCGGGGGCGGAGGCCCTTTCCGCTCTTTCGTGGGCTTGCCCCGTCAGGCGGCGGAGGGGGGTCCCTCGGACCAGCGAACTCTCTCGCCTCATCCCGACGGGAACCTGCGGCCGCAGTATCGCGAGCCCCGGCACGGCGATCCGGCCTGGAGGCAGCGACCGCCGTGGGAAGCGGATCGCTTCGAACGCGTCAGCGTCACGTCACAACTCCATCACCGCCGCAGGCCCCAGCGCCCCACCTGCCGCAGCATGGTGCTACTCGTGCCATACCAAGGGGGAACCATGCGCATCCGCACCACCACCGCGGCCGTCGTCGCCATACTCGCCGTCACCGTCGTCGGCTGCAGCAGCGACAAGGGCAGCGACAGCGAGGCCGACGCCACCAGGAGCACCGCCCCCGCGGCGTCGAGTGCCGCGGACAGCGGCGGCGCCGACGAGAACGCCGGCATGCCGCCCGAGCCCACCGGCGCCGAGCGCGACGCCGTCCTCGCAGCCATCCATGACGTCAACGGCGAGCTCACCCATGACGAGGACAAGGCCATCGACGCGGCCCGCAACCAGTGCGCCTCCCTCGACGGCGGCGGGACGAACCCGGACCACAGTGCAGCGCAGCGGTTCTCCTACGACGGCGTCACGCTGACCGACGAGGACGGAAGTCACATCAACTTCGGGCTGCGCAAGACGCTCTGCCCCGATTCCTGATCAGCCACCCACTCCGGCTCGGCCGCGACCGTAGGTGGCCGGGCCTCACGATGCAGCGGGCCACGGACCAGGGGGCATACCCACGGACGCGGGGAGCGGAACAGGGCCTCGCCGTCCTCGCGTACGAGCGCAGCGTACCGAGGGCGCAGCACGCCCGGTCACGCCGAGCATCGTGCTCCGTCGGGCCTGACGCACTCCGGGGGATCAGCGTTCACGGCAGCATGATGCTCTACTGCATGGAGTGACCATGCGCCTGGCCGGTCCGTACGAGGCTTCCGGCGGCGAGCGAATGAGGCGGCGATGAGTGAACTGACGAAGCCCGAGATCGACCTTCCGGAGGACGCTCCCACCGAGCTGACGATCCGCGACCTCGTCGTCGGGGACGGGCTCGAGGCGAAGCCGGGCAGGGTGGTCCAGGTCCACTATGTGGGGGTCACCTTCGAGTCCGGAAAGGAATTCGACACCTCCTGGCACCGGGGCCGGACGTTCAAGTTCGCCGTGGGCGGTGGCAAGGTCATCAAGGGCTGGGACCGCGGGGTCAGAGGGATGAAGGTCGGCGGCCGGCGCGAGATCATCGTTCCCCCGCGCCTCGGCTACGGCAACCAGTCACCCTCGCCGTTGATCCCGGCGGGCTCGACACTCGTCTTCATGGTGGACCTGCTCTCGGTCGCGGTCTGACGGGTGGACCTGCCACCAGGGACGTCAGTAGGCCCAGGAGGCCGGAGCCGGTGAGGCCCGCAGGTGTGGTCGCTGGACGTGAGCCACGAGACGATACGCATCAACGTCCGCAGTACGGCAGCCGGGGCGGCATGCCCGGACCGTGGGAGCGAGCCGACCCGGGTACACAGTTTTCCACTGCGGTTTCCCGCGGACGTCCCCCTGCCTCGACGACCGCTGCGACGAGGGCTGCGGCAACGCCTGGCGCGGGCGGCAACGACGGTCCCCCACGCGCCGGGAGGCGGCTCTCACCCTCCCGCGGTGCAACCTCGACGCCCTGACGGAGCGTCTATGGTTGCTCACCACAGCAGCACGGAACAGGGGGTCGGATGGACAGCGAGGGCATGCGCATCGGTCCGGACACGGTGATCGCCGACCGCTACAGGCTGCAGAGACAGCTCGGGCACGGTGGGATGGGAGTGGTCTGGGAGGCCCTCGACACGCGTCTCGACCGGAAGGTGGCGGTGAAGGGGCTGCTGTATCCCGGGGCCGTGACACCGGCCGCCCAGGCGCAGTGGGTGAACCGGGCGCGCCGTGAGGCCCAGGCCATCGCCAGGATCGGGCACCAGAACGTGGTCGCCGTGCACGACGTGATCGAGGACGGCAACCAGGTCTGGATCGTGATGGAGCTGCTCAACTCGCGCTCCCTGGCCGACCTCCTGCGCGAGCAGCAGCAACTGTCCGTACCGCATGCGGCACGCATAGGGCTCCAGGTGCTGCGCGGACTGTCCGCCGTGCACGAGGCCGGGGTGCTGCACCGTGACGTGAAGCCCCACAACATCCTGTTCCGGCCCGACGGGCGGGCCCTCCTCATGGACTTCGGGATCGCCACGTTCGAGGGCGCCGTGCAGGTGACCCGGTCGCACGAGATCATCGGGACGCCGCAGTACCTCGCACCCGAGCTCCTCAGCCGCACCGCGGCACAGCCCCACCCCGCGACGGCCGCGTCCGACCTGTGGGCGCTCGGTGTCACGCTCTACGAGATGGTCGAGGGCAGGCGCCCCTTCGACGGAGCGACCAGCTACGAAGTGCTGATCGCCGTACGCGAGTCGCCCGTGCCGCCCATGAAGTACGCCGGGCCGCTCGCCGCACTGATCGGTCAACTGCTGCGGAAGGACCCCCTGCAGCGCCCGGACGCCGCCGAGGCGGAGCAGATGTTGCAGGCCGTCACCCGGGACGTCCTCGCGCTCGACACACCCGCCGGCCCGAGGCCCGCGGAACCCGCGGGCCAGGACCCGGATCCCGGTGCGGGCCGCCTCGCGGCGCCCGGCCGCGGGCGCAGGGACCGGTGGACGGTGCCGGCCGCCGCCCTGCTCTGCGCGGCGCTGCTCGGGGGAGGGGCATGGTTCCTCTGGGGGCAGGAGGGCGGGACCGGTACGAAGGACGACACGGCGTCCGGCAAGGGGACGACGGGCGGGAGCGAGGCGGCGTCCACGTTCAGGGACACGCACCACGTACTGAGGATCGGTGTCAAGGACGACCAGCCCGGACTGAGCGTCGAGAGCAAGGGCACGTTCAAGGGATTCGAGGTCGACATGGGCATGGAGATCGCCCGGCATCTGGGCTTCGACGACGATCAGGTGACGTTCGTACGCGTGAACTCCGGGAACCGGAGCGACTATCTGAAGGAGGCCGACCGGGCGGACATCGTGCTGGCCTCGTACAGCATCAACGAGGAACGCGAGAAGAAGGACGGCGTGATCTTCGCCGGTCCCTACTACCAGGCACTCAAGGGGCTTCTGGTACGCAAGAACAGGCCCTACAACGACCTCAGCGACCTGCAGAAGGACCCCAGCGCGAAGGTCTGCACCGCCAAGAAGTCGGTCTACGAGACCTGGATCAGGACGGAGGGGCTGGCCGGCCAGCAGGTTCTCCGCCCCGGCTTCGAGGACTGCGTCGAGGCGCTGCTGGATCCCGGGACCCCTGTGTACGCGGTGGCCACCGACGACGTGATCGTCGCCGGTCTCGCCGACAAGTACGCCGACAGGACGAAGGCGCTCGACAACATCGGGGGAGATCCGGAGGGCTACGGCGTCGCGATGGCCGCGAACGAGACCGGCCTGCACGAAGAGGTCTGCGACGCCCTGGCGGAGATCATGGACTCGTCCGGCGGAGGTCGCTCGAAGTGGGCCGCGATGTACGACCGGCATCTGGAGCCCATCATGAGACAGCCCGCGCCGGGAGAACCGCGGCGGGCCAAGTGCTAGACCCTCTCGCCGGAGCGGGGGTTCGGCTGCGCACCGCGACGCCCGGGGACGCGGAGGCCGTCACCGGGGTGTTCCTGGCCTCGCGGGCGGCGGTCCTGCCCTACCTCCCCCGTGTCCACGGCGACGAGGACACACGGGCCTGGATCACCCATGTCCTGCTGCCCGGCAGCCGGGTGTGGGTGGCCGAGGACGGGGAGGGGGAGCTGCTGGGGTTCGCCGCCCTGGACGGCGACGAGCTCGACCAGCTCTATCTGCGGCCGGACGCGCTGCGGCGCGGCATCGGGTCGCGGCTGCTCGACCGGGTCAAGGAGGCCTCGCGCGGGGAGCTGAGCCTGTACACGTTCCGCCGCAACACCGCCGCGTGTGCCTTCTACGAGCGGCACGGGTTCGTCGCGGTCTCGTACGACGACGGCGGCCGCAACGAGGAGAAGGAGCCCGACGTGCTGTACCGGTGGACGTCCGCCGGCTGACCGGGGCCGGTGGCGAACGGGTGTCCGGCCCGGATGAACCCGCTCCCGCCGGCGCCGGACGAACGCCCCCGGCCGCCCCGTCCGAGCAGGGTCCGGGACGAGAACGGTCCGGCGGCCACGCGGGGGCGGTCAAGGGCTGCGCACGGCCGCCACCCTGTCGCTGACGGGTCCAGGGACCGCGCCCGAACTCACCCGGCGCAGGCCCGTCGGCCGGGCCGGCCGAGGAAGACTCCGGCGAGCAGAGCACCGGCCAGCACGAGTGCCGAGTTGACGAGGACCGCGGCCGAGACGCCGGACAGCACCGCGTCGGGGCCCGTCGCCGTGCCCATCCGCGCGGTGACGACCGCGCTCATCACCGGGATGCCCATCGTGATGCCGACCTGCTGTGTCATCGTGGCGAGCCCGGTGGCCAGGCCCTGCTCCTCGTCGGGGAGTCCGGAGGTGGCGGTGACCATGAAGCCCACGATCACCAGCATGTTGCCGACGCCGCCGACGAAGGTCGCGGCCAGCAGGAGCTGGATCCAGCCGCCGGACGTGCCGAGCGCCACCAGGGAGAGGGTGGCGGCGGCCTGGACGACACCGCCCAGGACGATCGTGCGCCGGCTCCCGAAGCGGCCCACCGCACGGCCGCCGAGCAGCCCGCCGACGACGGTCCCGACGCCCAGGACGCCGAACGCGAGACCGGTGGCGAGCGGCGAGTAGCCGAGGACCTCCTGGAGGTAGAGCGTGAGCAGGAAGACCAGGGAGGTCTCGGTGACGAAGGCGATCAGCCCGGTGGCGTTGCCCCAGACGACGCTGCGCCGCTTCAGGACGTGCACCGGGACCAGGGGCGCCGCCGCCCGCTTCTCGACGAACCAGAAGGCGGCGAGGAGAGCCGCGCCCGCGAGCAGCGCGGCCAGGGTCGTGGGCGTCAGCCAGCCGGACTCGCCGGCCTGCGTCAGCCCGTACACGAGGAGCAGCAGACCACCGGTGACGGTCACGGCACCCGGCACGTCGAGCTTGGGGCGTACGGCCGGCCGGGAGTCGGCGATCACGGACGGGGCGAGGGCCACGACGAGTGCGGCGACGGGGACGTTGACGAAGAAGGCCCAGCGCCAGGAGAGCAGATCGGTCAGCAGCCCGCCGAGGATCGCCCCGGCGGTGAAACCGGCCGACATCAGGGCGCCGTTGAGGCCGAGAGCGCGTTCGCGCAGCGGCCCCTCCTTGAACGCCGTGGTGAGCAGCGCGAGCCCGGCCGGGGTGACGGCCGCGGTGGCCAGGCCCTGCAGCACCCGCGCGGTGAGCAGCACCTCGGGGGAGGTGGCCAGGCCGCCCAGCACGGAGGACAGTCCGAGGACGACCATGCCACCGATGAACAGGCGCTTGCGGCCGACGAGATCGGCGACGCGGCCGAACAGCAGGGTGAATCCGGCGGCGGCGAGCGCGAAGGAGGTGGCGATCCACTGGAGGTGGGAGAGGGAGAAGCCGAGCCCCTCGCCGACGGCGGGCAGCGCGACGTTCAGGATCGAGAAGTCGACGGCGATCATGAACTGTGCGCCCAGGAGCAGGACGAGGACGAGCTTCTGTCGTCCGGTCATGCGCGGGAGGGGAGGGGCCGGCGGCGGCGGGGCGGCGGGTGCCGTGCGGGACGTGGACATGGCGAGCCCTTTCCTGGAGGGGGAATGTTAATGGGTCTGAAGTTCCGTTAAGGTAGAGTTACCGTAGCAGGGCTGAGCCGAGTAATGGAACTGGAGACCCGTTATGGATGTCGAAGGAGCGGAGCCGGGCATGGTCCGGCCCGGTGGGCGCACGGCGCGGGTGCGGGAATCCGTCCTGCGGGCCGCCGGTGACGCGCTGGTCGAGCAGGGCTTCGACCGGCTCGATCTCGCCGACGTGGCACGCCGCGCCGAGGTCGGCAAGACGACGGTCTACCGCCGCTGGTCCAGTACGACCGGTCTGGTCGCCGACCTGCTCACGGACATGGCGGAGCAGTCCGTACCGCGTACGGACACGGGCTCCCTGGACGAGGACCTCCGAGCCAACGCCCGACTGGTGGTGCGCACCCTGACCGACCCCCGTCAGGGTGCGCTCTTCGCCGCCGTGATCGCGGCGGCCACCTGTGACCCCCGCACGGCCGAGGCACTCCACCGCTTCTACGCGGTGCGCATCGCGGAGTGGTCGGGCTGCGTCGACGCGGCGGTCGAGCGGGGCGAACTGCCCGCCGGCACCGACGCGGGCGAGGTGATCCGCGCCGTCTCGGCCCCCCTCTACTACCGGCTGCTGGCCAGCGGAGACCCGCTCGACGAGGCCGCCGCCGACCGCGCGGCCGAGGCCGCGGCGGCGGCGGCACGGGCGGGCGTCTACGTGAGCTGAGGGAGCGCTACCGCTGTGCGCCCGCCGACCGTTCGGCGATGCGGCGCAGATGCCGGTCGAAGGTCGCGCCCGCCTCGGGGGTGAGGGTGCGCAGCGCGACCATCGCCGCCACGACCACATCGCAGAGCTCGGCCTCCACGTCCTGCCAGGAGTTATCTGGGGTTGTATTCAAATACCTGCTGGTCAGAGCGCTCTATGGATGCCAGCTACGTGAGGCACGTCTTCTCCTGGTGGCCGGAGGTTATCGCCGCGTGCCCTACGTAGGGGCCAGCAAACTCATGAGCTTGCGAGTGAATCGGTGCATGTGGGGGTCGAGGGTGTCCTCTTGTGTGGCGAGGACCTGGTCCAAGGGGAGCCACTTGATGGCGTCGAACTCGGCTTCGTCGAAGGAAGTGACCTGGCCTGCCTCTCCCCGCAGGACGTACCACAAGGACACGTCAGTGTGCTGGCCCTGGCCGCGAGTCCGTGTGACTGTGAGGAAGATCGGGCGGTCCCCGGTGATCGTGGCGGGTACGGCTTCGATGCGCAGCTCTTCGCGGCATTCACGACGGACCGTGTGCCACGGATCCTCTGTCGGCTCGACGTGGCCGCCGCTGGGAAACCACAAGCCGGCCTTGCGGTGGGCAGCGAGTAGGAGCTCCTCGCGCGCCTCATCGAGCACGACGAAGTAGCTGACCAGGTGCTTCGCGGGGGTGGCGGGCTTCAGCGTCCTGCAGAGAGGCGCTCCGCTGCTGATCCACTCTGCTGTTGCAGCGAGGTGCGTCTGCTCCTGATCGTCCCAGGGCTCGATGCCGCTGAGCACCTGCATCAGCTGGGCGCGGAGTAGTTGGTCGGGGCGTTTGAGGAATCCATGGTGACCACGGGCACATGATGGCAGGGGAGCCACAACCTCTCGCGGGTCAAGTCAGCCAGCGCTAGCGGACGGGGCCCTGCTCGTCGATGAAGAAGTCAGGCGTTCCACAGAACAGGTCAGTGGTCACCGGTCCGTAGGCGATATTGAAGGTGTCCAGCCAGTAGGACCAACCCCGGATCCCCAGTGCGCTGCTGAAGCGGTAGTTCAGCTGCCAACGGACCCACTGCCCGGGAACAAGTCGCACGGCCGGCAGGCGTCGTCGCCGCGGCGGCAGGGCAAACAAAGGCTGCACTCGCGGAAAGACCCGCAGGCGTCCTTCGGCTTCACGGAGTTGGACATCGACCTTGCCCAGGTCCTCAAGAGCGTCCTGAGACTGAAAACCGTCCTCCTCACGCATGCGCACCACGTGCGCCAGCGACCTCGATGCATGTGGAAGAGGGAACCCGATCGGGGCGGCATTCCTGCGCGCGGCGCTCTCACCTCCCCGAGACTCCTTGGTCCACGATGTCCGTACCCACTGCACGGTGATCTCCACGCCGTCTCACTCCCCGCTCAGCTCGTCGAGGATCTCGCCGTAGTAGCGGCGCCGCTTGCTCAGTGTCTGGACGACCTCCTCGTCTGTGACCTGGGAGATCTTCCCGAGGTGCTCCAAGAGGTTGTCCCGCTGGGGATGGTCAGAGCCTTTGACGTACTCCGTGGTGATGGACACTCCGGCGGCGAGCAGCAGGTGGTGAGGAAGGCCGCACCAGGTGTCGAAGCTCCGGCAGACGGCTTCCCACAGGAGCCAGACGTCCTCGACGTGGCGTTCTTCGGCGATCCGCAGGGCGGCGAGTTCGATGCTGTGGCTGAATCCCCAGGAGTGCCCATGCCACCGTGTCTCCTGAAGCAACAGGAACCGGGCGAAGTTCCCGTCGTCCTGACAAGGATCCCGGACCAGGGCTTCGAGGACCTGTTGCCTGTCCTCCCAGCGGGCGTCCATGGGCAGCCCATCCTCAGTGTGCTGCCCGTCGAACTCCAGAAGTTCCCATCGCTCAGGGTCCCCGCGCCACCAGGCCAGGTCGGGTATCGCGGGACGGCTCATCGGCGTGTCTTCCGTGCGGGGGAGGGGGACGTCGTTGCATGTGCGCGATCAGCGTCGGCAGGGGCGGCCCCAGCTTCGCACGGCTGCTGCTGGTCTTGGGCTCTTTGCGAGCCACCTGAGGGGAGATCATGTTGAGTCGCGGTTCTGGTCGCGCATCATGTTCCGTAGGGCCGTCCGGGCGGCAGCCAGGTCGTCCTGTGCCTCGGCCAAATCATCCTGCAGGCTGTCGCGGTCTGCTTCGGCTCGGGCCAACTCCGCGGCGAGCCGTTGGTTGGCGATGGTCAGCTCCTGAATACGGGCGAGCAAGTCCTTGGCCGAAACGGCGTCGACCCGCTCGCCGAGGCTGCGCTGCACCGCGGCCCTGAGCCGGTCGCGTTCCTCGGTGAGCGCCCGGACCTGGGCACGCGCAAACTCAAGGTCGGTCGCCAGGCTCGCGGCGCTGGCCGCCGCCCCTTCCTTGCGCTGCCGAGTTACCCCGACCGCCTGGCCCGCGCGAGCGGCTTCGATTTGCTCGCGGACCCCTTCGGCGTAGACAAGCCAGTTTGAGACGCCAGCCCGCTTGGCGACTGCGAGGAACGTGATCGGGTCGCCGTCGGCCTTCATCTCGTCCACTACAGCGAGCACCCTTGCGCGCTTCTCCCGGCTGGCCTTCTGCCGGGACTCAAGCAGCACCCGAGCTGGCGTACGCGGCTCCGTCGTCATGCGACTACCTCCGGAGGACCGAATGCGGGCATGCCCAGGCTGACAGCCCCCGTCGAGGCCCCAGCACGGAGCCTTCGCAGAACCTTGCTGGCATCCTCGACCTCGTGTCGCATCTCATCGGGCATCGAAGCCAGTTTCTCCTTCTGGTTTTCACGGACGGCCTGGAACGCGGCGATCTGGTCGTCCAGGTTCCGGATGACGAACTCGGCTGCGCCTGCTGCGGCAGCGACCTCACGGTCCGCCTTCAATGCACGGATGTGCTCCTCAACAGCGGGCAGGTAGGAGGGATCGGGTCGGTACGAGCCGCAGCCAGCGCATTGGAATCGGATGGGGCACGCCTTCCCGCCGGCCTTCACGTTGGTTGGCTCGATGCAGTTTCCGAACGCCACCGCTACCGACCGCATCTCGTAGGCCGTGCTCGATCTCATCGGGGAAGGATTGCCGAAGCGGTCGGTGGTCAGGCCCTTGATGGTGTTGATGGCCTCCCGCTTCATCTTGATGCTCACCTTGTAATAAGCCGCGGTGGTGTCGGCCGACTTGTGATCCATCAGATCCTGGAGTACGTGCTGCGGCATACCGGCGTCGGCGTATCGCTGGCAGAAGGTGTGGCGGAAGGCGTAGGGGTAGATCAGCGACCGTTCGAAAGGCAACGGTGTGCCGTCCGGGTCGAGTTCTTCGGAGTAGATCTCCGGAATGGAATCGACCCACGACCGGATGGCAGCGCCAATGTTCCCGGTGGTCAGGTGGCCAGTGGCGGCGTTATCGGTGATCGCCGGGAAGAGGAAGGGGAGGGCCCGAGAAGGCAGGTTGACTCGCTCTCGGACCGATGTCCACTCTTTGATTGCGCTGACCGTGTCGCTGTCCAAGGGAAGGCGTCTCCGGAGCCGACCTGCCTTGGTGTTGTCCCAGATCAGCTGGTATTCGCCGCCGTCGTACTCCAGGCAGCTCAGGCCGAGAGCTCCGATTTCGTTGGGGCGGCGCCCGGTGTCTCTCAGCAGTACGTAGACCGTGCGGAACATGGCCCGGATGCAGTCGGTCGGCATGCTGCCGTAGGTCATCCCTACGGCAATGCCGTCGAGGTGCTTGTCGAGCTGGGCGACCACCGACTCGGGGAGGGCCTTGCCGATGTTGTCCTCATCGACTTTGTCCCGCTTGATGCGGTGCTCGTTCGTATGGAGGACGAACCGAGGAGAGAGGGCATCAAGGACTCCTTCGATGCGGCCGAATTCCAAGAGCTCCGTGAAGAGCTTCAGCAGCCGGGCCCGTGAGTCGTTGCTGCGGGGCTTCCCGTCTCTGCGAACGGCCACCCTGAACTCGTTGACGACCGCCGTCATGTCCGCGAAGCCCAGTGCGGCCGGGGCAGCGCCTCCACTTCGCGTAGCGAGGGCCTGAGAGGCGATCGTGCAGGCCAGGAGCCGGTCGCGAAGAGCCGAGGAACCTGGACTCGTCGTGCGAGCCCAGTGCATGGCTACTTCACGAAGCCATGGCTGGAGGATGGGAGTGAAGTCGATCTCGCCCTCACGCACGCGATACCCGGTCCGCGTGCGTGCCGGTAGCGGAGTATTGAGCGCTCGCAGGTCCCATACCGGTTTGGCGGTCTCGTCGATGCCGCGGTACGCGTCGAGTGCCCTGCTGATGTCCCGCTTGACCTCCTTGATCAGGGACCGAGTTCCGGTGCATGTGATGTCGGAGGGGCCCGGTGTGGTGCCAACCGCGAGGGCCACAGAGGGGAGCCCGGCGAACAGCCTGACGAGCTTCCTGACCAGAGTCGGGCGGAGAACCTGGCCACGCGCGTCTCTGCGCTGAAGGGCGTAAAGCAGCTCAAGACACGTCGTCTCTTCAAGGGGAACGAGGCTGAACTCGTTCTGGAGGAGGAACGGCACCCGCGCTTTGGTCCACTCGCCCAGGTCCCCGTCGCTGTCTCGCCCGCTCTCGCGGGCGTAAGCCGTCCACAAGTTGCGGTGCGGGTAGCACAGGTGGGTCGGCAGGCTCTCCTCGCTTCGGCATCCGCGAACCGCGCACATCGGAAGCCCCGGGAATGGTTCTTGGGTGGCTGCCCATGATTCGCGCTCGCTTGCGTAGCGGCCGATTCGGGCATGGTGGCCGTACGTCCTGCGCACGTGATCGCGCCAGAGCGAGTAGTGGCTGTGGCAAAGTCGCCCTTTGATGCCGTCGCGTCCGCAAGCTGGTACAACGCATCGCTCAGGCGTGGCGTGGAACCTGCGGTTGGGACGCAGGACGAAGGTCTGCTCGAACTCGGATTCCGTTAGCTTCGACTTGCGGTGAACGATGCTGCAGCTTCCGCAGTACATCGGACCCTCGGTCGGGGAGTCACAGAGAGGATGACGACAGCGTCGAGATCCAGTGAGTGGGTTGTCCGGGTCGCCGACGAACAGCAGATCATGAGGACGCCATTCACCGGGCCTCCAGCTCATGTCGACGGTGTCCTGAAGCCAGGTGTTCCAGGACCGGAGCAGGCGATCATCAGTCGGCAGAGTCGTGACGTCCGGGTATTCCGCCAGGTCGGCCCTGACGTTCACCGTTGCGCGGCCCTTCGCATCTCCGAGACCGCCGTCACAGCGTCACGCTTTTCCTGGTCACTGGCGTGCAGGTAAATCTCCATCGACTGCTGGCTGACATGACCAAGCAAGTTCTGCACCACGTGGCGCTGCTTGCCCTGGCGAATCCACCGGGTCGCAGCCGAGTGTCGGAACATGTGCGGCCGGGTGGCGAAGCCTGCTCGTTTGGCAAGCCGCGCGAACAGGTCGTACGTGGCTTGGTACTTCATTGGCGAGCCCAGAGGCGCACGGAACAAGTTGACGAAGGTCATATCGCAGGAAGCTGCCTCGGGTACGGCTTCCCGTTCCCACTGGTAGTCGGCGTAGAGAGCGACCAGGTCGTTGCTGACGGGGATCGATCGAGGCTGCCGTGACTTGGCCAGGGCTCCGTTGGAGTTCTGGCGACGACGCACATGGATGTGAGGGCCGACCGTGGGGCACCCAAGCGTCCTCGAGTTCGACAGCAGATGCATGTCCTCCCGCCGCAGGCCCAGTGCTTCCCCGATGCGCACACCCGTTTCGGCCAGGAGCGTCACCAGGAACCGGTCGCGGGCATGGGACGTGAGGTCGATGATGCGGAGGATCTGCTCGTCGGTCAGGTGCTCGTATCCGGAGACCGCGACTTTGAACTTCAGCTTTCGTGCATGGACAGTGCGGTACTGATCGTCCTCACCGGTCCTGTAACCGACCGGCATGTGGTGGAGAAGCCTCGGCTCGGTCAATAGGGCGATCAGGTCTGCGGCGACCCACCTGTGCAGGGAGCAGTGCCTCAGGAACCGGCACGAGGTGGTCATGATCGCGTTCGCGGTGTTCTTGCTGCGGTGCCGGGGCTCAGCGAGCATCCTCTGACTCCTGGCCGGCAGGGGTTCGTCAACTAGCCAGTGCAGGAACTGAGCAAGCTGCACGACGGTGGGTGCCGACCAACAGATGCCGAACTCCGCACAGTAGGACAGGTACAGCGCCACCCGGCCCGCGTAGCTGCGCAAGGTATTGACGGATGCGTCCTCCTGGGAGGCCAGCGCGGTCAGGTACGAAGTCGCCTCAGGGTGGATCTCGTAGTCCCTGCTGATGACGATCCACGTCGTTGCCCCGTCACCGGGCCTGATGGCCTTCTCGGCCCGGTAGGCGCGGGGCTCGGAAGAGAGTCCGGCTAACGTCACTGAAGTCCCCCAAGATAGTTGTCTGTCACGTAGAGAACGCGCAAACGTCACTTAGGTAACTGAACTTCAGGACTCACTAGAGATAACAGGAGTGGGTGACGCCCTTGCGCGGATTCTGGCCGGTGACCCCGATGACGGCCTGGGCGACCTCGCCCACCTCCTCCGACAGCTTCAGCATCCGCAGCAGGAGATCCTGCTCCGGCGGGATGCGGGTCGCGGAGTCCAGCCGGTCGTGCAAGTCGTCGATGGTGTCCCAGGGGTGTGTGTTCATGGCAATCAGGATGCCGGTCGTGCCGGTCAGCCGATACGGGTGCCCGTGCCGCTCACCCTGATCCGGGTGTCCTCCGGGCGCAGCTCCACCGTGAGGGTGCCGGGGCGGCCCATGTCCGCGCCCTGGTGCAGGGTCAGGACCGCGCTGTCCGGGACGATGCCGCGCTCGCGCGCGTACGCGCCGAAGGCCGCTGCCGCCGCGCCCGTCGCGGGATCCTCGACCACCCCGCCGACCGGGAACGGGTCGCGGACGTGGAAGACGGACTCCGACTCGCGCCGCACCAGTTGGAGCGTGGTCAGGTCCAAGAGGCGCATCAGCGCTTCCAGGCGGGCGAAGTCGTAGTCCAGGTCCGCCAGTCGCTCCCGGGTCGCGGCGGCCAGCACCAGGTGGCGGGCGCCCGCGTAGGCGATGCGGGGCGGCAGCGCGGGATCCAGGTCGGCGGCCCGCCAGTGCAGGGCGGCCAGGGCCTCCGCCAGATCGTCCGGGGCGATCTCCGTGACGTGCGGCTCGACACTGGTGAGGGTCGCGCGGAGCTCGCCGCCCTCCCGGGCGACGGTCACCGGGACCTTGCCCGCGCGGGTGGTGAACACCAGATCGCCCGGGCCGTCGCGTTCGGCGAGGGCGATGGCCGTCGCGACCGTCGCATGGCCGCAGAACGGGACTTCGGCCCTGGGGCTGAAGTAGCGGATCGTGTACCCGCCCCGGCCGTCCGGCGCGGTGAGGAACGCCGACTCGCTGTAGCCCAGGCCGGCGGCGACGGCCAGCATCGCCGCGTCGTCGAGCCCGGTGGCGTCCAGGACGACCCCGGCGGGATTGCCCCCGTCGGGGTCGGCGGAGAATGCGGTGTAGCGGAGGACCTCGGTGCGGGGCGGTTGGCTCATGCGCACGTCAACCGAGACGCCCGTGCGGACATTCCCCGGCGAGGTCGGGCAGGGCTTCCGGGGTGGCCCGGGGTCCCTGAACCCCCGGGCCACCCCTGGCCGGTTCCGCGGACCCCCAGCCCGCGCGTACGGGCAACACGCGCTTGCCCGGCCGCAGGAGGGGAAATCGGCGAAAGTGCTTAAACTCCGTCATTTGGGGGTCGGTTCTGGGCATCAAATGAAGCGAAACCGTCATCCTCGGCCCACGTACGGCATCGCCGTCGCCAGCACCGTCGCGAACTGCACATTGGCCTCCAGCGGCAGCTGCGCCATGTGCAGCACCGTCCGGGACACGTCGGCCGCGGCCATCACCGGCTCGACGGCCACCTCGCCGTTGGCCTGGAGGGTTCCCGTCCGCATCCGGTCCGTCATGTCGGTCGCCGCGTTGCCGATGTCGATCTGCCCGCAGGCGATCCGGTACGGGCGCCCGTCCAGCGACAGCGACTTCGTGAGGCCCGTGACGGCGTGCTTCGTCGCCGTGTACGCGATCGAGTGCGGGCGCGGCGCATGGGCGGAGACCGAACCGTTGTTGATGATCCGGCCGCCCTGCGGATCCTGCTCCTTCATCAGCCGGAACGCCGCCTGCGCGCACAGGAACGCCCCCGTCAGGTTGACGTCCACCACCGCCCGCCAGTCCTCGTACGCGATGTCCTCGACCGGCACCGCGCCCGGTCCGGACGTCCCCGCGTTGTTGAAGAGCAGGTCGAGGCGGCCGAAGCGGTCCCGTACGGAGGCGAAGAGCGCGGCCACCCCTTCCGGGTCGCTCACGTCGGTGGGTACGCACACCGTCTCGCCCCGCGCCGCGGCGGCGGTCTCCTCCAGGGCGCCGGCCCGCCGGCCCGCCAGCACCACCGTCCATCCCGCACCCGTGAGAGTGAGGGCGACAGCCCTGCCGATGCCCGATCCCGCACCCGTGACGACGGCGATTCTCCGCTCAGCGTTCATGGCCCGGCAGCGTACGGGAGGTTTGACGGCGGGCGGCATCCGGTCCTCATCGCACCGCCATAAGGATGTTGTGTACCCGCCAACGGCACGTCGTCGCCCCGCAGTCCAATGCCTCTGACAGCATCCGGCAGGGGAGGGGCACATGACAGCCGTTCAGATGAGCAGTACGCCCGGTCAGCGGGGGCATTCCGCCGAACTGCGGGCCGCCGCCCGGCGGCTCGGAGCCGCCGGCGTGGACCGCCGCGGGTTCCTCACCGTCACCGGGGCCGCCGCCGCGCTGGCCTTCGCCGTCAACCTCCCCTCCGCCGGAGTCGCGGGCGCCGCCGAGCTCGACGCCCGGAAGATCACCGAAGACCCCTTCACCCTCGGTGTGGCCTCCGGCGACCCGCTGCCCGACTCCGTCCTCCTGTGGACGAGACTCGCCCCCCGCCCCTACGAGGCGGACGGCGGACTGCCCGCCACCCGGGTCCAGGTCCGCTGGGAGATCGCCCGCGACGAGCGCTTCACCCGCGTGGTCCGGCGCGGCTCCGTCACCGCCCACCCGGAGTTCGGCCACAGCGTCCGCGCCGACGTCCGGGGCCTCGACTCCGACCGGACGTTCTACTACCGCTTCCGCGCGGGCAACTGGACCAGCCCCGCCGGCCGCACCCGCACGGCGCCCGCCCGTGGCGCCCGCACCAGCTCACTGACCCTGGCCGCCGTCTCCTGCCAGGCCTACCACGACGGCTACTTCACCGCCTACCGGCACCTCGCCGCCGAGGACGTCGACGTGGTCTTCCACCTCGGCGACTACCTCTACGAGTACGCGGTCACCGCCACCGGCGGCGCCCGCAACCACACCGACCTCGTCCTGCCGGCGCACTACAACCGCGAGACGGTCACGCTGGAGGACTACCGGATGCGCTACGGCCTCTACAAGTCCGACCCCGACCTGCGTGCCGCTCACGCCGCGCACCCCTTCGTCGTCACCTGGGACGACCACGAGACCGAGAACAACTACGCGGGCGGCCTTCCCGAGAACAGCGTGCCGCCGGAGGAGTTCCTGCTGCGCAGGGCCGCCGCCTACCGCGCGTACTGGGAGAACCAGCCGCTGCGCACCCCGCAGCGCCCCACCGGCCCGGACATGCGGCTCTACCGCCGCCTGCAGTTCGGCCGGCTTGCCCAGTTCGACATCCTCGACACCCGCCAGTACCGCAGCGACCAGGCGTACGGCGACGGCTGGAGGGTCCCCGGACCGGAGTCCGAGGACCCGTCGCGCACCATGACGGGCGCCGCCCAGGAGCGCTGGCTGCTCGACGGCTGGAAGGCCTCGGACGCCCGGTGGAACGTCGTCCCGCAGCAGGTCACCTTCGCCCGGCGGCGCAACGTGCCGACCGACGCCTACAAGCTGTCCATGGACTCGTGGGACGGCTATCCGGCCTCCCGGCAGCGGATCCTGGCCGGGGCGGAGGCCGCCGGCATCGACAACCTGATGGTGCTGACCGGCGACGTGCACGTCGGCTACGGCTTCGACCTGAAGAAGGACTTCGACGACCCGGCCTCCCGGACCGTCGGCACAGAGATCGTGGCCACGTCGATCTCCAGTGGCAAGGACGGCGCCCAGAAGCCGGCCAACTGGAACAACCTGACGCAGGCGAACCCGCACATGAGGTTCTACGACGGCCGCCGCGGCTACGCCCTCGTCACCCTCGGCACGGAGCGGGCACGTACCGACTTCCGTACGGTGTCGGCCGTGACCACGCCCGGTGCGCCCGTCACCACGGCCGCGTCCTTCGTCACCGAGGCCGGGAACCAGGGGCTCACCCCCGCGTGACCCCGCACGGCCGGCCGGGACGGTCAGGCGAGGTCGTCCGCCGGATAGCGGACGCCGATGCGGTCACGCACCGCGTCGAGCGTCCGCATCACGGCGAGCGAGCCCTCCAGCGGCACCAGGGGGGACTCCGTCTCGCCCGCCCGCACCGCACGCATCACCTCGGCCGCCTCGTACTGCATGCCCGAAAGGCCCTGCGGGCCCGGGCCCGTGGTGATCTCCTCGGGCTCCCGGCCCGGCCGGTGCAGGATGAAGCTCTCCGGGTGGAAGAAGCCCTGCGGGAAGTCGATGCGCCCGGCCGTGCCGGTGACCGACGCGGTCGTGGGCAGGTCCCCGACGATCGAGCAGCTCAGCAGCGCCGTGGCCCCCGACTCCCAGCCCAGCAGCATCCCGGTGTTGAGGTCGACGCCCTCGGGGGACAGCAGCGCGTCCGCCTGCACCCGGTCCGGCTCACCCAGCAGCAGCTGCGCGAACGACACCGGATAGACACCGAGGTCCAGCAGCGCGCCGCCGCCCAGGGCGGGATCACGCAGCCGGTGCTCGGCCCCGAAGGTGCCGAGGAAACCGAAGTCGGCCTGCACCGTGCGGATCTCGCCGATCGCGCCGTCCCGCACCAGCTCGGTCATCCGGCGGATGAGCGGATTGCAGTACGTCCACATGGCTTCCATCAGGAACAGCCCGCGCCGCCCGGCCAGGGCCACCAGCTCCCGCGCCTCGCGCGCGTTGAGCGTGAACGCCTTCTCGCACAGCACGTGCTTCCCGGCCTCCAGCGCGAGCCCGGCAGCCTCCCGGTGCGCGGAGTGGGGCGTGGCCACGTACACGACATCGATGTCGTCGTCGGCGAAGAGCTCCGCCCAGCTGCCGTACGCCCGCCCGATCCCGAACCGGTCGGCGAACGCCTTCGCGGACGCCTCCGTACGGGAGGCCACCGCCACGACCTCTGCCCCGGGGTCCTTCATCGCCAGCAGGTCCGCCGTGAACGTCGCGGCTATGCCGCCCGTCGCCAGAACGCCCCAACGCACAGTCCCGCTCATGCCGCCCGCCTCACAAAAGGTATCGACCACTACGACTGACCTGAGAGCATAGATGCGGATTCAACGAAGCGGAGACGATGATGCCGGACAGCGGCGTGAGCCGGGCCCAGCGGGAACGACACGAAGAGCACATGGTCCACGCACACCCACCGACCCTCCCCGGTACCGCTGCCGCCTCCGCCGCCCGGCGTGCCGGGCTCCTGGTCACCCTGGTCCTGGGCGGGCTCACCGCCCTGCCGCCGCTGTCCATGGACATGTACCTCCCGGCGCTGCCCGCGGTCACCGACTCGCTGCACGCCCCGGCCTCGACCGTCCAGCTCACCCTGACCGCCTGTCTCACCGGCATGGCGCTCGGCCAGCTCGTCGTGGGGCCGATGAGCGACCGCTGGGGCCGGCGCAGGCCACTGCTCCTCGGCATGATCGTCTACGTGGCCGCCACCGCGATCTGCGCCTTCGCCCCCTCCGCGGAACTCCTCATCGGCTTCCGCCTGTTGCAGGGACTGGCCGGCGCGGCCGGCATCGTCATCTCCCGGGCCGTGGTGCGCGACCTCTACGACGGCGACGAGATGGCCAGGTTCTTCTCCACCCTGATGCTCATCTCGGGAGTCGCCCCCGTCATCGCGCCCGTGATCGGCGGACAGGTCCTGCGGTTCACCGACTGGCGCGGCATCTTCGCCGTCCTCACCGTCGTCGGTGTCCTGCTCACCCTCGTCGTCTGGAAGTGGCTGCACGAGACGCTGCCCGAGCCGGACCGGCACACCGGCGGCATCGGCGACGCGCTGCGCACCATGCGCGGCCTGCTGGCCGACCGGGTGTTCACCGGCTACATGGTCGCGGGCAGCCTCGCCTTCGCCGCGCTCTTCGCCTACGTCAGCGCGTCCCCGTTCGTCGTGCAGGAGATCTACGGGGCCTCGCCGCAGACCTTCAGCCTGCTCTTCGGGATCAACTCGGTCGGTCTGATCGCCGTGGGCCAGATCAACGGCAAGATCCTGGTCGGCCGGGTCAGCCTGGACAAGGCACTCGGCTTCGGCCTCGCGGTCATCTCCCTGGCGGCGATCGCGCTGCTCCTGATGACCTCCGGGGTCTTCGGCGAGGTCGGCCTGCTGCCGGTTGCCACCGGCCTGTTCGTGCTCATGTCGGCCATGGGCCTGGCCATGCCGAACACCAACACCCAGGCCCTGATGCGGACGCGGCACGCCGCCGGATCCGCCTCCGCCCTGCTCGGCACCTCGTCCTTCCTCATCGGCGCCGTCGCCTCACCGCTCGTCGGGATCGCGGGGGAGCGGACGGCCGTGCCCATGGCCGTGGTGCAGGTCGTCTGCTCCCTTTCCGCCGTGGCCTGCTTCCTGGTGCTGTGCCGGCCGTGGCGCAACAGGGCCGGGCTGCCGGATCAGCCGACGCGTGGATAACCCAGCAGGTGCACGCGGTCCCTGCGGTCCGTCCAGCGGAACACACCGATGCCGGACGACTCCAGGTCCGGCAGCCGCGTGTCCGGTGACAGCGGGTCGAAGCTCCAGGTCGTGAAGCTCATCGCGACCGGGTCGCCGCCGCCCTCCAGGGCGTCGGCCGCGTCCCGGGCGTTCCGCGCACCGTACGCCGTACCCCCGTCCGTGACCGAGGCGAACGTCAACTGCGGGGCCCCGGACTCGTCCTCGAAGCAGAACCCGTCCTTCGCCTCCAGGTCGAAGGCCAGGTTCCCCGCCACGAGATAGCTGCCCGAAGGCGAGACGACGGCCTGCGGATGGCGCCCCGGCGCTATGGCCGGCCGGTGGCACTCCACCGAGACGGCCGGCTTCCCGCTCACCGCGTCATGCACCGTCCACAGCTCGTGGGTCGCGGCCCGCTCCGTCCCCCCGGCGAGCTGCCACTTCGCCAGGACCAGACCGGGGGACACGGACGTCGGCACCCCGGAGAGCGGGTCGGCACCCTCGGGCGCGACCTTGCGGCTGAACCAGCCGCCCCGCACCCAGAATTCACGTGCCCCGCTCAGCAGCAGCCCCTGCGCGGTCTGTCCTCGCACCTCGGTGAGCTGCCCGCACGCCGTGCAGCCCTTGGGATACGTCACCTCCGAGGCGGCGGTCTCCGCGACCTCGCCGGTGACCGGGTCCACCACCGCGCTGTCCGCCCCGCCGTCGCTGATCACGAGGTCGGGGCCGGTCGCCGTGACCGTCGGCACGCCGGACCACGGCACCTCGACCCGGTGGCGCTCGCCGTCCGCCGCGTCGTAGACGTCGAGGGAGACGAAGGTCTCGACGGGCGCCGGACCGTCGCCGACCTTGCCGTACGACCAGGTCACGAAGAACTGCCGGTCCTCCTTGGTGACGGTGAGCAGCTTCGGGAAGTGCAGCGGGTCCGGCGGCCGCCAGGCCTCGCCGCTCCAGCCGTCGCGACCGGTCTCCAGATCGACGGTCCGCAGCCGGTACCGCTGCTCGGGGGCGCGCACCAGATAGGCGAGCCGGCCGGCCGGGTGCGAGACCGCCCAGGCGGGCCCGGCCCCCACGACCTCCCAGCCGCCGGACGTCGTGTACGCCGGGGGGACCGTCAGCCGCGTCGCCGGGCCCGGGCTCTTCGCGGCCGGTTTCCCCGGCTCGCCGTCGTCCTCACCCCCGCCCCCGCAGGTCGCCAGCAGGAGCAGCAGCGCCAGGACGAGCACCCCGCCGACCAGAGCCAGGCGCACGATCCTCTGTCTCATGGTCCCCCCGATGAGCGCTTCCCGAGCCATTCCCGCCGGTCCCCGGCCCGGCGCCGGTCAGCGTAGCAACAGCCCCGCGACGAGGAGCAGTTCGGTTCCGTCGCCGTTCTGTCGCGGTTCCGTGCCGGACCACCGGGCTGCGGAGGGACCGTCCGCTGCGCCTACAATTCGGCGGTGAACGCCACCCTCCCCACCGCGGAAGCCCTGCGCACGGCCCTGGCCGAGCTGCTCGACGGGCTGCCGCCCACCCAGGCCGCGCAGGCCGTCGACCGGCTCATCGCCAGCTACCGGGGCACCACACCCACCGACGCCCCGGTCCTGCGTGACCGCTCGGACGTCGCCGCGTACGCCGCGTACCGGATGCCCGCGACCTTCGAGGCCGTGCGTGCCTGCCTCGCCGCCCTCCGCGACGCCGCACCGGAGTGGGAGCCCGCCACGCACACCGACATCGGGGGCGGCACGGGTGCGGCGAGCTGGGCCGTCGCGGGGGCCTGGGACGGGCCGCGTACGACGGTCCTGGACTGGGCCGAGCCCGCCCTGGCGCTCGGCCGGGAGCTGGCCGAGGCCTCCGGCATCCCCGGGCTGCGGGCCGCCACCTGGCAGCGGGCGCGGATCGGTGCGGCACTGGAGCTGGCGCCCACGGACCTGGTGACCGTCTCGTACGTGCTCAAGGAGCTCACGCCCGCGGACCGGGCGGCCCTGGTGGACGCCACCGCGGCGGCCGCCCGAGCCGTGGTGATCGTCGAGCCCGGCACCCCCGACGGCTACGCCCGCGTCATCGAGGCCCGCGACCGGCTCGTCGCCGCCGGGCTGACCGTCGCGGCACCCTGTCCGCACAGCGGAACCTGTCCCATCGAAGCGGGCAGGGACTGGTGCCACTTCTCGGCGCGGGTCAGCCGCTCGTCCCTGCACCGCCAGGTCAAGGGCGGTTCGCTGAGCCATGAGGACGAGAAGTTCAGCTATGTCGCGGCGACCCGCTTCCCCACCGCTCCGGTACGCGAGCGGGTCACCCGCAGGCCACAGATCCGCAAGGGCCAGGTCCTGCTGGAGCTCTGCACCCGGGACGAGGGCCTCCGGCGTGCCACGGTCACCAAGCGGCACGGCGAGCTGTACCGCGCCGCCCGGGACACCGCGTGGGGCGACGCCTGGCCGCCCCACGCGCACTAGCGCCTCCCGGGCACGCCCGGGGGCCGCAGCTCCTGGGTGCAGCACTTCACGCTGCCCCCGCCCTTGAGTAGCTCCCCCAGATCCATCGGTACCGGTTCGAAGCCCCGGTCCCGCAGCGGATCCAGCAGCCCCACGGCGGCCTGGGGGAGCAGCACATGGCGTCCGTCGCTGACCGCGTTGAGGCCCAGCGCCGCGGCGTCCGCCTCCTCGGCGAGGAGCGCGTCCGGGAAGAGCCGGGCGAGCACGGCCCGGCTGCCCGGCGAGAACGCCCCCGGGTAGTACATGATCTCGTCGGCCGCGTCGTCGAGGACGCACAGCGCCGTGTCCAGGTGGTAGTAGCGCGGGTCCACCAGATCGAGGCCGATCACCGGACGTCCGAAGAACTCCTGCGCCTCGCCGTGGGACAGCGGACTGGACCGGAAGCCTCGACCGGCCAGGAGGTACGAGGCGGTGACGGCGAAGTCGCCCTCGCCCTCGTTGACGTGGGCCGGCTCGTGGATGTCGGTCCAGCCGTCGGCCCGGAACCACTCCCGGTGCGCCTCGGCCTCCGCGTACCGCTCGCGGTAGGCGAACAGGGCGCCGAGCACGCGGCCGTCGATCACGGTGGCCCCGTTGGCGGCGAACACCATGTCCGGCAGGTCGGGACGCGGGGTGAGCAGCTCGACGGTGTGGCCGAGCGAGCGGTAACGGTCACGCAGGTCCTCCCACTGGGTGTTGGCCAGGGGCAGGTCCACGGGTTTCGAGGGATCCATCCACGGGTTGATGGAGTACGTGACCTCGAAGTGGGCCGGGGCGCACATCAGGTAGCGACGAGGGGTGGCGTCACGAGTCAATGCAGGCTCCTCACGAACGGCAGCCGGAGCTGCGGAACGGTGGGATGCGCACGGTCTGTGCGTGCACTCATGGTGCGCCGCCGCGGACCGGTGCGCAGTGATCCGAACGGGTGGTTCACGCAAGCGGTGCCCACGGGACGCCGGCCGGACTCCGGCGTGTCAGCAAGACGATACGTATCGGACCGTGAGGTGTAGGTTGGGTGGATGTCACCCCAGAAGGTCCCCGACTCCAGCCGCCGCAGCGACCGCTCCCGCCGCGCGATCTACGACGCGGCCCTCGCCCTCGTCGGCGAGGCGGGCTACCCACGGACGACGATCGAGGGTATCGCCGCCCGTGCCGGGGTCGGCAAGCAGACGATCTACCGCTGGTGGCCGTCCAAGGCCGCCGTTCTCATGGAGGCGTTCCTCGACCTGGCGGCCCGGCAGGCCGAGGAGGCGGCCGGTGCGGGGGAGGGCGACGACGGCGGTCACGTGATCCCGGACACCGGCGATCTGGCGGCGGACCTCAGGCACGTCCTGCGGGCCACCGTCGACGAACTGAACGACCCCGTCACCGAGGCGCCCACCCGCGCGCTGGCCGCCGAAGGCATCGTCGATCCCGTTCTGGGAGCCCAGTTCGTCGAGCGGCTGCTCGAACCGTCGATCCAGTTGTATGTCACACGGCTGCGTGCGGCGCAGGAGGCGGGAGAGCTGCGCGCGGACATCGATCCGCGCATCGCGCTGGAGCTGCTGATCGCCCCGCTCACCCACCGCTGGCTGCTGAGAACCCTTCCGCTCACCCACGCGTACGCGGACACGCTCGTCGACTACGCCCTCGGAGGACTGTCGGCCAGGCCCTGAGCCGGGGCAGCCCGCCGTGACATCCGGTACGCGTGCGCTCACCTCTGCGTGGCGGCCCCGGCACCCCGCTTCGGGACTCCGGCCACCCGAGGAGCAGGATGGTGGGACGATGGACAGGTAACCGCTGAGGTGAGGGGATAGATGGGCGCCGATTCCGGCCGCAATCGCGGCACAGAGAGCAGGATTTCCCAGTGGCTGCGCCGGCGGCCGAAACCACAGCCGGAAGCCGACCACGCGGCCCGCCTCGCGCTGCTCCTGGCCGTCGCCGAGGCAGGCATGCCGATCTCACCCGCCGCGCACCCGTCCGGTTACCGGTGTTCGTGCGAGCGCGTCGGCTGCCCCACTCCGGCGCGGCACCCCGTCTCGTTCGCCTGGCAGACGCAGTCCACCACCGACCGCGCCCAGATCGAGCGCTGGGCCGCGGGACAGCCGCTGGCCAACTTCATCACCGCGACGGGCATGATCCACGACGTCCTCGACGTCCCGTTCCCGGCCGGCCGCGCCGCCCTGGAGCGCCTCGTCGAAGCGGGCGTCGACGTCGGCCCGGTGGCCCGGTCCGGCGAGGACCGGATGCTCTTCTTCACCGCCACCCGGGGTACCCCGGAGGACGAGGACGAGTGGTGGCCCTGTGAGCTGGACTGCCACCCCGAGACGATGGACGAGCATCCGGGGCTGCGCTGGCACTGCCGCGGAAGCTATGTCCTCCTGCCGCCCGCCCGGCTCCCCGGTGAGCTGGACGTGCACTGGATCCGGGGCCCGGAGCATCCGCTGCCCGACCCGCTGAACCTCCTGGAGACGCTCACCGACGCCTGTGCGCAGTACGCGGACACGGCCGACGCGAGCGACCTCGACCACGACGCGGTGGCCTGGCCGCTCAGCCGCTGAGGAGTGCCCCCGACGGGCAGCGGCCCGGCGGGGGCGGTGTGTCCGGCCGCGGTCAGGAGCCCTGTGCCGCGACCAGCCCGGGCAGCCTGTTCAGCACGCGCACCTTGCCGCCCGCGTCCCCGGCGCCCCGCTTCGGCACGTACACCAGCTGGCTGGAGACCCGCTCCTTGGTGAGGGTGGTCGTCACCTCGCCGGTCAGCAGGGCCCGCACGTCCGGTGTGACCTCCGGCCGCAGCCCCTTCGCCGCCGTCTGCCGCTCGAAGTGCCTGCTGCTGAAGAAGACCAGCGCCCCGCCGTCCTGCGTCTTCAGACCCAGGGGCGCGAACATCCCGGTGTCCAGCGCCTGGTCGACGTACTGGAACGAGAAGCCCGCCCGCCGGGTGTTCTTCCGGGCGTCCCGCCAGCCCGTGGTCGTCGCCCCCGGGGCGAAGACGTCCGGGGTGCCGTCCTTGAGGTAGTCCGTGTAGGCCGTGCTCAGCTCCGCCGGGCTGGTGGCCAGCGCCGGGGCCTCGCCCCCCACGGGCTGCGCCCAGCCGTCGGCGTCCTTGTGGAACTCCGGCACCTGGGACGGCGCGAGGACCGCCAGATAGGCGGCCTTCCACGGAGCGTCCGCCGCCGCGCGGACGAAGACCAGCAGCCAGCGGGTGTCCAGCTTCCCGCCGTCCCGGTCGCGGTTCGAGTCACTGTCCGCGACGAACCACCGCGGCCAGCCCGCCTTCTTGGGAATGATGTACGAGGCGTCGGACAGCTCCAGCGGCTTGTGCGCCGTGTTGCCCTCGGGGTTGTTCTTCTGGCGGGCCGTCAGTCCTGCCTGGTTGATCGCGCCGAGCGAACCGGTCACCCGGTCCGCGTCCAGCGCCGGATCGTACGCCTTGTCCGCCTTGTTGTAGGCGACCGTGAAGTCGTCGAGGGCCTGCGCGGCCTCAGACTTCGTCGCCCCCGGTACGACTTCCAGCTCGCCGTGCACCGTCACGCAGCCGCTCGTCGTCACGCTCAGCACCGTCACCGTCGCGAGACCCGCCGCCAGTCGACCCAGCCTTCTCATCCGTTGCCTTCTGCGCCTTCTGATCCGTCGTCCGCACTGACCGTCCGAACCCTACCGGGGCGAGGAACAGCGTGAGTGTGGGGATGAGGTAGAGCGCCCACACCGTGACCTGAAGAACGGTCGGATCGGCCTGGAAGTTGAAGACGCCCTTGAGCAGGGTGCCGTACCAGCTGTCCGGCGGGATCGTGGTCGTGATGTCGAACGCCTTGTTCTGCAGACCACCGAGGAATCGGGCCTCCTGGAGGTCGTGCACCCCGTAGGCGAGCACACCAGCCGCCACGACCACGAGCATGCCGCCCGTCCAGGTGAAGAACTTCGAGAGGTTGATCCTCAGCGCACCCCGGTAGAACAGCCAGCCCAGCACGATCGCGGTCATGATGCCCAGCAGGACCCCGGCCAGGGGCGACGAGGAGCCCTCGCCGCTCGCCCGCACCGACGCCCAGACGAACAGCGCGGTCTCCAGACCCTCGCGGCCCACCGCCAGGAAGGCGGTGGCGACCAGGGCGCCGGTGCCCATCGCCAGGGCCGCGTCCAGCTTGCCGTGCAGTTCCTTCTTCAGGTGCCGCGCGGTCCGCCGCATCCAGAAGACCATCCAGGTGACCAGCCCGACAGCGAAGATCGACAGCGATCCGCCGAGCATCTCCTGGGCCTCGAACGTCAGCTCCTGCGAGCCGAATTCGAGCGCCGCGCCGAAGGCCAGGGAGATGCCGCAGGCGACGCCGATGCCGGTCCACACCGGGCGCAGCGCGTCACGGCGGCCCGTCTTGACCAGGTACGCGACGAGGATGCAGACGACCAGACTGGCCTCGAGACCCTCGCGCAGGCCGATCAGATAGTTGCCGAACATGCCGGTCCTTCCACGGTGTCGGTCATGAGAACAGCGCCCGGCCCCACCAGTCGTCCTTGTCGCGGACGCCCGGCGGCACGGCGAAGACCGCCGAACCCACGTGCTGGATGTACTCGTTGAGCGCGTCGTTCGCCGCGAGGCTGCGCTGCACGGGGACGAAGCCCCTGCGGACGTCCCGCTGGTAGGCGAGGAAGAACAGCCCGGCGTCGAGCCTGCCCAGACCGTCCGTGCCGTCGGTGAAGGAGTAGCCGCGGCGCAGGATCGTCGCCCCGCCGTTGGTGTCCGGGTGGGCGAGCCGTACGTGCGCGGTCGGCAGCATCGCCTTCAGGAACGGCTCGTCGCGCTCCTTGGACTTGCCGACCGGAGCGCCCTCGCCCTTGTCCCGGCCGAAGATGTCCTCCTGCTCCTGGAGCGGAGCCCGGTCCCAGGTCTCGATGTGCATCCGGATGCGCCGGGCCACCAGGTACGAACCCCCGGTCATCCACCCGGCGTCGTCCGCCCCGCCGACCCACACGTGTTTCTTCAGCGCGGCGGCGTCCGTACCCGCGATGTTCCGGGTGCCGTCCTTGAATCCCATCATATTGCGCGGTGTCTGGGCGTCGGGCGTCGTCGAGGACGTCTTGCCGAAACCCAGCTGCGACCAGCGGACCGAGGCGCGGCCCATGCCGATCCTGGCGAGGTTGCGGATCGCGTGCACCGCGACCTGGGGGTCGTCCGCGCACGCCTGGACGCACAGGTCGCCGTCGCTGCGGGTGGGGTCGAGATTGTCGCCGGGGAACTTCGGCAGATCCACCAGCGCCTCGGGGCGCCGGTCCTCCAGGCCGAAGCGGCCCTTGGCGAACAGGGACGGCCCGAAGCCGATGGTGAGCGTCAGCCGGGACGGCCGCAGGCCCAGGGCCTCGCCCGTGTCGTCCGGCGGCGCCTCGGCGAGCCCTCCGTACGCACCCTCGCCCACGGCCCGCCCGGCCGTCATCCGCTCCGCGGCGCGTGTCCACTCCTGGAGCAGCGCGACCAGCTCGGCCCGGTCCTTCGTCGTCACGTCGAACGCGGCGAAGTGCAGCCGGTCCTGCACGGCGGTGGCGATGCCCGCCTGGTGGGGACCGTGGAACGGCACGGCCGCGCCACTGTCCACGGCCGGCTCCGTACCCCCGTCCGAGCGCACCGCGGCGACCGCGCCGCCCGCGGCCACGGCGCCGAGCGCCAGCCCCGCACCGCCCCAGCCGAGCAGGGCGCGGCGGGACGGTGCGGGCTCCCGCTCCCCGGCCTCGCCGTTCTTCCCGTACCCCATTACTTCGTCACCGCCGCGGCCAGCCGGGACAGCGGCTCGGCGAGCGCGTTGACCGCGTCGGAGAGCTTCTTGCGGTCCGCGTCGCCGACCTTGTCGTACGAGGTGAAGTCGTAGGAGGTGCTGTCCGGGCGGTAGGTGTCCAGCAGCGTGTTCAGCGCCGCGAACTGCTTGTCCAGGGAGGCGGTCAGCGCCGCGTCGTTCTTCGACGCGATCGGCTTGAGGAGCTCGTAGGACTTCTCCGCGCCCTCGACGTTCGCCTTGAAGTCGACGAGGTCGGTGTGGCTGTAGCGCTCCTCCTCACCGGTGATCTTGCCGGTGGCGACCTCGTCCAGCAGCTCCTTGGCGCCGTTCGCCATCGAGGTCGGGGTGATCTCGGCCTTGCCGACGCGCTTCTGCCAGTCGACGAGGTCCTTGTAGAGGAGGGGCGCGAGCGCCTTCTCCTCGGCCCCCAGCTTCTTGTCCTGCCACAGCGCCTTCTCCAGGCGGTGCCAGCCGGTCCACTTCTGGCCGTCCTCCAGGCCGTCCTCGCGGACATCGACCTTCGGGTCGATGTCGCCGAAGGACTCGGCGACCGGCTCGGTGCGCTCCCAGCCGATGCGGGAGTCGGCGTACGCCTTCTTCGCGGCCTCGATGTCGCCCGCGGCCACGGCGTCCGTGAAGACCTTCACCTTGGGCAGTGTCTCGTCGGCCTGCGCCTGTACGTAGGTGCGGTAGCCGGCGACAGCCGTGTCCATCTCGGGGCTGCGCGCCACCACCTTGCCGCCGGTGACCTCGACGGTCTGCCGGATGCCCTCGCCCTTCATGCCGGGCTTGCAGGCGATCTGGTACGTGCCGGACTTGATCTCGGCAGTGATCTTCGCCTTGGTGCCGGGGCCGATGTTCTCGCGCTCGGTGACGATGCGGTCGTCCGGGAACAGGACGTAGACCTCGGTGACCTTGGATCCCTTGTTCTCCACGGCGAGCTCGACATGGCCGGCCGGGATCTTCTTCTTCGACACCTCGCAGGAGTCGTCCTTCGCGATGACCTCGACGGCGCCGTCCCCCTTGCTGTCGCTCTTCTCTGCGCAGCCCGTGACGGCGGTCAGTGCGGCCACGGTCGCGGCAGCGGTGACGACGGAGAAACGAAGGGCTCGCATGCGGGCTCCACAGGGACGAAAGAACGGGAGGACAAAGCGGGTGAGGCGGACCTAACTTAACGGAGCCTTACCTGATGGACACCCGGTGCGGGGGTGATTCAGCTCTCACCCGAGGAGATGGGAAACGGCCCGGTCACGACCTGCTCATGGAGAACCCACGGGAAGGTCAAGGGCAGGTCAAGGGGTCCGGCCGGCAGGGCGACGGCCCCCGGCGGCCGGTGCGGCCGTGCGGCGTCACGGCTCCCCGCGCGGTGCTTGAATGCCCACGTGAACGACTTCGACGTACCCGACGGCATCGACGTACTGCGCGTGTTCTGCGGCCCGGACGGCCGGCACGGCAACGCGCTCGGCGTCGTACGCGACGGGCGCAGGTACCCCGACAACGAGTCCCGGCAGGCGCTCGCCCGGAAACTCGGCTTCAGCGAGACGGTGTTCGTGGACGACCCGGAGCGCGGGACCGTCGACATCCGCACGCCCGGTTTGCGGCTGCCGTTCGCCGGACATCCGGTCGTCGGCGCGGCCTGGCTGCTCGACCTGGAGGTCCTGGAGCTGACCGTGGGGGACGTGTTCGCACGCCAGGACGGCGAGTTCACCTGGATCACGGCCCGACCGGAGTGGGCGCAGCCCAGGACGCTGGAGCAGTACGCGTCGGCCGCCGAGGTCGAGGCGCTGACGGGACCGCCGCCCGGTGAGGGCCGGCTCTACGTCTGGGCCTGGGAGGACGAGGCGGCCGGGCGCGTACGGGCGCGGGCATTTCCCCGGAGAGATGCCGAGCGCGGCGACAGCCGCTCCGGTGGAGCCGGGACTCGTACCGGGGGGATCGAGGAGGACGAGGCGACGGGGGCGGCGGCCATGCTCCTGTGCGTCGAGCTCGGCCGGGCCCTCAACATCACGCAGGGCCGCGGCTCCCAGATCCTCACCGCGCCCGCGCCGGACGGCACGGTGGAGGTCGGGGGCCGCGTCCTGCTGGCCGCCGAGGGCTGACGGGTGACGTCCGGATGCCGGCCGGTACCCGGACGGCCGGCGTCCGGGGGTCACGCGCTGAGCGGGAAGGCCTCGCCGAGCTCGCGGAAGACGGCCGTGTTGAGCGCGAACGCGCGCTTGCACTCGTCGATGATGCGCTGCTTCTCCAGGTCGTCGGCGTGCACCGCGTCCAGCAGCTCCCGGTACTCCCGCTTGAACGCGGCCGGGTTGGGGATGCCCTCGAACACGTAGAACCGCACCCCGTCGCCCTTGCGGGCGAAGCCCCAGGTCCGCTCCGCCGTGCCACGGATGATCTGGCCGCCGGAGAGGTCCCCGAGGTAACGGGTGTAGTGGTGCGCTATGTAACCGGCCGGCCAGTCACGGGCGCACGCGGCGACCCGCTCGGCGTACGCGGCGGTGGCCGGCAGCGGCTCCAGGCCGTCCTGCCACCCGTCGCCCCGCAGATGGGCCAGATCGCGCTCCAGCTCGGCGCCACGCATCAGCTCCGGCTGTATGAACGGACCCGCGACCGGGTCTTCGCGCAGCGCCTCCGCGCCGTCCTCCAGCGCCCGGTAGACGAACCACAGCTGCTCGGTGTACCGCGTGTACGCCTCCACCCCGAGCCGCCCGCCGAGCATGTCGCTCATGAAGGTGGAGGACTCCGCCTCCGTGTGCTGCTCGTGCGAGGCGGTGCGGATGAGGGTGGAGAAGGGGGCGGTGGCGGTGCTTGCGTCCAAGGCGGGCCTCCGGGGGCCGAGGGGGCATGTCGTCGGCGTCAGCCGTGTGCGACGCCGCGCGCCGATGCGTCGATCCTCCTGCTGAGGGTTACCTGAGTCAACATGTTCCCGACTGGCTGTCGGTAAAGGGCCGCGCCCCGGACCGGCCCGGGCGCGGCGTCAGGGAAGGGTCAGGATGTCCGCCCCGGTCTCGGTGACCACCAGCGTGTGCTCGAACTGGGCGGTCCGCCTGCGGTCCTTGGTCACCACGGTCCAGCCGTCGTCCCACATGTCGTACTCATGCGTCCCGAGCGTCAGCATCGGCTCGATGGTGAACGTCATGCCGGGCTGCATCACGGTCGTCGCGTGCGGGCTGTCGTAGTGCGGGATGATGAGGCCGGAGTGGAACGAGGAATTGATCCCGTGGCCGGTGAAGTCCCGCACCACGCCGTAACCGAACCGCTTCGCGTACGACTCGATGACCCGCCCGATCACGTTGATCTGCCGCCCCGGCCGGACGGCCTTGACGGCCCGGTTCAACGACTCCCGGGTGCGCTCCACGAGCAGCCGCGACTCCTCGTCGACGTCGCCGCAGAGGTAGGTGGCGTTGTTGTCCCCGTGCACGCCGTTGATGTACGCCGTGACGTCGAGGTTCACGATGTCACCGTCCCGCAGCACCGTGGAGTCCGGGATGCCGTGGCAGATGACCTCGTTGAGCGACGAGCAGAGCGACTTCGGGAAGCCGCGGTAGCCGAGCGTCGACGGATAGGCGCCGTGGTCGACCATGAAGTCGTGGGCGACCCGGTCGAGTGTGTCGGTGGTGACGCCCGGGGCGATGTGCTTCGCGGCCTCCTCCATCGCCTGTGCGGCGATTCGGCCCGCGATCCGCATGCGCTCCACGGTGTCGGAGTCCTGGATCTCCGGCCCGGTGTACGGCGTGGGGGCGGGCTTGCCCACGTACTCGGGGCGCCGGATGTTACCCGGGACGGAACGGACGGGAGTGATCTCCCCTGGTACGAGAAGCGACTGGCCAGACATGCCGGCGAGTCTAACCAGCCGGCCTGGGGCAGCATGTCAGCGAGGAAAGGATCCGACGATGGCCCTGTTCAAGAAGCGTACGGTCGGCAAACCGGGCGAATGGTACTACTGCCTGGAGCACAAGAAGGTGGAGGAAGGCCCCGAGTGCCCGGCGAAGGACCGCTTCGGCCCGTACACCTCCCGTGAGGAGGCGCAGCACGCGATGGACACGGCGCGTGAGCGGAACCTCGAATGGGAGAACGACCCGAAGTGGCACGACCGCACGAACGAGACACCTGACGCCTGAGCGAACCGGGCTCGGACCCCGGCGGGGCCGGTGACGCCGCCCGCCGGCCCTCACGTCGGGGGTCCGGCGGGGCCGCGTCACCAACGGGCCGGCGGCGGGGCCGTCAGCTGGTCGGCCAGCCGCGCCAAGCGGTCCCGGAACGTGCGGCGCCCGCGGGGAGCGGGCGTGCCGTTCTCGCCCGCCGCCGCGCTGACCAGGTGCTGCACGATGTCCAGGTCCACCTCGGCCCCCGCGGTCACCGTCAGCGCCTCATGGGCGAGCCCCCGCACCTCCGCGTCACCCCCGTCCAGCGTCAGGACCGTCGCCCCCGCCCGAAGCGCGTCGTGCACCCGCTCCAGCAGGCCGCCGTCCGGCCGCTCCGGCGCCACCACGAGCAGGGTCTCGCCCCGCCCGGCCGCCTCGATCCGGCCCAGGCCCACGGCCAGGTGCACCGGATCGTCCGGGTCCACCCGGTGGCGTACGAGCGTGGGGCGCAGCTGCGGCAGCCCCGACCAGGTGGACTCGTCCACGAGGTGCGCGGCCAGGTGCCACGGCTCGTACACCTCGGTCCCCACCAGCAGCAGCCCGCCGCCCCGCGGCACGACCGAGGACCGCAGGGTCCGGGCGAACCGCCGGGCCGCCGCGGGCCACTCGGTCCCGGCGAGCACCTCACGCAGCAGCGCGACACGCACAGCATCCATGACCCGGCATCATGCCCCCAGCCGCCCTCCCGGGACTGCCGGAACGCGGCAGTCCACCCGGACGGGAACGTCCGGGACCGAGCACTGCCGGTGGCGGTGCCCGCCGCGATCGTCCTCGTCACCGTGACGGATGTCGCGGAGCGGCGACGGCGCAGGGTGCCCTTCCCTACCTCACAGTAGGGTCGGCGTCATGACTACGAATGACAGTGGCAGCGCGGCCAAGCCCCCCGCCAAGGACCCCTGGGACCTCCCCGACGTGACCGGGCTGACCATCGGCGTACTCGGCGGCACCGGGCCCCAGGGCCGCGGTCTCGCCTACCGCTTCGCCCGTGCCGGGCAGAAGGTCGTCATCGGCTCCCGCGCCGCCGGCCGGGCCGAGGCCGCCGCCGCCGAGCTGGGCCTCGGCGTCGAGGGCGCGGACAACGCACAGTGCGCGCGCCGCAGCGACGTCGTGATCGTCGCCGTGCCCTGGGAGGGACACGCCGCGACGCTGGAGTCCCTGCGCGAGGAGCTCGCGGGAAAGCTCGTCGTCGACTGCGTCAACCCGCTCGGCTTCGACAAGAAGGGCGCCTACGCCCTGAAGCCCGAGGAGGGCAGCGCCGCCGAGCAGGCCGCCGCCCTGCTGCCGGACTCCCGGGTCACCGCCGCCTTCCACCACCTGTCGGCGGTGCTGCTCCAGGACCAGGCGATCGACGAGATCGACACCGACGTCATGGTGCTGGGCGAGGCCCGCGCCGACACCGACACCGTGCAGGCACTCGCCGGCCGCATCCCCGGGATGCGCGGCGTCTTCGCGGGCCGGCTGCGCAACGCGCACCAGGTCGAGTCGCTCGTCGCCAACCTGATCTCGGTCAACCGCCGCTACAAGGCACACGCGGGGCTGCGCACCACCGACGTATGAGCCCGTGCCCGGAGCCGAAACGGGCATGAGGGACACTGGACGGGACCGCGCACCATCCCCGGACAGGAGCACCAGCCCTCATGCCCCGCCTCGCTCTCTACGCCCTCGCCCTCTGTGTCCTCGCCGTCGTCGCCGCCGTGGTCTCCTTCGTCCAGGGCAGCGTCCTCCTCGGGATCGTCTGGGTGCTGATCGTCGGCCTCTCCTCGAACATGACGTGGTTCTACCTCCGCAAGCACAAGGCGGAGACGGAAGCAGCCGCGAGCTGAGGGCTCACGCCCCCCGCGGCACCGCGCAGCCCGGGTCCTGGTCGCCGAACCACTCCTGCCAGAAGCGGTACGTGTCCAGCCCGCAGTACGTCTCGATCTCGCTGACCCCCAGCCCCCGCAGCAGCGCGTCGACCGCGTCGAAGAAGACGCCGTTCACCTCCGGGATCCACAGCAGTCCGAAGACCGCGATCAGCCCGAACGGCGCGAACGGCTCCACCTGGCGCCGGACCTTGTACGACAGCCAGGGCTCGATCACCCCGTAGCCGTCCAGCCCCGGGACCGGCAGGAAGTTCAGGATCGCGGCCGTCACCTGGAGCAGCGCGAGGAACGCCAGCGCCAGGCGGAAGGACAGCGGCACACCGTCCAGCGCGTCCAGCCAGAACGGCGCCGTGCAGACGACCGCGAACAGGACGTTCGTCAGAGGTCCGGCCGCCGAGACGAGGCTGTGCTTCCAGCGGCCGGTGATCCGCCCCCGCTCGATGTAGACCGCACCGCCGGGCAGACCGATACCACCCATGATCACGAACAGCACGGGCAGCACGATGCTCAGCAGGGCGTGGGTGTAGGCGAGCGGATTCAGGGTGAGATAGCCCTTCGCCCCGATCGAGATGTCCCCGCTGTGCAGCGCCGTGCGCGCGTGCGCGTACTCGTGCAGGCACAGCGAGACGATCCAGGCCGCCGTGACGAACAGGAAGACCGCGAAACCGGTCTGCTCGGCGAAGTCCGTCCACACCGCCCACCCGGACACGGCCATGACGGCGACGATCCCGAGGAAGATCGGGCTGACCCGCCGGTCGCTCCGGCGGATTGCGGTGGTCATCTGCGGAACTCCTGGTGGCTGGACGTCAGTCGGCGAGCCCCGACACTACGGGTGACACGGCGGGAACGTCTCGCGGACCGGTGGTGGTTCCACGAAGCGCGCGGCCGTCACGGACAATGGGCGCGTGCACTACAGCATCCTCGGTACCACCCGCGCGCTCCGCGACGACGGCACGGCCGCGACCCTCGGTGGGGCGCGGCTGCGCGCCCTGCTCACCGTGCTCGCCCTGCGCCCCGGGCGTACGGTCCCCGCCGGGATGCTCGTGGACGAGGTCTGGGACGGAGATCCGCCCGCCGATGCCCCCGGCGCCCTCCAGGCACTCGTGGGCCGGCTCCGGCGTGCGCTCGGCCGGGACGCGGTCGACTCGGTGGAGAACGGCTACCGGCTCGCCGTCGCCCCGGACGCCGTGGACCTCCACCGCTTCGAGCGGCTCGCGGGGGAGGGGGCGCGGGCCCTGGAGGCGGGCGACGCGGCGCGGGCGGTCACCGTCCTCGACGAGGCGCTCGCCCTGTGGCGCGGGCCCGCCCTCGCCGATCTGCCGGACCGCGCAGTCGCCGCGGCCCGCTGGGAGGCCCGGCGCGTCGAGGCGCGCCGCACCCGGATCACCGCCGTCCTCGCCCTGGGCCGCGCCGAGGACGCCCTGCCCGAACTCGCCGCGCTCTGCGCAGGCCACCCGACCGACGAATCCCTGCAGGCGCTCCGGATCACGGCGCTGCGGGCCGCCGGACGCCCCGCTCAGGCCCTCGCGGCGTACGAGGACGCGCGCACCGTGCTCGCCGACCGCCTCGGCACCGCACCGGGACCCGAGCTGCGGAAGCTGTACGAGGAACTGCTGCACCAGGACCCGCCCCCGCCCGGGCCGGCGCCCGTCCGCATCCGGCCCGGCAACCTCCGGGCCAGGCTCACCAGCTTCGTGGGGCGGGAGACGGACATCGCCGCGCTGCGCGCGGAGCTGCCCCGGGCCCGCCTGATCACCTTGCTCGGCCCAGGCGGCGCCGGAAAGACCCGGCTGTCCCAGGAGGCGGCCGAGACGGTCGCCTCCTCCTGGCCCGACGGGGTCTGGTTCGTCGAGCTGGCGCCCGTCGAGGACCCGGCCGCGGTCGCCGAAGCCGTACTGGGCGCGCTCGGTGCCCGGGAGACCGTGCTGCGGGGTGCGGGAGCCGAGGAGCTCCGCGCCGTCGAACGCGCGGCCGAGCGTGGCTCCGACCGTGCCGGGAACGCCGTCGTCCCCCTCACCGAGTACTGCTCCGGCCGCCGCATGCTCCTGCTGCTCGACAACTGCGAGCACGTGATCGACGCCGCGGCGGAGCTCGCCGACCACCTCCTCGCCCACTGCCCCGGCCTCACCCTCCTCGCGACGAGCCGTGAACCCCTCGGCGTCCCCGGCGAGTTGCTGCACCCCGTCGACCCGCTGCCCGACCCCATGGCCCTGCGCCTGCTCGCCGACCGGGGCGCCGCCGCCCGGCCCGGCTTCCGCGTCGACGCCGACGAGGGGACCGCGGCGGCGTGCGCCGAGATCTGCCACCGCCTCGACGGTCTGCCGCTCGCCATCGAACTGGCGGCGGCCCGGCTGCGGATGCTCGGCCCGCGCCAGATCGCCGACCGGCTCGACGACCGCTTCCGCCTGCTCACCAGCGGGAGCCGTACGGTGCTGCCGCGCCAGCAGACCCTGCGGGCCGTCGTCGACTGGTCGTGGGACCTCCTCGACGCGGCCGAACGCGCGGTGCTCCGGCGGCTGTCGGTGTTCGCCGGAGGCTGTGCGCCGACCGCTGCCGAGGAGGTCTGCTCCGTCGAGGGAGTCGACGCCCGCGACGTCGTGGCGTTCCTCGGCTCCCTGGTCGACAAGTCCCTCGTGGTCGCGGCCCCCGACAGCGACGGCGGGATGCGCTACCGGCTCCTGGAGACCGTCGCCGAGTACGCCTCGGACCGGCTCGACGAGGCCGGGGAGCGGGCCGCCGTCGAGCGCCGGCACCTCGTCCACTACCGGGAGCTCGCCCGACTCGCCGAGCCCCGGCTCCGTGGCGCGGGGCAGCAGGACGCCATCGCCCTGTTCCGGCGCGAGTACGAGAATCTGCGCACCGCCCTGCGCCGTGCCGAGGCCGCCCGGGACGAGCACGAGCTCCTCTGCCTCGTCCTCTCCCTCGGCTGGTACTGGCAGATGCGCGATCTGCGGGCCGACGCCCGGCACTGGGCCGACGCCGCGGTGCGACTCGGCCCCGACCCGTTCGCCGAGCCCCTCGAACCGGCCCCCTCCCTGCTGGAACGGTGCACCGACCGCCCGCCCCCGATGGAGCCCGAGCAGCTCAAGGAGGCCCGGCGCGGGGTACGGCTGATCCAGCTGGTCAACATGGATCACCTGGCCGACGAGTGGACCACCGACGAGGGCATGGCACGGCTGAGAGCGATCGCCCGGACCTACCGGGCCGGACAGCCCCAGACCTGCCGTACACCGGGATCGCTCTGGCTGTTCGCCGTCCTCTTCACCGGGGAGGCCCACCAACTGCGCGAGCTCATGGACGAAACGGTGCGCGCCTGCCGGGAGTTCGGCTACGAATGGGAGCTCGCCGCCGCCCTGCAGATGCGGGCCAACGTCCTGGCCAACCGCCCCAGCTGGGCGGGCGGGGCCCGGCAGGACGCGGACGAGAGCCTGGACATCTTCATACGCGTCGGCGACACCTGGGGCGCGGCCGAAGCGCTCTCCTCCCGGGGCGAGGCCCACGAGCGTGCCGGTGAGAGTGGCGCGGCGGCCGAGGACTTCCGTACCGCGATCACCTACGCCGAGCGGCTCGGAGCCCGGTCCCAGGTCGCGCTGCTGCGCGCCAAGTACGCCTCCGCCCTCTGCGAGACCGGCCGGGGCGAGGAGGGGGAGTCCCTCCTGCGCGAGGTGCTGGCCGGAGGCCGGCAGATCGGGCACGAGGCGATGCCCGCCGCCCGGCTCTACCTCGCCATGTGGCTGGGACGGACCGGCCGTACGGCAGAGGCGCGGGAGCAGCTCGGAGCACTGCGCGGGGAATTCGGCTCGGAGACGGTGGCGCTCTTCGAAGGGTTCGTGCTGGGCCTGCTGGCCTGGCTGGACAATGTGGACGGTCGGTACGCCGAGGGCCTGGGCCAGGCCTTCCGCGCGCTGGAGCGGTCACAGGAGCCGATGTCGCAGATGGTGGCACCCCACATGCCGGCCCTGCACCTGGTCGTCGTCGCCTGGTCGCTGGGCGGGCTCGGCGGCGAGCGGCGGGGCAGGGACGCGGCGCGGCTGCTCGGACTGCACGAGGCGCTGCTCCCGGACGGCCACGTACCGAACGTGACGGAGCGGCAGAACCGTACCCGCGCGGAGGAGTTCGCCCGTGCGGGCCTGGCGGACGACGCCGCCTTCGACGCCGCGTACGCCGAGGGCGGCGGCCTCACGCTGGACGAGGCCACCGCCCTGACGGACGCGTACGTGCGGGAACGGGAACCCGCCCCGTGATCAGGTCCGCCTGCGGAACCTGCTGACCGCGAGCGGGCCCGCCACCACGGTGATGCCCAATGCCCAGGCGAGGGTCACCCACACCGAGTCGGCGACCGGTCCGCCCATCATCAGCCCGCGCACCGCGTCCGCCAGATTGGACAGCGGGTTGACGTCCGTGAACGTCTGGAGCCAGCCCGGCATCGTCCGGGTCGGCGCGAAGATCGACGAACCGAACTGCAGCGGCATCAGCACCAGGAACCCCACTCCCTGAACCGCCTGGGCCGTCTTCATGGCGAGCCCGAGCAGGATGAAGATCCACATGATCGCGCCGGCGAACACCGCCGAGAGCGCGACGGCCGCGAGCAGTCCGGCCACCGAGGTGCCCAGCTCCATGCCGAGCGCGAAACCCATGCCGAGCAGGATGACAGTGGCGATCATCATCCGGCCGAGCTCGACCACGATCTTCGCGACGAGAACCGAGGAACGGGCGATCGGCATCGTGCGGAACCGGTCCATGACGCCCTTGCGGAAGTCGTCGTTGACGCCGGTACCCACCGCCGACGCGATGTTCATGCCCATCATCGCCATCAGGCCGGGGACCAGGTAGTCGAGGTACTCCTGTCGGCCGCCGCCCATGCTCCCGCCGACGGACCCGCCGAAGACGTACACGAAGAGCAGGGTGAAGACGACCGGCATCAGGAGGACGTCGAACATCGACTCCGGATCCTTCTTGATCTGGAGCAGATTGCGCCGCACCAGCGCCCCGATGTGCCGCAGGTTGCCGCGCAGTCCGATCCGGCCCTCGTCGGAGGGCGTCCTCACCGGTGCGGGGCCGGTGGGCGTGGGCGTCAGTGTCGCCGTGCTCATGCCGCGAACTCCTGGGGAATCGTGCCGGCCGGGTGGGTGGACTTCTCGCCCGTGATGGCGAGGAACACCTCGTCCAGGCTGGGCAGGGCGGTGGCGACATGGGCGAGCGAGAAGCCCCGGGTGCCGAGCAGCCCGATGACGGCGGTCAGTTGCTCGTCGCTGAGGATCGGCACGTACAGCAGGCCCTCGTCCGGGACGGCCTGCGCACCGGCGATCCCGTCGAGCCCGGCCTCCCCGAGCGCCTGCGCCATGGCGGCCAGCCGTTCCGGGTCCGAGGGCCGGATCTGCAGGGTGCGGCCGCCGACCTTCGCCTTGAGCTCGTCGACCCCGCCACCGGCGATGATCCTGCCCTGGTCGATGACGGTCAGCTCGTCGGCGAGCCGTTCGGCCTCTTCCATGTACTGGGTGGTGAGCAGGACGGTCGCCCCTTCCGCGACCATGCGCTGCACCTCGTCCCAGACCTCGTTGCGGGTACGGGGGTCGAGGCCCGTCGTGGGTTCGTCCAGATAGAGGACGGACGGGCTGCCGATCATCGAGGCGGCCAGGTCGAGCCGGCGCCGCATGCCGCCGGAGTAGTCCATCGCGGGCCGCCCGGCCGCCTCCGTGAGCGAGAAGCGCTCCAGCAGCTCGTCGGCGCGGGAACGCGCGGTCCTGCGCGGCAGGTCGAGCAGCCGCCCGATCATGTAGAGGTTCTCCCAGCCGGAGAGCTTCTCGTCGACGGAGGCGTACTGCCCGGTCAGGCCGATGGTGCGGCGCAGCTGCCGGGGCTGCTTCACCACGTCGTATCCGGCGACGACGGCGTGGCCGGCGTCCGGGACGACCAGGGTGGACAGGCAGCGTACGAGTGTGGTCTTGCCGGCGCCGTTGGGCCCGAGCACACCGAGGACGGTGCCCTCGCGCACATGGAGGTCCACGCCGTCCAGTGCCTTGGTCGAGCCGTAGTGCTTGACCAGCCCGCGCACCTCGACGGCGTTCGTGCCGCTTCCGGGGTTCCTGTCGGTTCGCGTCATGTCCACCATCACACCGGTCGCCACCGACAGGTCACCGACAGCGGACCGACGGCAGGGCGACAGCCCGCCGATGGGGGAAGTCGGCGGGCTGTCGGTGGTGCGGCAGTGGTCAGCGGGGCGTCAGTGGAAGGTGTGCTCCGCCTGCGGGAACGTTCCGCCGACGACCTCGCCGGCGAACTCCTTCGCGGCGTCCGAGAGCACCTGGCGCAGGTTCGCGTACTGCTTGGTGAAACGGGGCACCTTGCCGCCGGTCAGTCCGGCCATGTCCGTCCAGACCAGCACCTGGGCGTCCGTGTCGGGACCGGCGCCGATGCCGATGGTCGGGATGTGCAGGGTGCGGGTCACCTCGGCGGCGAGCTCGGCCGGCACGAGCTCCAGGACGACGGCGAACGCGCCCGCGTCCTGCACCGCCTTCGCGTCGCGCAGCAGCTGCTGCGCGGCCTCCTCGCCGCGGCCCTGCACCCGGTATCCCATCGTGTTGACGGACTGCGGGGTCAGGCCGATGTGGCCCATGACCGGGATGCCGGCCTCGACCAGCAGCCGGATCTGCTCGTGCGACCGCTCGCCGCCCTCCAGCTTGACCGCGCCGACACCGGAGTCCTTGATCAGCCGGGTGGCGTTGCGCAGGGCCTGGACGGGGCTCTCCTGGTACGCCCCGAAGGGCAGGTCGGCGACGATCAGGGCGCGCGTGGTGCCCCGCACGACGGCGGCGGAGAGCATGGCCATCTCGTCCATCGTGACGGGCACGGTGGTCTCGTAGCCGAGGTGGCAGTTGCCCATCGAGTCGCCGACGAGCATGACCGGGATGCCGGCCTCGTCGAAGACGGACGCCGTCATCGCGTCGTAGGCGGTGAGCATGGGCCACTTCTCGCCCCGCTCACTGGCGGCGGCGATGTCGTTGACGGTGACGCGGCGGGTGCTCTTTCCCCCGTACAACGCCTTGCCGGCGGCGGGGGAGGGACCTGCGGAGGGTGTGGCGGCCTGATTCTGCGCAGCCTGAACAGACATGGCGTACGGCTCCTTCGTCATCTCGTGGCGCCCTGACGGCGTCCCCGGATCCCTTCCATGGTGGCATCCCGGGGCCGTTCCCGGGAAGTGGGCCCCGCAGCGCCGCCGCGGAGCGGCCGATCCTCGACGCCGTCGTGGAACTGCTGGAGACGGGCGAACCCCTGGCCTGTTCCTCGGCCCGATGCCCGTACGCACCGTCCACCGCCCCGAGGCGCCCCTGCCCGGACCTCGCCGACCGCATCATCCGGGTCCTGCTCCAGGGCCTCGCCCCGAAGCGGCACGCCACCGGCGAGACCCCGGCAGCCGCCGGCGCATGAGCATTCCGCCACAAGCCCCCACAACCACCCCCTCGGGCGGAACCCGCGACACCATTTCCGTCGTCCTGATGCGCGTACGGCCGTCGTCGACGGCAGGAATACCGCCGTTCATCGCCTAGGGTCGTGAGGCGCGGCGATGTGTAGGGCAAGGCAGTGAGGACAGCGCGATGGTGCAGGCGTACAGGGCGGACACCGAGAACGCCGACCGAGGTCCGCAGGGGCCCGGCTCCGGCTTCCAGGCCCTGCGCCACAGACTGACGATGGACCGGGGCATCTGGCGGCGGGGCATCCTCCTCGCGCTCTGCTCGGTCCTCCTGACCCTGGTGATGATCTTCCACGCGGAGATCCCCAACACCATCGGCAACACCGGCAGCCTCATCGAGACCTTCCTGCCTTGGTTCGGCCTCCTCGTGGCACCGCTGCTGATCCTCGGCCTGGTCCGGCGTTCGGCGACGGCGCTGATCGCCCTGCTCCTGCCGGTCGTCGTCTGGCTGAACGTCTTCGGCGGCCTGCTGTTCGCCGACAAGTCGGGCACCGGCGGCAACCTCACCGTCGCCACACACAACGTCAACGCGGGCAACCCCGACCCCGCGGGCACCGCCCAGCAGGTCGCGGGCTCCGGCGCGGACGTCGTGGCCCTCCAGGAACTGCCCGGCGGCCAGGTGGCCGCGTACGAGAAGGCGCTCGCCGCCCGCTACCCGCACCACTCGGTGCAGGGGACCGTCGGCCTGTGGAGCAAGTACCCCCTGACGGGCTCCCGTCCCGTCGACATCAAGCTGGGCTGGACCCGCGCCATGCGTGCCACGGTCATCACGCCGGACGGCTCGATCGCTGTGTACGTGGCCCATCTCCCCTCCGTACGGGTCAAGCTGCACGCGGGCTTCACCGCCAACCAGCGGGACAAGAGCGCCGACGCCCTGGGCGAGGCGATCGCCGACGAGCGGCTCGACCGGGTGGCCCTGCTCGGCGACCTCAACGGCACCATGAACGACCGGTCCCTGAACGCGGTCACGGCCCAGATGCGCTCCACCCAGGGGGCGGCGGGCGACGGCTTCGGCTTCAGCTGGCCGGCGTCGTTCCCGATGGCGAGGATCGACCAGATCATGGTCCGCGGCGTCGAACCCCTCTCGTCATGGACCCTCCCGGCCACGGACAGCGACCACCTCCCGATCGCGGCCCGCATCCAACTCTGAACCCACCGGGCAGTCCACCGTGGCGCCGCCCACGCGCTCCCGCGCGCACGGAAGCGTGAGTCCGGCCGCTCCGGGGCCCGGGCCGGCGTTTCCCAGGGGCACGAGGCCCGCGTGCCGGCCTTCCGGGCCCTCCTCGCCGGCCCGGGCATCAGAAGCACCCGTGATCTTCGCCACCGGACCCGCCGGCTGACCGTCTTCCCGCACCGGCTCCGGCCCACCGCCGCGTCCGCCCTGACCAGCGGTCCAGGCGTCACCGGGCTGCCGGAGCGGGCCCGGTCCGCACCTGGGCGCAACGGAGCGTTCACCTCCAGGCATAAAACGTCTGCCACACTTTGTTCCGGACGTATACATAGTCCGGACCGGCAACGAAGCCGACGCTCCCACCACCTCCCGCCACCCGGCTCCACAGGCCGGGCCGCGCGCCTGCCCGAAAGGTCTCCTCCATGCCCCTGGCCCTGCTCGCCCTCGCTGTGAGCGCCTTCGGCATCGGCACCACCGAGTTCGTGATGATGGGCCTGCTGCCCAACGTCGCGGACGATCTGGGAACGTCCGTGCCGACCGCCGGCCACCTCGTCTCCGCGTACGCGATCGGCGTCGTCATCGGCGCCCCGCTGCTCACCGCCCTCGGCTCACGCATCCCGCGCAAGCGGATGCTCCTGCTGCTGATGGCCCTCTTCACCGTCGGCAACCTCGCCTCGGCGTTCGCCCCCGACTTCGGCTGGCTGCTGGCCGGCCGCCTCCTCGCCGGGCTGCCGCACGGGGCGTTCTTCGGGGTCGGCGCCGTCGTCGCCGCCCGGCTCGTCCCGGACGGGCGGCAGGCACGCGCCGTCGCGACCATGTTCCTCGGGCTGACCGTCGCCAACATCGTCGGCGTACCGGCCGCCACCCTGCTCGGCCAGCACCTCGGCTGGCGCGCCACCTTCGTCGTCGTCTCGGTGATCGGGGTCGGCGCCATGGCCGCGCTCGCCCGGCTCGTGCCGCGGATGCCGGTCGAAGCACACCAGGACGTACGCCGTGAGATGCGGACGCTCGGCAACCGGCAGGTCCTGCTCGGGCTGCTCACCGCGGTCCTCGGCTTCGCGGGTGTCTTCGCCGTCTACTCGTACCTCTCGGCCATGACGACCGAGGCGATGGGCTTCGGCGAATCCTCGGTGACGCTCGTCCTGGCGCTGTTCGGTATCGGGATGACCCTGGGCGCGCTGGCCGCCGGACCGCTGACGGACCGGGCGCTGCGCCCCACGCTCTACGGGTCGCTGGGTGCGCTGGCCGTCGTCCTGGTGGTCTTCCCGTTCACCGTGCACGTGCAGTGGGCGGCGCTGGTGATGGTGGTGCTGCTCGGCGGGATCGGCTTCATGACCACCACGCCGTTGCAGATGCTGGTGATGAACAAGGCCAAGGACGCCCCCACCCTCGCCTCCGCCTCCAACCACTCCGCCTTCAACCTGGCCAACGCGGGCGGCGCCTGGCTCGGCGGGGTGGCCATCGCGGCGGGGTGGGGCTGGACGTCACCGGCCCTGGTCGGCGCGGTCCTGGCGGTCGCCGGTCTCGCGGTGGCGGTCACGGCCGGGTTCCTGGACCGGACCCCGGGAACCTCACGGGTCGTGGCGGGTGCCGCCGCGGTCCACAGCAAGCAGGCGGCCGAGGTGCGCTGAGGCGCACCCCGGCCCCAGGAGGCGTACGCCGGACGGTCCCGGCGTACGCCTTCCGCGTCAGCCCGACTCCCGCCAGCGGTTCGTGATCGGCAGGCGGCGGTCCTTCCCGAAGCCCTTCGGCGAGATCTTCGTGCCCGGCGGGTACTGCCGCCGCTTGTACTCCGCCGTGTCCACCATCCGCAGCGTCTTCGCCACCAGCTCCGCGTCGAAGCCGGCCGCGACGATCGCGTCGAGACCCTGGTCCCGGTCGACGTACATCTCCAGGATCCGGTCCAGCACGTCGTAGTCCGGCAGCGAGTCCGTGTCCACCTGGTCCGGTCGCAATTCGGCGCTCGGCGGCTTGGTGATGGAGGCCTCCGGGATCGGCGGGGTCTGCCCGCGCTCCTCGGCGGCACGGTTGCGCCACTTCGCGAGGCGGAACACCGACGTCTTGTACACGTCCTTGATCGGCCCGTACGCGCCGACGGAGTCCCCGTACAGCGTGGAGTAACCGACCGCCAGCTCGGACTTGTTGCCCGGCGCGAGGACGATCTGACCCTCCTGGTTGGAGACGGCCATCAGCATCGTGCCGCGCAGCCGTGACTGGAGGTTCTCCTCGGCGAGACCGGTGAGCCCCAGCGACCCCATGTACGCGTCGAACATCGGCTCGATCGGTACGGTGCGGAAGTTCAGCCCGGTACGCCGCGCCAGCTCGGCCGCGTCGCCCTTGGAGTGGTCCGAGGAGTACTTCGACGGCATCGAGATGCCGTACACGTTCGCGGCCCCCAGCGCGTCGCAGGCGATGGCCGCGACGAGCGCCGAGTCGATGCCGCCCGAGAGCCCGATCAGCACACTGCGGAAACCGTTCTTCGCGGCATACGCGCGCAGGCCCACGACCAGCGCCGAGTACAGCTCCTCGTCGTCGTCGAGCCGCTCCGCGTAGCCACCGGCCAGCTCCGGCTCGTACGCCGGAAGGGGCTCCTCGGAGATCACCACGTGGTCGATGCGCAGCCCGTCGTTCACGACCCCGGACGGGGCCTCGGACGCGGCGGCCGGCAGGTCCAGGTCCAGGATCACGCTGCCCTCGGCGAACTGCGGGGCGCGGGCGATCACTTCGCCGTCCTTGTCGACGACGATCGAGTCACCGTCGAAGACCAGCTCGTCCTGGCCGCCGATCATCGCCAGGTACGCGGTCGTGCAGCCGGCCTCCTGCGCGCGCTTGCGGACCAGCTCGAGCCGGCTGTCGTCCTTGTCGCGCTCGTACGGCGAGGCGTTGATCGACAGCAGCAGCCCGGCCCCGGCGGCGCGGGCGGCCGGGACGCGGCCGCCGTCCTGCCAGAGGTCCTCGCAGATCGCGAGCGCCACATCGATGCCGTGCACCCGCACCACGGGCATCGAGTCGCCCGGCACGAAGTACCGGAACTCGTCGAACACGCCGTAGTTGGGCAGGTGGTGCTTGGCGAAGTTCAGCGCGACCTGCCCGCGGTGCAGGACCGCCGCGGCGTTGCGCGGGGACCCCGCGGGCTGCCCGTAGCGCGCCGCGGCGTGCTCGGAACGGTCGAGGTAGCCGACGACGACCGGCAGCTCGCCGAAGCCCTCGTCGACGAGACGGACGGCGAGCGCGCGCAGCGCCGCCCGGGAGGCCTCGACGAAGGACGACCGCAGGGCCAGGTCCTCGACGGGGTATCCGGTCAGCACCATCTCGGGGAACGCCACCAGATGGGCGCCCTGCTCGGCGGCGTGCCGGGTCCAGTGGACGACGGACTCGGTGTTGGCGGCGAGGTCACCGACGGTCGAGTCGATCTGATTCAGTGCGAGACGTAGTTGAGGCACGCGGCCAGTGTAATCGTCTTTCTGACGCGATGTCCTGGCGGGCCTGCCGACACCGGTCCGGGCCCGCCAGGAGCGATTCGGGCCGTCGCGGCCCGGCGTCCCTCGCCGCACGGGACACCGGGCCGGGACGCCCGCACCGCGGCGGGCGGGGCGCGGTCAGGAGCGGGCGTAGACCTTCTCCGCCCAGCCTGCGACCTGCTGGTCCGAGAGATGGAGCGCCAGATCGGCCTCGCTGATCATGCCGATGAGCCTCTTGTTCTCGACCACGGGGAGCCGGCGGATGCGGTGGCTCTGCATCTCCTCCAGTACCGCGTCGACATCGGCGGTCGCCTCGATCCAGCGCGGCGTTCCGTCACAGAGCTCGCCCGCCGTGACCTTCGACGGATCGTGCCCCGACGCGACGCACTTGATCACGATGTCGCGGTCGGTGATGATGCCGACCATCCTGTCCTGCTCGCCGTTGGCGGAGACGGGCAGCGCGCCCACCTTGTGGTCCCGCATCATCTGCGCGGCACGGTCCAGCGTTTCGTGGGCCGGGATCCAGTGGGCGCCGGTGTGCATGATGTCCTTGGCGGTGGTCATGGGTTTCCTCCTGCGTTCCGGTGGGCATTGCCGTACGGCCCCGAGCGCATCCATCGTGCTCGGGACCGTGCGGAGCACGCGACCGCTGTCACCCATTCGGGTGCACGCGTCCCGGGGCGGGCCCTCAGGGGCGGGGCTTCGCGCCCCTGGCCGCGAGCATGTCCTCCATCAGGTCCAGCTCGGACCGCTGCCCCTCGACCATGCCCTGGGCGAGCCGCCTCTCCACCCCCACCGTGCACCGCTCGGCGCAGCCGCGCGCCATCGGGACCCCGCCCTCGTGGTGGTCGGTCATCAGCTGCAGGAAGAGGATCTCGGCCCGCTTCCCCTCGGCCTCGCCGAGCCGGGCGAGCTCCGTCCTGGTGGCCATGCCGGGCATGAGGGCCCCGTCGTGGACCCCGGATCCGGCCCCTCCCCGCTCCGTGCCGCCCGTCCCGGCCGTGCCGTGGGTTCCCTGCGCGTCGTGCGCGTCGTGGCCGCCGGACATCCACGCCATCGGCCTCTGCCCGTCGGGCGCCGTCTTCGGCAGCCCCCACAGGTCCAGCCAGCCGAGCAGCATGCCCCGCTGATTGGCCTGCGTGTGGGCGATGTCGTACGCCAGCCGCCGTACGTCCTCGTCCCGGGTGCGGTCCCGTACGAGGAAGGACATCTCCACGGCCTGCTGGTGGTGGACGGCCATGTCCCGGGCGAAGCCCGCGTCCGCGGACTCCGCCGAGGGCGTACGGGGAGCGGGAGCCGCCCCGTCCCCCCGCGCGGAGGCGATCGCCGCCGCCCCCGCGAACAGCAGGGCGAGCGTCACGGCGCAGCCCGCCACCCACCGTGTACGCCGGCCGCGCGACCGGCTCACCCGTCGATCCCGCCCGTGCAGGGCGCACCCGGCTCGGGCGTCTGCGGGCCCTGGACGTACTTCGCGAGGAACTGGGCCACTCGCGGGTCGTCGGCGCTGTCCACCGTGACCTGCTTGCCCCAGGCGCTCAGCATGATCGCCCCGTCCTGGCCCGCGTACGGGCTCATCAGCGTGTACGGGGTGCTCCCGACCCGGGACGCGAGCTTGCGCACCTCGTCGTCGGCCGCCCGGTCGTCGTACGTGACCCACACCGCCCCGTGCTCCAGGGCGTGCACGGCGTTGACGTTCCGGACGGCCTTCTCGTATACGACGCCGTCGCAGTTGAGCCAGGCCTGGGCGTGGTCCCCGCCGACCGGGGGCTCCATGGGGTAGCTCACGTCGGTCGTGACGTGGTCGCGGGTCAGCTTCTTCGCGTCCCACGTCCTCTCGCCCGCGACCGGCTCGGCGATCAGATCCCCCTTCTCCTGCCCGGTCGGTTCGCCCTGCTTGGCGTCCTGCGTCCCGGAGTCCGCACGCGATTCCTCCGACGCGGTCCGCTCCAGCAGCACGTACGAGCCGAAACCGAGCAGTCCGGCGACCACGACGGCACCCACGCCTATGGCGGCGACACGGGTGCGGCGGCCGCCCGTGCGGTCGGTGCCGTGCATCGGGTCCACGGGGGTCCTGCGGTCGAAGCTCATGTCGTCGGGTCCTTCTGCCAAGGAGTAGGGAGGGACGGAACGGGGCCGGCAAAGGGATGCGCACGGCGCCGCGGGCCTGCCGCCACGCCCCTTGCACACCATGGGCGCCGATCGTAGTGGGTGGCCGAGTGCTCTCTCTCACACCGAGTGCGTAATCTGGGTGAAATCCCGGGTCGTGATACTGGAGTGTCTCCCCTACCCCGGGCGGTGGTGCACGGACCGTCTGAACTGCAAGGATGTGGCTATGGACAAGCAGCAGGAATTCGTCCTCAGGACGCTTGAGGAGCGCGACATCCGCTTCGTACGGCTGTGGTTCACCGATGTCCTCGGGTACCTCAAGTCCGTCGCCGTGGCCCCGGCCGAGCTCGAACAGGCTTTTGACGAGGGCATCGGCTTCGACGGTTCGGCCATCGAGGGCTTCGCCCGTGTATACGAATCGGACATGATCGCCAAGCCGGACCCGGGCACGTTCCAGATCCTGCCGTGGCGTGCGGAGGCTCCGGGGACGGCCCGGATGTTCTGCGACATCCTGATGCCGGACGGCTCGCCGTCCTTCGCCGACCCGCGCTACGTGCTGAAGCGCATCCTCGCCAAGACCTCGGACCTGGGCTTCACCTTCTACACCCACCCGGAGATCGAGTTCTTCCTGCTGAAGAACAAGCCGGTCGACGGCACCCGCCCCACCCCCGCGGACAGCTCCGGCTACTTCGACCACACGCCGCAGAACGTCGGCATGGACTTCCGCCGCCAGGCGATCACCATGCTCGAATCGATGGGCATCTCGGTCGAGTTCAGCCACCACGAGGGCGCCCCCGGCCAGCAGGAGATCGACCTGCGCTACGCGGACGCGCTCTCCACGGCCGACAACATCATGACCTTCCGTCTGGTCATGAAGCAGGTCGCGCTGGAACAGGGCGTCCAGGCGACCTTCATGCCGAAGCCCTTCTCGGAGTACCCGGGCTCGGGCATGCACACCCACCTCTCCCTGTTCGAGGGCGACCGCAACGCGTTCTACGAGTCCGGCGCCGAGTACCAGCTCTCCAAGGTCGGCCGCTCGTTCATCGCGGGCCTCCTGAAGCACGCCGCGGAGATCTCCGCCGTGACGAACCAGTGGGTCAACTCCTACAAGCGCATCTGGGGCGGTTCCTCCCGCTCGGCCGGCGCCGGCGGCGAGGCCCCCTCGTACATCTGCTGGGGCCACAACAACCGCTCCGCGCTGATCCGCGTCCCGATGTACAAGCCGGGCAAGACCGGCTCGGCCCGCGTCGAGGTCCGCTCCATCGACTCCGGCGCCAACCCCTACCTGACGTACGCGGTGCTGCTCGCCGCCGGCCTCAAGGGCATCGAGGAGGGCTACGAACTCCCGGCCGGTGCCGACGACGACGTCTGGGCGCTCTCCGACGCGGAGCGCCGCGCGATGGGCATCGAGCCGCTGCCGCAGAACCTGGGCGAGGCCATCGCGCTGATGGAGAAGAGCGAGCTGGTGGCGGAGACGCTGGGCGAGCACGTCTTCGACTTCTTCCTGCGCAACAAGAAGCAGGAGTGGGAGGAGTACCGCAGCGAGGTCACGGCCTTCGAGCTGAAGGCACTCCTGCCGGTGCTGTAGGCGCAGGTCAGCGCTGGTAGAGCCCTTGTACGTGGCTTCGGGCCGACGGTGTGGTTCCGTCGGCCCGAAGGCGTATCAGGCGGGCTGGGCCGTCAGATGTCTCCCCGGTGCGGGGGCGCCGTCGTCGTTCGCGCAACAGGGCCGCCCATGCCGTGACCCGCGCCTTGTGCGACCCGGGCCGGTGGCGGTCGCCGCCCGTCACGGGGGCCGCGGGCCGGCGCGCTCCGGTCCTCCGGGCCTCCCCGCCGCCGGGACGGCCCGGGGTGCCGGACGCCGGTGATCGTTCCGTTATCCGGGGAAGGACAACCGATCAGGCCGTTTCACGGTCGAACCGACGTGATCAGAAGCCACCTCCTCCCGCTGTGCGCCGTCGCCGCCTCGGCCACCCTGCTGCTGACCTCCTGCTCCGGCGGCGCGGCGGACGACAAGCCCGCCCACCCGGTCTTCGACGTGCCGGTCGGACAGCAGCCCCGCCAGGCGCTGCTGGCGACCCAGGCCGCGCGGACCGCGCGCTTCACCCAGATCCTGACCTTCACCTCTCCGTCGGGCGACACGGTGCAGAGGACCTCGGGGCGGATCGACTTCCCGGGCGGCCGGGCCGCCGGATCGATCGACTGGACGCCGGCCGAGGACCTGCCGGACGAGGCCAAGGACGCGCTGCTGGGCGTCCGGCTGGGGGCGGGCCGTTCGCCCGCGCGTACCCAGGTCGCGGTCGAGCCGGACACCATCCGGCTGCGTGCGGGCGAGGCGGGCTACTGGCTCCGTTACGAAGGGTCCTCGGACGCCTTCGGCACCGGTGCCGCGGTCGACGCGCTGCGGGGGGCCGAGTCCGCGTTCGGCGGCACACTCCTGGAGATTCTGAGCGGGGCCCAGAAGGTGAAGGAGTCACCGGCCGGGAAGGTGAAGGAGTCATCAACCGGGAAGGCGGGCCGCACCTACCTGGCGAAGCTCACCGCGTTCAACGCCCTGCGCCTGTTCCCCAAGGACCTGGGCTCCGAACTGACCGCGAACATCGACCCGAACGGCACGGCGACGCCCGTGTCGCTCAGCATGTCCGCGGACGCCAAGGGGCGCGTCACCCGGGTGGAGGCGGACTTCTCGGGCCTGCTCGACAAGAAGGACAGTGCCCTGGACGGGATGACGGGGCTGCGCGCCGTTCTGACGGTGGGCGGTTTCGGGAAATCCGCGCCGGTCATGCCGGCGGCGTCGGAGCGGACGCTCGACGCCAAGGAGGCCGTCACGGCGGTCGGTGAGGTGGAGAAGGGCGGATGCGCCGACCTCACGACGGGCACCCGCACCCTCGACATGGTGGTGTCCGTCCCCTGCGCGCAGCCCCACGAGGTCCGCGTCTTCGCCCACGCGCGGTTCGACCCCGCCTACCCGGGCGACAAGGCGGCGAAGCGGATGGCCCGCGAGGCATGCCGGGAGGCGTACGGGTCGGCGCCCGCCGCCTGGACCCGGGAGGGAACCGAGAAGGACCACTTCTGGTACACCTGGCCCGGCGAGGCCCGGTGGGGCGTCGGCGCCGATCCGGTGGTCACCTGCTACGTCGAGACACGGTGACGGCACCGTCGCCGCCCTGACGACGCCGCGGCCCATCCCGTCGAGGATCCCGTCGATCACCGCGCCCGGCCGGGTTCCTCCTTTCCGCGCGGCGGGCAGGAGGATTCCGGTAGTGTGACGCGTCCCGAGACCGGGACCGACCAAGGAGGTGAGACCCATTACCGCTTCAGCAGGCTGGGCGCTCACCCCTCGCCGTCGCGTGGCCGACCGGGCCTGAGCGATCGCGGAGCGCCCATCGGTTCGCCCGAAAGGCTCCGCTCCATGCAGGAATTCGCCCCGCCGCTCACCTTCTCCGCCCTCGTCACCACGCTCCGTGCCGCCGGCTGTGTCTTCGCCGAGGACGAGGCGGAACTCCTTCTGTCCACGGCGGCCGGCCCCGCCGCACTCACCGCCATGCTGGAACGCCGGGTAGCCGGTCTGCCGCTTGAACACGTGCTCGGCTGGGCCGAGTTCTGCGGGCTGCGGATCTCCGTGGGCCCCGGGGTGTTCGTGCCCCGGCGGCGTACCGAATTCCTCGTCCGGCAGGCCGTGGCGCTGACACCGGCCCCGGCGGTCGTGGTCGACCTCTGTTGCGGTTCCGGAGCGCTGGGTACGGCGCTGGCCTCGTCGCTGGACGGCGTCGAACTGCACGCCGCCGACGTCGAACCCGCCGCCGTGCGCTGTGCCCGGCGCAACGTGGGCGGTCTCGGAACGGTCTACGAGGGCGACCTGTTCGCGCCCCTGCCCCGTTCGCTGCGGGGCCGGGTCGACGTCCTGCTCGCCAACGTGCCGTACGTACCCACCGGCGACGTCGAACTGCTGCCCGCCGAGGCGCGTGACCACGAGCCGCGTGTGGCGCTCGACGGAGGCGGCGACGGCCTCGACGTGATGCGGCGCGTCGTCGCCGAGGCGACCGACTGGCTGGCCCCGGGCGGCAGTCTGCTGGTCGAGACGAGCGAACGGCAGGCCGCGCGCGCCGAGGAGACGGTGGGGAGCAGCGGACTCCTCGCGCGCGTCGTCGTCTCCGAGGAGCTGTACGCCACCGTCGTCATCGGGACCAGTCCCCGGTAGCCGAAGGGGCTCCGGCCGGCTCAGGCGAAGAGCCAGCGCGTCTGGCCGTACGGGTCGCCCTTGGCGAAGCCGAAGGCCGTGCGCGGGGTCACCGCGAAGACCTCCGCACGGCCGCCGGCCCCGTTGGAGAACATGCCGTCCGTGACACCGAAGTGCCAGTCGGCGCCGTACTTCGCCTCCCACGCCTCGGCCAGCGCGATCAGCCGCTCCTCGTCCGTCACCCGGGCGGCCCGGCCCTCGACCACGACGTCGAAGCCCTCGCCGAGGGCGTTGGCACCTGTGGTCAGGACGACCTCCGGGTTGGCGGCCAGATTCCGCGCCTTGCGTTCCGCGGGGCCGGTGCAGAAGTGCAGGGCACCGTCCGACCACACCCCGATCAGCGGGGTGACGTGCGGGCGGCCGTCCGGCCGGACGGTGGAGAGCCAGTACAGCTCCGCGTCGGTCAGGAGCGCGACCGCCTCCGGCCACGGGCGCGCGGTGGCACCCTCGCCGCTGTAGCGGGTGTCCAGCGCCGTTTCGGGGGTGGTGCCGGGCGCGGCGTCGTCCTCGCCCTTGTCCTTGTCCGGCATGACGGGCCTCCTGGGGGCGTCGTGCGTGATCGTTCCGGTCATCCTGCCTGTGGAGTACGGACTCCGCCTCCGCGCCCAAATCATCGGCGCACGGATAGGCTCGGGGAGCGGGCAAGTGTGGTCGGCGGTCAGGAGAACACGGAATGACGACGGTGCCGGGACGCAGGAGCAGTACCTTCACCCGACTGCTGCGGCACGGTTTCACCGATCCGTCCGCCGCCGAACGGCTGCTCGACCTCCCCGAGCTCGGCTCCGTACGGTCCGATCCCGTCCTCTTCGACGCGCTCGGGGCGACGTCCGACCCCGATCTCGCCCTGCGCGGCCTCGTCCGGCTCGTCGAGGCCGAGGAGGCCGACGAGCGGCAGATCCTGCTGGACACACTCGTCACCGCCAAGCCGCTGCGGGACCGGCTCCTCGGCGTCCTCGGCGCCTCCGAGGCCCTCGGCGACCACCTGGCCCGCCACCCGCGCGACTGGCAGGCGCTCGTCACGTACGAGGCCACCGATCTGCACCCCGGGGTCGCGGAGTTCGAGCACATGCTCGCCGGCGCCGTCGATCCGGACTCGCTGCGGGTCGCCTACCGCAGGTCCCTGCTGTCGATAGCGGCCCGCGACGTGTGTGGGACGACGGATCTCGCCCAGGTCGCCGCCGAGCTGGCCGACCTGGCGACGGCCACGCTGCGGGCGGCGCTCGCCATCGCCCGTACCGACGCGCCCGCCGACGCCGCCCGGTGCCGGCTCGCGGTCATCGCGATGGGCAAATGCGGCGGGCACGAGCTGAACTACGTCTCCGACGTCGACGTGATCTTCGTGGGGGAGCCCGTCGACGGGGCGGACGAGAACCGGGCCATGCAGGCCGCGACCCGGCTCGCCGCCCACATGATGCGGATCTGCTCCGACACCACCGTCGAAGGCACCATCTGGCCGGTCGACGCCAACCTGCGCCCCGAGGGCCGCAACGGGCCGCTGGTGCGGACCCTGTCCTCGCACCTCGCGTACTACCAGCGCTGGGCCAAGACCTGGGAGTTCCAGGCGCTGCTGAAGGCCCGGCCGGTCGCCGGGGACCCCGAGCTCGGCGCGGAGTACGTGGAGGCCGTCTCACCCCTGGTGTGGCAGGCCGCCGACCGGGAGAACTTCGTCGGCGACGTCCAGCAGATGCGCCGCCGCGTCGTCGACAACATCCCCGTCGACCGGGTCGACCGCGAGCTCAAGCTCGGACCCGGCGGACTGCGGGACGTCGAATTCGCCGTGCAGCTCCTCCAGCTCGTCCACGGGCGCGGCGACAGCACCCTGCGCTCCGGCTCCACGCTGACGGCCCTGGGGGCGCTCGCCGACGGCGGGTACGTCGGGCGGGCGGACGCGGCGCAGCTGGACGACGCCTACCGCTTCCTGCGCTCCATGGAGCACCGCATCCAGCTCTACCGGCTGCGCCGCACGCACCTCGTCCCCGAGGACGAGTCCGACCTGCGGCGGCTGGGCCGCTCCCTCGGGCTGCGCACGGACCCGGTCGCCGAGCTCAACAAGGCGTGGCGCCGGCACGCCTCCGTGGTGCGCCGGCTGCACGAGAAGCTCTTCTACCGGCCGCTGCTCGACGCCGTGGCCCAGCTCGCGCCCGGTGAGAGGCGGCTCAGCGCCGAGGCCGCCGTCGTCCGGCTGGAGGCCCTCGGATACGCCGATCCGGCGGCCGCGCTGCGGCACCTGGAGGCCCTGTCGTCGGGGGTGTCCCGCAAGGCGGCCATCCAGCGCACCCTGCTGCCGGTACTGCTCGGCTGGTTCGCGGACTCCGCCGACCCGGACGCCGGGCTCCTCGGCTTCCGGCAGGTGTCCGACGCGCTCGGCAAGACCCCCTGGTACCTGCGGCTCCTGCGGGACGAGGGGGCGGCGGCGGAGAACCTCGCCCGGGTCCTCTCCGCCGGCCGGCTCGCCCCGGACCTGCTCATGCGCGCCCCCGAGGCCGTGGCCATACTCGGCGACCCGGAAGGGCTGAAGCCGCGCACCCGGGAGCACCTGGACCAGGAGGTGCTGGCCGCGGTGGGCCGCGCGCAGGGCGCCGAGGCCGCCGTCGCGGTGGCGCGCGGGGTGCGGAGGCGGGAGCTGTTCCGTACGACGGCGGCGGACCTGATCGGCTCGTACGGCACCGAGGACAGCCCGGCGGAACAGGACCCGGGCGCGCTCGTCGACCGGGTCGGCTCCGCCGTGACCGACCTGAACGCCGCCACGCTCTCGGGCGCGCTGCGCGCGGCCGTGCGCGAACAGTGGGGCGACACCCTGCCGACCCGGTTCGCGGTCATCGGCATGGGCCGCTTCGGCGGTCACGAGCTGAGCTACGGCTCCGACGCGGACGTCCTGTTCGTGCACGCGCCGCGCGAGGGCGTGAGCGACGAGGAAGCCACCCGGGCCGCGAACACCGTCATCACCGAGATGCGCCGGCTGCTGCAGCTGCCCACGGCCGACCCGCCGCTGCTCATCGACGCCGACCTGCGCCCGGAGGGCAAGAGCGGCCCGCTGGTGCGCACCCTGAAGTCGTACGAGGCCTACTACCGGCGCTGGGCGCTCGTCTGGGAGAGCCAGGCGCTGCTGCGCGCCGAGCCGGTGGCGGGGGACGCGGAGCTGGGGCGTGCCTTCGTCGACCTGATCGATCCGCTCCGGTATCCGGTCGAGGGTCTGGGGGAGGACGCGGTCCGCGAGATCCGGCGGCTCAAGGCGCGCATGGAGTCCGAACGGATTCCGCGGGGCGCCGACCCGACGCTCCACACCAAGCTGGGGCGGGGCGGTCTCAGCGACGTCGAGTGGACCGTGCAGCTGATGCAGATGCAGCACGGCTGGGCCGAGCCCGGCCTGCGCACGACCCGTACGCGCGAGGCGCTGGCCGCGGCCTGCGCGGCGGACCTGATCCCCGCGCTGGAGGCACAGACCCTGGACGAGGCGTGGGTGCTGGCCACCCGGGTGCGCAACGCGGTGATGCTGGTACGGGGACGGCCGGGCGACACGTTCCCCTCGAACCCGCGGGAGCTGACGGCGGTCGGGCGCTACCTGGGGTACGAGCCCGGGCACGCGGGGGACATGCTGGAGGACTACCGGCGGATCACCCGGCGGGCACGGGCGGTGGTGGAGGAGCGGTTCTACGGGGCGGGGTGAGGGCGGGCCGCGGGTCGTCGGGGCCGGTGGCGCGGCCGCGCCGAGCCCCTCCGGTGATCGAGGAGGGGATCCGGGAGGAGCCCGGGCTCGTCAGGCCGAGCCGGGCGGGACGGAGTGGGCCGGGGCCGGCTCCGGCTGGGACGCGGCACGGGCCGCCGAGGGCTCCAGGGCGGGCCCGGAGGCCGCCGTCGGCGCACGCCGCGCCCGCGCCGGGAACGGCAGCATCCCGCGCAGTCGCCCCCCGCCCTCCGCCGGAGGCACCTGCTGCGGCAGCCGGTGGGGCAGCGCCCCGTACCACGCGTACGAGACCGCGTAGCCGAACATCAGGCAGGCCATCCCGCCCACCGCGTCCAGCCAGAAGTGGTTCGCCGTCGCCACGATCACCACCAGCGTGGCAGCCGGGTACAGCACGCCCAGGATCCGCGCCCACGGCGCCGAAGCCAGCGCGAAGATGGTCAGACCGCACCACAGCGACCAGCCGATGTGCATCGACGGCATCGCCGCGTACTGGTTCGACATGTTCTTGAAGTTGCCCGAGGCCATCGAACCCCAGGTCTGGTGCACCATCACCGTGTCTATGAAGTGTCCGCCGCTCATCAGCCGGGGCGGGGCCAGCGGGAACAGGTAGTACCCGAGCAGCGCCACGGCCGTGGTGGCGAAGAGGATCAGACGGGCGGCCGCATAGCGGCCCGGGTGACGACGGAACAGCCACACCAGCGCGCCGATGGTGACCACGAAGTGCAGCGTCGCGTAGTAGTAGTTCATCGACACGATCAGCCATGTCACCGAGTTGACGGCCTGGTTGAAGGTCTCCTCGAACGCGAGCCCCACCCCGTGCTCCAGCGACCAGATCCAGTCCGCGTTGCGCAGGGCGGCGGCCTTCTGCTCGGGCACGGCGTTGCGCACGAGCGAGTACAGCCAGTAACTCACCGCGATGAGCAGGATCTCGAACCAGAGACGGGGACGGCGCGGGGAGCGCAACGAGCGCAGCCGACCGTGCCCGACGGTCCTCGTGGACCCGGTCGCCGTCTGTTCGTTCGTGACGGATGACGGGGTGGCCGCAGTGCGGTCTTCCAGTGTGGTCACGTGCGATTCACCCATAGGCGCAGAGTCTGCCAGATACGTCCCCCTCCGCCCGATCATCCTCCGGTCGGGTTCCGGTCGCACGTTCTCCATCCTAAAGAGGAGGGCGGGGTCCCGCGGAAGGACCGGGACCCGAGGCCGTTGAACCGCGAACGACCAGTTCGGGCATGAACACGAACTCGCTGTGCGGAGCGGGGGTCCCGCCGATCTCCTCCAGCAGCGTGCGCACCGACGCCTGGCCCATGGCGGTCACCGGCTGCCGGATGGTGGTCAGCGGCGGATCGGTGAACGCTATGAGGGGCGAGTCGTCGTAACCGACCACCGAGAGGTCGCGCGGAACCTCCATCGACAGCCGGCGGGCCGCCCGGATCGCGCCGAGCGCCATCATGTCGCTCGCGCAGACCACTGCGGTGCAGCCACGCTCCATCAGCGCCGAGGCGGCGGCCTGGCCGCCCTCCAGCGTGTACAGGGAGTGCTGGATCAGTTCCTCCACCGCCTCCGCGGTCAGGCCCAGCTGCTCCCGCATCGTGGCGTGGAAGCCCTCTATCTTGCGGAGCACCGGCACGAAGCGCTTGGGGCCGACCGCGAGACCGATGCGCTGATGTCCCAGCGCCACCAGGTGCGTCACGGCGAGCCGCATCGCGGCCCGGTCGTCGGGAGAGATGAACGGCGCCTGCACCTTGGGCGAGAAGCCGTTCACCAGGACGAAGGGGACACCCTGCGCCCGCAGTTGCTCGTAGCGCTGCATGTCGGCGGAGGTGTCGGCGTGCAGTCCGGAGACGAAGATGATGCCCGAGACCCCGCGGTCGACGAGCATCTCGGTGAGCTCGTCCTCGGTGGAGCCGCCGGGGGTCTGGGTCGCCAGCACCGGCGTGTAGCCCTGCCGGGTCAGCGCCTGTCCGATGACCTGGGCCAGTGCCGGGAAGATCGGGTTCTCCAGCTCGGGGGTGATCAGGCCGACCAGGCCGGCGCTGCGCCTGCGCAGGCGCAGCGGACGCTCGTAGCCGAGGACGTCGAGCGCCGCGAGGACGGATTCACGGGTGGTCGCGGCTACACCGGGCTTGCCGTTCAGTACACGGCTGACCGTCGCTTCGCTGACCCCCGCCTGAGTTGCGATATCGGCAAGCCGTGCGGTCATGGGTGGACTGTACCGGGCGCGTGTCGGATTGCCCACCATGCGCGGTTTCCGGGCAGTCCGCCCCGGCGGCCAAAGCCCACCGGCCCTCTTTTGGCAACATCTTGCAAGGTCTTGCGGACACCAGGCGCCGGGCGCGATCGGATCGTCGTACCGCAGCCGGACGGGGTCTGGCCTGGTGCTGGCAGGTCCCGGGGGGTTCCGTCAAGAGGCTTGACGGCAACCTTGCGGACACGCCAATGTAACGATCACCGGGGCTTGCAGAAATCTTCCGCAAAGTCTTTCGGTCGCCTTTCATCCTTGTTACGTTCACGTCGACCCGGCGCCGCGACGGAGCGGTACGGCAGTTGAAGGAGTTCAGATGCGACGTGGCATAACGGCCACCGCCCTGGTCGCGGCCCTGGCGCTCGCGGCGACCGCCTGCGGCAGCGATGACGAGACCGGTGGCGGCAAGAGCTCGGGCGAGCTCTCCGGCACGGTGACGTGGTGGGACACCTCGACCGTCGGCAGTGAGGACAAGGTCTTCAAGAAGATCGCCGAGGGTTTCGAGAAGAAGCACCCGGAGGTCGACGTCAAGTACGTCAACGTTCCCTTCGGTGAGGCGCAGAACAAGTTCAAGAACGCCGCTCAGGCCGGCGCCGGCGCCCCGGACGTCATCCGTTCCGAGGTCGCCTGGACCCCCGAGTTCGCGGACCTCGGCTACCTCGCCCCGCTGGACGGCACCGCCGCGCTGAAGGACCAGGACGACTTCCTGGAGCAGGCCGCCGCGTCGACCAAGTACAAGGACAAGACGTACGCGGTCCCGCAGGTCATCGACTCGATGGGCATCTTCTACAACAAGAAGATCTTCGCCGAGGCCGGTGTGGAGGTCCCCCAGACCGTCGCCGAGCTGAAGACCGCCTCCAAGGCGATCAAGACGAAGACCGGCAAGACCGGCCTCTACCTGCGCGGCGACGACGCGTACTGGTTCCTCTCCTTCCTCTACGGCGAGGGCGGCGACCTGGTCGACGCCGGCACGAAGTCCGTCACGGTGGACAAGCCCGAGGGCGTCAAGGCCTTCGAGACCGTCAAGGACCTGGTCGACTCCGGCGCCGCGAAGACCGACGCCACCGACGGCTGGGAGAACATGCAGTCGTCGTTCAAGGACGGCAAGGTCGCGATGATGATCAACGGCCCGTGGGCCGTCGCCGACACCCTGACCGGCAAGGAGTTCACCGACAAGGCCAACCTGGGCATCTCCCCGGTGCCGGCCGGCTCGGCCGCGCAGGGCGCCCCGCAGGGCGGCCACAACCTCGCCGTCTACGCGGGCTCCAAGAACCTCGACGCCTCGTACGCCTTCGTCGACTACATGACCTCGGTCGAGTCCCAGGCGCAGACCGCCGGTGAGCTGAACCTGCTCCCGACCCGCACCTCGGTGTACTCCAAGCAGGAGGCCGTGGACAGCGAGATCGTCCAGTTCTTCAAGCCGGTCGTCGAGACCGCGGTCGAGCGCCCCTGGATCCCGGAGACCGGCAGCCTCTTCGCGCCGCTCGTCACCGAGTACACCAAGGTCCTCACCGGCCAGACCACGCCGAAGAAGGCCGCCACGGCGACCGGCGACTCCTACCGCAAGCTCCTCAAGGGCTGGAAGTAACTCAGGAAGGCAGGCCGACTGATGGCTGTCCACACCAGCCAGTCGGTGGCGAAGGCCGCGGGCGACGACGTCGCCCGCGGCCGGAGCCGCGGTACTGGTAACCCCGCTCCACCGAGCACGTTCCGGCGGGCCATGTCGGTCCACTGGTACGCCTGGACCATGGTCGCCCCGGTCGTGCTCGTGATCGGCGTGATCATCGGCTACCCGCTGGTCCGCGGTATCTGGCTGTCGATGACCGACGCCAACGAGCGCAACGTCGCACGGTCCATCGGCGTCAACGAACTGCCCGCCACCTACGAGTTCGTGGGCGTGGACAACTACGTCGACGCGCTGACGGGTACCCAGTTCCTCGGCACGCTCGGCTGGACACTGGTGTGGACGGTCTCCTGCGTGAGCGTGACCTTCTGCCTGGGCATGGCTCTCGCCAACATCCTCAACCGCCGCATCGCGGGGCGCTCCGCCTACCGCATGGCCCTGATCCTGCCCTGGGCCATCCCCGGCTTCGTCTCGGTCTTCGCCTGGCGCTTCCTCTACAACGAGGACCGCGGGCTGCTCAACAAGCTCCTGGGCGGCGCCGGGATCGACGGCATACCCTGGCTGAACGACCCCACCTGGGCCAAGTTCTCCGTCATCGCCGTCAACGTCTGGCTCGGCGTGCCGTTCATGATGGTCGCCCTGCTCGGCGGACTGCAGTCGATCCCCTCGGAGCAGTACGAGGCAGCGGAGATGGACGGGGCCACCGCCTGGCAGCGCTTCCGCCACATCACGCTTCCCGGACTGCGCCCCGTGTCCACCACGGTGATCCTGCTCTCCACCATCTGGACCTTCAACATGTTCCCGGTGATCTTCCTGCTGACCCGCGGCGGACCCGGTGAGGCCACCCAGATCCTGGTCACCCAGGCGTACAAATTCTCCTTCGAGATCAGCCCGCGCGACTTCGCGCAGTCCTCCACCTGGGGCGTGCTGATCCTCGTACTCCTGATGCTCTTCGCCGCGGTCTACCGGCGAGTGCTCCGCACGCAGGGAGACAACTGGTGAGCACTGTTACGGCACCCACCGCCCGGCACTCCGCCCGCAGGCCCCGGATGCGCGGCGACCGTTCGCCGGGCGCGTCCGTGGCCCTGCACCTCACCCTGGTCATCGCGTCGGTGATCGCGGTCTTCCCGGTGCTGTGGGTCCTGCTGACCTCGCTGAAGCCCGCCAAGTTCGCCACGACGACGGACTTCTTCAAAGCGACCACGTTCGAGAACTACACGAACCTGATCAAGGACACCGAGTTCCTGACCTGGTTCGGCAACTCCGTGGTCATCGCGGGACTCTCCACCGTCATCGGTGTCTTCGTCTCCGCCACCACCGGCTACGCCGTCAGCCGCTTCCGCTTCCCCGGCAAGCGCGGGCTGATGTGGACCCTGCTGATCACCCAGATGTTCCCGGTCGCCGTCCTCATCGTGCCGATCTACAACATCATGGCGAGCATGGGCCTGCTGAACCAGCCGGCCGGGCTCGTCATCACCTACCTCACCATCTCGGTGCCGTTCTGCGCCTGGATGATGAAGGGCTTCTTCGACACGATCCCGCGCGAGATCGACGAGTCGGGCCAGGTCGACGGCCTCACCCCGTTCGGCACGTTCTGGCGCCTCGTCCTGCCGCTGGCCAAGCCCGGCCTGGCCGTCACCGCCTTCTACTCCTTCATCACCGCCTGGGGCGAGGTGGCGTATGCCTCCGCCTTCATGGTCGGCGACGAGAACATGACGCTCGCCGGCGGACTGCAGAAGTTCGTCAACCAGTACGGAGCCCAGTGGGGCCCGATGACCGCGGCGTCCGTGCTCATCGCCATCCCGGCCGCACTGGTCTTCCTCTTCGCGCAGAAGCACCTGGTCACCGGCATGTCCGCCGGAGCCGTCAAGGGCTGACGCACCCGGTCCCGCACGACCGCACGCCCCACGTCACGGCGGCGCCGGATCCCCGACCCGGTCCCGGCGCCGCTCCCCACCCAGACACCCCAGGGACGACATGACCCAGCACCTCGCTGCCCCCTCCACCGGCACGTCCGACGACGCCCCGGGCCACCGCACCGGCTGGTGGCAGGACGCGGTGATCTACCAGGTCTATCCACGGAGCTTCGCCGACGGCAACGGCGACGGCATGGGCGATCTCGCGGGCATCACCGCCCGGCTCCCCTATCTCAGGGACCTCGGCGTCGACGCCGTCTGGCTCAGTCCCTTCTACGCCTCCCCGCAGGCCGACGCGGGTTACGACGTCGCCGACTACCGGGCCATCGACCCGATGTTCGGCACGCTCCTGGACGCCGACGCGCTGATCCGCGAGGCCCACGACCTGGGCCTGCGCATCATCGTCGACCTGGTGCCGAACCACTCCTCCGACCAGCACGAGTGGTTCAAGCGCGCCCTCGCCGAGGGCCCCGGCTCGGCACTGCGCGAGCGCTACCACTTCCGCCCCGGCAAGGGCACCGACGGCGAACTCCCGCCCAACGACTGGGAGTCGATTTTCGGAGGCCCGGCCTGGACCCGGACCACCGACCCGGACGGCACGCCGGGCGACTGGTATCTGCACCTCTTCGCGCCCGAGCAGCCCGACTTCAACTGGGAACACCCGGCCGTCGCCGACGAGTTCCGCTCGATCCTGCGCTTCTGGCTCGACATGGGCGTCGACGGCTTCCGCGTCGACGTCGCGCACGGCCTCGTCAAGGCCGAGGGCCTGCCGGACCTGGGATCGCACGACCAGCTGAAACTGCTGGGCAACGATGTCATGCCGTTCTTCGACCAGGACGGTGTGCACAAGATCTACCGCAGCTGGCGCGTCATCCTCGACGAGTACCCCGGCGAGCGCATCGCCGTCGCCGAGGCGTGGACCCCCACCGTCGAGCGCACCGCCAACTACGTGCGCCCCGACGAGATGCACCAGGCCTTCAACTTCCAGTACCTGTCCACCGCCTGGGACGCCGCCGAGCTGCGCGAGGTCATCGACTCCTCGCTCGACGCGATGCGTCCGGTGGGCGCCCCCACCACCTGGGTGCTGTCCAACCACGACGTCACCCGGCACTCCACCCGCTTCGCCAACCCGCCGGGGCTGGGCACCCAGATCCGTACGCCCGGCGACCGCGAGCTCGGTCTGCGCAGGGCCCGCGCCGCGACCCTGCTCATGCTGGCGCTGCCCGGCTCCGCCTACGTCTACCAGGGCGAGGAGCTCGGCCTCCCGGACGTCACCGACCTGCCCGACGAGGCCCGCCAGGACCCGTCGTTCTTCCGCGCCGAGGGCCAGGACGGCTTCCGCGACGGATGCCGGGTGCCGATCCCGTGGACCCGCGAGGGCAGCTCGTACGGCTTCGGCCGCGGCAGCAGCTGGCTGCCGCAGCCCGACAGCTGGGGCGAGCTCTCCGTCGAGGCGCAGACCGGCACGGAGGGCTCCACGCTGGAGCTGTACCGGGCCGCCATCGCCGCCCGCCGCGAGCACCCGGGCCTCGGCGCCGGCACGGACGTGCGGTGGCTGGACGCCCCCGAGGGCGTGCTGGCCCTCGGCCGCCCCGGCTTCGTCTGCACCGTCAACACGACGGGCGCACCGGTACGCGTCACCGTCCCCGGTACGGTGCTGCTCGCCAGCGCCCCGGTGACCGTCGAGGGTGACACCTTCGAGCTGCCCGCCGACACCACGGTGTGGTGGACGGTGTGACCGTCCCCGCACCCAGGACCGGACCGGCGCTGCGGCTCTCCGACATCGCCGGTCAGGCCGCGGTCAGCGAGGCCACCGTCAGCCGGGTGCTCAACGGGAAGCCGGGTGTCGCGGACACCACGCGTCAGCGGGTGCTCGCGGCGCTCGACATCCTGGGCTACGAACGTCCCGTACGGCTGCGGCAGCGCAGCGCCGGGCTCATCGGGCTGGTGACCCCCGAGCTCACCAACCCGATCTTCCCGGCGTTCGCGCAGTCCGTGGAGCAGGTCCTCGCCGGGCACGGCTACACGCCGGTGCTCTGCACCCAGCTGCCCGGCGGCGCCACGGAGGACGAGCTGGTCGAACAGCTCGTCGAGCGAGGCGTCGGCGGGATCGTGTTCCTCTCCGGGCTGCATGCCGATACGTCGGCGGACCCGGCGCGGTACGCGGCGCTCAGCGACCGGGGAGTGCCGTTCGTCCTGATCAACGGCTACAACGAGCGCATCAGCGCCCCGTTCGTCTCGCCCGACGACCCGGCCGCCGTACGGATGGCCGTCGGGCACCTCGCCGAGCTCGGGCACCGGAGGATCGGTCTGGCGATCGGGCCGCAGCGCTACGTGCCCTCCCGCCGCAAGCGCGACGGCTTCGTCGACGCGGCCGTCTCGCTGCTGGGCATGGACCGCGAGGAGGCGGAACTCCTCGTCTGCTCGACGCTGTTCAGCGTCGAGGGCGGCCAGGTCGCGGCGGGTGCCCTGCTCGACGCGGGCTGTACGGGCATCGTCTGCGGCAGCGACCTGATGGCGCTCGGCGTGGTCAGGGCGGCCCGGGGGAGAGGGCTCGACGTCCCCCGCGACGTGTCGGTCGTCGGCTTCGACGACTCGCAGCTCATCGCGTTCACCGACCCGCCGCTCACCACGGTGCGCCAGCCGGTGCAGGCGATGGCGGCGGCCGCGGTGGGGGCGCTGCTGGAGGAGATCGGCGGGAGCCCCGTGCAGCGCACGGAGTACGTGTTCCAGCCGGAGCTGGTGGTGCGCGGGTCCACGGCGGCGGTGCGGTCTCTCTGAGGGCAGGCGCGCGGGGCCGGGTGCCTACGCCTGTGCTCCCCCCGCCCCGGGGCTGGTGAGCTCCGGTGCGGAGCCGGTCGCCTCCGCGTGGTTGGTGAAGCGGTGGAGATAGGACGTCGGAGTGGTCGCGTAGTGCGCGGTGAAGTTCTGCCGGAAGGTCACGGCGCTGGCGAACCCGCATGCCGCGGAGATGCGGGTGATGCTCCAGGTGGTCGTCTCCAGGAGCCGACGAGCCTCGTCGAGCCTGCGGGTGAGGATCCACCTGGCCGGGCTCATGCCGGTCGTCTGGTGGAAGCGGCGGGAGAAGTTGCGTGCGCTCATGTGCGCGTGGGTGGCGAGTGCGGTGACGGACAGGCGCTGGTCAAGATTGGCCAGGGCCCAGGTGATCGTGTCGCCGATGGGACCCGCGGCGTCGTCGGGCACGGGCCGATCTATGTACTGGGCCTGGTCGCCCTCCCGGTGGGGTGCGATGACGAGATGGCGCGCGACGGCGGCGGCAGCCGCCGAGCCCAGTCGGTCGCGGACGATGTGAAGGCAGGCATCCAGCCCGGAGGCAGTGCCGGCTGAGGTGAGCACGTCACCGTGGTCCAGGTAGAGGGCGTCCGCGCGCACGTCCACGGCGGGGTACCGCTCGGCCAGTCTCTCCGCCGAGGCCCAGTGGGTGGCCACGGTACGCCCGTCGAGCACGCCACTGCCTGCCACGGCGAACGCACCCAGGCAGAGCCCGGCGATCCCCGCTCCGCGGGCGTGCGTGTCCCGGATCAGGGTGACGATCTCGTCGTCCGGTTCCCGGAGGTCGGCGGGCCAGGAGGGGAAGACGAGCAGGTCGGCCGATTCGGCCGCGGCGGGCCCGGCGAGGTCGCCGATCACGACGCCCTCCGAGGTGCGGACCGCGTGCGCGTCCGCGCTCCACACGGTGGTGGTCCACCCCGGGGCCAGATCCTGGCGGGCCACTTCGCCGAACACGAGGAGCGGAGCGGCGAGGTGGAACGCGGTGATCCCGTCGAAGGCGTGAATGGCGATACGCATGCCTGTCCTGATCTCATCGAATATCTGCTTTTCTGCCACTCACTGTAGTGCCCGCGGTCCCCTGAGGATGGAGTCCACGGCGCCGTCCGCGCCGGATCCACCAGACACAGGAGAGAACGTTGAACGCCCCACGCCGAGCCCTTGTCCTCATCGATGTGCAGCAGGAGTACTTCGACGGGCCGCTGAACATCCAGTACCCGTCCCGCGACGAATCGCAGCCGAACCTCTCGGTTTCACGATCGAGGTGCTCTCCGACGCGACCGGTGCCGTCCACCTCGCCAACGAGGCCGGCACCGCCTCCGCTCGCCAGGTCCACGAGACCCTGATGGCGCTGCTGCACTCGAACTGGGCTGCGGTCGCCACCACCGAAGCCTGGGCGTCGGCCGCCACGAACGACGACCGCCTCGTCAGGAGCGATCTCGTCACCTCGGCCACGCGGGGCGGCACAGCCGCCCGCTGACGGCGCCACTCCCCGAGGTCGCAGCGCCGCGTATGGGGACGGGTCCGTGGCGCTCTCACCCCGGCGTGTGTGCGCAACGGGGGCCCTGGCACAACTGCCCGTCCGGCCACGGCCGAGCGACGGGCCCTCCCGTGAGTGTTGTCGTGCACCTTGCAAAACACCTCCGATCCTTGGTTCCCTTCAGTTAGGAAAGTTTCCTAACCGGCTGAACCTGTGAACGGAGCCCTCCATGAGCCCGGCACGTTTTCGGATACGCCCAGTCGCCGCCGCACTGGGCAGCGCCTTACTCTTCGCCCTCACCGTCACCGCCGCACCGGCTGCGCCCGCCGCCCCCCTCCCGGACCGGACGGCCGCCACCGCCGACGGTGGGATGACCGCGGAGATCACCCGGACGTCTGCATGGGACAGCGGTTACGGCGCCGCCGTGGCCATCACCAACAACGGCGACACGGCGGTGAACGGCTGGACCGTCGAGTTCGACCTGCCGGCCGGGACGAACGTCTCCGGCCAGTGGTCCACCACCGCGACCCGGCAAGGGCAGCACTACACCTTCACCAACGTCTCCTACAACGGCGCCATCGCCCCCGGCCAGGCGACGAGCTTCGGCTTCAACGCCGACGGTCTCGGGCTGCCCTTCAACTGCACCGTCAACGGCGCGCCCTGCGAGGGCGGCGGGACCACCGAACCGCCGCCCGGTGCGAGCCCGGTCGCCGTCAACGGGCAGCTCACCGTGTGCGGCACCAAGCTCTGCAACGAGCACGGCAACCCGATCCAGCTGCGCGGTATGAGCAGCCACGGCACGCAGTGGTACCCGCAGTGCCTGACCGGCGGCTCGCTGGACGCCCTGGCGAACGACTGGAAGGCCGACGTCCTGCGCGTCTCCACGTACGTACAGGAGGACGGCTACGAGACCGACCCCGAGCGCTTCACCGATCTCGCGAACTCCCTCATCCAGCAGGCGACCGACCGCGGGATGTACGTCATCGTCGACTGGCACATGCTCAGCCCGGGTGACCCGAACGCCAACCTCGGCAACGCGCGGAAGTTCTTCACCGACATCGCCAACCGCAACAGGACGAAGAGCAACATCCTCTACGAGATTGCCAACGAACCCAGTGGCGTGAGCTGGCAGCAGATCAAGAGCTACGCGGAGCAGATCATCCCGGTCATCCGGAACATCGACCCGGACGCCCCCGTCCTCGTCGGCACCCGCGCCTGGTCCTCGTTCGGTGTGTCCGAAGGAGCCGATGAATCCGAGGTCGTGAACAACCAGGTCAGCGCCTCCAACATCATGTACACCTTCCACTTCTACGCCGACTCGCACCGCGACGAGTACCTGGCGACCCTCTCCCGGGCCGCCGACGAGCTCCCCGTGTTCGTCACCGAGTTCGGCACCCAGAACTACTCGGGTGAGGGAGACAACGACTTCGCCATGTCCCAGCGCTACCTCGACCTGATGAAGACCAAGAAGATCAGCTGGGTCAACTGGAACTTCTCCGACGACCACCGCTCCGGTGCCGTCTTCGAGACCGGCACCTGCGACAGCGGAGGCCCCTGGGCCGGCACCTCGTCACTGAAGCCCGCCGGCGCCTGGATCCGTGACCGGATCAGGACCCCGGACACCTTCCCGACCGGCTGACCCCGTCCGCCTGTCGGCCCGTCCTCCTGCTGCCCGGGACTTCCCTCCGGGCGGCAGGTGGCGTGACCTGGGCCTTCGGGGAGTCAGTGCCCGGAGGCGTACGTCACGAAGGCTTCCCACGCGGTGGGGGTGAAGCCGAGACGGGGGCCGGGCAGGTCCTTGGAGTCGCGGACGTGCACGGCGGCGGGTGCGAGCGCAACCTCAACGCACTCGTTGCTGTTGCTGCTGTCGCTGTAACTGCTCTTGAACCACTCCGGCTCCGTGGATTCCCCGGCGGAGGGCTTGGGGGTCATGTCTCTCCTAGCACTTGCTCGATGAAGGCCAGCGACTCCCGAGGCGTGAGAGCCTGAGCCCGGATGATGCCACACCGCAGTTCGATGATCCGGAGGTGTTTCGGGTCTGCGACCGGGCGACTGCCGAAGTCACCCTCGGAGCGTCCTACGGCCGAGCCGTCCCCGAACTTCAACACCTGCATCTCCCCTCCCATACCTGCGTGATCATCGCGGCCAGTCGGCATGACCTGGACTTCGACATTGCGCAACTGCCCCAGCTCCAAAAGGCGTTCAAGCTGACGACGCAACACCATTCTGCCCCCGAGATGGCGCCGCAGCGTCACCTCTTCCTGGACAAAACTGAGCTCAGGTGCAGGCGACCGGTCGAAGATGGACTGTCGGGCCACACGGGCGGCCACCAGCCTTTCCACCTCGTCCTGCGAGAACGACGGCCGCCGCATCGCGAACAGCGCCCGCGCGTACTCCTCCGTCTGCAACAGGCCATGGAAGTTGTGGCAGCCGTAGGCCGAGAGTTCCACCGCCCGTGCTTCCAGCTTCGCCAGTTCCCGAATCCTCTTCGGGTATCGCGCCTCCGCCAACTCCCGCTTCAGCAACGCGAGCTTCCCGCCCGCGCCGAGCACCTCGTCCGCCCTGTCCAGGAACTCCGGCCGGGGGATGCGCCGGCCGCCCTCCACCTTGTAGACGAGGTCCTCGCCGTATCCGATCGCGGCTCCGAACTCGCCGGCCCGCATGCCTGCCGCCTCACGCCAGGCCTTGACCTGGCGTCCCACCGTGGCGGCCATGGCGACTCCCGACTCGTCATCGGGATCGACCTCCCAGCCGGGCTCGTCCGCTCCGTCGTTCCCGCGCTCCGTACCAGCCTCATCCACGCTCATCCGTGCCCCACTTCCGACGCGCTTGCCGTTCTCGCACAACCCCTGTCGTCCGCGGAGAGTCACCCCGGACAGCCGGGACAGCACCGGACAACGCCGGGACAAGCACGGTACGTAACCGTCCGATTGCCCTTCACGGTACGCAAGCGGGGCCACCCTGAGTGACGTGACCGAAGAAATCACCCGAACCGAACATTGCACTCCCGCCCGGCAGTTCACCGTCCTGCTCTCCCCGACCCGCCGGGGCGCCAGGCTCGCCCGCCTGCTCACCACGGCGCATCTGGGCGACTGGGGGCTGCCCGCCGAGTCGGCCGCGCACATCGTGGCCGAACTGGCCGCGAACGCCGCCGTGCACGGCCGCGTGCCGGGCCGGGACTTCCGCCTGCGTCTCGCGGTCCACCGTGACGTACTCCTCCGGATCGAGGTGACCGACTGCCGAGGTGAGCGTCCGCCGCCCGCGCCCGGCACCGTCGGCGCGCCCGCCGACGGGGCGGAGTCGGGGCGCGGTCTGCTGATCGTGGAGGCGCTCGCGGACCGCTGGGGCGTCGACGTCGGGCCCGTCCCGCGCAAGACGGTCTGGGCCGAGCTCGACCTCGCACGATGAGAGCCGTCACCGGGTCGCGGGAGCCCGCGACCCGGTGAGCCACGACGCGGCGGCCCGCGATGTCCAGAGCTTTTAAGAACGTGGGGAAATGACCCCTCCCAACCCAACCCGTCGTAGTTCATGCCTCGTCACTCACTCGGGTGACATAGGGCAACTGAACTGGATTTGGCACGTGTTGTCGGGCATATGCTCGCCCCGACCACCACGGACATGAGACGGCCCCCGCCGGGCTGACATCCCGAGCGAGGGCCTGACCACCGAGGAAGAAGAGAGCTTCCCGATGGGTACCCAGCAGATTAGCGCGCCCCCGTGCGCCCAGCCCGCTGCATCCGGCGTCATCCACCGCAACGTCCGGCACACCGCGGGTTTCACCGTCATCGGCAACCACCTGGCCCAGCACCGGGGCCTCTCCCTCGTCGCGGTCGGCCTGGCCGTGCACATCCAGTCGCTGCCGGCCGGAGCGAGGATCGGCATCAAGCGTCTCGCCGAACGCTTCCCGGAGAGCGAGACCCGGATCGCCGCCGCCCTGCGGGAGTTGGAGGCGGCCGGATACCTGCACCGCAGCCGCGTACGACTGGCCGACGGCCGCATCGTCACGCATACGGTCTCGTACAACCAGCCGGGCGCGGACGCTCCTGCCGCAAGGGCCGCTCAGCCCCGACCCGCGCATGGCCCGGCCGCGCCCGCACCGGCGCAGCCGCAACCGATGACGCCTCCCGCCCCCACGGCACAGCCCGCCGCCGTCCTCGTGCCACCGCCTACCGCCCGCACAGCAGCGCCCGTACCACTCCCGCAGCCGCAGACGCTCACCCCGGAGCTCCAGCGCACGGCCGCCGCGCTCCTCTCCGACCTGCGACGTCACGCGCCCCAACTCATCCTGTCCGAGGCGGACATCAGCACGCTTGTGCCTGGCGTCGTCACCTGGCTCGAACGCCGTGCCCACCCCGACACCGTCCGGCACGCCCTCACCGCCGACCTGCCGGTCCCTCTCAAGCACCCCGCCAAGCTCCTGCGGCACCGCATCGCCGCCCTGCTCCCGCCGCCACTGCCCGGCGTCCGGGATCTCGCACCACCCACACGCGGCGCGATCGTCATCCCGCTCCAGAACTGCGACCGCTGCGACCGCGCCTTCCGCTCGCGGCACCCCGGCCACTGCCGTGACTGCCGCACCGCCCTGCCCACAGCCGCCTGATCCCGAACGGAAACCCATGGTCAGCGCACCGCACGAAGCGATGCATCGCATCTTCCAGGAATACCCGGACCTCTTCTCCCAGCTCTCCGGCGTCCTCGGGCTCGAACTGCCGCCCCTCGTGTCGGCAGAGCCTGTCACCGTCGACCTCACCGAAACCGAGCCGCTCGAACGGCGCGTGGACACCCTGCTGCGCATCAGGACGGAGAACGGCGGCCCTTTCCTCCTCGTCGTCGAAGCCCAAGGCAAGAAGGACCCCGGCAAGACGGCCAGCTGGCCCTACTACGTCACCTACCTCAACAACAAGTACCGGCTTCCGGTCCTGCTCCTCGTCATCTGTCAGGACCATGCGACCGCCGCGTGGGCGGCCCGTCCCCTCACGATCGGCCTGCCCCAATGGCCGACGGTCACCACCCGCCCTCTCGTGGCGGGACCCCACAACATGCCCGTCATCACCGACGTGGCCGAAGCCCGGAAAGACCTCGCGCTCGCCACGCTCTCGGCGATCACACACGCTGACAATCCGGACGTCGATGTGATACTGAAGACGATGTCCGCCGCTCTGCGTGACACTCCGGAATCGATCGCTGAACCCTTCGTCGAATTCATCGCAAAAGGCCTGGGCAACCGCCCCGCCGCACAACAGTGGAGGAACCTGGTGGCCGTGGATCTCTCCTTCTACACCTCGCCGCTCTCCGAAGAGATTCGGGACGAAGGCCGCGTCCAAGGCGTCGCGCAGGGCCGCGCCGAGGATCTCCTGCTCACCCTCGACGTGCGGGGCATCAGCATCACCGATGCCACCCGGGAGAAGGTCACCACCTGCGGCGACCCGGAACTCCTCCGCCGATGGCTGGCTCGCGCACTCCTCGCCACCACGGCCGGCGAGGTCTTCGGCGAGGACACCTGCGCCGATCGGTGACGAGTCGTCCCGATGCCGGTGCGCCACTCGGGGCGACCGGCATCGGCCCCGCCCGCACAGCATCGGAGGAACCAGGTGGCCGATCTCTCCTTCTACACCTCGCCGCTCTCCGAGGAAATCCGGGAAGAAGGCCGCGCGCAGGGCCGCGCGCAGGGCCGCGCGCAGGGCCGGGCCCAGGGCCGCATTCAGGGCCGCGCCGAGAACATCCTGATCATCCTCGGTGTACGCGGCATCGGCATCACCGACGCCACCCGCGAGAAGGTCACCACCTGCCGCGACCCGGAACTCCTGCGCCAGTGGCTCATGCGCGCAGTCCTCGCCACCACCGCCGAGGAGATCTTCGGGGAGGAGGCACTCCCCGGACGCTGACCCTCAGCCGTCCGCCGAGAGCCCTGCGGCGGTCTCCCGCGCGAACGCCGGGTCGTCCCGGCATGATGCTGTGCCCACAGCCCCGGCCCGGGACCACGCGCTCACCGGCTCCGGTGGGCGCGTGGTCCGGCTCGCGGGACCCGCAGCTCCAGCAGCAGCTCACGCATCATGGGAGTGGTCCAACGGGTGAAGGTGCACGGCGCTGTGGTGGAGGGCATCGAGACCGGCCAGGCGCATGGTGCACCACCGGTGAGGGCTCGCCAGGTCGCACATCCGGTGCCGGCCGCAAGGGACCCGGCCCCGCCCGCTCGCACGGTGCTTCCGGGTACCCCGCCGACCGGGCGCACCGAGGGCCGGTAACGTAGCGCTCTTCGGTCGGCGCGACCTTCCGGAGTCACAAAGGCGACAGCCCATGCCCCCTGCCGACCGGACACCATCCCGCCTCCGCCTCGACGCCGCGCTGCACGGCCTCGCCACCACCTTCCGTGGGATGACGGCCGTCCCCGACGAGAACAACTGCGAGTGCCACTGGGGCAGCGCCGAAGACCTCGCCCAGCTCAAGACGCCGGACGTGGCACTCGACCCGGATCTGCTGCGGCGTACGTGGCAGGCGACCGACTGGAGCGATCACGGGGCCGTACTGCGCCGCATCCTGCCTCAGTTCGCGGCGGCTCTGGCCGGTGGTCGGGTGGAGCCACTCTTCGACATGGGGGACGTCGGCCAGTCCTTCGGGCGTGGCAGGTGGCAGCAGTGGCCCGCGGATCAGACGGCTTCCGTAAGGGAGTTCCTGCACGCGTGGTGGGCCGACAGTCTCACGGCGCCCGACACCGCCGTGCCGGCGTACGAAGTCTTCGCCGTGTGCGCCGAGGCCTCGGGCACGGTGACTCCCTGGCTCGCCGTGTGGGACGGAACGACCCATCCCACGGCCGGCCGGCGGCTGGTGGAGGCCTTGGGCCGGTGGGAGTACGACCTGCTGGGAGACGAACTCCCCTGGTACGCCTGGGAACACGACGAGAAGCGCATCAGGGAGCTGAGCGCCTGGCTCGCCGACCGTGCCCCCGCACGTCTCACCTCGCAAGGCGCTCCTGAAGAGATGCACCATCGGGTACGGCTGCTCGGCCTCTCCGGATCCGCCCGCTGGGAGGACCCGCACTGGCCGGGACACACCTACTGAGCCGGGTGACCGGAGGATGGGCGGCCCGCACAGGAGAGGCCCCGAAGACGGCCCTGGATGGGCCTGCGGGGAAGCGACGTCGGGGCCTCTCCGTGGCGTGACCGGCCCGGCCGGCCGGGCGCGTGGGGACCGGCGTGCCGGACCCCCGGCCGACCGGGCCGGAGTCGGGATGAACCTAACAGTCCCGCAATATCTTGCGTAAGCCCTTGCAGGAAGAAATCTCCGATATTTCGGCGAGATGATCGGGATGTAAGAGCACTGTGTCCAGGGGGTTGACCAGGGCAGGTCAGGCTCGTACGGTCTGCTGCACCCCAGGTTTTGCATCCTTGCTGCAAGAACCTTCAAGGAGCCTTGACGGCACGGCGCGTTGCCAGGTGAGGCTGCTCCGCCACCCCCCGCACTTCCCCCACCGCAGGAGGAACGTCATGGCTCGCAGACCGCTGTCCGCCTCGCTCGCCCTGGTCACGGGCGCCGCCGTCCTGGCCATCCCCACCGGGTTCGGCGCCGCCGGCCCGGCCCAGGCCGCGCCGCCCGGCGAGAAGGACGTCACCGCGGTGATGTTCGAGTGGAAGTTCGCCTCCGTGGCGAAGGCGTGCACCGACAGCCTCGGACCCGCCGGCTACGGATTCGTCCAGGTCTCACCGCCCCAGGAGCACATCCAGGGAAGCCAGTGGTGGACCTCGTACCAGCCCGTCAGCTACAAGATCGCCGGCCGGCTCGGTGACCGTGCGGCTTTCGCCAACATGGTCAGCACCTGTCACGGCGCCGGTGTGAAGGTCATCGCCGACTCGGTCATCAACCACATGTCGGCCGGATCCGGCACCGGCACGGGCGGGTCCTCGTACACCAAGTACGACTACCCGGGCACCTACTCGGTCAGCGACATGAACGACTGCCAGTCGCAGATCAGCAACTACGGAGACCGGGGCAACGTCCAGAACTGCGAACTGGTCGGGCTCGCCGACCTGGACACCGGCGAGGACTACGTACGCGGCCGCATAGCCACCTACCTCAACGACCTGCTGTCGCTGGGTGTCGACGGCTTCCGCATCGACGCGGCCAAGCACATGCCCGCGGCCGACCTCGCGAACATCAAGTCCCGGCTCAGCAACCCCGGCGTCTACTGGAAGCACGAGGCGATCTACGGGGCGGGCGAGGCCGTCTCGCCCTCCGAGTACCTCGGCAGCGGCGACGTCCAGGAGTTCCGCTACGGCCGGAGCCTCAAGCAGGTCTTCAACAACGAGAACCTCGCCCACCTGAAGAACTTCGGCGAGGGCTGGGGCTTCATGGAGTCGGGCAGGTCGGCGGTCTTCGTCGACAACCACGACACCGAGCGCGGTGGCGACACCCTGAACTACAAGGACGGCGCGAACTACACCCTGGCGAGCGTCTTCATGCTCGCCTACCCCTACGGTTCCCCGGACGTCCACTCCGGCTACGAGTGGTCGGACAAGGACGCGGGCCCGCCCAACGGCGGCCAGGTCAACGCCTGCTACAGCGACGGCTGGAAGTGCCAGCACGCCTGGCGCGAGATCTCCTCCATGGTCGGCTTCCGCAACGCCGCCCGCGGCCAGGCCGTCTCGAACTGGTGGGACAACGGGGGCGACCAGATCGCCTTCGGCCGCGGCTCCAAGGCGTACGTCGCCATCAACCACGAGGGCTCCTCGCTGACCCGTACCTTCCAGACCTCGCTGGCCGCCGGCGACTACTGCGACGTCCAGTCCGGCAAGGGCGTCACCGTCAACGGCTCGGGGCAGTTCACCGCCACCCTGGGCGCGAACACCGCCGTCGCCCTGCACGTCGGCGCGCGCACCTGCACCGGCACCAGTACCCCGGGTCCCGGAACCGGTGAGTCCGGGGTCTCCTTCGGCGTCAACGCCACCACCCAGTCCGGCCAGAACATCTACGTCACCGGCAACCAGGCCGCGCTCGGCAACTGGGCTCCGGGCAGCGCGCTCAAGCTCGACCCGGCGGCGTACCCCGTCTGGAAGCTCGACGTCGCCCTGCCCGCCGGCACGTCCTTCGAGTACAAGTACCTGCGCAAGGACGCGAGCGGCAACGTCACCTGGGAGAGCGGTGCCAACCGCACCGGGACCGTGCCGTCCTCCGGCAAGGTCACGCTGACCGGCGACGTCTGGCGCAGCTGACATCACACCACCGGTCGGGCCGGGGACGCGAGGTGCGCGTCCCCGGCCCGCACCGCTCCACACCGCCTGATCCCCGAAAGCCGAGGAGTACCCGCCCGTGTCCCGAACCACCCTCCGGCGGGGGGCCGTAGCCGCACTGTGCGCGGCGCTGCTGCCCGTCGTACCGGCGGCCACGGCGTCCGCCGCGCCCAGACCCCCTGCCCCGCCCTCGGACGCGGCGCTCGCCGAGGAGCCGTCCAGGCACGACCTGACCCGCGAGCAGTTCTACTTCGTGCTGCCGGACCGCTTCGCCAACGGCGACACCTCCAACGACCGGGGCGGTCTGACCGGCTCGCGGCTGGAGACCGGCTACGACCCCACGGACAAGGGGTTCTACCAGGGCGGCGACCTCAAGGGCCTGACCCAGCGGCTCGATTACATCAAGGGCCTCGGCACCACCGCGATCTGGCTCGCCCCGATCTTCAAGAACCGGCCCGTCCAGGGCACCGGCGACAACGCCTCGGCCGGCTACCACGGCTACTGGATCACCGACTTCACCCAGGTGGATCCGCACTTCGGCACCAACGCCGACCTGACGAGGCTGATCGACAAGGCCCACGGCAAGGGCATGAAGGTCTTCTTCGACGTCATCACCAACCACACCGCCGACACCGTCGACTACGCCGAGAAGAAGTACGGCTACAAGCCCAAGGGCGCCTTCCCGTACCTCGACGAGGACGGCCGCCCCTTCGACGACGGCGCGGGCATGGCGGAGGTGGACGCCGACTCCTTCCCGTACACCCCCGTGAAGACGGGCGAGAAGGTCCCGGCCTGGCTCAACGACACCACCATGTACCACAACAGGGGTGACTCGACCTACGCCGGCGAGTCCACCGAGTACGGCGACTTCTCCGGACTCGACGACCTGTGGACCGAACGGCCCGAGGTCGTCTCCGGCATGGAGAAGATCTACGAGAGGTGGGTCCGCGACTTCGGCATCGACGGCTTCCGCATCGACACCGTCAAGCACGTCGACCTCGACTTCTGGACCCAGTGGGCGACCGCACTCGACGGCTACGCGGCGAAGCGCGGCCGCGACGACTTCTTCATGTTCGGCGAGGTCTACTCCGCCGACACCGCGATCACCTCGCCGTACGTCACGCGGGGCAGGCTCGACGCCACGCTCGACTTCCCTTTCCAGGAGGCCGCCAGACAGTACGCCTCCCAGGGCGCCCCGGCCCCGAAGCTCGCCGCGGTCTACGGTGACGACTACCGCTACACCACGGACAAGGCCAACGCCTACGAGCAGGTGACCTTCCTCGGCAACCACGACATGGGCCGGATCGGCACCTTCCTGAAGCAGGACAACCCGAAGGCCGACGACGCCGAGCTCCTGGACCGGGCCCGCCTCGCCAACGAGCTGATGTTCCTCGGCCGCGGCAACCCGGTGATCTACTACGGCGACGAGCAGGGCTTCACCGGAGCGGGCGGCGACAAGGACGCACGCCAGACGCTGTTCGCCTCGAAGACCGCCGACTACCTCGACGACGACCAGCTGGGCACCGACCGCACGCACGCCTCGGACGCGTACGACACCCGGCACCCGATCTACCGGTCCATAGCGGCCCTCGCCGAGCTCACCCGGGAGCACCCGGCCCTGCGCGACGGCGTCCAGACCGAGCGGTACGCGCAAGGCTCCGTCCACGCCTTCTCGCGCACCGACGCCGAGCGCCCGTACGAATACGTCGTCGCCACCAACAACGGCACCGAGGCGCGGACGGTCGAGCTCGCCACCGAGTCGGCGGGCATGGACTTCCGTACGCTGTACGGAGGTTCCGGCACCGTCCGCAGCGGCGCGGACAAGACGCTCGAGGTCACGGTGCCCGCGCTGTCCAGCGTCGTGCTCCGGGCCGGCAAGCCGCTCGGCAGCCCCGCCACCAAGCCCTCGCTCACCCTGAAGGCACCCGCCGCCGGAGCCACCGGCACCGTCGAGATCACCGCGGACGTGGACGGCGGCGGGCTCAACCGGGTCGTGTTCGCCGCGCAGACCGGCAACGGCACGTGGCGCACCCTCGGCTCCGCCGACCACGCCCCTTACAAGGTCACCCAGCACCTGGACGACTCGGTGAGGGCCGGGACCCCGCTGCGCTACAAGGCCGTCGTCGTCGACCGGGCAGGACGCACCGCGAGCGCCCTCGCCTCCACGACCGCGGGCCAGGCCACGCCCGCCCCGAAGCCCGTCGCCGTCGACCGCGACCACGCCGTCGTCCACTACCGGCGCGCGGACGGCGACTACGAGGGCTGGCAGCTGAAGTCCGGCGACCGGAGCGCCGACTTCATCGGCCGGGACGCCTACGGCGCCTTCGCCTGGATCGACCTCGCCGAGGGCGCCTCCTCCGTCCCTTACACGATCGAGAAGGACGGCACCGCCGACGGCCCCGAGCGCACCGTCGACCTCGCGAGGACCGGCCAGGTCTGGGTCGAGCAGGGCAAGGACGGGCAGGCCACCGAGGCACCCGAGACCCCGCCGCAGGACACCTCCAAGGCCGTCCTGCACTACCACCGCGCCGACGGCGACTACGACGGCTGGGGCCTGCACACCTGGACCGGGGCCGCTTCGCCGACGGACTGGGCGAAGCCCCTGCCGCCCGTGAGGACCGACGCCTACGGCGCCACCTTCGAGGTTCCGCTCACCGACGGCGCCACCTCGCTCAGCTACATCCTGCACAAAGGCGACGAGAAGGACCTGCCGAGCGACCAGTCCCTGGACATCGCCTCGTACGGACACGAGGTCTGGATGCTGGGCGGTAAGCCCGGCTACCTGCTGCCGCAGACCGGCGGCGTGCCCACGCCCGATCTCACCAGGGCCGAGGCCCAGTGGATCGACGCGCACACCGTCGTGTGGAAGGTCAAGGCGACCGACGCCACGAGCCAGCAGCTCGTGTACGCGAAGGAAGGCGGGATCTCCGTCGTCGACGGCGCCCTGTCCGAGGAGGGGCAGTGGCTCCGGCTCGGCAGCACCGAGCTCACCGACGCGCAGAAGGCGAAGTACCCGCACCTCAGGGACTACCCGGCGTTCACCGTCGACCCCCGCGACCGGGACAGGGTCCGGGAATCGCTGCGCGGCCAGCTGATCGCCACCCAGCGCGCCGCCAACGGCGCCCTGCTCGCCGCCACCGGGGTGCAGACCGCCGGAATCCTGGACAGTCTCTACGGGAACGCCGCGAGCAGCGCCGATCTCGGCCCGGTCTTCCGCAACGGCACCCCCACGCTCTCCGTCTGGGCCCCCACCGCCCGTACCGTCGCGCTCGAACTCGACGGGAAGACCGTCCCCATGCGCCGCGACGACCGCACCGGCGTCTGGTCCGTCACCGGGAGGAAGAGCTGGAACGGCAAGCCCTACCGCTACGCCGTGAACGTCTGGGCGCCCACCGTCCGCAAGACGGTCACCAACAAGGTCACCGACCCCTACTCCACCGCCCTCACCGCCGACTCGGCCCGCAGCCTCGTCGTCGACCTCGCCGACCCGAAGCTCGCCCCGAGCGGCTGGTCCGGCCTGAAGAAGCCCGCCGCGGCACCGCTGCGCGACGCACAGATCCAGGAACTGCACGTCCGTGACTTCTCGGTCACGGACGCGACGTCGAAGCACCCCGGCGAGTATCTCGCCTTCACCGACACCCGCTCCGACGGCATGAAGCACCTCAGGGAGCTCGCCGGCTCCGGCACCAGCTACGTCCACCTGCTGCCCGCCTTCGACATCGGGACCGTCCCCGAGAAGAAGGCGGACCAGCGGCAGCCCGCCTGCGACCTGTCCGTCCACGCCCCCGACTCCGAGGAGCAGCAGGCCTGCGTCGCCGAAGCCGCGGCGAAGGACGGCTTCAACTGGGGGTACGACCCGCTGCACTACACGGTGCCCGAGGGCTCGTACGCCTCCGACCCCGACGGCACGAAGCGCACCGTCGAGTTCCGGCAGATGGTGCAGGGCCTCAACGGCGCCGGGCTGCGGACCGTCATGGACGTCGTCTACAACCACACCGTCGCCTCCGGCCAGGACGACAAGTCCGTACTCGACAAGATCGTGCCCGGGTACTACCAGCGGCTCCTGGAGGACGGCACCGTCGCCACGTCCACCTGCTGCGCCAACACCGCACCCGAGAACACCATGATGGGCAAGCTCGTCGTCGACTCGATCGTCACCTGGGCCAGGGAGTACAAGGTCGACGGCTTCCGCTTCGACCTGATGGGACACCACCCCAAGGCGAACATCCTCGCCGTCCGCAAGGCCCTCGACGAGCTGACCGTCGCCGAGGACGGCGTCGACGGCAAGAAGATCATCCTGTACGGCGAGGGATGGAACTTCGGCGAGATCGCCGACGACGCCCGCTTCGTCCAGGCCACCCAGAAGAACATGGCCGGCACCGGCATCGCCACCTTCTCCGACCGGGCCCGCGACGCCGTACGCGGCGGCGGCCCCTTCGACGAGGACCCCCGCGTCCAGGGCTTCGCCTCCGGTCTCTACACCGACCCCAACACCTCGCCCGCCAACGGCACCGAGGCCGAGCAGAAGGCCCGGCTCCTCCACTACCAGGACCTGATCAAGGTCGGCCTCACCGGCAACCTCGCCGACTACACCTTCACCGACACCCAGGGCCGTGAGGTCAAGGGCTCGGCCGTCGACTACAACGGGGCCCCCGCCGGATACGCGGCGGTGCCCGGCGACGCGCTCGCCTACGCCGACGCCCACGACAACGAGACCCTCTACGACGCCCTCGCGTTCAAGCTCCCCGCGGGCACCCCGGCCACCGACCGGGCCCGCATGCAGGTCCTGGCGATGGCGACCGCCGCACTCTCGCAGGGCCCGTCGCTCTCGCAGGCCGGCACCGACCTGCTGCGCTCCAAGTCGCTCGACCGCAACTCGTACGACAGCGGCGACTGGTTCAACGCGCTGCACTGGGACTGCCGCAAGGGCAACGGTTTCGGCCGCGGGTTGCCGCCGGCCGCCGACAACAAGGACAAGTGGACCTACGCGAAGCCGCTGCTGACGGCCCCCGCGCTGACCCCGGGGTGTGCGCAGATCACCGGCGCGTCCGCCGCGTACCAGGACCTGCTCACCATCCGGACCACCGAGAAGGAGTTCGACCTCGCCACCACCGAGCAGGTCCAGGACACCCTGTCCTTCCCGCTCTCGGGCAAGGACGAGACACCCGGGGTGATCACCATGCGGCTGGGCGAGCTGGTCGTCGTCATGAACGCCACCCCCGGGGCCGAGAGCCAGCGCATCCCAGGGCTGGCCGGCGAGGACTACACCCTGCACCCCGTCCAGGCGGCGGGCGCGGATCCCACGGTCAAGAAGGCCTCGTACGAGGGGGAATCGGGCAGCTTCACCGTCCCGGGCCGCACGGTCGCCGTGTTCTCGCCCCGCTGACCCCCACGGGGCCACGGTGACCGCAGACGTCGGCGAAGGAGCCGGAACGGCTGGACACCGTGCGCGTACGTCCTGTTCACACCGGCCGGTCACGGCTCCGTCCCTCCGCGGGGGAACGGGGACGGGGCCGGCCGCTCCGGGCAACAGGGCCGGCCCGGCGCCGCCCACGACCGCGGGGCCGAGCGGCGGCCGGACACGCGCGGCCGGCCGGGACTCCCTTGTGCGGTCGCGCCGATCACGAAAAGCTGAGGCCGGAACACCGCACCCACCCCGCATCCAGGAGCGCTTGATGCCGCAGATCACCGTCGACTACTCCGCCGAGCTCGACGACAGCTTCGACCGCCGTGGCTTCGCCCTCGCCCTGCACCCGCTGGTCGCGGGGACCGTCACCACGAAGCTCCCCAACTGCAAGACCAGGTTCCGGCGGGTCGACGAGTCCGTCGTCGGGGACGCCCCGGCCGGCGACGCCATCGTGCACATCTCGATCGCCCTGCTGGCCGGCCGCACCCCGCAGGTCAAGGAGAGGCTGACCGAGTCCGTCCTGGAGCTGCTGGCCGGCCATCTGAAGCCCGTGGACGACCTCGTCGTCCACGTCTCGGCCGAGACCAGGGACCTCGACCCGTCCTACCGAAAGCGGTAGGACGCCCCCGTCACGGCAGCCGCTGCTCCGGGACGGGCGGTGCGGCGGGCGCCAGGACGGAGAGCTTCGCCAGCAGTTCGTCGAACGGACCGTCAGCCGGCTCCTGCGCGAAGACCCGCAGTATGATGGCGGCCATCTCCTGGTCGTACGCGGCGCTCACCGAGGCCAGCGCGGCGAAGTCGTGGACCAGCTGCAACTCCAGCTCGGCGCGCGGGATGTGGCGCTGACCCTCCAGCCAGAGCTGCGCCGTCGACTCGGCCAGCGACACCCAGGACCGGACGACCAGCTCCAGCCGGGCGGGCGGCGACGCGACCCCGAGGTGGGCGACGATCTGCTCGTACGCGGTCCGGCGCACCCCGTCGATCAGGGCGTTGGCCGTGGACGAGCCACCCGCCGGGCCGCCCCGCAGCAGCGCCGTGAAACCGGGCCCGTGCTCCTCGACGAAGTCGAAGAACCGGCCCATCACCCGCAGCAGCCGAGCCCCCAGGGGCCCTTCGTGCGCCTCCAGGAAACGGCCGGCCAGGTCGTCGGCGGCCCGGCCCAGCGCCGCCTCGTACAGGCTCTGCTTACCCGGGAAGTAGTGGTAGACGAGCGGACGCGAGATACCGGCGGCGGTCGCGATCTCGTCGATCGACACATCGTCGGGCGAACGGTGACTGAACAGCTCCAGGGCGACGCCGATCAGCTGCTGCCTGCGCTCGTCGACGCCCATCCTGCGCCGCACACCGGTCGTCATACCCCCAGCCTAACGGGAGTCGCCGCAGGTCGTCCGGCCGCCCGCTCAGGGCAGCGCCCCCACCCGGCTGCCGTCCGCCAGCAGTCCTTCGAGGCGCGCCCGGTCACCCGCCCGGGCCCGCACCGCGAGCAGCCGCCCGTCCGTGCGCCCCTCGACGCCGCCCGTCGCGGACACGGAGACGAACTGCCGGGAGCCCGCCGCGAGTACGTACCACCGACCGCCTTCCGACTTCCACAGCACGCCCGCCAGCACCCGCGGTCTGCGTACCCCGCAGTCGGGCGATCCCTCGGCGCGGGCCGCGACCGCGCCCGGGGTGCCGGCGCCGCCCGACAGCTCCGGCGGCGCCTGGAACTGGGCCAGCACCCTGCTCCCGGTGCCCCGCCAGGTCTCCGCCCGGGTGCAGAGCCACAGCGCCTCCCCGTCGCCTTCGGGCAGCGGCTGCTTCGCGTACGGCCAGGAGTTCACCGACCGGACCCCGTGGGAGCGCACGGCCGGGAGGAGACACGCGGTGCGTGCCCAGCTCTCCCGGTCGGACCGGCCCGACACGTCGTGCGGAGCGGACGGCGTACCGGAGGTGAGGCGTACCGGAGCCAGCTCACCGAGGTCCGTCATCAGCCGTGCCGCAGTGCCGTCCCGCACCTCCAGGGCATGCCAGGAGCGGCAGGCCGGCCCGTCCCCCGGCCCGGTCAGCGCGTCCGTGACCCCGTGCCGGTCGCGGCGCAACGGCCGTCCCGGGGTGTGGGGTGCCAACAGATCCCGCACCAGCACCTCGCGCACCCAGGGCGCGGTCAGATAGCGGATCCGGCCCTTCCGGCGCTGCACGACCAGGGCGCTCGCCGCCACCGCGTCCGCGCCGTCCACCCGGGCGAAGTCGAGCGCGGCACCGCCCGCCGGATCGGCGTTGCGGGGCTCGGCGTAGCGCACGACGCGCAGCCCGTCGTGGAACAGCACCACCGCCGCCGCGCCGGACTCGCCCGCGTACAGCAGCTGCGGCGGGCCCATCGGCGGGCCGACGGGCGTCCCGGGCGTCGCCGAGGAGGTCACCCCCGGGCCGGGCCGGGCCCACGCGGCGAGGGCACGGCCCAGCAGCCGGGTGTCCTCGGTCCGGTCACCACGCGTGGGCCAGGCACGGAAGTCGGTACGGTCCGCGCTCCGCCAGACGTCGGCGGCCACCCGGCGCAACGCATCCGGGTCCAGAGCCTGTTCGGCGGCGGGGTGACGGGAATAGGGCGGTGCCGCCGTGGTGCGGGGACCGCCCAGGCCGTCTCCCGGCATCAGCAGCAGTGTCCCGCACACGAGCAGAGCGCCGAGCCCGGCGAGCACGGCCCGTCCGCGCCGCCTGCGGCGCGGCAGATCGGCCGGCCGGGCCTGCAGCGAGCAGGGGTCGAATTCCGCTGAGGCCAGCAGTGCGTAAGGCGCGGTGAGCCGGCCGGCCTCCAGCAGCGCCGCCTCCGGGTCCGCGACGCCCGCCGCGGCGAGGACCCGGCACACCTCGTCGTCCGCGAGCCCTTCGAGACCCCGCAGCACATGGGCGGCCCGGCAGGGCCCGGACACCTCGGACAGCGCCTGCTCCAGGGCCAGTTCGTCCGCCCCGCAGGAGTGCGGGAGGAGCCGCAGCCCCCACACCTGGGGCAGCAGGGGCGGCAGCTGCACCCGCCGCGGCCGGGCGAACCGCCACAGGGGGAGTCCGGCCTCCAGGGCGGTACGCACCACCCGCAGCCGCACGTACGCGTAGGCGCCCCCCGGATCGACCGAGGCCGCCGGGAGTACGGCCTCCGGCTCCGCGGCGTGCCCGCGGGGCAGGCACCGCTGGGCGAGCCAGTGCGCCGTCAGCACACGGCGGTTGCGGCCGAGCGAGGGCGGCAGGACGAGGTACCCGATCCGCACCAGCCGCGCGTAGTGCTCGGTGAGGGCGGCCTCGGCCCGCTCCGCGCCGGCCTGCTCCGCAGAGGGACGACCGGCGGACGACGGTACTGCTCGCAGTGGGGGCACATTCAGCAGAACGAGGGATTGGTGCGATGGTCACTCCGGCGCGCCCCGGGCGTCACCTGGGGATCCGTCGCCATCCCGTCCGACGCCACCCGGCGCACCGCGTCGATGAACTGGTCCGCGTCGAACACCCGGTCCTTGAGCAGATGGCCGATGCCGCCGTCGGCCGGCAACTCCCGTGCGTACGACCGCTCCACGCGCTGCGACAGCACGAGCACCGGCAGGAGGCCCCGGCATCCGGGGCCTCCTCCGCGTTGGAGAGAGATCAGGGGGCGTACTTGTAGCCCACACGCCGGACGGTCTGGATCGAGCGGCGGTGCTCCGCACCCAGCTTGCGGCGCAGCCGGGCGACATGGACGTCGACGGTGCGGCCGTCGCCCACGTGCCCGTATCCCCAGACCGTCGTCACCAGCTGATCACGGGTGTGCACCCGGTGCGGGTACGCCACCAGGTGGGCCAGCAGCTCGAATTCGAGGTACGTGAGGTCGAGCACGACGCCGTCCACGGCTGCGGTACGCCGGGTGGAGTCGATCCGCACGGGACCGCGCGACGGAGCCTCCTGGACCGGCTCCGGCACCAGCTGCCCGTGCTGGGCCGTGGCCCCGGCGAGGGCAGGCTGCTGGTCGGCGGGGACGAGTACCAGGTAGCCGACCATCGGCGGGCGGCCAGGCAGCGCGGGCAGCGTGTGCTGCGGGGCGGGCAGCCAGGTGGCACCCGGGGGCAGGAAGCCGGCGATGCCGGTCAGCTCGGCGAGCTCGTCACGCTCCACGGCACGCAGCCGGGGGCGGTTCGGGGACGGGACGGCGGGAGCGGTGGTGGTGGCCGCAGCGGGCATCGCGGACGCGGCGGTGGCAGCGGACGCGGTGGAGAGAGTACGGGTGTTCGCCATGAGGGTCAGCTCTTTCGCGCGAGAGGTCGTCGGGGGACGTACGTCGTTCGCGCGGGCCGAAGGCCGGGGTGAGGCGGCTTTAGAGGGCCTGCGCGATCCACGCGCGGCAACACACCCGGTCGAAGTCATGATGCTGACGGGAGGGCCAGAACGGCTCGAGGTCGCTGCGACCCGACGAGGTGTGCTGGAAGCCGGCCATGTCCCCATTGAAGCAGAGATCGCGGCTGCGCATCAGAGTCCTCTCACCCGTCGGTACCGTCCTGCGAAGTTACCTTCCTCACCCGGGACTTCTTCCCCGGCGGCCCTCAGCCCCGAGGTGCTCGCGCCGGTCCGGTGACGGCGCGAGCGCCGTGGCGTCGGGCATGGCCCCCGGCCCACCCGCACCGACGGCGAGGGCGCCCACCGCGGCCGGTGGGCGCCCTCGCCGTCGGATCGTGCCGTACGGATCAGACCTGGCCGGCCTTCTCCAACGCGGTGCAGCAGGTGTCGACGATCAGCCGCGTGACGACGTACGGGTCGACGTTGGCGTTCGGGCGGCGGTCCTCGATGTAGCCCTTCCCGTCCTGCTCGACCTGCCACGGGATACGGACCGAGGCGCCGCGGTCGGAGACGCCGTAGCTGTACTCGTTCCACGGGGCGGTCTCGTGCAGGCCGGTCAGACGGTCGTCGATGCCCGCGCCGTAGTTCTTGACGTGGTCCATCGGCTTCGAACCCTCACCGAGCGACTCGGCCGCCGTGATGATCGCGTCGTAGCCCTCGCGCATCGCCTTGGTGGAGAAGTTGGTGTGCGCGCCCGCACCGTTCCAGTCACCCTTGACCGGCTTCGGGTCGAGCGTCGCGGAGACGTCGAAGTCCTCGGCGGTGCGGTACAGCAGCCAGCGCGCTATCCACAGGTGGTCGGAGACCTCCAGCGGGGAGACCGGTCCCACCTGGAACTCCCACTGGCCGGGCATGACCTCGGCGTTGATGCCGGAGATGGCCAGACCCGCCTTCAGGCAGTTGTCGAGGTGCTTCTCGACGATGTCACGGCCGAAGATCTCGTCCGAGCCCACACCGCAGTAGTAGCCGCCCTGCGCGGCCGGGAAGCCGCCCTCGGGGAAGCCCAGCGGACGGTGGCCGTCGAAGAACGTGTACTCCTGCTCGATACCGAAGATCGGCTCCTGGCCCGCGAACCGCTCGGCGACCGGGCGGAGTTCGGCGCGGGTGTTGGACTCGTGAGGCGTCATGTCGATGTTGAAGACCTCGCACAGGACGAGGACGTCGTCGCCGCCGCGGATCGGGTCCGGACACGAGAAGACCGGCTTCAGAACCCGGTCGGAGGCGTGGCCCTCGGCCTGGTTGGTGCTCGAACCGTCGAAGCCCCAGACGGGCAGCTCCGCGCCATCGGTCATGATCTTCGTCTTGGAACGGAGCTTGGCGGTCGGCTCGGTGCCGTCGATCCAGATGTACTCAGCCTTGAACGTCACGGAAGCCATCCTTTGCGGGTGCTGCGGTCTATGGTGCGCAGCTTGGCAAGGTGCGATTTCCCGTCCGTTGCCCGAATGTGAACCCCGTGTTACCGAGGTTTCCCGCGGGTGTCGGACGGCAGGTCCCCGCGGCCCCGGGACGTCTCACCCCGCGGCGCACTGGATACGGTCCCGGCCGGAAACCCGGCCGGGGGACACCGACGGCATGACCACTGCGGTGGGGACGGAGGTCGAATTCAGGGGCGAGCGGGGAACGGCCCGGCTGCCCGGCGGCGGCGCGCTCGCCGCGTTCCGGGCCGCGCTGGACGCACTGATCGGCGCGGCGCGTACGGGAGTGGCCCACCCCTGCGACGTCCGGTTCGGGCTGCGGCTCACGGAGGTGCTCGCGCAGGCCGAGGCGGCCCTGGGACCGTTGCGGTCCTGACACCCCCTCGACGGCCGTTCCCCGTCACTCCGGGGGCAGCGCCCGGCACAGGGCCTCCAGGGCCGGCGCGTACGCGTGCTCGGCCGGGGTCGCGTACCCCACGACCAGCCCGTCCCGCCCGGCCCCGGCGGCCGGATGCAGATACCCGGCGAGCCCCTCGACCGCCAGCCCCTGCCAGGCCGCGGCCCGCACCACCGAACGCTCCGTGCCACGCGGCAGCTCCAGCACGGCGTGCAGCCCCGCGGCGATGCCGGACACCCGGACCTGCGGGGCGCGCCGCTCCAGCGCCGCCATGAGCTGGTCGCGGCGCCGCCGGTGACGCTGCCGCATCCGGCGCACCTGACGGTCGTACGCCCCCGACTCGACGAAGTCCGCGAGGGTCAGCTGCTCCGTGGCGCTCGACCACTGCTCCCGCTCACCCTTCGCCGCGAGGACACCGTCCACCAGACGCTCGGGCAGCACCATCCAGCCGATGCGCAGTGTCGGCGAGAGGCTCTTGCTCACGGAACCCAGCAGCACCACGTGCTCCGGATCGAGCCCCTGCACGGCGCCCACCGGATGCCGGTCGTAGCGGAACTCCCCGTCGTAGTCGTCCTCCACGACCAGGCCACCCGTCGCCCGGGCCCAGTCGACCACCGCCGCACGGCGCTGCGGGTGCAGCGGGCCACCGGTCGGGAACTGATGCGCCGGAGTGAGCAGCACCGCACGCTCGCCGCGCCCCAACTCCCCGACCAGCGCCCCGTTCCCGTCCACCGCGAGCGGCCGGGTCCGGACCCCCTGGCCGCCCAGCAGCTCCCGGTGGAACGGCAGTCCGTACGCCTCCACGGCCCACGGCCCGCCCACCACCTCCGCCAGCAGCCGCAGCGCGTGCGCGGCGCCCGAGCAGAGCACGATCCGCTCGGCCGAGGTCCGCACACCGCGCACCCGGGCGAGATAGCCGGCCAGCGCCTCCCGCAGCTCCGGCCGCCCCTGTGGATCACCGGGCCCGAACGCGTCGTGCGGGGCCCGGGTCAGCGCCCGCCGGGCCGAGGCCACCCAGGCGCTCCGGGGGAAGGCGGAGGGGTCGGGCCTGCCCTGCACCAGATCGTGCACCGGGCGGGTGGCCCGCTCCGGGGTGCGCCGCCGGTGGGCCCGGGCGAGAGGGGCCGCCCGCTCGGCGACCCGCGTACCCGAGCCCTGGCGGGCGGCCAGCCAGCCCTCGGCGACGAGCTCGGCATAGGCGTCGGCCACGGTGTTGCGGGCCAGTCCGAGGTCGGCGGCGAGCGAGCGGTACGGCGGCAGCCGGGTCCCCGGCGCGAGCCTCCCGCTGCGGACCGCGTCGCGCAGCGCCCGCATCAGGACGGCCCGTCGACCGCCCGTGCCGGAGAGCTCCAACGGCAGGTCACTGCCGAGGATCTCCGCCGAATTGACCCATGAATCCGTCACTGGAATGCACCCCGCCGCCGGTCACCGAACCTCGTAGATTCGTACTCATGACGACGACAGAGATCAAGCCCGGCACCGACGCGGCCCCCCTCGCCTCCACCGTCCGGCTCAATTTCGCCAAGGCGGCCCCCAAGGTCTTCCGTGCCGTGATCGGGCTGGACGCGGCGGCCCGCGAGAGCCTGGACCCGACCCTGGTGGAACTGGTCCAGATCCGCTCCTCCCACCTCAACCACTGCGCGTACTGCCTCCACATGCACACCACCGACGCCCGCAAGGCGGGCGAGAGCGAGGAACGGCTGCACATGGTCGGCGTATGGCAGGAGGCGGCGCACTTCTTCACGGCGAAGGAGCAGGCCGCCCTCGCCCTCACGGACGCGGTCACCCGCGTCGCGGACGCCGGAGTGCCCGACGCGGTCTACGAGCGCGCCGCGGCCCACTTCGACGAGCAGGAGCTGGCCGGACTCCTCGCCCTGATCCTCGCGATCAACACCTGGAACCGCATCGCCCTCGCCACGGCGAAGCGCGCGGGCACGGACGAGCGCTGATCCCGCCGGATACGGACACGCACACCCCGAGGCCCGGCGCGCGCCGGCTCACCGCCCGAGGGCGTCCCGTACGGCCTCCTCCGACCGGGCCACCACGGCCGTCCCGTCCTGCGCGGTGATGATCGGCCGCTGGATCAGCTTCGGGTGCTCCGCCAGCGCCGAGATCCACCGCTCGCGCGAACCGGCTTCCTTCGGCCACTCCTTGAGCCCGAGCTCCCTGGCGTCCGCCTCCTGGGTCCGGGTGATGTCCCAGGGCTCCAGCCCGAGCCGGTCGAGCACGGCGCGGATCTCGTCGGGGGAGGGCACGTCCTCCAGGTAGCGGCGGACGGTGTACTCGGCGCCCTCGGCGTCGAGCAGATCCACCGCACTACGGCACTTGGAACAGGCGGGATTGATCCAGATCTCCATGGGGCCAAGGGTACGGGAGGGAACCCCGAAATAGCCTCTGGCCAGGAGTGATTGTCAGTGGGGGGCGGTAAGATGGAGGGAGTTCGTGAGGGTTCCACCACTGTGCCAGGAGGTTGTCCATGGCCGTTGCCACAGCCACGACCGAGCCGTTCCACAAGCCCCTGCCGAAGAAGCCGCTCCCCGCGGGCCGGCCCCGAGAGTGGTACGTCTCGCACAACCGCCGCCTCAAGGCCATGCGCCTGGCGATCGCCCTGCTCGACACGGGCGTCCACCACCCGTCGAGCGCCGACAACGACCGAATCCGCGCGACAGCCGACCGCCTCGCCATCCACCCGCCGTCCGACATCACCTGCCGCATGGTCCGCGGACTGATCCGCTACGGCCGCTGACACCCGCCGCCCGTGCCCCCGGGAAGCCCGGGGGCACAGACGCGTCCCCGCCCGCCGCAGGTCCCGCGCTCGGAAGCCGCTGCAGGTCGCCGTGGCGAACGCCCCGGACGCCGTGGCGGTACGGGGCGTGCCGTCGTCCACCGTCACCGAGCGGACCGCCCTCCCGCCCGACTGCCCGAGCGTGACGGTCAGGGTGCCTCCCTTCGCGAAGCCCTTCGTCCTCACGTGTACGGCGGGGACGGCGGCGAGGCACGATCCGGACTGACCGGCGAACAGAGTGTGACGTGTCACAGACAACGAGGTGGGCACTGTGGGAACTTCAACTCCGTCACTCCTCAGTGGAGTTACCGAAGCGCGCGTGGAGAGGGTCGAATTGAGCACTCTGCAAGCCATCACGCTCGACCAGGTGGTCGACACGGACCGCTACCCCCTGTCGGACCCCGGAAGCGCCGAAGCGCAGGGTGTGGTGGCGCGGGCGAGGCATGAACTCGCCACGGTCGGCTGCACCGTACTCCCGGACTTCGTCCGCCCGTCGCTCCAGGAGATGCTGCGACAGCAGTGCGCCGCCCTCGCCCCCCACGCCTACTACGACGTCGAGACGGTCAACGTCTACAACATCGCCGTGGACGCGGCCCTCCCCGAGGACCATCCCGGCCGCCGCACCCTCCAGCGGGGCAACGCGTTCGTCGCACGCGACCGCATCCCCGACGGCGCCCTCATCACCCGGCTCTACGGGCACACGCCGTTCCGGCGCTTCGTCGCCGACTGCTTCGGACTGCCGGATCTGCACGAGCTCGCCGACCCGCTCTCCGGACTCGTGCTCAACGTCGTACGCCCCGGGATGGAGCACCCCTGGCACTTCGACACCAACGAGTACACGGTCAGCATGCTCACCCAGCAGGCGGAGGCCGGCGGAGACTTCGAGTACTGCCCGAACATCAGGTCCGCCGAGGACGAGCGCTTCGACGCCGTCCGCGACGTACTGGACGGCAGCGCCCGGGGCGACCGGCTGCCGCTCAGGCCGGGCGACCTGCAGCTGTTCAAGGGCCGCTACTCACTGCACCGCGTCAGCCCCGTGCGCGGCGACGTGGCCCGCCACTCGGCCATCTTCGCGTACAGCGAGCGCCCCGGTGTCATCGGGAGCGTGGCACGGACCCGGCAGCTCTTCGGCCGCGTCCTGCCCGAACACCTGGCCGCCGAAGGCCGGGCCGTACGGAGCGACCGGCTGCTGGACTGACGGGCGGCCCGCGCAGACAGATCCTGCCCCGCACGCCACCCACCAAGGAGTAGGTCCTTTGCGTTTCGACGCGACCGGAAAAGTCTCGCTCGACCACATCTACACCGCGCCCGACCCGCGCACGTACTTCCAGGTGCTCCGCCCCCTCGGCTACTGCGTCCCGCAACAGGCCAAGCCCCACTTCGAGAAGCTCATCGAGGAGTACCGGGAGTCCGAACACGTCGAGGTCCCCAGGATCCTGGACATCGGCTGCTCGTACGGGATCAACGCCGCCCTGCTGAAGTACGACACGACGATGGACGAGCTGTACACCCGCTACGGCGACGCGGCCACCCTCTCCCGGGCGGAGCTCCTGGCCCGCGACCACGGCCTCTCCCGCTCCCGCGGCCCCGGGCGCAGCCTGCGCTTCACCGGCCTGGACGCCTCCACCAGCGCCCTGACCTACGCCCGCGAGGCCGGATTCCTCGACGACACGGTCCACGCCGACCTGGAGTCGGACGACCCCACGCCGGAGCAGCACGCCCGGCTCGCCGGGACGGACCTCGTGATCTCGACGGGCTGCATCGGCTACGTCACCGAGCGGACCCTCACCCGCGTCGTGCACGCCCAGGGCGAACGCCGCCCCTGGATGGCGCACTTCGTGCTCAGGATGTTCCCGTTCGATCCGGTCGAGGACGCCCTTACCGGACTCGGATACCGCACCGTCCGCGTCGACGACGTCTTCAAGCAGCGCAGGTTCGCCGACCCGCAGGAACAGGCCCTCGTCCTCGACAGGATGGCAGCGGCAGGAGTGGATGCGCGGGGCCTGGAGGAGGAAGGCTGGATGTACGCCCAGCTGTACGTCTCCCGCCCGCACCAGGACCCCGCCGGCTGAGCCCGCCCCCGAACCCACCAACCGAAAGCAGATCCGAATTGAACGTCAGCCAGGAAGCACCGGTCAGCGCCACCTTCGCCCGGGAGGCGAGCCTGCCACGCGTGCCACTGCCCACGCTCGAAGCGAGCTGCGAGAGGTTCCTCGCCTGGTGCGCACCGCTGCTGACCGCCGAGGAACGGGCGGCGACCGAGGCCGAGGTCGCCGCCTTCCTCCGGCCCGGCGGCCCCGGCCGCGTCCTGCACGCGGCGCTGGAGGAGTACGACGCCACGGAGGGCGTGCACAGCTGGCTCGACACCTTCTGGCCGTACCGCTACCTCGGCCGCCGCGACCGGATCGCGCTCAACGCCAACTTCTTCTTCCTCTTCCAGGACACCGGCCAGGGCCAGCTCGACCGGGCGGCCGGGCTGGTCGCGGGGGCGCTCCACTACAAGCACCGGCTCGACGAGGGCCTCATCGCGCCGGTGGAGCAGCGCGGAGTGCCCCAGTCGATGGTGCAGAACGCGTACCTGTTCTCCACGACCCGCATCCCCGGCGCCCCCCTGGACACCGTCCGCGCCCCGTACAGCGACCGTGCGCCCGGCCCGTCCACGGCCCGGCATATCGTGGTGTTCTTCCGGGGCAGCATGTTCCGGCTGGACGTGCTCGGCGAGGACGGCGTCCCGCACAGCCTCGACGAGATCGAGGCCGGGCTGCGCGCCGTGACCAAGGCCGACGTGCACACGGACGAGGCCGACCGGGCCGGCCACCTCACCACCATGGCGCGCGCCGAGTGGGCGGCGGCCAGGGACGCCCTCATCGCCCGCCACCCACGGAACGCCAGGACGCTGGACGACATCGAGACCGCGCTCTTCTGCGTCTGCCTGGAGGACTTCGCCCCCGAGGACACCAAGGCCACCTGCGACGAACTGCTCTACGGGGACCGGGGCAACCGCTGGTTCGACAAGGCCGTCTCCTTCGTCGTCTACGCCGACGGCCGGGCCGGCATCAACGTCGAGCACTGCGAACTGGACGGCACCACCATCCTCAGCTTCACCGACGCACTGCTCAGCACCGCGCCCGAGGAACACGCCCGTCGGTCGGGCGCCCGCCCGCAGGGACAGCCGGTCCCGCAGCCCCTCGCGTTCGAACTGGACGACACCCTGCGGGCCCAGGTCCGGTCCGCCGCCGAGGCCTTCGCCGCGTACGGACACGCCACCGCCACCAGCACGGTCTCCTTCGGCGACTTCGGCAGCACCGCGGCCAAGGCCCTCGGGGTCTCCCCGGACGCGTTCGTCCAGGCCGCCTACCAGCTGGCCCACCAGCGTGCCAAGGGCCACCTCGGTGCCACGTACGAGTCGATCGCGACCCGCCAGTACCGGCACGGCCGCACCGAGGCGATGCGCGTCGTCACCCCCGAGACGCAGGCCTTCGTGGCCGCGATGGACGACCCCGCCGCCGGCCGCGACACCCGCCGCGCCGCCTTCCGCGCCGCCGCGTCCGCCCATGTGGCCCGTGCCAGGGAATGCCAGGCCGGGGAAGCCCCCGAGCAGCACCTGTGGGAGCTGGAACTCATCCAGCGCCGCCGCGGCGACGAGCTCGGCATCACCGAACAGCCCGCCCTGTACCGCTCACCGGGCTGGCTCACGATGCGGGACGACTACCTGAGCACCAGCTCGGCACCGTCGGAGAACATCCAGTACTTCGGCTTCGGCTCCACGAGCAGCACGTGCATCGGCATCGCCTACGTCCTGCTGCCCGACCGCTTCAACCTCTACCTGAGCACCCCGCAGCCGGTGGCCGACCAGATGCACGCCTTCGCGGACCGGCTCCGCGAAGCGGTCGCGGAACTGCGCGAACTGCTGGCGGGCTGACGGCGAGCGGCCGGCTCGGTTCGGCGCGGACCAGACGGGTGAGGGCCGCCACCCCTGAAAACGGGGTGGCGGCCCTCACCGGTGTGTCCGACGACGGGACCCTCGGGTCCCGCTTCTCAGAGATCGAAGTACAGCTCGAACTCGTGCGGGTGCGGCCGCAGCTGGATCGGGGCGATCTCGTTGGTGCGCTTGTAGTCGATCCACGTCTCGATCAGGTCGGGTGTGAAGACGCCGCCGGCCTGGAGGTACTCGTGGTCCTGCTCCAGGGCCTCGAGGACCGCCGGGAGGGAGGTCGGGACCTGCTGGACGCCCGCGTGCTCCTCGGGGGCCAGCTCGTAGAGGTCCTTGTCGATCGGCTCCGGGGGCTCGATCTTGTTCTTGACGCCGTCCAGGCCCGCCATCAGCAGGGCCGAGAACGCCAGGTACGGGTTCGAGGACGGGTCCGGGGCGCGGAACTCGACGCGCTTCGCCTTCGGGTTGGAGCCCGTGATCGGGATACGCATCGCGGCGGAGCGGTTGCGCTGCGAGTACACCATGTTGACCGGGGCCTCGAAGCCGGGGACCAGGCGGTGGTAGGAGTTCACCGTCGGGTTGGTGAAGGCCAGCAGCGACGGGGCGTGCTTCAGGATGCCGCCGATGTAGTAGCGGGCCATGTCCGACAGACCGGCGTAACCCTGCTCGTCGTAGAAGAGCGGCGTGCCGCCCTGCCACAGCGACTGGTGCACGTGCATGCCCGAGCCGTTGTCGCCGAAGATCGGCTTCGGCATGAAGGTCGCGGTCTTGCCGTTGCGCCAGGCGACGTTCTTCACGATGTACTTGAAGAGCATCAGGTCGTCGGCCGCCGCGAGCAGCGTGTTGAACTTGTAGTTGATCTCCGCCTGGCCGGCGGTGCCGACCTCGTGGTGCTGGCGCTCGACCTGGAGGCCGTTCTTGTCCAGCTCCAGGGAGATCTCGGCGCGCAGGTCGGCGAAGTGGTCGACCGGCGGGGTCGGGAAGTAGCCGCCCTTGTAGCGGACCTTGTAACCCCGGTTGTTCTCGGTCGCACCGGTGTTCCAGGCGCCGGCCTCGGAGTCGATGTGGTAGAAGCTCTCGTTCGCCGACGTCTGGAAGCGGACGTTGTCGAAGACGTAGAACTCGGCCTCGGGGCCGAAGTACGCGGTGTCGGCGACACCGGTCGAGGCGAGGTACGCCTCGGCCTTCTTGGCCACGTTCCGCGGGTCACGGCTGTACTGCTCGCCGGTGATCGGGTCGTGGATGAAGAAGTTGACGTTCACCGTCTTGTCGCGGCGGAACGGGTCGACACGGGCCGTGGACAGGTCCGCGCGGAGCGCCATGTCCGACTCGTGGATGGCCTGGAAGCCGCGGATCGACGAGCCGTCGAAAGCCAGTTCCTCGGCCGGGTCGAAGGTCGCTGCCGGGATCGTGAAGTGCTGCATCACACCCGGCAGGTCGCAGAACCGGACGTCGATGAACTTGACGTCGTTGTCGGCGATGTACTTCTGGACTTCGTCGGCGTTCTGGAACATCCAACTCCTCCTACTCCCGACCCGGGAAAGGGCGGGGTTGCAACTCGTTGTGCGGCCAGTGCGGTGGCACACGCTGGACCCGACCATAGGCAGGCAGGATTTCTCCAGCATGACCCATTTGTTTCGCCCAAGTTAACCGGGCCGGGGGGTAGCGGCACCTCAGCGACCTGTTCAGTGCCCCGCCCGGCCTGTCACAAACACGGGCGCAGTACCGTGGACGGGTGGACAACAGGCAAGCAATCGGATCGTGGCTCTCGGGGCCGCGCGCGGCGGCCGAGGAGATGGGCGCCGACTTCGGGTACCGGGGCGAACGCCTCGGCCTGCCCCAGGAAGGCCCGGGGTCCGTGGCCCCGCTCGGCCGGCGCGTCGGGGCCCTCTTCATCGACTGGTCCCTGTGCATGGTGATCGCATACGGGCTGCTCGCGCGCGGTGACCAACAGACGGCCGGGAACTGGGCGCTCGCCGTCTTCCTCGTCATGAGCCTGCTGACGGTCGGAACCATCGGTTCCACACCGGGCAAGCGCATCCTGGGCCTGCGGGTCGTCGCCGAGGACGGCGGACGGCTCGGCGCGGTCCGGGTCATCGTCCGGACCGTGCTCCTCGTCCTGGTGATCCCGGCGCTGGTCTGGGACCGCGACACCCGCGGCCTCCACGACCGGCTGGCCCGCGCGGTCCAGGTGCGCATCTGAGGACATGCGGCGCCGGCAGGTGGACGGAAGCGGAAAGCGGGCGGCCCCGGACGTGTTCGTCCGGGGCCGCCCGCTTCGTGCGTGCTGCGTCAGCGCATCTTTCCGCCGCGCGGCATCCGCATGCCCTTCGGCATCGGGCCCTTCGGCAGCGGCATGTTGCTCATCAGGTCACCCATCGCCCGCAGCCGGTCGTTGGTCGCCGTGACCTGCGGTCCGGTCAGGACCCGCGGAAGCTTCAGCATCTTGGTGCGCACCTTCTTCAGCGGCACCTGGCCCTCGCCGTCACCGACGATGATGTCGTGCACCGGCACGTCCACCACGATGCGGGCCATCTTCTTCTTCTCGGCCGCCAGCAGGCCCTTCACCCGGTTCGGATTGCCCTCGGCGACCAGCACGATGCCCGCCTTGCCGACGGCCCGGTGGACGACGTCCTGGCTGCGGTTCATCGCGACCGCCGGCGTCGTGGTCCAGCCACGGCCGACACGGTCCAGCACGGCCGCAGCGGCGCCGGGCTGTCCCTCCATCTGCCCGAAGGCCGCACGCTCGGCACGCCGCCCGAAGATGATCGCCATTGCGAGGAGGGCCAGTACGAAGCCCAGAATGCCCGCGTAGATCGGGTGGTCGATCAGGAAACCGATCGCGAGGAGGACGCCGAAGGTGACGATTCCCACACCCGCGACGACAAGGCCGACCTTGGGGTCGGACCGCTTGGTCATCTTGTAGGTCAGGGCGATCTGCTTGAGCCGCCCCGCGTTCTCGGCGCTGTCCGCGCCTTCAGTGTGTGCCTTCCTCGCCATGTACCGAAGTTTACGTGGCCTCGGCGCGGGCTAGGAACGGTGGTCGGCCACAGCCTTCAGGACATGCTCCGCCTCGACCCGGTCCTTGGCCCTGCGGCGGTCCTCGAGGACCGCCGTCCAGGCGTTCCGGCGGGCGGTGCGCTGGCCGCTGCTCAGCAGCAGCGACTCGACGGCGCGGAGTGCGGTGGTGACGGACGGGATCGCGTTGGCTCGTACCGGCGCGGCGGGCATCATGGTCGTTCCCCCTCGGAGCGGATGCGCGCACCCGGCGCGCACTGAGTAGCGGGAAGCAGTGACGGCAGCGGCTGCGTGCGCTGCCGCTGCGTGTGTACCTAGGGTCACTGCTCGGTGTTACCAGTGCATGACCGGTCGGTCAAACACCAATGAAACCCTGATTTCGGCGCCGCGCACGCCGACGCGGCCCATACGGGCCCCCGACCTGCGGGGAGTGCACGGGCCGCGTCGTCACGGCGATTACTGCTCAGTAGCTTCTTGTGCTCGGATTCACACGGCGCCGGTGGCCGTCGTGGCTCCCGCACCCCGCCGGTCCATCGCCTGCTGGAAGAGGCGGCCCGCGCGGTACGAGGAACGCACCAGCGGCCCCGACATGACCCCGGAGTAGCCGATCGCGTCGGCCTCGTCCTTCAGCTCCACGAACTCGTGCGGCTTCACCCAGCGCTCGACCGGGTGGTGCCGCGGGGTGGGCCGCAGGTACTGCGTGATCGTGATGAGCTCGCAACCCGCGTCGTACAGGTCCTGGAGCGCCTCGCTGACTTCCTCGCGGGTCTCGCCCATGCCCAGGATCAGGTTGGACTTGGTCACCAGGCCGGCCTCACGGGCCCGCGTGATGACGTCCAGGGAACGCTCGTAACGGAATCCGGGGCGGATCCGCTTGAAGATCCGCGGGACCGTCTCGACGTTGTGCGCGAGCACCTCGGGGCGCGAGGAGAAGACCTCGGCGAGCTGCTCGGGGACCGCGTTGAAGTCGGGGATCAGCAGCTCCACCTTGGTGGCGCCGGTCGCCCGCTCCGCGGTCCGGGCGTGGATCTGGCGCACGGTCTCCGCGTACAGCCAGGCGCCGCCGTCCTCCAGGTCGTCGCGTGCGACGCCGGTGATCGTGGCGTAGTTCAGGTCCATCGTGACCACGGACTCGCCCACACGCCGGGGCTCGTCGCGGTCGAGGGCCGCAGGCCTGCCCGTGTCGATCTGGCAGAAGTCGCAGCGACGGGTGCACTGGTCACCGCCGATGAGGAAGGTCGCCTCGCGGTCCTCCCAGCATTCGTAGATGTTCGGGCAGCCGGCCTCCTGGCACACGGTGTGCAGACCCTCGCTCTTCACGAGCTTCTGCATCTTCGTGTACTCGGGGCCCATCTTCGCCCGGGTCTTGATCCACTCGGGCTTGCGCTCGATGGGGGTCTGGCTGTTCCGGACCTCGAGGCGCAGCATCTTGCGCCCGTCGGGTGCGACAGCGGACACTCCGGCACTCCCCTTTGCTTTCGCTGCATTGGATTCTTCGGCGAACACCAGGGTACGCCCGTGGTTAGAACGGTCTTACGTCTGCCTAACCTGTGGCCGGCAGGGCCTATTCCCGTGCGGGTCTCAGGCGGTGGCGGTGGTCGCGGGAGCCTCCACGGCGCGGGGCGCGAGCTCCGCGTTCTCCAGGATGTTCCTGAGGTGCTTCTCGGCGACCGGGAGCACCTCCGCGATCGTGACGTCGCGGCCCAGCTCGTACGCGAGCGAGGTGACGCCCGCGTCCCGGATGCCGCACGGCACGATCCTGTCGAACCAGGTGTTGTCCGGGTTCACGTTCAGCGAGAAGCCGTGCATGGTGACGCCCTTGGCGACCCGGATGCCGATCGCGGCCAGCTTGCGGTCCTCGCGGCGCTGGCCGGCGTTGGACGGCGCGTACTCGGGGCCGTTCAGCCGGGCGTCGAACTCCTCGTCGTGCAGCCGGGGATCGAAGTCCAGCGACAGCCCGCCGAGTGCGGGGCGGTCCTCGACCGGGTCGCCGAGGACCCAGACGCCGCTGCGGCCCTCGACCCGGGAGGTCTCCACGCCGAAGTCGGCGGCGGTGCGGATCAGGGCGTCCTCCAGCCGGCGCACGTGCGCGACGACGTCGACCGGACGCGGCAGCTTCTGGATCGGGTAGCCGACGAGCTGGCCCGGGCCGTGCCAGGTGATCTTCCCGCCGCGGTCGACATCGATGACCGGGGTGCCGTCCAGTGGGCGCTCGCTGTCGGTCGTGCGGCGCCCCGCGGTGTAGACGGGCGGGTGCTCGAGGAGCAGGCAGGTGTCGGGGACCGTGTCCTCGAACCGGGCGGCGTGCACCTCGCGCTGCTTCTGCCAGGCCTCCTGGTAGTCGACCGCTTCCTCGCCGAATCCCAGACGGACGAACCGCAGCTCACTCACTCCGGGTGCCTCCCTACTCGCGGTGGCGGCAGACCGGGGGGTGTCCCCGGAGCCACGTCACCATGCACTGATGTGCGCCCTCAGCCACTGTACGACCGCTCCGCGCACAGCTGTCCGGCAGGTCGTGACCCACCGCCCTCTGTCAGCGATGTCCACAATTCTCACACGATCGGATGAATGTGAAGCGAAGGTCGGCGATGCGGCAGCCGGGGCAGCTAAGTTCGCGCCGTTCCATAAGGGCTGCCCGCCGGGCCCCGAAGGCAGGAGACCCTAGAGCTGATGTCGGAACGACCTCCGCAGCGCACCCCCAACCGGCGGCTCGCTGCGCTCATCGCGGAAGCCGGATTCTCCCACGCGGGCCTGGCCCGCAGGGTGGATCAGCTGGGCCTCGAACACGGCCTGGACCTGCGGTACGACAAGACCTCGGTGACCCGGTGGCTGCGCGGTCAGCAGCCGCGGGGCTCCACTCCCGCGCTGATCGCCGAGGTCTTCACCCGGCGGCTCGGGCGGCGGCTCTCGGCGCAGGACCTGGGCCTGGACGCGTGCGCGCCCGTCTACGCCGGCCTGGAGTTCGCGGCCACCCCCACCGAGGCCGTCGACATCGTCAGCGGGCTGTGGCGGAAGGACTCGGGCAGCCATGCGGAACTGCGCAAGATCGCGTTCACCCCGGCCGGACTGGTCGTCCCGAGCCGGGACTGGCTGATCGGCCGGGCCGACGAATGGACCGGCCGCGGCGAGCCGGCACCGGTGACGGTCGCGCCCGGTCTGCCCGCCCCGCGCACCCCTGCCGAGGCCGACGGGACGCGGGCGGTGAACGGGCTGCACACCGCCGACGGGTCCGACAAGCCCCAGGGCCCCGCAGGCGCATACGGTCCCCGTGCACACGGGGCGGGTGCGCACGGGGCCGGTGCACCGGGCACGGGCACGCACGGGCCGGGCGTCCACGGCGGCCCGGCCGGCACCCGCGGCCACGGCTCCTCCCGTCCGCCCGGCCCCGCGGCAACGCCCCCGGGCGTCCCGCGCCAACGGCAGAGCGACCGCGGCCCCGGCCAGCGGGTCGGCAGCGGAGACGTCGCAGCCCTGCGCTCGGTCGGCGAGCTCTTCCGCACCCTGGACAACGCGTACGGCGGCGGCCACGCCCGGCAGGCCCTCGTCAGGTACCTGGAGCACGAGGCCGAGCCCATGCTCCGCGGGAGCTACGGCGAGACGATCGGCCGGCGGCTGTTCTCGGCGGCCGCCGACCTGACCCGGCTGGCCGGCTGGACCTCGTACGACATCGCGGCGCACGGCCTCGCCCAGCGCTACTTCGTCCAGGCGCTGCGGCTCGCGCAGGCCGCCGGCGACCGGGCGTACGGCTCGTTCGTCCTGATCACGATGAGCCGGCAGGCCGTCTATCTCGGGCACGGCAGGGAAGCCGTCCAGCTCGCCCGAGTCGCCCAGCAGGGCATCGGCTCGTCCGCGCCCTCCGTCGTCATGGCTCTGCTGCACGCGGTCGAGGCCCGCGGACACGGCGTGCTCGGTGAGACCAGGGCCTGCATCGCCGCGCTCGTACGGGCGGAACGCTCCCTGCAGGCCGCCCGGCCCGGCGACGAGGTGCCGCACTGGGCCCGCTACTTCGACGAGGCGCAGCTGGCCGACGAATTCGGCCACTGCCACCGCGATCTGCGGCAGTACCGGGTATCCGCGCAGCACGCCGAGCGGTCCCTCCAGTTGCGCGCTCCGGCGTACGCCAGGAGCAGGCTGTTCTGCCGGGTGGTCCTCGCCTCCGCGCGCCTCGGCCTCGGCGAGCTGGACCAGGCCTGCCTGCTGGGCGCCGAGGCGGCCCAGCAGGCTTCGGAGATGCGGTCGGTGCGCGCGACGGAGTACGTAAGGGACTTCGAGCGACGCCTGGAGCCCTACCGGGACGCGGTCGCCGTGCGCGGGTACCGCGACCGGGTCGCCGCGCTGGGCTGACCCGGCCGCTACGCGGCGGCGGGCAGCGCCGTGCCGCCCCCGGGCTCCTTCCGCACCCCCAGGTCCGCGAGGATCGCCGAGGCCGCACGCCGCCCGGAGTGCAGGGCGCCCTGGACCGTGCTCGTGTCGCGGTGGTCGCCGCACACGTACAGGCCGGCGAGCACCCGGACCGGCCGGCGCAGGTCGTGCGGGGGCGGCATCGCGGGCACGGCCTCCGGGTCGTGATGGGCCGTCAGCAGCTCCCAGTCGTGGGTGGGCGTGCCGTACAGCGTGGCGAGATGGGCGCGGACCGTGCGGTCGAGGTCCGGCGGCGGGGGGCCGAGCACCGTGGAGGTGATCAGGGTCCGGCCGTGCGGCGCCCGCGAGGGATCGACCTCGCTCATCACGGCGGTGTGCGCGACCGGGCCGGACCGGTCCGCGTCCAGCAGCAGACTCGCGCCGGTCGACGGGGGCACCGGAGCCGTGTGGTGCAGCACCGTCACCGGGTGGAAGGCCGGCGTCCGCAGCCCGGGCAGCAGCTCGGCGGCCGCCCCCGCGCCGGCGGCCAGCAGCAGGGAGCGACAGCCCAGCTCACCGTGCTCCTTGGTGCGTACGGAGGTGATGTCGGCGGCCGTGACGTGGACCCCGGTCCGCACGGTGCCGGGCGGCAGCGAGGCCGCCATCAGCTCGGGCAGCGCCGAGGAACCGCCCGAGGGTACGCAGAGCCGGCCGCGCGCGTAACTGCGCAGGGTGAGGTCGGCGCAGCGGCTGGACGTGGTGAGCTCCGGGTCGCCCAGCAGTGCGGAGAGCAGCGGGCGCAGAAAGGCGTTGACCGTACGCGGCGGGATTCCGCGTGCCGACAGGGCCGAGAGCGCCGGCCGGTCGGGCCGGGCCATGATCCGGGCCGCCGGAGTGGCGGCGAGACGGGCCAGCCAGGCGCCCAGCCTGGCCTGCTCGATCGCCCCGCCCAGGGGCGCCCGGGGGGCGCTCGACCGGGAGCGCGCAGCCCTGAGCGCGCCCCTCGCGCTCCGCACGTCTCCGGCACGGAACTGGCGGCCCCCGGTGTGCACGAGCACGCCGGGAGCGAAGTCCCGCAGCACCAGCCCGTCCAGACCCGGCGTCGTGCGGAGCTCCGGGTACGCGGAGCTGAGCAGCGGGCCCGGATGGTCGAGCCGGAACCCGTCCACCTCATGGGTGGCCATCCGGCCGCCGACCTGCGCGGCGGCCTCCAGAACGGTGACGCTCACTCCTGCGCTGATCAGCTGGTGGGCCGCCGCAAGGCCGGCGACCCCGGCCCCGATGATGACCACATCCGCGTGCCGTGCCGTGTCTGCCGTGAGCACATGCCCCTCCCCGAGTCGGCTCGACTGGTGGGGGGTTCTTGCCCCCAACAGGCCCCCGGAATGCCGGAGTTCGGGTCGAGGCTAGGTGGATGGCCGATGCAGGTACAGTCGCGCGCACCCCGGGCACCGGTGCACGGGGTCGCACGGCGGCCCGGCGGACCGTCCCGGGGACGGCGGGCGGAGCGGCGGCGGCCGGCGCCAGGAGGCCGGGACGGTCCGGCTGACCTGCACCGCGGTGCGGTCCCGTCGTCCCCGACCAGGAGACGGGAGGGCCGGGCTCAGCGCAGTGCGGCGCGGATGGCCTCGTCGATTCCGGGGAAGGCGAACGAGAAGCCCGAGTCGAGAAGTTGGCCGGGGAGCACCCGCTGGCTTCCCAGGACGTCCTCGGCGAAGCCCCCGAGCGCGATCCGCAGCGCGGGGGCCGGTGCGGTGAGCAGGGTCGGGCGGCGCAGCACCCGCCCCATCGCGGCCGTCACCTGGCCGTTGGTGACGGGGGAGGGGCCGGTCAGATTCACCGGACCGGAAAGGGACTCCGTGTCCAGGAGGTGCCGCATGGCCGCGACGTGGTCGTGCAGGGCGATGAAGCTCCAGTACTGCCGACCGTTCCCGAGCCGCCCGCCGAGCCCCGCCTTGAACAGCGGGAACAGGCGCCCCCAGGCCCCGCCCTGCCGGGCGACGACCAGGCCGGTCCTGGCGAGGACCGTGCGGACACCCGCCTCCTCGGCGGGGGCCGCGGCCTCCTCCCACTCCACGCACACGGACGGCAGGAATCCCTCGCCGGGCGGTGCGGTCTCGTCGACCGCGCGGTCCCCGGTGTCGCCGTAGTAGCCGATGGCGGACCCGGACAGCAGCACCCTCGGCGGTGTGTCCAGGGAGGCCACGGCCTCGGCGATCGCGGCCGTGCCCAGCACCCTGCTGTCCCGGATCTCCCGCTTGTACGCCTCGGTCCACCGGTGGTCCCCGACCCCGGCACCGGCGAGGTGGACGACGGCGTCGCAGCCGACCAGCCCCGCCACGTCGACGTACTGGCGCTTGGGATCCCACTGCACCTCGTCGCCCGTGGCGGCGGGACGGCGCACCAGGCGCACCACCTCGTGCCCGTCGGCGCGCAGCGAGCGCACGAGCGCCGCTCCGATGAGTCCGGTCGATCCGGTGACGGCGATACGGGAGTGCGGCATGGTGTCATCTTGCCCCATGGACCCTGCCGCACGCGGAACACGGCGTGGCAGAGTTGCCGGCATGTCCGAACCGTGGTTCCTCTCCGTCCTGCCCGTCCGTCCCGCCGTACAGGCGGACCGCAGCGCACTCGGGGAGCTCGACCGTGCCACCTGGTCGACGCTGCACGCCGTCCAGCCGAGACCGCAGCCCCCGTACGAGCCCTTCTTCGACGAGCGGCACCCGCCCGAGGACTTCCTGGTGGCCGGAGCCGTCACCGGGACGGGGGAGGAGCGCATCGCCGGATACCTCCGGCTTGCCAGGGCGACCCCGCTCGCCTGCAACGCCCACGTACGCCAGATACAGGGCCTCGCCGTGGCCGAGTGGGCGCGGGGCCGCGGCATCGCGCGGGCGCTGCTGCGCGCCTCGTACACCGAGGCGCGCAGGCAGGGAGCCGGGCGGCTCACCCTGCGGGTGCTCGGGCACAACGCCCCCGCGCGGGCCCTCTACGCATCGGAGGGCTTCACCGTCGAAGGAGTGCTGCCCGGTGAGTTCTTCCTGCACGGACGGTATGTCGACGACATCCTGATGGGCCGTTCACTGGCGCCCTGAGCAGCACGGCACGGGCCGGCCGCTCAGGACGGTCCGAAGCGGTCCCAGAGCGCGGGGAACCGCTCCGCCAGCGCCGCGTCGTCCTCCAGGCCGAAGGCAGTGCCCTCCGGTTCCGAGACCTGGGGCGGCAGCCCGAGGTCGGGGGCCACCGTGCCGGTGAGCTGCTCGTACGCCTCGTCCGCGGCGTAGCCGAGCTCCTCGCCGTCCCCGTCGAGCTCCTCGTCGAAGTCCCCCAGCAGCGCGGCGAGGCTGTCCGGATCGTGCATCGCGCCCTCGAAGACCTCCCGGCCCTGCGCGATCAGCCAGCACCGGAAGTAGTCGAACGCGTCGTCACTCGCCCCGCCGAGCAGCACGGCGGCCGCTCCCCACAGGTCCCAGCGGTAGGCGCGGTGGTAACGGGCCTCGAAGTGTCTGGCGAAATCCAGCACGGAGTCCGGATCGAGCTGCACCAGCCGTTCGACGAGCAGGTCGGCATGGTCCTCGGGGTCGCCCTCGGCGGCCTCGCGGGTGCTGTCGATGATCTCCCAGAACTCCGTCTCGTCCATCACGGGTCCAGCATCTGCCCTGGCGGCGGGCGACGCACGCGGAGACACCGAAATGAAGCCTTCAGCGATAGAGGTCGCGCAGGCGTTCGGCGGCATCGATGAAACGTTCGCGCAGGGTGGCGGGTGCGAGGACCTCCAACTCCGGTCCGAGGGAGAGCAGCTGGCCGTACGCGACCTCCTCGGACTCGACCGCCAGGGTCACCGTCCGCCGGCCGTCCTCGTCGGGCCCGGCGGCCTCGGCCAGCGCCTCGGCGGCGGCGGCCCTGTCCACGGCGTGCGGCAGCCGCCGCACCCCCGCCTCGGACAGCCGTACGGTCACCTCGGTCCGCAGGATCGACCGGGCGAACTGGGCCGCCCGCTCCTCCCAGAACCGGGGGAGATCGAACTCCTCGTCCCGTACGAAACGGGATTCCGAGACGGCGACCGCGGTGAACCGGTCCATCCGGTACACCCGGAGGTCCTCCTCGGCCCGGGCGCACAGGTACCAGACACCGGCCTTCAGCACGAGCCCGTACGGGGACAGCTCCCGCTCGACCTCCTGCGCGCCGCCGCGGCGGTAGCGGACCCGGACCAGCCGGTCGCCCCAGACGGCCTCCGCGACGGAGGGCAGCAGCTCGGGGACGGCCGGCTCGTGGAACCAGCCGGGGGCGTCCAGGTGGAAGCGCTGGGCGGCGGTCCTGGAGGCGTCCCGGAGGGAGGGGAGCAGGGCCGCCGAGACCTTCAGCCGGGCCGCCGAAGCGGCGTCGTCCAGCCCCATCTCGCGCAGCGCGGAGGGCAGCCCGGACAGGAAGAGGACCTCGGCCTCATGGCGGGCCAGTCCGGTCAGCCGGGTCCGGTAACCCCCGACGAGCCGGTAACCGCCGACGCGGCCCCGGTCCGCGTACACCGGCACGCCCGCCTCGGAGAGCGCCTGGGCGTCCCGGGTCACGGTGCGCTCCGACACCTCCAGCTCCTTCGCCAGCTCCGCGGCGGTCATGGCGGGGCGGGACTGGAGGAGCAGCACCATCTTGATGAGCCGGGCAGCACGCATGGACCCATTGTGGGGGGTGCCGCCGACGCCGGCGGGCAGGCGCCGGACCCGCCCGCGCCTGCCCGCCCGTCCCCCTACAGCCCGTACTTCTCCCGGGCCTCCTTGACCGTCGAGGCCGGGAGCTCGCCGCGGCGGGCCAGCTGGGCCAGGGAGGCGACCACGACCGACTGCGGGTCCACACCGAAGTGCCGACGGGCCGCCGCGCGGGTGTCGGAGAGGCCGAAGCCGTCCGTGCCCAGCGACGACCAGTCCTGCTCCACCCACTGGCTGATCTGGTCCGGCACCGCGCGCATCCAGTCGCTGACCGCGAGGACCGGGCCCGGCGCACCGGAGAGCGCCTGGGTCACGTACGGCACGCGCTCCTCGCCGCGGAGCAGCGCCTCGTCGGCCTCCAGCGCGTCGCGGCGCAGCTCGCCCCACGAGGTGGCGGACCAGACGTCGGCCGTGACCCCCCAGTCGTCGGCCAGGAGTTCCTGGGCCTCCAGCACCCAGTGGATCGCCGTACCGGAGGCCAGAAGCTGCAGGCGCGGCGCGTCCGCCGTGCCGGGCGTGCCCTCCCTGAAGCGGTACAGGCCCTTGACGATGCCCTCCTCGACGCCTTCCGGCATCGCGGGCTGCTGCTTCGGCTCGTTGTAGACCGTCAGGTAGTAGAAGACGTTCTCGGCATCGGGGCCGTACATCCTGCGCAGACCGTCCTTGACGATCACCGCGACCTCGTACGCGAACGCCGGGTCGTAGTTGAGCGACGCCGGGTTCGTGGACGCGATCAGGTGCGAGTGGCCGTCCGCGTGCTGGAGGCCCTCACCCGTCAGCGTCGTACGGCCCGCCGTGGCGCCCACGATGAAGCCCTTGCCGAGCTGGTCGGCGAGCTGCCACATCTGGTCGGCCGTCCGCTGCCAGCCGAACATCGAGTAGAAGATGTAGAACGGGATCATCGTCTCGCCGTGCGTCGCGTACGACGTGGCGGCGGCGATGAAGTCGGCCATGGCGCCGGCCTCGGTGATCCCCTCGTTGAGGATCTGGCCGTCCTTGGCCTCCTTGTAGTACATCAGCTGGTCCCGGTCGACCGGCTCGTACGTCTGGCCCAGCGGCGAGTAGATGCCGGCCGACGGGAACAGCGACTCCATGCCGAAGGTACGGGCCTCGTCCGGGACGATCGGAACCCAGCGCCTGCCGGTCTCCTTGTCCCGCATCAGGTCCTTCACCAGGCGGACGAACGCCATGGTGGTGGCCATCTCCTGCTTGCCGGACCCCTTGTACAGGGCCTTGAAGGCGCGCTCCTCCGGCTGCGGCAGGGCCACGGCGTGCACCCGCCGGGCGGGGGCCGGACCACCGAGGGCGGCGCGGCGCTCCTGGAGGTAGCGGACCTCGGGGGAGTCGGTGCCCGGGTGCCCGTAGGGGACCAGTCCGTCCTCGAAGGCGCTGTCCGGGATCGGGAGGCCGAGCAGCTCGCGCATGCCCTTGAACTCGTCGATCGACAGCTTCTTCATCTGGTGGTTGGCGTTCTTGGACTCGAAGCCCTTGCCGAGCGTGTAGCCCTTGACCGTCTGGGCCAGGATCACGGTCGGCGCGCCCTTGTGCTCCACGGCCGCGCGGTAGGCCGCGTACACCTTGCGCGCCTCGTGACCGCCGCGGGAGCTGTAGAAACACTCGGCGATGCTGGCGTCGCTCAGCAGCTTCGCCAGCTCGGCGAGCGCGGGCTCGGCGCCGAAGAAGTGCTCGCGGATGTAGGCCACGTCGCGGGTCGCGTACGTCTGGAACTGCGCGTCCGGCACCTCGCGGAGGCGGCGGAGCAGCGCACCCGTGGTGTCCAGCTGGAACAGCTCGTCCCAGGCGTTGCCCCAGAGTGTCTTGATGACGTTCCAGCCGGCCCCGCGGAACGCGCCCTCCAGCTCCTGGACCACGCGGAAGTTGGCGCGGACCGGGCCGTCGAGGCGCTGCAGGTTGCAGTTGATGACGAAGGTCAGGTTGTCGAGCTGCTCACGGGCCGCGAGGGCGAGGGCAGCGGTCGACTCGGGCTCGTCCATCTCGCCGTCGCCCAGGAAGGCCCAGACGTGCGAGTCCGACGTGTCCTTGATCTTGCGGTTGGCCAGATAGCGGTTGAAGCGCGCTTGGTAGATCGCCGAGAGCGGGCCGAGACCCATCGACACGGTGGGGAACTCCCACAGCCAGGGCAGCCGCCGCGGGTGCGGGTAGGACGGCAGGCCGTCGCCGCCCGACTCCTGCCGGAAGTTGTCGAGCTGCTGTTCGCTGATCCGGCCGTCGAGGAAGGCACGGGCGTAGATGCCGGGCGAGGCGTGGCCCTGGATGTAGAGCTGGTCGCCGGAGCCTCCCCCTCCCTCCTTGCCGCGGAAGAAGTGGTTGAAGCCGGTCTCGTACAGCCAGGCGGCCGAGGCGAAGGTGGCGATGTGCCCGCCCACGCCGAAGCGGGCGCCGCGGGTGACCATCGCGGCCGCGTTCCAGCGGTTCCACGCGGTGATCTTCGATTCCATCTCCAGGTCGCCGTCGAAGGCGGGCTCCGCGGAGGTGGGGATGGTGTTGACGTAATCGGTCTCCAGCAGCTTGGGCAGCGCGATACCGGCGCCCTCCGCGTGCTGGAGCGAGCGCCGCATCAGGTACGCGGCGCGGTGCGGGCCCGCGGCCTTGGTGACGGCGTCCAGGGAGGCCGCCCATTCGGCGGTCTCCTCGGGGTCGCGGTCCGGGAGCTGGTCGAGCTCGCTCGGAAGCTTTGCTACGGGGTCGGTCATGATCGCCGCCTTCCGGAGTGGAGGGGGGTGGAGAAGGCCCTGGCTGGCAGGACAGGGCGATCGGGCCGGTGGGCCCGCGAGTGAACTGTAAGTGGCCGATCGATGATCGATCAAAGGGGTGAAGGGAAAAAATTCTTGATATGAAGAAAGTGGCATTCGGTGCCTCGGAACGGGGCACGCAGTGACGGGACCATTCGGGGTGAAACGGGCTCTGAGCTGCACAGTCGAGCGACGGATGCCGCAGATGGGTGCGGGCCGCCGCGGGGTCCACGGCGCCACTCCGGCTCACGCCGCCGCGCGGGCTCGGCGCTTCACCGGGCTCATGGGTGGAGCGCGCACCCGGGACTCATGCCCGGGGAGCGCACCCGAGGACGTGCTCCTTCACCAGCACGGCGATCCGCGGGTCCCGCCGCAGGAACGCGTCGATGAGTGCCTCGTGCTCCTCCGCGTAGGACTTCTGCACCGTGCCCAGCCAGCGGATCGACAGAGCGGTGAACACCTCGATGCCCAGCCCCTCCCAGGTGTGCAGCAGGACGGCGTTCCCCGCCGCCCGCACCATCTCCCGGTGGAAGGCCACGGTGTGCCGCACCTGCGCCTCACCGTCGGCCAGCCGGTCCGCCTCGTACAGGGCCGCCACGTGCGGCGTCAGCGCCGAGCAGTCCTCGCCCAGCGCCGGCGCGGCCAGCTCCGCCGCGATCTGCTCCAGTCCGGCCCGTACGGGGTAGCTCTCCTCCAGATCGGCCGCGGTCAGGTTCCGCACCCGCACGCCCTTGTTGGGTGCCGACTCGATCAGCCTCAGCGTCTCCAGCTCGCGCAGCGCCTCGCGCACGGGCGTCTGGCTGACCTCCAGCTCGGTCGCGATGCGGCGCTCGACGATCCGCTCACCCGGCTTCCAGCGCCCGCTGACGATCCCGTCCACGATGTGCTCGCGGATCTGCTCGCGCAGCGAGTGGACGACGGGCGGGGTCATGACGGGCTCCTTCGGCGCAAACCATTGCTGCTCTCCACCAACACGGCGTCCGAGGGCGACCGGTGGTGTCTAGACAATACGGCGGCGCCCCCGTCCGGAAGTGTTCCGGACGGGGGCGCCGCTGGTGAGGCTGGTTACAGCTGCACGGCTCAGAGGCCGAGCTCGACCTCGAACTCGCCGGCCTCGAGGATCGCCTTGACCGTCGTCAGGTAACGGGCGGCGTCCGCGCCGTCCACCAGACGGTGGTCGTAGGAGAGCGAGAGGTACGTCATGTCACGGACACCGATGACGGTGCCCTCGGCGGTCTCGATGACCGCCGGACGCTTGACGGTGGCACCGATGCCCAGGATGGCCGCCTGGTTCGGCGGCACGATGACGGTGTCGAACAGCGCACCGCGCGAACCGGTGTTGCTGATGGTGAAGGTCGCACCGGACATGTCGTCCGGGGTGAGGCCGCCACCACGGGCCTTGCCCGCCAGCTCGGCGGTCTTCTTCGCGATACCCGCGATGTTCAGGTCGCCCGCACCCTTGATGACCGGGGTCATCAGACCCTTCTCGGCGTCCACGGCGATGCCGATGTTCTCCGAGTCGAAGTACGTGATCGTGCCCTCGTCCTCGTTGATCCGGGCGTTGACGACCGGGTGGGCCTTCAGCGCCTGGGCCGCCGCCTTCACGAAGAACGGCATCGGGGACAGCTTCACGCCCTCACGGGCGGCGAAGGACTCCTTCGCCTGGTTGCGCAGCTTCATCAGCTTGGTGATGTCGACCTCGAGGACCGAGGTCAGCTGGGCCTGCGAGTGCAGCGCCTTCATCATGTTGTCGCCGATGACCTTGCGCATGCGGGTCATCTTGACCGTCTGACCGCGCAGCGGGGACGCCTCGAGCTTCGGCGCGGCCTTGGCTGCCGGGGCGGCGGCGGCCGGAGCCGGAGCGACGGCGGCGGCCTTGGCGGCCTCCGCGGCGGCGACGACGTCCTGCTTGCGGATACGGCCACCGACGCCGGTGCCCTTGACCGCGCCCAGGTCGACGCCGTTCTCGGCGGCGAGCTTGCGGACCAGGGGCGTGACGTACGCGCCGTCGTCACCCGAAGGCGTGGCAGGGGCGGCCGGTGCCGGGGCGACGGGCGCGGGGGCGGCGGCCACGGGCGCCGGGGCGGCCGGAGCCGCGGCCGGGGCGGGGGCAGCCGGAGCCGGGGCCGGAGCGGCCGGGGCGGGAGCCGCCGCAGCCGGAGCGGGAGCAGCCGGAGCGGCCTCTGCCGGAGCAGCGGCGGGAGCCGGGGCGGCGGCCGGAGCCGGAGCGGCCTCCGCCGGAGCGGCCTCCGCCGGAGCGGCGGCCGGGGCGGCACCCGGAGCACCGATGACGGCGAGCTTGGCGCCGACCTCGGCGGTCTCGTCCTCGGCGACCACGATCTCCAGCAGCACGCCGGAGACCGGGGCGGGGATCTCGGTGTCGACCTTGTCCGTGGAGACCTCGAGCAGGGGCTCGTCCTCCGTGACCTCCTCGCCGACCTCCTTCAGCCAGCGGGTGACGGTGCCCTCGGTGACGCTCTCACCGAGCGCCGGGAGGGTCACATCGGTACCGGCGGCGCCACCGGCCGGCGCGGCGGCCGGGGCCGCGGGGGCCTCGGCGGCGGGCGCGGGGGCCTCGGCCGGAGCCGCGGGGGCCTCGGCGGCAGGTGCCGGGGCGGCGGCAGGCTCGGCGGCCGGCTCGGCGGCCGGAACCGCGGCGGGCGCGCCCGTGCCGTCGTCGATGACGGCCAGCTCGGCGCCGACCTCGACGGTCTCGTCCTCGGCGACCTTGATGGATGCCAGGATGCCCGAGGCGGGGGCGGGGATCTCGGTGTCGACCTTGTCGGTCGAGACCTCGAGCAGCGGCTCGTCGGCCTCGACGTGCTCGCCCTCGGCCTTCAGCCAGCGGGTGACGGTGCCCTCGGTGACGCTCTCGCCGAGCGCCGGAAGGGTTACGGAAACCGACATGGTTTCAGTTGCTCCTTACGAAAGTGCGGAAGTGGTCGGTCGTCGCGCCCGGGACCGGAATCAGTCGTGGGAGTGAAGAGGCTTGCCGGCAAGGGCCAGGTGAGCCTCGCCCATCGCCTCGTTCTGCGTCGGGTGGGCGTGGATGAGCTGCGCGACCTCGGCCGGCAGCGCCTCCCAGTTGTAGATCAGCTGGGCCTCGCCGACCTGCTCGCCCATACGGTCACCGACCATGTGGACGCCGACCACGGCACCGTCCTTGACCTGGACGAGCTTGATCTCGCCCGCGGTCTTCAGGATCTTGCTCTTGCCGTTGCCCGCGAGGTTGTACTTGAGGGCGACGACCTTGTCCGCACCGTAGATCTCCTTGGCCTTGGCCTCGGTGATACCCACGGAGGCGACCTCGGGGTGGCAGTACGTCACCTTCGGCACGCCGTCGTAGTCGATCGGCACGGTCTTGAGGCCGGCCAGCCGCTCCGCCACCAGGATGCCCTCGGCGAAGCCGACGTGGGCGAGCTGGAGGGTCGGGGCGAGGTCGCCCACGGCCGAGATCGTCGGGACGTTGGTCTGCATGTACTCGTCGACGAGGACGTAGCCGCGGTCCATCGCGACGCCGGCCTCCTCGTAGCCCAGCCCCTGCGAGACCGGACCGCGGCCGATCGCGACCAGCAGCACCTCCGCCTCGAAGGTCTTGCCGTCGGCGAGGGTGACCCGCACACCGTCCTGCGTGTACTCGGCCTTGTCGAAGAAGGTGCCGAGGTTGAACTTGATGCCGCGCTTGCGGAACGCGCGCTCCAGAAGCTTCGAGCTGTTCTCGTCCTCGACCGGGACCAGGTGCTTCAGGCCCTCGACGATCGTGATGTCGGTCCCGAAGGACTTCCACGCCGAGGCGAACTCGACGCCGATGACGCCGCCGCCCAGGACGATCGCGGACTTCGGTACCCGGTCCAGCTTCAGCGCGTGGTCCGAGGAGATGATGCGGTTGCCGTCGATCTCCAGGCCGGGCAGCGACTTCGGCACGGAGCCGGTCGCGAGCACCACGTGGCGGCCCTGGATCCGCTGGCCGCCGACATCCACCGAGGTGGGCGACGAGAGCCGGCCCTCGCCCTCGATGTAATGCACCTTGCGCGAGGCGATGAGTCCCTGCAGACCCTTGTACAGGCCCGAGATCACCTCGTCCTTGTAGGCGTGGACGGCCTCGATGTCGATGCCCTCGAAGGTGGCCTTCACGCCGAACTGACCGGCCTCGCGGGCCTGGTCGGCGATCTCGCCGGCGTGCAGCAGCGCCTTCGTGGGAATGCAGCCGTTGTGCAGGCAGGTGCCGCCGACCTTGCCCTTCTCGATCAGTGCGACGTCCAGGCCCAGCTGCGCTCCGCGCAGTGCCGCGGCGTAACCGCCGCTACCACCGCCGAGGATCACTAGGTCGAAAACGGTGCTGGCGTCGTTCGCCACGTCACGTCCTCCATGCATGTGCGCCGTACGCCGGGCCCCGTCGCTGGGGTGTGACCGGCCGGTCGGCTGGTGTTCGGCCGCTTGCGTTATTCGGCCCTGTGGTGGGGGCCCTGTCCTGCCGAGAACCCATCTTCGCACTTGTTGAGGGCGGGCGGGACGCGGGCCCCCGCTCCGGGCCGCACGGACATCCGGTCCGGACGGTTACCCGCGCGTACGAAGTTTCGGGAAAACAGCTGGTCAGGGCCATTGAGAGGAACGCGTACGGCCCCGGACGCATGCCCGGGGCCGTATCCGCCGGGCGCGAACGCCGCAGGCGGACATCGCGCGCGAAGGCCGCACGCGAACGCGGTGCCCGAAGATCAGCCGAGGTCGCCGGCGGCCGTGCGCTCCGCCAGCTTGACCAGGGTGCGGACCGCGGATCCGGTGCCGCCCTTGGGCGTGTAGCCGTACGGTGCGCCCTCGTGGAACGCGGGTCCGGCGATGTCCAGGTGGGCCCACGCGATGCCCTCGCCCACGAACTCCTGCAGGAAGAGGCCGGCCACCAGGCCGCCGCCCATCCGCTCGCCCATGTTGGCGATGTCGGCGGTCGGGGAGTCCATGCCCTTGCGCAGGTCGGCGGGGAGCGGCATCGGCCAGGACGCCTCGCCGACCTCCTCGGCGATCTCGTGGATCGACGTGCGGAAGGCGTCGTCGTTGGCCATCACACCGAAGGTGCGGTTGCCCAGGGCGAGCACCATCGCGCCGGTCAGGGTCGCCACGTCGACGATCGCGTCCGGCTTCTCCTCCGACGCGCGGGTCAGCGCGTCGGCGAGGACGAGCCGGCCCTCGGCGTCGGTGTTGAGCACCTCGACGGTCTTGCCGCTGTACATGCGCAGCACGTCACCCGGGCGGGTGGCGTTGCCCGACGGCATGTTCTCGGCGAGGGCCAGCCAACCGGTGACATTGACCTTCAGGCCCAGACGGGAGGCCGCGACGACGGCGGCGAACACGGCGGCGGCGCCGCTCATGTCGCACTTCATCGTCTCGTTGTGGCCGGCCGGCTTGAGCGAGATGCCGCCCGAGTCGTAGGTGATGCCCTTACCGACCAGGGCCAGCGTCTTCTGCGCCTTGGGGTGCGTGTAGGCGAGCCGGACGAGGCGGGGGCCGTGCTCCGAGCCCTGGCCGACGCCCAGCAGGCCGCCGAAGCCGCCCTTGACGAGCGCCTTCTCGTCGAGGACCTGCACCTTGATGCCGTGCTCCTTGCCGGCGGCGGTGGCCACGGCGGCGAAGGACTCGGGGTACAGGTCGTTGGGCGGGGTGTTGATCAGGTCGCGGGCCCGGTTGATCTCCTCGGTGACCGCGAGGGCGCGCTCGGCGGCCGCCTTGTACGCCTTGTCGCGCGGCTTGGTACCGAGCAGGGCGACCTCGGCGAGCGGCAGCTTCGGTCCGTCGGCCTCGACGCCCTTGCGGGCGACCTTGTTCTCGCCGCCCTGGTAGGCGGTGAAGGCGTACGCGCCCAGCAGGGCGCCCTCCGCGATGGCCTCGGCGTCCTCCGCGGACTCCGTCGGCAGGGCGAATCCGGCCTTCTTCGAACCGGCGAGCGTGCGGGCCGCACTGCCCGCGGCGCGGCGCAGCGCCTCGGCGTCGTACGCGTCGCCCTTCCCCGGGACCGTACCGAGCCCGACCGCGACGACGACCGGGACCTTGAGTCCGGACGGCGCGGGGAGCTTGGTCACTTCGCCCTCGGCACCGGAGGCGCCCAGGGTCTCCAGGACGGTGGCGAGCTTTCCGTCGAACGCCTTGTCCACGGCCTCGGCGCCCGGTGCGAGGACCAGGGCCTTGGACCCAGCGCCCTTGGCGACGCCGACGACGAGTGCGTCGGCGCGCAGCGTCGCCGCACCGGCAGTGCTGAGAGTGAGAGCAGTCACGGTGGTGAAATCTCGCTTCCGTTGAGTTATGTGTCGGTCGAGGGGTGGGCCGACCGTGCCCAGCGCATCGTAGATGCCGCCGCAACGCGCCGGGAACGAGCCTACGCGCGCCCCGGCCTCCCGCTCACGGGGGCGGGGCCGTGCGGCCGCACGGCCCCGCCCCGACCGGCCCCGTACGGAGGGGGACGGACCTCGGCGATAGGGTCGTCGACCTGGGCGGGGCGAGTGGGGGAGACGGCATGCGGAGCGCGAGGACGCGGTGGGCGGTGCCCTGCGCCGTACCGGTGCTGCTGGCCGTACTGGCAGGCTGCACCCCCGGCCCGGAGCCGGCGGCCCCCGTGGAGCCGAAGGCCGTGGAGCGCTGGCAGCCGGAACCGGGTGTGGACTGGCAGTGGCAGCTCTCCGGCCGGGTGGACACCGGCGTCGACGCGCCGGTCTACGACATCGACGGGTTCGACCAGGACGCGGGGACGGTGGCCGCGCTGCACCGTGAGGGACGCAAGGTCATCTGCTACCTCTCCACCGGCGCCTGGGAGGACTTCCGGCCCGACGCCGGGAAGTTCCCCGCCTCCGTACGGGGCAGGAGCAACGGCTGGGAGGGTGAGTGGTGGCTCGACATCCGCCGCACCGACCTCCTGGAACCGCTGATGGAGGCCCGGATCGCCATGTGCGCGGAGAAGGGCTTCGACGCCGTGGAGCCGGACAACATGGACGGCTACCTCAACACCACGGGCTTCCCCCTGACCGCCGGGGACCAGCTGCGCTACAACCGGCTGATCGCCCGTATCGCCCACGACCACGGGCTGGCCGTCGGCCTGAAGAACGACCTGCCGCAGATTCCGCAGCTGGTGGACGACTTCGACTTCGCGGTCAACGAGCAGTGCGCGCAGTACGACGAGTGCGAGACCCTCACCCCGTTCATCGAGGCGGGCAAGGCCGTCTTCCACGCGGAGTACGAGGTGCCGGTGGCGGACTTCTGCGCGGAGTCCCGGAAGCTGAGGCTGAGCTCGCTGCTCAAGAAGTACGAACTCGGGGTCTGGCGCCGGACCTGCTGACCACCCCGGAGGTCCTCCGGCCGGATCGGGCCCTCAGCCCAGGACCAGCGCCACCAGCACCACGGTGGCGGCCGTTTCCTCCAGCGCGCCGAACACGTCGCCCGTCACCCCGCCGAAGCGCCGCACGCAGTGGCGCAGCATCAGCTGCGCCACGGCCGGTCCGGCCAGGGCCGCGACGGCGTGGTGCACGGCCCCGTACCCGCCGAGCAGCGCACCGGCCCCCGCGCAGCCCGCGACCACGGCGCAGGCGACGGCCGTGGCGGTGCGGAGCGGAACGGTGCCCGCCACCGCCGCGCCGAGGCCATCCGGCCGGGCGGGCGGGACGCCGCGGCGCGAGGCCAGCGTGAGCGCGAGCCTGGCGACGACGGCGGCGGCGGCCGCCCCCAGCGCACCGTGCGCCCAGCCCCGCCCGTACAGCTCGGACAGGGCCGCCACCTGGGCCAGCAGGACGAGAAGCAGGGTGATCACACCGAACGGTCCGATGTCGGACCGCTTCATGATCCGCAGGGCGTCCTCGGCCGGCCTGGCGCTGCCCAGCCCGTCGGCGGTGTCCGCGAGCCCGTCCAGATGCAGGCCCCGGGTCAGCACGGCGGGGAGCGCGGTGGCGGCGACCGCCGCCAGCAGGGGCCCTGATCCGGCGAGCAGCAGCAGCACCCCGGACGCGGCCGCCGACAGTCCCACCGCCAGCCCGGCGAGCGGGGCGCACAACATGCCGGCGCGGGCGGCTTCGCGGTCCCAGCGGGAGACGCGGACGGGGAGCACGGTCAGGGTGCCGAAGGCGAAACGTATGCCGTGGCTGTTCAGGGAGGTCACGGCGCGCAGGCTAGCCGGTGCGGCAGGGCGCTAGATTGTCCACCACACGCAAAAGCCGCGAAGTGGATCGTCGGGAGTGGGTGGCATGGGTCACTGGCTTCACCAGAACATCGTCGAACCGGGCAAGCTCCCGCTGCTGCTCGCCCTGAGCGCCTTCGTGCTGACGTTCGCCGTCACCCGTGTCATCACCCGGATGATCAGAGCCGGGAAGGGGCCGTTCGGCAACATCACGCCCGGCGGGGTGCACGTCCACCACGTGGTGCCGGGCGTCGTGCTCTCGGTGGTCGGCGGCTTCGGCGCGGTGGCGAGCGGGCAGCACGGTGTCGCCGCCGGGATCTGCGCCGTCGTCTTCGGTGTGGGAGCCGGCCTCGTCCTCGACGAGTTCGCGCTGATCCTGCACCTCGACGACGTCTACTGGAGCGAAGAGGGCCGCCAGAGTGTGGAGGTCGTCGTCCTCACCGCCTCGCTCGTCGTGCTCGTGCTCGCCGGATTCTCGCCCCTGGGGGTGGACGAGCTGACCGGCGATCAGCAGCAGAACAGGCTGGGCGTCGTGCTGACCTACCTCGTCAACTTCGGCTTCGTGCTGATCGCCCTGTTCAAGGGCAAGGCGCGCATGGCGGTGATCGGCACCCTCGTCCCGTTCATCGCGCTGATCGCCGCGATCCGGCTGGCCAGGCCCGTCTCGCCGTGGGCCAGACGCTTCTACCGCAACCGGCACCGGGCCCGTGCCAGAGCGCTGCTGAGGGCCTATCACCACGACGTGCGCTGGGCGGGGCCGCGCCGCAGGTTCCAGGACCTGATCGGCGGGGCACCGGACCGCACACCGCTGCCGGGGCCGTCGGGTCCAGGTCCCGGTCACGGGACCTGAGATCAGGCGGTGGCGGTCTCCGCGGTTCCCGCGTCCGCCTCCGCGGGAGGCTCGCCCGCAAACTCCTCCCCGGTCTCCTCGGTCTCCTCGGTCCGCTCGGGCAGTTCCGCGGCCAGCGCGGCGGCGGCCTGGACGAGCGGCAGCGCGAGCAGCGCGCCGCTGCCCTCGCCCACGGTCACTCCGTGGTCCAGCAGCGGCGTCAGCGCCATCCGGTCCAGCGCCTTCATCTGCGCCGGCTCACCGCTCACCTGCCCGGCCAGCCACCAGTCCGGCGCCCGGAAGGCGGCTCGCTGGGCCACCAGGGCACAGGCCGCCGAGACCACACCGTCCAGCACCACGGGCATCCGGCGCACCGCGCTCTGCAGCAGGAATCCCGTCATCGCGGCCAGATCCGCGCCGCCCACCGCGGCCAGCAGCTCCAGCTGATCGCCGAGGACCGGCCGGGCCCGGCGCAACGCGTCCCGGATCGCGGTGCACTTGCGCATCCACGCCAGGTCGTCGATGCCCGCACCCCCGCGCCCGGTCACCACCGACGCGTCCGTACCGCACAGGGCCGCGATCAGGGTCGCGGCCGCCGTCGTACCGCCGACGCTCAGGTCGCCGAGCACCACCAGATCGGTGCCCGAGTCGGCCTCCTCGTCGGCGATCCGCATCCCGAGACGCACCGCCTGCTCGGCCTCCTCGGCCGTCAGCGCGTCCTCGACGTCGATACGGCCGCTGCCGCGCCGCACCCGGTGCCGCACGACCGCGTCGGGCAGCAGCTCCGGGTCGCAGTCCAGACCCGCGTCCACGATCCGTACCGGCACCGAGAAGCGCCGGGACAGCACCGCCACCGGGCTCGCGCCGTCCAGCACGGCCCTGACCAGCTCGTACGCCGTCCCGGCCGCCCGGCCGGACACCCCGAGCTCCGCCACCCCGTGGTCACCCGCGAAGAGCACCACGCGGGGCTGGTCGACCGGCTTGACCGGCACCGCCTGCTGAGCGGCCGACAGCCACTCGCCCAGCTCGTCGAGGCGGCCGAGGGCGCCGGAGGGGACGGCCAGCCGCTCCCGGCGTTCCTCGGCATCACGGCGTACACCCCCGTCGGGGCGTTCGATCAGGTCGGAGAAGTCGTCCAGATTCACGGGGGTCTGCCTCGCGGGTCGTCACATGGTGGGCCGGAGCCCGGCGGAGGGCTCCTGTGCGGAACAGTACCCGGCGGCCTTCCGTGCCCCCGGCCCCGCGGACTCAGCCCCGCAGCACCAGCGCCTGCCCCGCCACCACCAGCAGCACATGCTCGCACTCGGCGGCGAACGCGGCGTTCAGGCGGCCCAGTTCGTCCCGGAAGCGCCGCCCGGCGGCCGTCGCGGGGACCACCCCCGAGCCGGTCTCGTTGGTCACGGCGACGACGGTACGGCGCGTCCCGCGCACCGCGCGGACCAGCTCGGCGACCCGCTTCCGCAAGGCCTCCTCCCCGCCGTCCGCCCATCGGGCGTCGTCCCACGCGGCCACCCGGTCCATCGCGTCCGTCAGCCACAGCGAGAGGCAGTCGATCAGCAGGGGCGGACCGTCGGCCTCCAGCAGCCCCACCAGCTCGCACGTCTCCTCGGTGCGCCACGCGGCAGGCCTGCGGTCCCGGTGCAGGCCGACCCGGGCCACCCATTCCGCGTCGCCGTCCCGGCGGCCTCCGGTCGCCACGTACACCACCTCGGGGAACGTCTCCAGGCGCTGCTCGGCCTCCAGCGACTTCCCCGACCGGGCGCCGCCCGTCACCAGCGTGCGCCGGGGCACATCGGGCACCGCGCGGTAGTGACCCACCGGCAGGGTCGTCCCGTCCGGCACGGCGCGCGCCCCGCCCGCCGCGAGCCTGCGGTGCAGTTGCTCGCCGGGCGGCGCGTCATGGTCCAGATGGACGGCGATCACCTCGGTGGCCGCCCCGACAGCCCCGACGGCCCGCAGTCCGGCCACGGCGTCGGGGCGTGCGACCACGTCGCAGACGACCATGTCGTACGGCTCCGCGGCCCGGCCGGCGAGCCCGGCGGGGGCGGCCCCCGGCGGCAGGTAGAGCAGCCGCTCGCCTTCCGGCGACGTCACCTCGTAGCCGGTACCCGGAGCGTCCATCGCCACGGCCCGGATCCGGTGACCGGTGATCAGCGTCAGCTCCTGCCCGTCCGGGACCCGTCCCGCGGGCGGCAGCGAAGGGGGCTGTTCCACGGCGGGACCGTCGTGCGGGTGGGTCAGCAGCACCTGCCGTACGCCGCTGAGCGAATGGCCCGCACGGGCGGCGGCGAACACCGCGCCCGGGGTGAGGTCGAGCAGCAGGGCGTCGTCGACGAGCAGCGCGGTCGGGGCGCGCCCGCGCGCACCGCGGGCCGATGCGCAGACGGCGCAGGGGCAGTGGGGCCGCGGCAGCCCGTCGGGGGCGCCGGTGCCGAGCAGAGTAAGTTCCACGCTGCTGATCCTCCCGTGTCCACGCACCACCTGCGCGCCCGGGCCGGGCACCACTAGGCTTGCGGTCAGCAACGTGACCCAGGAGGCGGACATGGCGTGGACGTGGCGGTTCGAGAAGTCCGACGGTACGGAGACGGAGCCGGCCCTGCAGCCGGAGGAGTTCACGACCCAGGGCGACGCGGAGTCCTGGATCGGTGAGTTCTGGAAGGAGCTGCTGGAGGGCGGCGCCCACCAGGTGACGCTCTTCGAGGACACGACGAAGATCTACGGCCCGATGAGTCTCCAGGCCGAATAGGCCCCGCCGGCCCGCCCGTCACCAGGCCCTCGGCCCGGGCGGGCGGCTGCCGTCCCCGCCCCGGGGCCCTCCTCGTCACATCTCGCCCAGGGTGACCTCGGCCGACTTCTCCGCGTCCCCGCGCACGTACGTCACCTCGACCTCGTCGCCGGGTCTGTGGTCCGCCAGGGCCTCGGAGAGCGAGGTGATCGTCGTGACGGGGGTGCCGTCGATCCGGGTGATGACGTCCCCGGCGCGCAGCCCGGCGTCCTGAGCGGCACCGCCCTTCTCCACGCTGACGATCGCGACCCCGGCGGGCCGGTAGCCGGCGTCGAGGACCGTACGGCCCGTGATGTCCAGCGCGGCCCGGCCCGAGTCGGTGACCTTGCCGGACTTGATGATCTGGTCGGCGACCGTCCGCACCGTCGAGACCGGGATCGCGAACCCGATTCCCGGTGCGGCGCTGTCGCCCTCCGCCGCCGCGAGGGTCGGGATGCCGATCACCTCGCTGTCGAGGTTCACCAGGGCGCCGCCGCTGTTGCCCGGGTTGATCGCCGCCGAGGTCTGAACCATGCCGGCGAGCGTCGCCCCGGTGCCGTCGCCCGGGCCGCTCTCGCTCACGGTCCGGCCCACGGCGGAGACGATGCCCTGGGTGACGCTGCCGGACAGGCCCAGCGGTGAGCCCATCGCGAGCACGATCTGCCCCACCTCGACCTCGTCGGTGTCGTCGAACCGCGCGGCCTTCAGCCCGGCCGGGAGGTCGTCCAGCTTCACGACCGCCAGGTCCTGCTCCGGGTAGGAGGAGACCAGGGAGGCCTTGAACACCTTCTCGCCGGTGGGGACGCTGACGTCGAAGGTCTTCCCGCCGGCCACCACATGGGCGTTCGTGACGATGTGGCCCTTGTCGTCGTAGACGACGCCGGAGCCGAGGCCGTCCCCGGCGGCGATCTGCACGACGGAGGGCAGCACGTCCGTGATGACGTCCTGGTACCGCTCCTCCAGGCCGTCCGCCGCGCGGGCGGCCACGGCCTGTCGCGCGGGGGCGCCGGAGGGGGAGGTGTCCGGCCCGGCGCAGCCGCAGACCAGGGCGAGCACGCCCACGCCGGCGGCCAGGGGCAGCCGGCGGCGGCGTCCTGAGCGGCAGGGGGAAGGGGGTGCGGGGGATGCGTCCATGCCCGGAGTATCGCCAGGGCCCCCGGCGAGGGGCCCGCGCTGATGGGCCGGTCAGGCGTACGGCCCCGAGCCCCGCATCCGGACCGGGGACCCTAGCCGCGCACCCCGCACAGGTGCAGCAGCGCGGCCACCCCGCGGTAGGGATCGGTACGCCCCGCCCGGTCCTCCGCGTCCAGCACACGTGCCAACTGCTCGGCGCCGGGCAGCTCCACCTCGTTGCCCACGTTGTCCGTGAAGACCCGTACGCCGTACCAGGCGTGCAGCGGCGCGGCGATCCCGGCGAGCGTGGCTCTCAGCGTGCCGAGCCGGTCCGCCCGCACCGTGAGGCCGAGCCGGTTCGTGTAGGTGTCCGTGTCGAACGCCGCGAGGGCCCCGGCGAAGTCGCCCGCCGACCCGGGCCGCATGGCCAGCGCGTCGGCGTTCCGCACGAGCAGGGACAGCAGGCCGCCGGGCGCCAGCACCCGGGCGAGACCTGCCAGCATCGGATCGGGCTCGGGTACGTACATCAGGACGCCGTGGCAGAGCACGACGTCGAAGCTGCCGGGCAGGAAGTGGACCCCGGTGTCGCGGCCGTCGCCCTCGACGAGCCGCATCCGCTCCCGGATGCCCTCGGGCTCACCCGCGAGCGACTCCCGCGCGGTCCTGAGCATCTCGCCGTCGGACTCCAGGCCCGTCACGGAGTGCCCGGCCCGCGCCAGACGCAGCGCCTGCGTGCCCTGGCCCATGCCGACGTCGAGCACCCGCAGCCGCCGCCCCACGGGGAAGCGCGCGGCTATCTGCTCGTCCAGCTGCCGGGCGACGAGCTCCTGGCGGACCGTGTTGCGCAGGCCGCCGAGCCCCTCGAGCCACTGGGAAGAGACCCCCGTGAAACCGGAGGTCTCCGTGCTCAGGGCCGCTCTCCCCGCTTGACCTGCGGCTTCGGAAGCCGCAGCCGGCGCATCTGGAGCGTACGCATCAGGCCGTAGGCCACCGCGCCGCGCTTCGGGGCGTCCGGGAAGCGCTGGGCCAGCTGCTTCTTCAGGCGGAACCCGAGGCCGACGGAGTCGACCACGATCAGCACGATCACGCCGAGCCAGAGCATCAGGGAGATGTTCTGGATGTTCTGGACCTGGATCACGCTGAGGATCAGGATGATCACCGCGAGCGGGAGGAAGTACTCCGCGACGCAGAAGCGCGAGTCCACGAAGTCACGGACAAAGCGCCGCACGGGCCCCTTGTCACGCGCGGGCAGATAACGCTCGTCACCCGACGCGAGTGCCTCACGCTGCCTGGCCAGATCGGCGCGTCGCGCTTCGCGCTGGCGCTTCATCGCCTCCTTGCGATCGGTCGGCGTGCCGCTGGAGGCTCGCCGGCGCTGCGTCTGGGCCTCGCTGCGCTTGGGGGTGGGGCGACCCTTGGGAGCCTCAGGGTCGCGGGGCTGCTTGGAGAGGTCCGCCGTCACCTTGCCGGTGGGGGCCTTCTCTTCCTTGGAACGGCTACGGAACACAAAACCCAAGGGTACGGGGTCGGTGCGGGCAACACGGGACCGGGCGGGAACGATCCGGCAACGGACCGCGTCCTGATAACTGTCCTGACAGGGGCAGAACGGACTCCGGTGCGGCGTGCCCCCGATTGCCGTCTACTCCCTGGGCGGGAGCGGTCACCGCTCGCAGTCGTCCTTGGGGAGGAGCACATCAACGCCCGAACAGTGCGGTAATGGAGACAGGGCCCGTACTGTGGGTTCTGTTGGAGTGCTGGAGCCCAGTCCGTCAGAAGGGGGCGCGCGAAGCCCATGAGCGGTGTCATGAAGCGTATGGGAATGATCTTCCGCGCGAAGGCAAACAAGGCCCTTGACCGGGCCGAGGATCCGCGCGAGACCCTCGATTACTCGTACCAGAAGCAGCTGGAGCTGCTTCAGAAGGTGCGCCGCGGGGTCGCCGACGTGGCGACTTCGCGCAAGCGGCTCGAGCTGCAGCTGAACCAGCTGCAGGGACAGTCGTCCAAGCTGGAGGACCAGGGCCGCAAGGCACTCGCGCTCGGCCGCGAGGACCTGGCCCGTGAGGCGCTGTCCCGGCGCGCCGCCCTCCAGCAGCAGGTCACCGACCTGGAGACGCAGCACCGGACGCTGCAGGGCGAGGAGGAGAAGCTCACTCTCGCGGCCCAGCGGCTGCAGGCCAAGGTGGATGCCTTCCGCACGAAGAAGGAGACCATCAAGGCCACCTACACGGCGGCCCAGGCGCAGACCCGGATCGGCGAGGCCTTCTCCGGCATCTCCGAGGAGATGGGCGACGTCGGCCTCGCCATCCAGCGGGCCGAGGACAAGACCCAGCAGCTCCAGGCCCGGGCCGGAGCCATCGACGAGCTGCTGGCCTCCGGCGCCCTGGACGACCCGACCGGGACGGCGAAGGACGACATCGCCGCCGAGCTGGACCGGCTCTCCGGTGGTACGGATGTAGAGCTGGAACTGCAGCGGATGAAGGCCGAGCTCGCCGGCGGTTCCTCCGCGCAGCAGCAGGCCATCGAGGGCGGTGCGCAGGACGCGGCACCGCAGTCGCAGCAGTCTCCGCACAAGTTCGACAAGCAGTGAGGGCAGCGTCATGATCGTACGGATCATGGGGGAGGGCCAGGTCGTCCTGGCCGACAGTCACGTCGCCGAGCTGGACAAGCTCGACGACGTACTGCTCGCCGAGATGGAGAGCGGTGACGGACCCGGCTTCCGCACCACGCTCCACGCGCTCCTCGACAAGGTGCGCGAGCTCGGCTCGCCACTGCCGGACGACTCCCTGGAGCCGTCCGAGCTGATCCTGCCGTCACCGGACGCCACCCTCGACGAGGTGCGCGCGATGCTCGGCGACGACGGGCTCATCGCCGGCTGACCGTACGCCCGCTCCACACTCCCCACCGTGCCCCGCACCGGTCCCACCGGTGCGGGGCACGGTGCTGCGGGAGTGGTTCCCCGACGCCACCGCGGGACCGCGTCCGGACACCGCACGGACGTCCGGTGGACGGCACGCCGTACCGTGGCTCGACGTGACCACCCTCGGAACCGGACTCGTGCGTGCCCGGCGCTGGCTGCACGGCCACCCCCTCGCCCTCGACGGGGCGCTCGCCACGGCGGTGCTCGCCGCCATGCTCTGCGCGTCGTTCGCCGAGCCGAACCCGGGACACGGGCCCATCTTCGGCGTCCGTACCCCCGAACCCCTCAGCGTCCTCCTGATGGTGCTCGGGGCCGCGGCGCTCGTCCTGCGGCGGCGCAACCCCATGGCGGTGCTCGCCGTGACCGGGGTGCTGTCCGCCCTCGAGTTCCTCCTGATGGACCCGCCCGCCCCCGTGGTGATGAGCTCCGTCATCGCGCTCTTCACCGTCGCGGCCAGCACCGACCGCCCCACCACCTGGCGCGTCGGCCTGCTGACCATGGTGGTGCTGACCGTGGCAGCGATGGCGGTCGGCTCGGCCCCCTGGTACGGCCAGGAGAACGTCGGCGTCCTCGCCTGGACCGGTCTGGCCGGTGCCGCCGGGGACGCCGTGCGCAGCAGGCGCGCGTTCGTGGACGCGATCCGGGAACGGGCCGAGCGGGCGGAACGCACCCGCGAGGAGGAGGCCCGCCGCCGGGTCGCCGAGGAACGGCTGCGGATCGCCCGGGACCTGCACGATGTCGTCGCCCACCACATCGCCCTGGTCAACGTCCAGGCCGGGGTGGCCGCCCATGTCATGGACAAGCGCCCGGACCAGGCCAAAGAGGCGCTCGCCCACGTACGGGAGGCCAGCCGCTGCGCGCTCAACGAACTCAGGTCCACCGTCGGGCTGCTGCGCCAGTCCGGCGACCCGGAGGCGCCCACCGAGCCGGCCCCCGGACTCGCCGTCCTCGGCGAGCTGGTCGGCACCTTCCGGAACGCGGGCCTCCCCGTCGTGGTGGCCTGCACCGACCGCGACAGCCCGCTGCCCGCCGCCGTCGACCTCGCGGCCTACCGGATCATCCAGGAGGCCCTGACCAACGTACGCAAGCACGCGGGCGCGGACGCCGAGGCCGAGGTGAGCGTCGTACGGGTCGGGGCGACGGCGGAGATCACCGTGCTCGACAACGGAAGGGGCGCCGGTACGGGCCGTGCCGACGGGCACGACGACGACGGCGGCGGCGGCAGGCACGGCCTCATCGGCATGCGCGAACGCGTCACCGCGCTCGGTGGCACCCTCACCGCCGGTCCCCGTTACGGCGGTGGATTCCGTGTCCATGCGATCCTGCCCGTCATGTCCCGCACGGCTGAGCCGGAGAGACCGGCCACCGCGGAACGGACGGGGGGACGCGCATGACACCGATCAAGGTGCTGCTCGCGGACGACCAGGCGCTGCTGCGCAGCGCGTTCCGGGTGCTGGTCGACTCGGAGCCCGACATGCAGGTCGTCGGCGAGGCCGCGGACGGTGCCGAGGCCGTCGCACTGGCCCGCTCGACCCGCGCGGACGTGGTGCTGATGGACATCCGGATGCCCGGCACCGACGGGCTCACCGCCACCCGGATGATCAGCGCGGACCCCGGTCTGGCGGACGTACGGATCGTCATGCTCACCACGTTCGAGGTGGACGAGTACGTGGTGCAGTCCCTGCGCGCGGGCGCGTCCGGCTTTCTCGGGAAGGGCGCCGAACCGGACGAGCTGCTCAACGCCATCCGTATCGCCGCGGGTGGCGAGGCGCTGCTCTCCCCGGCCGCGACCAAGGGGCTCATCGCCACCTTCCTCGCCCAGGGCGGGAGCGCCGGCGTGGGCCCGGACGCCGCCGGGTACTCCGAACGGATCGCCGCGCTCACCGGACGTGAGCGCGAGGTGCTGGTCCTGGTCGCGGGCGGGCACTCCAACGACCAGATCGCCGAGCGGCTCGTGGTCAGCCCCCTCACCGTCAAGACCCATGTGAACAGGGCGATGGCGAAGCTGGGCGCACGGGACCGGGCCCAGCTGGTCGTCGTCGCGTACGAATCCGGCCTGGTGCGGCCCAGGACCGAGTGAGGGGTGGAGATCCGGCGTACTCCAGCTGCGGTATGCGCTTCATGAGAAAGCAACCCGGGGACCGACGAATTCGCCCCCGGGATCGGCGATCGTGTAGCTGGGCAGGCTGTGTCCCCTTCGTTTGATCTTCGGACCCGGGCCTTCGGCCTTCGTTCCTGATCAGCCGCCCCACTGCCGCGTACGCCACAGAAGAGAGACCCACCCATGTCCTGGCTGTCCAGATTCAGCCTCGCGCAAAGGGCCCTGATCGGGCTGATCTCGATCGTCGCGCTCGTTTTCGGAGCGATCGCGATCCCGCAGCTCAAGCAGCAGCTGCTGCCCACCATCGAACTCCCGATGGTGTCGGTGCTGGCCCCCTACCAGGGTGCGTCCCCCGACGTGGTCGAGAAGCAGGTCGTCGAACCCCTCGAGAACGCGATCAAGGCCGTCGACGGCATCGAGGGGATCACCTCGACCGCCAGCGAGGGCAACGCCGTCATCATGGCGAGCTTCGACTTCGGTGACGAAGGCACGAAGCAGCTCGTCGCCGACATCCAGCAGGCCGTCAACCGCGCCCGCATCCAGCTGCCCGACGACGTCGACCCGCAGGTCATCGCCGGTTCGACGGACGACATCCCGACCGTCGTCCTCGCCGTCACGTCCGACGAGGACCAGCAGGCGCTCAGCGACCGGCTCGACCGCACGGTCGTCCCGGCGATCGAGGACATCGACGGTGTCGGCCAGGTCTCGGTCGACGGTGTCCAGGACCTCCAGGTCTCCGTCGTCCCCGACGACAGGAAGCTGGCGGCGGCCGGACTGAACGCCGGCTCGCTGGCCCAGGCCCTGCAGGCCGGCGGTGCGACCGTTCCGGCCGGTTCCTTCGCCGAGTCGGGCAAGAGCCGCACCATCCAGGTCGGCGGCTCCTTCACCTCGCTCCAGCAGATCGAGGACCTCAGGATCTCCGCGCAGGACCCGGCGGCCGGCAGGCCCGGGAAGCCGGTCCGCGTCGGTGACATCGCCACGGTGAAGGAGGAGCCCTCCACGGCGGTCTCCATCACCCGCACGAACGGCAGGCCGAGCCTCGCCGTCGTGGCGACCATGGACCAGGACGGCAGCGCCGTCGCCATCTCCGACGCCGTCCACGACAAGCTCCCGGAGCTGCGCAAGGACCTCGGCGCCGGCGCCGAGCTCACCGTCGTGTCCGACCAGGGCCCCGCCGTCTCCAAGGCGATCTCCGGTCTGACCACCGAGGGCGCGCTCGGCCTGCTCTTCGCGGTCATCGTGATCCTGGTCTTCCTCGCGTCCGTCCGCTCGACGCTTGTCACCGCGGTCTCCATCCCGCTCTCCGTGGTGCTGGCACTGATCGTGCTCTGGACCCGCGACCTGTCTCTGAACATGCTCACGCTCGGCGCGCTGACCATCGCGATCGGCCGCGTCGTCGACGACTCGATCGTGGTCCTGGAGAACATCAAGCGGCACCTCGGCTACGGCGAGGAGCGGCAGTCGGCGATCATCACCGCGGTCAAGGAGGTGGCCGGCGCGGTCACCTCGTCCACGCTCACCACCGTCGCCGTCTTCCTGCCCATCGGCCTGGTCGGCGGCATGGTCGGCCAGCTCTTCGGTTCGTTCTCCCTCACCGTCACTGCGGCGTTGCTGGCCTCCCTGCTGGTCTCGCTGACCGTGGTGCCGGTCCTGTCGTACTGGTTCCTGCGCGCCCCCAGGGGCACCGCGGAGAACCCGGACGAGGCGCGCCGCCAGGCCGAGGAGAAGGAAGCCGCGAGCCGGCTCCAGCGGATCTACGTCCCGGTGCTGCGCTTCGCGACCCGGCGCCGTGTCACCAGCATCGTCATCGCCTTCGTGGTGCTGTTCGGCACCTTCGGCATGGCGCCCCTGCTGAAGACGAACTTCTTCGACCAGGGCGAGCAGGAAGTCCTCTCCATCAAGCAGGAGCTGACCCCCGGCACCAGCCTGGAGGCGGCCGACGCGGCCGCACGGAAGGTCGAGAAGGTCCTCGCCGCCGACAGTGGCGTCAAGGACTACCAGGTCACCGTCGGCTCGTCCGGCTTCATGGCGGCGTTCGGCGGCGGTACGGGAGCCAATCAGGCCTCCTACCAGGTCACCCTCGGGGACGCGGCGGACTTCGACGCCACGCAGGAGCGGATCGACGAGGCCCTCGGCAAGCTCGACGGCATCGGCGACACGACGATCGCCGCCGGCGACGGCTTCGGCAGCCAGGACCTGAGCGTCGTGGTGAAGGCCGCCGACGCGGACGTCCTGAAGAAGGCCTCCGAAGCGGTGCGGACCGAGGTCGCCGAACTCGACGACGTCACCGACGTCCAGAGCGACCTGGCGCAGAGCGTTCCGCGCATCTCGGTCAGGGCCAACGACAAGGCGGCCGAGGCCGGATTCAACGAGAGCACGCTCGGCGCGGCGGTCGCCGGCGCGGTGCGGGGCACCCCGTCCGGCAAGGCGATCATGGACGACACCGAGCGTGACATCGTCGTGCGGTCGTCCAGCCCGGCCACCACGACGGCCGAGCTGAAGGCCCTGAGGCTCGGCCCGGTCGAGCTCGGCCGGATCGCCGACGTGAAGCTGGTCCCCGGCCCGGTCACGATGACCCGGATCGACGGTCAGCGCGCGGCGACGATCACGGCCAAGCCGACGGGCGACAACACCGGCGCGGTCAGCGCCTCGCTCCAGACGAAGATCGACGCCCTGGATCTCCCGGACGGCGCCACCGCCACCATCGGCGGCGTCTCCCAGGACCAGGACGACGCCTTCGGGAAGCTGGGGCTGGCCATGCTGGCGGCCATCGCGATCGTCTTCATGCTGCTGGTGGCCACCTTCCGCTCGCTCGTCCAGCCGCTGATCCTGCTGGTCTCCATCCCCTTCGCGGCGACGGGCGCCATCGGCCTCCTCGTCATCACCGGCACCCCGATGGGCGTCCCGGCGATGATCGGGATGCTGATGCTCATCGGCATCGTGGTGACCAACGCGATCGTGCTGATCGACCTGATCAACCAGTACAGGTCGCAGGGCATGGGCGTCGTCGAGGCGGTCGTCGAGGGCGGCCGTCACCGTCTCCGCCCGATCCTGATGACCGCACTGGCGACGGTCTTCGCACTCCTCCCGATGGCGCTCGGCGTGACGGGCGAAGGCGGCTTCATCTCGCAGCCGCTGGCGGTCGTGGTGATCGGCGGTCTGATCACCTCCACGCTGCTGACCCTGCTCCTGGTGCCGACGCTCTACGCGATGGTCGAGCTCCGCAAGGAGCGCCGCGCCGGGAAGAAGGCGGCCAGGCGCGAGGCCAGGTCCGGCATCGCGACCCCCGGCTCCTCGGCGGAGGCCTCCTCCGAAGAGCCGGAGCCGGCCAAGGCCTGACCCCCGGAGGCAACAGGAAGGCCCCCGACGCCGCACCGGCGTTCGGGGGCCTTCCCCTCGGGCTTCCGGGGCCCGGCGATCCCTACGGCAGCGCCAGCATCCGCTCCAGGGCCAGCCTCGCGAACTTCTCCGTCTCCGGGTCGACCTGGATCCGGTTGACGAGGTTCCCCTCGGCCAGCGACTCCAGCGTCCACACCAGGTGCGGCAGGTCGATCCGGTTCATGGTCGAGCAGAAGCACACCGTCTTGTCGAGGAAGACGATCTCCTTGTCCTCCGCGGCGAAACGGTTCGCCAGACGGCGTACCAGGTTCAGCTCCGTACCGATGGCCCACTTCGAGCCGGCCGGAGCCGCTTCCAGGGCCTTGATGATGTACTCCGTCGAGCCCACGTGGTCCGCGGCCGCCACCACCTCGTGCTTGCACTCCGGGTGCACCAGGACGTTCACGCCCGGGATGCGCGCGCGTACGTCCTCGACGGACTCCACCGAGAACCGCCCGTGCACCGAGCAGTGCCCGCGCCACAGGATCATCTTCGCGTCGCGCAGCTCCTCGGCGGTCAGGCCGCCGTTCGGCTTGTGCGGGTTGTAGAGGACGCAGTCCTCCAGGCTCATGCCCATGTCCCGCACGGCCGTGTTCCGGCCCAGGTGCTGGTCCGGAAGGAAGAGGACCTTCTCCCCCTGCTCGAAGGCCCACTCCAGCGCGCGCTTCGCGTTCGAGGAGGTGCAGATCGTGCCGCCGTGCCGGCCGGTGAAGGCCTTGATGTCGGCGGAGGAGTTCATGTACGAGACCGGCACGACCTGCTCGGCGACGCCCGCCTCGGTCAGCACGTCCCAGCACTCGGCGACCTGCTCCGCGGTGGCCATGTCGGCCATCGAGCAGCCCGCCGCCAGGTCCGGAAGCACGACCTTCTGGTCGTCACCGGTCAGGATGTCCGCGGACTCGGCCATGAAGTGCACGCCGCAGAAGACGATGTACTCCGCCTCGGGCCGCGCGGCGGCGTCCCGGGCCAGCTTGAACGAGTCGCCGGTGACATCCGCGAACTGGATGACCTCGTCGCGCTGGTAGTGGTGCCCGAGGACGAAGACCTTGTCCCCGAGCTTCTCCTTGGCGGCGCGGGCGCGCTCCACCAGGTCCGGGTCGGACGGCGAGGGCAGGTCGCCGGGGCATTCGACGCCTCGCTCGCTCCTCGGGTCGGCCTCGCGGCCGAGCAGCAGCAGGGCGAGGGGCGTCGGTTGGACATCCAGGGGCTGGGCGGTGGTCACGACACGCACCCTTTCTTTTCTGCGAACTCTGCGAACAAGCCTTTTCGTCTAATTGACGCTATCTATCATAACCGCCGCACGTCGGATTGACGATGCCGATAGCGTCGATGTGACGCATCCCCCCGCGGGGGATTGTGCGAGCATGAAGGGAACAGACAAGCGCCTGGCCCGGAATGAATCCGCGGCCCCGATGGTTGGACCGTCGGCAAGCAGTCCGAACAACCCGGGAGAGAAGCAGATGTCCGTATCGGACGAGACCACCACCGTGAGCGACGGCATCCTCCTGTCCGACGCCGCCGCAGACAAGGTCAGGACCCTGCTGGAGCAGGAGGGCCGTGACGACCTCGCGCTGCGCGTCGCCGTGCAGCCCGGAGGCTGCTCGGGCCTGCGCTACCAGCTCTTCTTCGACGAGCGCTCGCTCGACGGCGACGTCGTGAAGGACTTCGGCGGAGTCAAGGTCGTCACCGACCGGATGAGTGCCCCGTACCTGGGCGGCGCCTCCGTCGACTTCGTGGACACGATCGAGAAGCAGGGCTTCACGATCGACAACCCGAACGCCACGGGCTCCTGCGCCTGCGGTGACTCCTTCAGCTGAGCCTGGTGCGTACGACGGCGGCGGCGCACCCGGGGGATCCGGGAGCGCCGCCGCCGCTGTGTGCGCGCACGGGGCCGTCAGCCGCGCGGCACCGCGGCTCCCGACACCGCGTCGACCACCTTCCGGTCGCCCAGCGGGGCGTCCAGCGTCACCGTCCGGGTCATTTCCTCGGCGATCAGGATGCACGCCCTGCCGGGCTCCGGCTCCGACTCGGTGACCGTGACCCGGACCGCCGTGCCGCTCTCCGCGGCGCGCGCCGCGTACGTGCTGCACACGCCGCCCCAGAAGGTCACCTTCAGCGTCCTGCCCTCGGCGCGGTACGAGATGATCTGCCGCTGCCCGGCCGTGGTGCCGTCCGAGCCCGTTCCCGGGTCCTGCGGGACCTTCGTGGGTTCCGGGGCCGGCCGGACGGTCTCCTTCGCCAGGTACTCCGGGGCCACCGCCACCCGCACGACCGTGTTCTCCGGGCCGCCCCCTCGGGGCCGTACGGAGAACAGCCACGAGGGCACGAGCACCCGCTCCCCGTCCGCGTAGCGCGCGGCGAGCCCCAGCGCCGCCTTCCCGACCGTCACCGTGGTGGTCTGCGGGGTGCCGCCCGGGCCTGAGCAGTCCGTCCCGTCCGGCGCGGCCGGGTCGCCCTCCAGCGGTACGGGGGTCGCGCAGCCGCCGGTACCGTCCTTCGCGGCCCGCCGGGCCTCCGCGTTCAGCTGCTTCAGCGCCTCCTCGGCACTGATCACCGGGTACGTGTCGCTCTTGTCCAGACCCTTCAGCTGCCCGCTGCCGCCGACGACCTCACCCCCGGGACCCACCTGGATCCCGGTCGACCAGCCGTACGTCGGAAGCCCGCCGACCACCGGGTCGGCGTTCACCACGCGTACGGAACCCATCAGCTGGCGGGCGTCGAGTGCGGCGTCGTCCTGCCCCACGGCCTTCAGCACCGGAAGCGCCGCGGCCCTGGCGGCCTTCTCGCTCACGGGCGAGCCGGTGCCCGGCGCGGGGTCCTTCGAGCAGACCGCGGCCGACTCGCACGCGTCCGGGCCACCGGAGGCGTACCGGGCGAAGGTCCAGGTGCCGGGAGCCTGCCCGGCCACCCGCAGAACCGGTCCCGACCCGTCCCCGTCACTGCCCACCTTCCAGGCGGTGCCCTCGGTACGCGGTGTTCCCGGCACCCCGAGCGCCTTCGCCAGCCGCGCCACCTCCGCCGCGGTCACCGCGCCCTTCGCGCGGTGCACGGCGGCCGTGTCCGGGCCGTCGGGCAGCTCGCCCGCGGCGCGGTAGACAGTCCCGCCGCCCCGGGGATCCGGCTCACCCGGAGCGATGCCCGTCGGAGGAGCCGACGGGCCGTCGTCCAGCGACAGCACGGGAGGCGAGCCGGTCCCGGGATCGGGGAGGAGTCCCGGGCCGGCCTCGCCCGCAGCCGTCGAGGCCCAGTAGGCGCCGCCGCCACCGGCCACCAGTACGGCTGCCGCCACCGAGGCCACGGCGAGCGGCGAACGCCGCCGCCGGGTACCGGTCACGTCATTCTCGGGTCGCTCGGTGCTCACCGGATCGCTCCTTCGACTGCATAGCCGCCACTGGCTCATCGCCCGTACCCCGAGTGGGGACAACGGTGGGACGGAGCAGGGGAGCGCACGGTTCCCCCGGCGGGCGCCGGGGCGCCGCCGGCCGGTCAGTCCCCGTAGTCGGACATGGCGTCGATCAGCCGGGCCGAGGAGGGCGGCACCGTGACCCCGTGGATCCGGGACGGCGCCACCGGCTCGGTGGCGGTCTTCGTGGGGACGACCCAGTGCGGCGCCATGCGTGCGCAGTCCCCGCGCAGCTCGGCCAGGCTCGTCTCGGACTCGCGCGGAACGATGTTGTTCGACATATCCGCACCGTACGCAGGGGGACCTCAGGTAGAAAGACCTACTATCGGGTAGTTTTCCCCTTCGGGGCCGGTCGCGATACCGGGTAGCGTGAACTGTCATGCCGTCCCGGAGGGGGCGCTCACGCGTTCCCTTCGCCTTCCGCAGGAGCAGCCTCCCCGTGCGCATTGCAGTCACCGGCTCCATCGCCACCGACCACCTCATGACCTTCCCCGGCCGATTCGCCGACCAGTTCGTCGCGGACCAGCTGCACACGGTCTCGCTCTCCTTCCTGGTCGACAACCTCGACGTGCGCCGCGGAGGCGTCGGCGCCAACATCGCCTTCGGTATGGGTCTGCTCGGCACCCGGCCCATCCTGGTCGGCGCCGCCGGGGCGGACTTCGACGAGTACCGCGCCTGGCTCGACCGGCACGGCGTCGACACCGGCTCGGTGCGCATCTCCGAGGTCCTGCACACGGCCCGCTTCGTCTGTACGACGGACTCGGACCACAACCAGATCGGCTCCTTCTACACCGGTGCGATGAGCGAGGCCCGGCTGATCGAGCTGAAGAGCGTCGCCGACCGGGTCGGCGGCCTCGACCTCGTCTCCATCGGCGCCGACGACCCCGAGGCGATGCTGCGCCACACGGAGGAGTGCCGCTCCCGGAACATCCCCTTCGCCGCGGACTTCTCGCAGCAGATCGCCCGGATGAACGGCGACGAGATCCGGATCCTCCTCGACGGCGCCACGTACCTCTTCTCCAACGAGTACGAGAAGGGGCTCATCGAGTCCAAGACCGGCTGGAGCGACGAGGAGATCCTCTCCAAGGTCGGCCACCGCGTCACCACGCTCGGCGCCCGCGGCGTCCGCATCGAGCAGGCCGGCGAGGACCCGATCGAGGTCGGCTGCGCCGAGGAGGAGCGGAAGGCCGACCCGACCGGTGTCGGCGACGCGTTCCGGGCCGGTTTCCTCTCCGGCCTCGCCTGGAACGTCGGCCTCGAGCGCGCCGCCCAGGTCGGCTGCATGCTCGCGACCCTGGTCATCGAGACGGTCGGCACCCAGGAGTACACCCTGCGCCGGACCCACTTCATGGACCGTTTCACCAAGGCGTACGGGGACGAGGCGGCCACCGAGGTCCGGGCTCACCTCTCCTAGGGCGGGCTCACAGGAGCCGGCGGACCACGTAGGCCGAGCCCCGGTCCGCCGGCTCCTCACCCACGTACTCCTGCTCGCGCATCTCGCACCAGGCGGGAATGTCGAGCCGGGCGGCCTCGTCGTCGGCGAGGACCGTCACCGTGCCGCCCACGGGTACCTCTCCGATCACCTTTGCGAGTTCGATCACCGGGACCGGGCAGCGCCTGCCCAGCGCGTCGACGACCAGCGACGCACGCGGTGCGGGGGAGGGGGCCGCCGAGGTCGGCGCGCCGAGCCGCTCCCGTACCCCGGCCACCACGCCCGGAAGCACCGCGAGGAAGCGGTCGACCTCGGCCCCGGTGGTCCCGTACGGAAGCGAGACCCGGATGTTTCCCTCCGTGAGCACCCCCATCGCCTTGAGGACATGGCTCGGCGTCAGGGTGCTGCTCGTGCAGGATGAACCGGACGAAACAGAGAATTCCGCCCGGTCCAGTTCGTGGAGCAAGGTCTCCCCGTCGACATAGAGACAGGAGAAGGTGACCAGGTGCGGCAGCCGCCGCACCGGATCACCGACCACCTCCACGTCGGGCACCAGGCCGCCACCCACCGCGGCCCGGATACGGTCCACCAGGGCGCGCAGCCGTACGGACTCCTCGGCGGCCCCGGCGCGTACCGCGCGCAGGGAGGCCGCCGCCGCCACGACGGCCGGAATGTTCTCGAAGCCGGCTGCCCGGCCCGACTCCCGCTCGTCGGCCGGGCCTTGGGGTGCGAACCTGACGCCCTTGCGGACCGCGAGCAGCCCGACCCCGGCCGGCCCGCCCCACTTGTGGGCACTGGCGGTCAGCAGCGACCAGCCGTCCGGCACCGGTCCCCAGCCCAGCGACTGGGCGGCGTCCACCAGCAGCGGCACGCCCGCCGCCGCACAGATCTCCGCGGTCCCGGCCACCGGCTGCTCGGTCCCCACCTCGTGGTTCGCGGACTGCAGGCAGGCCAGCGCGGTGTCCGCGCGCAGCGCCGCGCCGAATCCGGAGGGGTCGACCGCCCCGGACCGGTCCACCGGCACTTCGGTGAACGATCCGCCGGCGGCCTCCAGCGCCGCGGCCGCGTGGAGCACCGACGAGTGCTCGACCGCGGAAAGGACCAGATGGCGGCCGACACGCCGACGGCCGGAAAGAGCCCCGGCGATCGCGGAGTGCACCGCACGCGTTCCCGACGAGGTGAAGACGAGCTCGTCGGGCCGGCATCCGACCGCCTCCGCCGCGGCCTCCCGGGCCGCGTCCAGCAGCAGCCCGGCCCGCCGCCCCTCACGGTAGAGCCGGGCCGGATCGGCCCAGCCCTCGTCCAGGGAGGCAAGCAGTGCCTGGCGGGCGACGGGATGCAGGGGGGCGGAGGAAGCGGCATCGAAGTAGGACACACCGCCACGCTAGCCCGCGCGGCGCGTCACCCGGGGACGGGCCGGTGCCCGACGGGGGAGAGGGGGCGTCAGACAGCGGCCGGAGGCCCGGATTCCACCCCTTCGGGGTGTCGGGCGGCGCGTTGGGCACCCTCCCCGCGCGACCCCAAATAGCGTCCAGTAGGGTTTGGTCCGCATAAACATCCAAACCCCTGCCCGCGTCAGGGCCGGCGACCGACCAAGCGAAACGGCCGCGCCGACCGTGCGGGCGAGACTCTCGGGAAGGCGCTACGTGAGTCCCAACGGCTCCGACCGCTCGTCGCGGCGCCCGATGCGGCGGAAGCTGCCGCAGGTGCTGACTGCGGCCCTGGTTCTGGCGACAGCCTCCGGTTGTGAATACAACTGGGAGGATTTCCCCCGCCTCGGTATGCCCACCCCGGTAACGGAAGAGGCCCCTCGGATCCTCTCCCTCTGGCAGGGCTCGTGGGCGGCAGCGCTCGCCACGGGTGTCCTGGTCTGGGGGCTGATCCTGTGGAGCGTCATCTTCCACCGGCGTAGCAGGACCAAGGTGGAGGTACCTCAGCAGACCAGGTACAACATGCCCATCGAGGCGTTGTACACAGTGGTCCCCCTCATCATCGTCTCGGTGTTCTTCTACTTCACCGCACGCGATGAGTCGAAGCTCCTCGAGCTCAGCCCGAAGCCCGCCCACACCATCAACGTGGTCGGCTACCAGTGGAGCTGGGGCTTCAACTACATCGAGAACGTGGAGGGCCAGCCCTCCGCCGGCGGCGAGATCCCGAAGGAACTCGACGCCATCCCCGACAAGTACCGCAAGGACTTCCCCAAGGACGCCGGCGGCGTCTACGACGTGGGCATCCCCGGTACGCGCAACCCGCAGAACGGCAACCCGGGTCCGACCCTGTGGCTGCCGAAGGGTGAGAAGGTCCGCTTCGTGCTGACTTCGCGTGACGTCATCCACTCCTTCTGGGTGGTGCCGTTCCTCATGAAGCAGGACGTCATTCCGGGCCACACCAACGCCTTCGAGGTGACTCCGAAGAAGGAGGGCACCTACATGGGTAAGTGCGCCGAGCTCTGCGGCGTCGACCACTCCCGGATGCTCTTCAACGTCAAGATCGTCTCTCCCGAGCGTTACCGGCAGCACCTCAAGGAGCTGGCGGAGAAGGGTCAGACGGGCTACGTGCCGGCAGGCATCGAGCAGACGGACCCGGCCAGGAATGCGGAGACGAACACACTGTGAGCATCCTCAACGAATCCCAGGGTGCCGCGGCAGCAGACGACTCGTTCGAGGACGAGCTGCCGGTACGGCGCAAGCAGCCGGGGAGCGTGGTCGTCAAGTGGCTGACCACCACCGACCACAAGACCATCGGCACGATGTACCTGGTCACCTCGTTCGCGTTCTTCTGCATCGGCGGTCTCCTGGCGCTCTTCATGCGCGCCGAGCTGGCCCGCCCGGGTACGCAGATCATGTCGAACGAGCAGTTCAACCAGGCGTTCACGATGCACGGCACGATCATGCTGCTGATGTTCGCGACGCCGCTCTTCGCCGGGTTCGCGAACTGGATCATGCCGCTGCAGATCGGCGCGCCCGACGTGGCGTTCCCGCGGCTGAACATGTTCGCGTTCTGGCTGTACCTCTTCGGTTCGATCATCGCGGTGTCCGGTTTCCTCACCCCGCAGGGCGCGGCGGACTTCGGATGGTTCGCCTACTCCCCGCTGTCGGACGCGGTCCGCTCGCCGGGCATCGGCGCCGACATGTGGATCATGGGCCTGGCCTTCTCCGGCTTCGGCACGATCCTCGGTGCGGTCAACTTCATCACCACGATCATCTGCATGCGCGCGCCCGGCATGACGATGTTCCGCATGCCGATCTTCACCTGGAACGTCCTGCTGACGGGTGTCCTGGTCCTGCTGGCCTTCCCGGTCCTGGCCGCGGCACTCTTCGCGCTGGAGGTCGACCGGAAATTCGGCGCACACATCTTCGACGCCTCAAATGGCGGCGCGTTGCTCTGGCAGCACCTCTTCTGGTTCTTCGGACACCCTGAGGTGTACATCATCGCCCTGCCGTTCTTCGGCATCGTTTCCGAGATCATTCCGGTGTTCAGCCGGAAGCCGATGTTCGGTTACGTCGGCCTGATCAGCGCGACGATCGCCATCGCCGGCCTTTCGGTGACCGTGTGGGCGCACCACATGTACGTCACCGGCGGTGTGCTGTTGCCGTTCTTCTCGTTCATGACATTCCTGATCGCGGTGCCGACCGGTGTGAAGTTCTTCAACTGGATCGGCACGATGTGGAAGGGGTCGTTGTCCTTCGAGACACCGATGCTCTGGTCGGTCGGCTTCCTGATCACCTTCGCCTTCGGTGGCCTGACCGGCGTGATCCTGGCCTCGCCGCCGCTGGACTTCCACATCTCCGACTCGTACTTCGTCGTCGCGCACTTCCACTACGTGGTGTTCGGCACCGTGGTCTTCGCGATGTTCGCCGGATTCCACTTCTGGTGGCCGAAGTTCACCGGAAAGCTGCTGGACGAGCGGCTGGGCAAGATGACGTTCTGGACGCTGTTCGTCGGCTTCCACGGCACGTTCCTGGTGCAGCACTGGCTCGGCGCCGAGGGCATGCCGCGTCGCTACGCGGACTACCTCGCCGCCGACGGCTTCACCGCGCTGAACACGATCTCGACGGTCTCCTCGTTCGTGCTCGGCCTGTCGATGCTTCCGTTCTTCTACAACGTGTGGAAGACCGCGAAGTACGGCAAGAAGGTCGAGGTCGACGACCCGTGGGGCTACGGCCGTTCGCTCGAATGGGCGACGTCCTGCCCGCCCCCGCGGCACAACTTCCTCAGCCTGCCGCGGATCCGTTCCGAATCCCCGGCGTTCGACCTGCACCACCCGGAGATCGCGGCGCTCGAGCAGCTCGACCACCTCTCCGAGGGTGACAAGGTCCTCGTCGGCGGCAAGGAGGACGGCAAGTGAAGATCCAAGGCAAGCTCTTCCTCTGGCTGAGCGTCTTCATGCTGGTCATCGCCGTCACGTACGGCGTCTGGGCCAAGGAGCCGGTGGGTACCACCGCGCTTCTCCTGTCCTTCGGACTGACCGTCATGATCGGCTTCTACCTGGCCTTCACGGCCAACAGGGTCGACCAGATGGCCCAGGACAACAAGGAAGCCGACATCGCGGACGAAGCCGGTGACGTGGGCTTCTTCTCCCCGCACAGCTGGCAGCCGCTCTCGCTGGCCATGGGTGGCGCCTTCCTGTTCCTGGGCGTCGTCTTCGGCTGGTGGCTGGCCTACTTCTCGGCCCCGCTGCTCCTGATCGGTCTCTTCGGCTGGGTCTTCGAGTACTACCGGGGCGAGAACCGCACCCAGTAGCACCGCGCCGTTCACGGACGGCCGCACCCGTACGGGGGCCCGTACCGCTCGTCGCCGAGCGGTACGGGCCCCCGTTTGCAGTCATTGAACGCGCTGGATCGGATGAATCTTCTTAGCGTGGGTTCATGAACCACACGCCGCGCATCCGCACCCTGGTGAGCTGCACTCTGCTGGTCGTGACCCTGGTTGCAGGTGCGACCGCCTGTGGCGAGCCCGATGGCCATCCACTGTCCCTGAAGCCGCACGACGCGGCCGACCTGGTCAGCTTCAACGGTCCCGCCAAGGACGAGAAGGCCGACCCCGACAGGCCCCTCGAAGTCACCGTCAAGGACGACGACGCCCGCATCACGGACGTGACGGCCGTCGACACGGACGGCCGGCACCTGGCGGGCGAACTCGACGCCGACGGGAAGCGCTGGCACTCCACCGCCTCGCTCGCGGCCGGCACCCGGTACACGGTCAAGGTCTCCACGGAGGACGGCGACGGCGCCCCGGGCGCCCGTACCTACGCCTTCGGTACGACCTCGGCGAAGAAGTTCCTGAAGGTCGCCTTCGGCCCGCAGGCGGGCACCTACGGCGTCGGACAGCCCGTGACGGCGGAACTCAGCGCTCCGGTCACCGGCCGGGCGGCCCGGGCCACCGTGGAACGCGGGCTCCAGGTCCGGTCCACCCCCGCCGTCACCGGCTCCTGGTACTGGGTCGACGACAAGAACCTGCACTACCGGCCCAAGGAGTACTGGCCCGCCGACGCCACCATCGACGTCCGCAGCAACCTCAAGGGCATAAAGGTCACCAACGCCCTCTACGGAGCCGCCGCGAAGCCCCTCAAGCTCGCCACGGGCGACCGCATCGAGGCCATCACCGACGCCTCGGACCACTCCATGACGGTCCTGCGCAACGGAGAGGTGATCAACACCATCCCGGTGACCACGGGCAAGCCCGGGTTCTCCACCCGCAACGGCGTCAAGGTCGTGCTGGGCAAGGAGTACTACGTACGCATGCGCGGGGAGAGCATCGGCATCGCCGCCGGCTCGTCCGAGTCGTACGACCTCCCGGTCTACTACGCCACCCGGGTCACGTGGAGCGGTGAGTACGTCCACGCGGCCCCCTGGTCGACGGGCGCACAGGGCAACGCCAACGTCAGCCACGGCTGCACGGGGATGAGCACCGCCGACGCCGAATGGTTCTTCGACACCGTGCGTGAGGGCGACATCGTCAAGGTCGTCGGCAGCGAGGGCGAGACGATGACGCCGTTCGACAACGGCTTCGGCGACTGGAACCTGCCCTGGGACAGCTGGCAGAAGGGCAGCGCGCTGCGGAGCGGCACCCCGGACGCCGGCACCGACGTCCAGACGGCGCGGCTGCGCCCCCAGGTCTGATCCGGCCGGGGAGTGCGCCGCGCCGGGGAGGAACCGTACGCGGCCCGGTCAGGCCTGGACGGACAGCCTCTGGCGCAGCAGGGAGGCCAGGGCGTCCGCGAAACCGACCGGGTCGACCGGATGCGTCACCGCCGCGTCCGCGCGGCTCCAGGTGGCCAGCCAGGCGTCCTGCGGGCGCCCGATCAGCAGCAGCACGGGCGGGCAGTCGAAGATCTCGTCCTTGATCTGCCGGCACACGCCCATACCGCCCGCGGGCGCCGTCTCGCCGTCCAGCACGCAGACGTCCACACCGCCCCGGTCGAGCGCGCTCAGGACCGCGGGCAGCGTGGCGCACTCCAGGAACTCCACCGCGGGCACGTCCGCCGCGGGCCTGCGGCCGGCTGCCAGCTTCACCTGCTCGCGGGTGTTGGCGTCGTCGCTGTAGACCAGGACCGTGGCGGTCGGCTGCATTGTTCCTCCGTGACATCTGTGTCTTCGGGGCTCTCGGGGCATGAACCGATGGGCGGATCGTACTCCGGTGGACAGCCTGTCAGCACCGGTAATGACAGCGTTTCGATGGGCCGTTCGGTGAGGACACACTCCACTGACACACCGAACAGCACCCCCCGGAGTGAGGGCGGGATAAGCGACCGACATAATGTCGGTCGTGGCGACAGCAACGACAGTAGAAACCGGGCACGCGCACCCGTCGGTCAATCGGCCGAACCTCACCAGCGTCGGAACCATCATCTGGTTGAGTTCCGAGCTGATGTTCTTCGCGGCCCTCTTCGCGATGTACTTCACCCTGCGATCGGTGATGGGACCCGACCACTGGAAGGAGATGGCCGACCATCTGAACTTCCCGTTCTCGGCGACGAACACCACGATCCTGGTGCTTTCCTCTCTCACCTGCCAGCTCGGCGTCTTCGCCGCGGAGCGGGGCGATGTGAAGAAGCTCCGCACCTGGTTCATCATCACGTTCGTGATGGGTTCGATCTTCATCGGAGGTCAGGTCCTCGAGTACACCGAGCTGGTCAAGGACGCGGGTCTCTCCCTGTCCTCCGACCCGTACGGCTCGGTGTTCTACCTGACGACCGGCTTCCACGGTCTGCATGTGACAGGCGGTCTCATCGCCTTCCTGCTCGTTCTGGGCAGGACATACGCGGCCTCGAGGTTCACCCACGAGCAGGCCACCGCGGCCATCGTCGTGTCCTATTACTGGCACTTCGTCGATGTCGTCTGGATCGGCCTGTTCGCCACGATCTACATGATCAAGTAACCGGGCTCGCACCCACCCACCATCGACGCAGAAGATCCTGACACCGGGGTAATCCGTGAAAAAGCTCTCCGCACGACGACGCCATCCGCTGGCGGCGGTCGTCGTACTACTCCTCGCGCTGGCGGCTACCGGGGGGCTGTACGCCGCGTTTGCTCCTGCGGGTAAGGCGCAGGCCGACGAAACCGCCCAGTCCCTCGCGATCGACGAGGGCAAGAAGCTCTATTCCGTAGGCTGCGCCAGCTGCCACGGAACCGGCGGTCAGGGCACCACCGACGGGCCGTCCCTCGTGGGCGTCGGCTCCGCCGCCGTCGACTTCCAGGTCGCTACCGGACGTATGCCGGCGCAGCAGCCGGGTGCCCAGGTACCGAAGAAGCCGGTCATCTACACCCAGGCCGAGATCGACCAGCTCGCGGCGTACGTCGCGTCGCTGGGTGCCGGTCCGATCACGCCGACCGAGAGCCAGGTCGACCCCGCGGGCGCGGACGTGGCCAAGGGCGGCGACCTGTTCCGCACCAACTGTGCGCAGTGCCACAACTTCACCGGCAAGGGCGGCGCGCTGACCAACGGCAAGTACGCCCCGGCCCTCGACGGCGTGAGCCCGAAGCACATCTACGAGGCCATGCAGACCGGCCCGCAGAGCATGCCCTCCTTCCCGGACAGCACCATGCCGGAGCAGGAGAAGAAAGACATCATCGCGTACATCAAGACCGTCAACGGTGATGAGTCCCCGACCCCCGGCGGACTCGCGCTCGGTGGCCTCGGCCCTGTCAGTGAAGGTCTCTTCGGCTGGATCTTCGGCCTGGGCGGTCTGATCGCCATCGCCGTATGGGTCGCGGCCCACACCGCTAAGGCCAAGAAGTCATGAGTAGCCAACAGATTCCAGAAAAGAACCTGCCGGTAGAGCAGGGCACCGCGCACGGCGCGGTGGAGGTTGCGGACGACCCGTTCGCCGACCCGGGGCTGCCGGCCCACAAGCCGCGCATCCAGGACATCGACGAACGGGCCGCGAGGCGCTCCGAGCGAGCCGTCGCGTTCATGTTCACGCTGTCCATGCTGTCGACGATCGGCTTCATCGCCTCCTACGTCATCTTCCCGGTCGACCAGATCGTCTTCATCTGGCCGCTCGGCCACGTGAGCGCGCTCAACTTCTCCCTGGGGATGACCCTGGGTCTGGCGCTCTTCCTCATCGGCGCGGGCGCCGTCCACTGGGCGCGCACCCTGATGTCCGACGTGGAGGTCGCCGACGACCGGCACCCCATCGAGGCGGAGCCCGAGGTCAAGGCCAAGGTCATGGCCGACTTCGCGGCCGGTGCCAAGGAGTCCGCGATCGGGCGGCGGAAGCTGATCCGCAACACCATGTTCGGCGCGCTGGCCCTGGTGCCGCTCTCCGGTGTGGTGCTGCTGCGCGACCTCGGTCCGCTGCCGGAGAAGAAACTCCGCAAGACCCTGTGGGCCAAGGGCAAGCAGCTCGTCAACATGAACACCATGGAGCCGCTGCGTCCCGAGGACATCGTCGTCGGTTCGCTGACCTTCGCCATGCCCGAGGGCCTGGAGGAGGACGCGCACGACTTCCAGACGCAGATCGCCAAGGCCGCCCTGATGATCATCCGCATCGAGCCGGACAACATCAAGGACAAGCGTGAGCGCGAGTGGGCCCACGAGGGAATCGTGGCCTTCTCCAAGATCTGTACCCACGTCGGCTGCCCGATCAGCCTGTACGAGCAGCAGACGCATCACGTGCTCTGCCCGTGCCACCAGTCCACCTTCGACCTCTCCGACGGCGCCCGCGTCATCTTCGGTCCGGCCGGTCACGCCCTCCCGCAGCTGCGGATCGGTGTGAACAGCGAGGGCAACCTCGAGGCGCTCGGTGACTTCGAAGAGCCCGTCGGTCCTGCCTTCTGGGAGCGCGGATGAGTACTGCGACGGAAACACAGCGCAAGGCGCCCGCCGGTGAGCGGGTGGCCGACTGGGCGGACGGCCGGCTGGGCATCTACGGCCTCGCCAAGGCCAACATGCGCAAGATCTTCCCGGACCACTGGTCCTTCATGCTCGGCGAGATCTGCCTCTACAGCTTCATCATCATCATCCTCACGGGTGTGTATCTGACGCTGTTCTTCAACCCGAGCATGAACGAGGTCGTCTACCACGGCTCGTACGAGCCGATGCAGGGCATCCGCATGTCCGCGGCGTACGCGTCGACGCTGGACATCAGCTTCGACGTCCGTGGTGGTCTGCTGGTCCGCCAGATCCACCACTGGGCCGCGATCATCTTCCTCTCCGGCATGTTCGTGCACATGTTCCGGGTGTTCTTCACCGGGGCGTACCGCAAGCCGCGTGAGATCAACTGGCTGTTCGGCTTCCTGCTGTTCGTGCTCGGCATGTTCACCGGGTTCACCGGCTACTCGCTCCCGGACGACCTGCTCTCCGGTACGGGTGTGCGCTTCACGCAGGGCGCGATCCTGGCCATGCCGCTCGTCGGTACGTACATCTCGATGTTCCTGTTCGGCGGGGAGTTCCCTGGGACCGAGATCATCTCGAGGTTCTACTCGATCCACATCCTGCTGCTGCCGGGCATCATGCTCGGTCTCGTGGTCGCCCACCTCATCCTGGTGTTCTTCCACAAGCACACGCAGTTCGCGGGTCCGGGCCGGACGAACAAGAACGTCGTCGGCATGCCGCTGCTGCCGGTCTACATGGCGAAGGCCGGAGGGTTCTTCTTCCTGGTCTTCGGATTCATCGCGATCCTCTCCGCGATCGCCACGATCAACCCGATCTGGGCGCTCGGCCCCTACCGGCCCGACCAGGTGTCCACGGGCGCCCAGCCGGACTGGTACATGGGCTTCGCGGAAGGCTTCGTCCGTGTGATGCCGGGCTGGGAGATCAACCTCTGGGGCTACACGCTGGCCCTGGGCGTGCTCATCCCGCTGGTTCTCTTCGGTGTCGTCCTCGCGGCGCTGGCGCTCTATCCGTTCATCGAGTCGTGGATCACCGGGGACAAGCGCGAGCACCACATCCTGGACCGTCCGCGCAACGCTCCGACCCGTACCGGCCTCGGTGTCGCCTGGGTGACGGTCTACTTCGTCATGCTGATCGGCGGCGGCAACGACATCTGGGCGACGCACTTCCACCTGTCGCTCAACGCGATCAGCTGGTTCGTCCGGATCGCCTTCTTCGTCGGCCCGGTCCTGGCGTTCATCGTCACCCGGCGGATCTGCCTCGGCCTCCAGCGCCGCGACAAGGAGAAGGTGCTGCACGGGCGCGAGTCCGGCACCATCAAGCGCCTGCCGCACGGTGAGTTCGTGGAGATCCACGAGCCGCTCAGCCCGGCGCAGCTGCACACGCTCACGGCGCACGAGCAGTACAAGCCGTTCGAGATCGGCCCCACGGTCGACAAGAACGGTGTCGAGCGCAAGCCGTCGGCGCTGCAGAGGCTGCGGGCCAGGCTCAGCAGGAGCTACTACGGCGAGAACAACCAGATCGCCAAGCCCACCGCCGAGGAGTACAAGGAGATCACCAGCGGCCACGGCCACCACTGATCACCTCAGCTGAACGCCACAGCAGGAGCCCCGTCCATTCGATGGACGGGGCTCTTCGCCGTCCCCGGGGCTGGATAGGGTGTGCAGCGACCCCTTACCGGCAGTGGACCCCAGGAGCGGACCATGAACGTGGTGACCCCGGACGGCGGCGACAGCGTGGCGGCCCGTTCCTGGCCCGGCGTGCTGACCCCGCTCCTGCGCGGCGAGAGCCTGACCGCCGAGGACACCGCGTGGGCCATGGACCGCATCATGAGCGGCGAGGCCACCGATGTGCAGATCGCCGGATTCGCGGTCGCGCTGCGGGCCAAGGGAGAGACCGTCGACGAGGTCACCGGCCTCGTGAACGCCATGTACGCGCACGCCCGGACCATCCACGTGCCCGGCCGCACGGTCGACATCGTGGGCACCGGCGGGGACCTGGCCAAGACGGTCAACATCTCCACCATGTCGGCGATCGTGATCGCGGGGACCGGCGCCAAGGTCGTCAAGCACGGCAACCGCGCCTCCTCCTCGGCGAGCGGTGCCTCCGACGTCCTGGAGAAGCTCGGCGTCAGTCTCGAACTCACGCCGCAGCGCGTGGTCGAGGTCGCGGAGGAGGCGGGCATCACCTTCTGCTTCGCCGTGAAGTTCCACCCCGCCCTGCGGTACGCGGCCAGGGCACGCAAGGAGCTCGGCACACAGACCACCTTCAACATCCTGGGCCCGCTCACCAACCCGGCCCGGGTACGGTCCCAGGCCGTCGGGGTCGCCGACCTGAGGATGGCGCCCATCGTCGCGGGCGTGCTCGCCGACCGCGGCAATTCGGCGCTCGTCTTCCGGGGCGACGACGGTCTCGACGAGCTGACCACCACGGCGGCCTCCCGGGTCTGGATCGTCCGGGACGGCACCGTGCGGGAGGAGCGGTTCGACCCGCGTGACGTCGGCCTGGAGCTGGTGCCGGTCGAGGCGCTGCGCGGCGCCGACGCCTCGTACAACGCGGATGTGGCCCGCCGGCTGCTGGACGGGGAGACCGGTCCGGTACGCGACGCGGTCCTGCTCAACTCGGCCGCCGCGCTGGTCGCCCTCGACCCGGGCGAGGGCACGCTGAACGAGCAGATCGCCGCCGGGATCGCGCGGGCCGCCGAGTCGATCGATTCGGGTGCGGCCAAGCGCGCGCTGGAGCGCTGGGTGGCCGCGAGCAACGCGTAGGTCCCTTCGTCCGGGCCGTGTTCCGATCCGGCCGACGGGTCCGGAGCGGCCCGGGGTGTACGAGGTGCAGCAGGGCGCGGTCCGGATCGCGGACCGCGCCCTTGCGCGTACGGACGGGTATGGCAAGATGCTGCGCAGGTCATGAGTGACAGCGACTACGGCCCCGGCCCGCTGTCCGGCAACCCTCCGTCCGTGGCGGGGTGCCCCGGGTGAAGACCGGGCCGCAGGCAGTGAGGTCTGCGGCAAGCGCGGGCCCCTCGGCATCTGTGTATGCCAACCCCCGGGGTCCTGGTCCCTAGGGAGCCTCTTGTGAGCAAGCGAATGCGCTAGGGCTCCACGCCCTTCTCCGCACCTGTGTCTTTTCCTTCTTCCCCGTGCTGCCGCGTATCGCCGGCGCGAGGATTTCGCCTGCCTGTTACGGGAGTTCGCCATGTCCGTCTCCACCGCTGCCCTCGACCAGTCCTTTTGTGCGCCGTTGCCGGTCCTGGGTGCCGATGTCACTGTTCCGCTGGTGACGGGTGGTGACGTCACCTATGCCGCCCTCGACTACGCGGCGAGTTCCCCGGCTCTGCGGCGGGTGTGGGACGACGTGGCCGCCTACGCCCCGTACTACGGCAGCGTGCACCGCGGCGCCGGGTACCTCTCGCAGCTCTCCACCGACCTCTTCGAGAGCAGCCGCACGACGGTCGCGGACTTCCTCGGCTGCCGCCCCGAGGACCAGGTGGTCTTCACCCGTTCGACGACGGACTCCCTCAACCTGCTCGCCGCCACACTGCCCGCCGACTGCCAGGTCTTCGTCTTCGAGACCGAGCACCACGCCTCGCTGCTGCCCTGGCGCGATGCCCGGGTGACGTACCTCGACGCCCCGCGTACCCCGGCCGAGGCCGTCGCGACGCTGGAGCGGGCGCTGGCCGGGCGGGAGCCCCACGGGCCGGCGCTCGTCTGCGTGACCGGCGCGTCCAACGTCACCGGTGAGCTGTGGCCGGTCGGGAAACTGGCCGCCGCCGCCCATGCCCACGGTGCGCGGATCGTGCTGGACGCGGCGCAGCTGGCGCCCCACCACCCGGTGGACATCGCGGAGCTGGACGTCGACTGGGTCGCCTTCTCCGGGCACAAGCTGTACGCGCCGTTCGGCTCGGGCGTCCTCGCGGGCCGCGCCGACTGGCTGCGGGACGCGGAGCCGTACCTCGCCGGCGGCGGCGCCTCGCGCAAGGTCGCCCGGCGCACCGACGGCGGCGTGGACGTGGAGTGGCACACCACGGCGGCCCGGCACGAGGCGGGATCGCCCAACGTCATCGGCGTCCACTCCATCGCCGCCGCCTGCAGGGCCCTGACCGAGGCCGGGTTCGACCGGCTGGTCGCCCGCGAGCAGCGGCTCGTCTCCCGGGTCCGCGAGGGACTGGCGGAGGTTCCCGAGGTCAAGGTGCTCTCGCTGTTCGGCGACGACGCCCCGCGGGTCGGCGTCATCTCGTTCGTCGTCGAGGGCTGGAGCAGCTCGCACTTCGCCGCGGCACTCTCCGCGGAGTACGGCATCGGGGTGCGCGACGGACTGTTCTGCGCCCACCCGCTCGTCCGGACGCTGCTGGGCAGCGAGCCGCAGGACCCGGGCGAGTGCGGTGCGCCCGAGGCCGAGCCGGGGGAGGGGTCGCTCAACGCCATCCGGGTGAGCTTCGGAGCCGGTACGCCGGACGAGCACATCGAGCGGTTCCTGGGCGCGGTCCGGGAGCTGGTGGGCGCGGGCGCGCGGTGGACCTACCGCACGGAGGACGGACGCTGCGTCCCGGACCGGGGCGCGGCACAGGTCTGACGGGACCGCGTACGGCTTCGGCCGGGGACGAGGGGTGCCGCGTCCCCGGCCCGAAGCATTGCTAGGCGTCGAGACCGATGGCGAAGGCCGCCTCGAGGTCGTGCTGCGAGTACGTACGGAAGGCGACGTGGGTGTCGGTGCCCTCGACGCCCGGGATCTTGCTGATGCGGCCGGGGATGACGTCGGCCAGATCGTCGTGCCTGGCCACCCGGACCATGGCGATCAGGTCGTACGTGCCGGTGACCGAGAAGACTTCGCTGACGCTGTCCAGCGCGGCAATGGCCTCGGCGATCTCGGGAATCCGGTCCACGCTGGTTTTGATGAGCACGATCGCGGTGATCACGGCTTGCTTTCTCCCTCGGTGGCCCTGGCTGGAGCCTTCACCCTAACCCCACCCCGGAAGCGCCCCCAGGAGTAGAGGAACCCCGCGGCGAAGCCCGCCACATGGGCGAGATACGCCACGCCCGGACCGCTGCCCGCGCTCCGCGCCGCCAGCCACTGCAGGACGAACCAGAACACGAGCACGATCCATGCGGGGAAGCGCAGCGGCAGGAAGAAGAGGAACGGGAAGAGGCTGGTGACCCGGGACCGGGGGAAGAGGTGGAGGAACGCGCCGAGCACCGCCGAGATCGCCCCCGACGCGCCGACCAGGGTCTGGTCGGAATCGGGGTGCACGACCGCGTAGACCACCAGGGCGAAGTAGCCGCAGCAGACGTAGAAGAAGGCGAACTCGGCGCGGCCCATGCGCTCCTCGGCCATCGAGCCGAACACGTACAGGAAGAGCATGTTGCCCAGCAGGTGCAGCCAGCTGCCGTGCACGAAGAGCGCCGTGAGCGGGGTGAGGGCCGCGTGGGCGGAGCCGTCCAGGAGTTCGCTGGGGATCACGCCCCACCGCTCGAAGTAGCCGGCCTGCGCCGCGAGCAGGGCGTCGGCGGAGCCGCGGACCGGGGCGAGGCCGGAGAGCGGGCTGAGCAGGAAGACGGCGCAGCACAGCGCGATGAGCCCGTAGGTGACCGGCGCGGTCACCGCCCCCGGTTCCCTGGCCCGGATCCGCCGGCCGGCCTCCCGCCAATCGATCACGCACAGAGCATGACGTACCGGGAGGCAGAGGGACGGACCGCCTCGCCGTGTCGATGGGTATGCGCCAGGCCGTAGGGTTACCTGAGGACATCCGCAGTTCGACGGCGCACCGCGAGATCGAAGACCTGGGCACCCACGGGACTCGACGAACGACGAAAGAGGACGCAACGATGACGACGGTTCCCCTGCCGACGGACGGGACCCGCTGGCGCTGCACGCTCTGCGGCAACCTCACCCGGTTCGATGTGACGCGCTCCTCCAAGGTCGTGGAGTACGTACATCTCGACCTGGCCGGGAAGCCGAGTGTCGAGGAGCGCGAGGTGGTCAGTGAGACCATCGAGTCGGTCCGCTGCCGTTGGTGCAACGCGGTGGATCAGATCGAGCTGGTCGACAGGCCGGGTGCCGACTCCTGACGGGGCCGCGCGGACAGACACATTGGGGTGATGGATGGTGGAGCAGCCGACAGGCGGCGCCCGGCCGGCCGACGCGGCCGGCGGTGCCGCGGAGTCGCTCGACCGTCCCCTGCCCGAGGGCGTGCGCCGCAAGGTCGTGGCGCTCGTCTCGGACGCCTTCGGTGGCCTGACCGTCGGCGAACTCCCCACGCAGCTCCGGCAGTACGCCCGGTTCACCCCGAGCAGGCGGGCCAAGTTCGCGGGTAACGCGATGGCTGCCGCGCTGGAGGGCGACCCGGAGTTCCGCCGGCGCATCGGGGAGCGGATCGGTCAGACCCAGCCGGAGTTGGCCGGCGCGCTGGAGTCCGGTGCGCCGCCGGCCGCGGCCGATCCCGTCGACGTGGCCGCCGCCGCCTACGTGCTGCGGCCGGCCGGCTGGGTCAAGCTGGTGGCCGCCGCCGGCGAGGAGGTCCAGCGGGCCGACGCCGAGCGGGCCGACGAGGAGACCCGGCTCGAGGTGGAGCGGCTCCGCGAGGAGCTGGCCGCCGCGCGCGGCCAGATCAGGGCCGAGACCGAACGGCTCCGCGCGGAGCTGGACGCGTCCCGCAAGGAGGCCGAGTCCCTGCAGCGCAAGCTGCGCAGCGCCCTCAGCGAGGTGAAGCGCGGCGAGGCGGCCCTGCGCAGGAGCGGCGCCGAGAGGGACGTGGTGCGTGTGGAGGCCGCGGCCCAGGTCTCCGCGGCCGAGAGCGAGTCCCGGCGGCTCAAGGCGCGCCTCGCCGAGGCGGAGACCGCCGTCGAGGCGGGCCGCAGGGCTGCCAGGGAGGGGCGTTCGGTCGAGGACATGCGGCTGAGGCTGCTCCTGGACACCGTGCTGGACGCCGCGCAGGGGCTCCGCCGCGAACTGGCCCTGCCGCCCTCGTCGATCCGCCCGGCGGATGGCGTCGACGCGGTGGAGCCGGGCCGGATGTCGCCGAAGGACATCGCGGCCAGAGCCCTTTCGGAGACCGATCCGGCCCTGCTCGACCAGCTCCTCGCGCTGCCGCAGGCGCATCTCATCGTCGACGGCTACAACGTCACGAAGACCGGCTATCCGCAGATGCCGCTGGAGAAGCAGCGGTTGCGGCTCCTGGGCGGGCTCTCGGTCCTCGCCGCCCAGACCGGCGCCGAGATGACCTGTGTCTTCGACGGCGCCGAGCTGGCCGCCCCGGTGCTGCTCGCGCCGCCGCGGGGGGTTCGTGTGCTGTTCAGCAAGGCGGGGGTGACCGCCGACGAGCTGATCAGGCAACTGGCCCGTGCCGAACCGCCGGGCAGACCCGTCGTGGTGGTCTCCACCGACCGTGAGGTGGCCGACGGAGTGGCGAAGGCGGGAGCCAGACCGGTCGCGTCCGCCTTGCTCCTGAAGCGGCTTTCACGCGTCTAGTGCCTCATGTGTGACATGGGTGACTTGCCGGAATTTGCGGAACGTACCGTCAACTGGTCGCTACACGCCGTGCGATGAAAGTAAAGAAGTGCCAGATGTGACGAGATTTTTCTTGCGAGGATTTGAACTGATCACAAGATGGTCACTAGGGTCAGGCCTCGAACCTTCGCACGGATGATCGCCCACCCGGGGTGACGGCGAAGGAACCGCCGAATCCGTGACGTGTACGGAGCCGGGGATCAGTCCCCCACAGCCCGGTAGGCGGCTCGAGGAAGAAGGAGCTCGCCTTCGTGGCGTCCCACCGTCGTCCCAAGCAGCCGAGCCGCACCCGCGTGACCGTGCTCACCGCGACCGCCGCTGCGGCCGTGGCCCTGACTTCTCAGGCCGCCCACGCCGACCCCAAGCCGACCAAGAGCGAGGTCAAGGCGAAGGTCGACAAGCTCTACCACGAGGCTGAGGTCGCCACCGAGAAGGCCAACGGCGCCGAGGAGGCGCAGGGCAAGCTCAAGAAGCAGGTCGACGCTCTGCAGGACAAGGTCGCCCGCGGCCAGGACGAGCTCAACACCCTGCGCGGCGAGCTCGGTTCGCTCGCCACCGCGCAGTACCGCTCCGGTGGTCTCGACCCGTCCGTCCAGCTGCTGCTCTCCTCGGACCCGGACGACTTCCTCGACCAGGCCTCCGCCCTCGACCAGCTGACGGCCAAGCAGGCCGAGTCGCTGCAGAAGATCCAAGCGAAGCAGCGTGCCCTGGCGCAGCAGCGCAAGGAAGCCCAGGCGAAGATGGGCGACCTCGCCGACGTCCGCAAGACGCTCGACGAGAACAAGAAGAAGCAGCAGGGCAAGCTCGCCGACGCCCAGAAGCTGCTCAACACCCTCACCGCCGCCGAGCGGGCCAAGATGGACGCGGACGAGCAGCGCGCCAGCCGCGCCGCGGGTGAGCGGGTCCAGCTCGGCAACGAGGTCCCCGCCTCGGCCCTCGGCGCAGCAGCCCTCCAGGCCGCCTCCACGCAGCAGGGCAAGCCGTACGTCTCCGGCGGCACCGGCCCCAACTCGTTCGACTGCTCGGGTCTGACCCAGTGGGCGTACGCCCAGGCCGGCGCCCAGATCACGCGCACCACGTACACCCAGATCAACGACGGCACGCGGATCGGCCGCGGCGCCCTCAAGCCGGGCGACCTGGTGTTCTTCAACAACACGTCGCACGTGGGCCTGTACGCGGGCAACAACCAGATCCTGCACGCCCCCAAGCCGGGCACCGTGGTCCGTTACGAGTCGATGGACTACATGGGCACCTTCCAGTTCGGCGTGCGGATCTGACGCCCGGACGGGCCGGTTCCCGCACCCCTCGCTGACACCCGCCCCGCCGGAGACCCACAGGTCACCGGCGGGGCGTCGCCGTGTCGTCCGCCGCGCGGCCCAGGCATGGGGAACGGGCAGGTCGTCCAGGCCCCCGCCCGGGTACCCCGGTGCGCTGCGACCGCGTCGGCATGATGCCCGCCTCCCGGTCACCCGCGTCCGACCGTACGATCGGCTGGATGGCTGTTCGGACGCAGGACGCGCGGCGGGGGCGTACCCGCAGACGGAGCACGGCGGGCGCCGTGCTCGCCGGACTGCTGCTCGCGTCCGCCTGCGCCGCGCCCCGGGACACCGCGGACGGCATCACGGCCGAGGAGATCGGCGCCACCCTGGACCGGCGCGCCGCCGCCGTCATGGAGCACGACACCGGCGCCTACCTGGCCGCGCTCGACCCGCGGGCCGAGGCCTTCCGGGAGGCCCAGCGCACCGAGCTGCGCAATCTGGCCGACGTGCCCCTGGAGTCCTGGGCGTACAAGGTGAACGGCGTCTCCGGGACGGGCAACGGCCGGGTCAGCGCCGAGGTCGAGCTCCGCTACCGGTTCAAGGGCTACGACCACGCCCCCATGTCCTCGTCCCGCACCGTGGAGCTGGTGCGCCGCGGCGCCGACGGCCCCTGGTACATCGCCGCCGACCGGGCCGGCAAGGACACTCCGGGGCTGCTCTGGCAACAGGGCGACGTCGAAGTCGTACGGGGCACGCACAGCCTCGTCCTGGGGGTCGGCCGCCCGGCGCAGGAGCTGCGCCGGATCGCCGGCGCCGCGGACCGGGCCGTGCCCGCCGTCTCCGGCGCCTGGCCGGAGCCGTGGGCGGGGCGGGTCGTGGTGCTCGTACCCGGGTCGGTGGAGGACATGGCGGATCTCCTCGGCTCACCCGTGACGAGCTACCGGGGCATAGCGGCCGTCACGACGGGCGAGGTGGGCGGCAGCGGCCGGCGGCCCGCGGACCGGGTGATCGTCAACCCGCAGGCGTACGGAATGCTCGGCGAGTTCGGGCAGCGGGTCGTCCTCACCCACGAGACCACCCACGTGGCGACCCGGTCCCACACCTCCGCCGCCACGCCCGTCTGGCTCTCCGAGGGCTTCGCCGACCGGACCGCCTACCGCCAGGAGAGCCGCACCGCCCAGGAGCTCGCCCCCGGGCTGGCGGAGGCGGTACGGCGCGGTGACCTGCCCGCGCGGCTGCCGGTGGACGAGGACTTCGGTTTCGGCGGGGACGCGGACACGCTCGCGAGGGCGTACGAGGGCGGCTGGCTGGCCTGCGAGCTGATCGTGCGGGACTGGGGCGAGGAGGAGCTGATCGCCTTCTACAAGGCCGTCGGGGCCCGTTCCGGGCGGGACGGGGCGGTGGAGCACGCCCTGCAGAGGGTGCTCGGCACGACACCGCAGGACTTCACGGCGCGCTGGCGGGAGTATCTGCGCGACCGGCTCGGCTGACCCGCGCCGCCTCCGCCCGCCCGCCCCGCGCACCGGGGACGGTCCCGCCCCACAGCCGCCACCCGGCGGTCAGCGTCGCGGCGACCAGCAGCCCGTTGCGTACGGCCAGCAGCGCCACGCCCCGCCCGTCACTGGCCACCACGTGCGCGAAACCCAGCGGGAACTCCAGCAGGGTGACGCCGGTGGCCACCAGGACCAGGCACGCGGGCAGCGCCATCCGGCTGCCGCGGAAGACCAGGCACACCGCGGCGAGACCGACCAGCCACACCAGGTACTGGGGGCTGATGACCCGGCTGGTCGTGGTGAACAGCAGCACCGCGGTGAACGCCGCGTCCGCCGGGGTGTGCACCACGAACCTCCGGGCCCGCAGCCGCCACACCAGCAGCCAGGCGAGGGCGAGCACGCTCAGCCACAGTGCCAGCGTGCTCACCAGGGCGACGTGCGGGCCGGTGAACTCCATCGAGCCGTAGCGCAGTTCCACCCCGCCCTCCCAGCCGTAGCGCCGCGCGACATGGATGACCAGCGCCCCCAGCGACTCGATCTCCAGGCCCCGGTCCCGCTGGAACGTCAGGAACGCGAACGCGCCCGGCAGGGCCAGTGCCGCCACCAGGGCGAGTCCACCGGCCGTCACCGCCGCGGCCGGCCAGGCGCGCCGGGTCGCCCGCCCCCGCGCGGTGCCCACCAGCAGCAGCACCGGCCACACCTTCAGCAGCGCGCCGAACGCGGCCAGCGCGCCCAGCACCCGCGGGTGGCGCACCCCGGCCAGCAGCGCCGCCACCGCGACGGCCGTCACCATCAGGTCGTACCGGGCGTACACGGTCGGACCGAGCAGCGGTACACCCACCACCCACACCCAGGCGCCCGCGGCACGCGTGCGGGGCCGCCCTGCCGCGTACAGCAGCAGCCCGAGCACCAGCGCGTCACAGAGCAGTACGAGGACGAAGAAGGCGGACGCGTACTCCAGGAAGGGCAGCAGGGCCGGGGACAGCACGGCCAGCGCGGCGGCGGGCGGATACTGCCAGGTGACGTCGTCCAGCGGGTACGAGCTGGCGAGGAACACCTCGTACCAGCCGTGGTAGATCACCGACACATCGCTCGTGACGTCCGGGCCCGGCACGGTGAACACCTTGAAGACGCAGAGCAGCAGCGCCGCTCGGGTGAGGGTCCAGGTCGCGAGGGACAGACGCATGAGCCTCATGATGCCGCCCCGGGCTGTGCGGGAGCCGTCGGACAGGGCCGCGCGGACGCCCGGTACTGTCGGCGGCGATGGACAAGACCCTGATCGTGACGAACGACTTCCCGCCCCGCCCCGGCGGCATCCAGGCCTTTCTGCACAACATGGCGCTGCGCCTGGACCCCGGACAGCTCGTCGTCTACGCCTCCACCTGGAAGCGGGGCGCCGAGGGTGCCGAGGCCACCGCCGCCTTCGACGCCGAACAGCCCTTCACCGTCGTACGCGACCGTACGACGATGCTGCTGCCCACCCCACGGGTGACCCGGCAGGCGGCCCGGCTGCTGCGCGCCCACGGCTGCTCCTCCGTCTGGTTCGGCGCGGCGGCCCCCCTGGGGCTGATGGCCCCCGCGCTGCGCAGGGCGGGAGCCCGCCGGATCGTCGCCACCACGCACGGGCACGAGGCGGGCTGGGCCCAGCTGCCCGCTTCCCGGCAGCTGCTGCGCCGCATCGGCGAGGGCACGGACACGATCACGTACCTCGGCGAGTACACCCGCTCCAGGATCGCCGCCGCGCTCACCCCCGACGCCGCGGGCCGCATGGTCCAGCTGCCCCCCGGGGTCGACGAGAAGACCTTCCACCCGGCCTCCGGCGGGGACCGGATCAGGGCCCGGCTCGGGCTCGCGGACCGGCCCGTCGTCGTGTGCGTGTCCCGGCTCGTCCCGCGCAAGGGCCAGGACACCCTCATCCTCGCCATGCCCGCGATCCTGGCCCGCGAGCCGGAGGCCGTCCTGCTGATCGTCGGCGGCGGACCGTACGCCGGGCAGCTGAGGAAGCTGGCCGCCGAGACGGGCGTCCAGGACTCCGTGCGCTTCACCGGACCGGTGCCGTGGGAGGAACTGCCCGCGCACTACGGGGCCGGGGACGTCTTCGCCATGCCCTGCCGTACCCGGCGCGGCGGACTCGACGTCGAAGGCCTGGGGATCGTGTACCTGGAGGCCTCCGCGACCGGACTGCCGGTGGTGGCGGGCGACTCGGGCGGCGCTCCCGACGCCGTGCTCGACGGCGAGACCGGATGGGTCGTGCGGGGCGGCTCCGCCGAGGAGTCCGCCGACCGGATCCTCACCCTGCTCGGCGACCCCGAGCTGCGCCGGCGGATGGGGGAGCGGGGCAGGGCCTGGGTCGAGGAGAAGTGGCGCTGGGATCAGCTCGCCGAGGAGCTCCGGACGCTGCTCTGAGGGCGTACGCCGCTCGGCGCGCACGACGAAGCCCCGCGCACGCCTGAGGACCCGCACCGTGGTGCGGGTCCTCAGGCGTGCGCGTTCAGCCGCGGTAGATCGACTCGACCTCGTCCGCGAAGTCCTTCGCCACGACATTGCGCTTCAGCTTCAGGGACGGCGTGATGTGACCCGCCTCCTCGGTGAACTGCGCGGACAGGATGCGGAACTTGCGTACCGACTCCGCCTTGGAGACCGCCGCGTTGCCGTCGTCGACCGCCCGCTGCACCTCGGCCAGCAGATCGGCGTCCTCGCGCAGCGACACCGCCGTCGAGCCGGCCGGCTTGCCGTTCTCCTCGGCCCAGCGTGAGAGGAACTCCTCGTCGAGGGTGACCAGGGCGCCGACGAACGGCCGTCCGTCGCCGACCACCATGCACTCGGCGACCAGGGCGTGCGCGCGGATCCGGTCCTCGATCACGGCGGGGGCGACGTTCTTCCCGCCCGCCGTGACGATGATCTCCTTCTTGCGGCCGGTGATCGCCAGATAGCCGTCCTCGTCGAGCGTGCCGATGTCGCCCGTGTGGAACCAGCCGTCGGCCAGCGCCTCGGCGGTCGCGGCCTCGTTCTTCCAGTACTCGGCGAACAGGTGCTCGCCGTGGAGCAGCACCTCGCCGTCGTCGGCGATCCGCACGACCGAACCGGGCAGCGGCTGGCCGACCGTACCGATCTTCTGCCGGTCCCACGGGTTGAAGGCCGTGGCCGCGCAGGTCTCCGTGAGGCCGTAGCCCTCCAGCACCGTGAAGCCGATACCGCGGAAGAAGTGGCCGAGCCGTTCCCCCAGGGGCGCCCCGCCGGAGATCGCGTACTCGCCGCGGCCGCCGAGCACGGCCCGCAGCTTGCCGAACACCAGCCTGTCGAAGATCTTGTGCTTGATCCGCAGGCCGAGCGACGGGCCCTGCGGCGTGCCCAGCGCACGGCTGTAGGCGATCGCCGTGCCGGCGGCGCGGTCGAAGATCTTGCCCTTGCCGTCGGCCTGGGCCTTGGCGCGCGCCGAGTTGTAGACCTTCTCGAAGACCCGCGGCACACCGAGGATCAGCGTCGGCCGGAAGGAGGCCAGCTCGTCCGTGAGGTTCTTGATGTCCGGGACGCAGCCGAGCCGGATCGGGGCCATCACCGAGGCGACCTCGACCAGCCGCCCGAAGACGTGCGCGGCGGGCAGGAAGAGCAGGACGGAGCACTCGCCGGTACGGAAGAGGGGCTTCAGCCGCTCCACCACGTTGCCGCACTCGGCGAAGAAGCTGCGGTGCGTCAGCACACAGCCCTTGGGGCGACCGGTGGTGCCCGAGGTGTAGACGATGGTGGCCGGGTCATCGGCCTTGGCGCTCACCATGCGCAGGTCCAGGGTCTCGTCGGAGACACCGGCACCCGTCGCGGCGAGCTCGGCGACCGCGCCCCCGTCGATCTGCCACACGTGCCGCAGGTCGGGGAGCCGGTCGCGCAAGGAGGCGACGGACTCGGCGTGGGCCGCACTCTCGACGATGACCGCGACCGCGCCCGAGTCGCCGAGTATCCACTGGACCTGCTCGGCGGAGCTGGTCTCGTAGACCGGCACGGTGACCGCACCCGCGCTCCAGACGGCGAAGTCCAGCAGCACCCACTCGAAGCGGGTGCGGGACATGAGCGCGACCCGGTCGCCGGGCTCCACACCCGCCGCGATCAGGCCACGCGCGGCCTCGGAGACCTCAGCGAGGAACTGGGTGGCCGTGACGTCCGTCCAGGCTCCGTCCACCTTGCGGCTCATGACCGCGACGTCGGGATGCTGAGCGGCGTTGCGGCGGATGAGATCCGTCAGGTTGCCGTCCGTAGGGACCTCGTACAGGGCCGGAAGGCTGAACTCGCGCAAGACTGCTGCTCCTCATCGGGCTCCGGTTCCACGGCTCTGTGCGACGTGCCGGATGCGGTCCAAGACTGGCAGGTGCTCAGTGGGGTGAGCACGACTGGACTGGCCGGACGTTACCCACCGGTACGGGGTTCCGGATAGGGGTTTCCGGCCAGATGTCTTATGCATCACACATATAAGTGGTCCTCCCGCGCACATTAGTCCACTCACCTCACGCGCCGGAAGTAATCGCAGGTCCGGCGGGCACTACCCGGCGCGGGGCGTGGCACCTAGGGTGATCCCCATGCGAGGCGTACGGGGCGGCGGACCGATCGGCGGGGGCACACCGGCCCGCAGGACGCGCGTGCACGTGGTCAGCGACGTGCACGGCAACACGGAGGCGCTGGCACGGGCCGGGGACGGCGCGGACGCGCTGATCTGTCTGGGCGACCTCGTCCTCTTCCTCGACTACGCCGACCACTCGCGCGGCATCTTCCCCGACCTGTTCGGCGTGGAGAACGCCGACCGCATCGTCGCGCTGCGCACCGCGCGGCGCTTCGAGGAGGCGAGGGACCTCGGCCGCCGGCTGTGGGCGGGCCGGGACCGCGACGCCGTGATCCTCCAGGCCGTGCGCAGGCAGTACGCCGAGATGTTCGCCGTCCTGCCCACGCCGACCTACGCCACCTACGGCAACGTCGACGTGCCCGGACTCTGGCCGGAGTACGCCGGGCCCGGCACCACCGTGCTCGACGGCGAACGCGTCGAGATCGGCGGCCGGGTGTTCGGATTCGTCGGCGGCGGCCTGAGGACCCCGATGAACACCCCGTACGAGATCGACGACGAGGAGTACGCCGCCAAGGTCGAGGCGCTCGGCCCGGTGGACGTCCTGTGCTCGCACATCCCGCCCGAGGTGCCCGAGCTGGCGTACGACACGGTGGCCCGCCGCTTCGAACGCGGCAGCCGTGCGCTCCTGGACGCCATCCACCGCACCCGCCCCCGGTATGCGATTTTCGGCCATGTCCACCAGCCGTTGGCCCGCCGGATGCGGATCGGCGTCACCGAGTGCGTCAACGTCGGCCACTTCGCCTCGACCGGACGGCCCTGGGCCCTGGAGTGGTGACGGCGCGGGCGGCGGCCACCGGCCGGGGCGTGGACGGGGCGGGGGCGGGCACGCGATAGCCTGCACACGGCAGGCCTCTGCCGAACGCGACCGGTATCACCGCACTGGAGGGCCACGGCGATGGCTGAACACACCAGCTCGAGCATCACGATCGAGGCGGCACCGGCCGACGTCATGGGAGTGATCGCCGACTTCGCCCGCTATCCCGAATGGACCGGCGAGGTGAAGGAGGCCGAGATCCTGGCCACCGACGACCGGGGCCGCGCCGAGCAGGTCCGGCTGGTGCTGGACGCCGGAGCGATCAAGGACGACCACGTCCTCGCCTACACCTGGAACAGCGAGTACGAGGTCGGCTGGACCCTCGTCAAGTCCCAGATGCTGCGCGCCCTCGACGGCAGTTACGCGCTGGCCCCGCTGGGCGACGGCGACCGCACCGAGGTCACCTACCGGCTCGCCGTCGACGTCAAGATCCCGCTCCTCGGCATGATCAAGCGCAAGGCGGAGAAGGTCATCATCGACCGCGCCCTCGCCGGGCTGAAGAAGCGCGTCGAATCCGTTCCGAAGGCCTGATCACATGCGTACGGTCCTCGTCACCGGCCCCGGCGGCGCAGGCCGTACCACCGTCGCCGCGGCGACGGCGCTGGCAGCGGCCCGAGGCGGCCGCCGCACGCTCCTGGTCACCACCGACGCCGTACCCGGCTTCCCGGACGGCACCACCACGGCCACCGAGGTCGCGGACGGCCTCCATCACGCCCGCGTCGACTCCGCCGAGCACTTCCGCGGCGAATTCGTCGCACTCCAGGACCGGGCCTCCGGAGTGCTCGACCTGCTCGGCGCCCGCCGGCTGGACGGCGAGGAGCTCACCGAGCTGCCCGGCAGCGCGGAGCTCGCCCTCCTGCACGCCCTGCGCCGGGCGGCCGAGGGCGACTGGTCCGAGGACGGCTACGACGTGCTCGTCGTCGACCTCCCCCCGCTGCCCGACGCCCTCGCCCTGCTCGCCCTGCCCGGGCAGCTGCGCCGCTACCTGCGCCGCCTCCTGCCCCGGGAACGCCAGGCCGCCCGCGCGCTGCGCCCGATGCTCGCGCAGCTCGCCGGTGTCCCCATGCCGGCGCAGTGGCTGTACGAGGCCGCCGCCCGCAAGGACGCCGAGCTGGCCGCCGTCGAGGCCCTGATCGGGGACAGGGCCACGACCGTACGGCTGGTCGCCGAACCGGGACCCGCCGCCGAGGACGCCCTGCGCACCGCCCGCACCGGGCTGGCCCTGCACGGGCTGCGCGTCGACGGTCTCGTGGCCAACCGCGTCCTGCCCCGGCACTCGTGCGACCCCTGGTTCGCCGATCTCGCCGCCCGCCAGGAGAAGTGGCTGGTGAGCCGGCGGGAGACCGGTACACCCCTGAGCGAGGCCGCCCACCTCGGGCGCGACCCGCGCACCCTCGACGACCTCGCCCTCCTCGACGCGGTACCCGCACCGGACGACCGGACACCGGGCCGCGCCGACGACCCCTGGTGGACGGAGGACGCCCGCGACGGGAGCGCCGGTGTCCTCCTGTGGTGCCTGCCGCTGCCCGGCGTCCTCAAGGAGGACCTCCGGCTCGTCCGCCGGGGTGACGAACTGCTCCTCACCGCGGGCCCGTTCCACCGGGTCATCCGCCTGGAGTCCGCACTGCGCCGCTGCACCGTGTCCGGGGCGGCGCTGACCGACGGCGTTCTGCGTGTCCGGTTCACACCGGACCCGGCGCTCTGGCCCCGGACACCGTGAACGCCATATCACCGTTCGGGTAACGTCGGTAGGAGGTGGCCCGCACGGCCACCCCAGGCAACCGCGTCGCAGGAGTCCGCCATGAGTGAAGCCACCGATCGTCCCGCCGACGACGACGCGTGGGCGGAGGCCTGCGCCGAGGACCTGGAGGCGGAGAGGGCCCGCCGCCGTGCCCAGCACGGACCGCGGCCCGGATCCACCGCCGAGGAGCTGCGCAAGCTGCTCGACGCGGTGGCCGACAAGGTCTCCTCGTACCGGTCGCCGCTGCTCGGCATGGCGGCCCAGGGCACCGTCCAGCAGGTCATCCGGCAGGCCAGGTCCGCGGTCGAGCCCGTCATCGAGCGCAATCCGGACCTCTTCGACCATCTCGCCGCAGCGGGCAACGAACTCCTGGCCGCCTACCGCTCCGCCGTGGAGGGCCAGGAGAGCCGCTGGACCCGCGGCACCGAGGGCGCCGGAGGCACCGCGGAGGAAGCCCCGGGCACGTCCGGTCCGGCGAAGAAGGCCGCCGACGACCCCTCCGACCCGCGTGACGAGGGCCCCGGCGGCAGCGAACACATTGACCTGGACTGACCCGGGGCCGGAAATACCCGTCCCCGGCTCGGGTACGGTTGGCCGTAGCGGGGCTCGACCGAAACTGAGGGATTCATGGGACTCACCATCGGCGTCGATATCGGCGGCACGAAGATCGCGGCTGGAGTGGTCGACGAAGAGGGCCGGATCCTCTCGACGTTCAAGGTATCGACCCCGCCGACCGCCGAAGGGATCGTCGACGCGATCAGCTCGGCCGTGGCCGGAGCGAGCGAAGGCCACGACGTCGAAGCCGTCGGTATCGGCGCGGCCGGATATGTCGACGACAAGCGCGCCACCGTCCTGTTCGCCCCGAACATCAACTGGCGGCACGAGCCGCTGAAGGACAAGGTCGAACAGCGCACGGGCCTGCCGGTCGTCGTCGAGAACGACGCCAACGCGGCGGCCTGGGGCGAATACCGCTTCGGTGCCGGCCAGGGGCACGAAGACGTCATCTGCATCACGCTCGGTACCGGCCTGGGCGGCGGCATCATCATCGGCAACAAGCTGCGCCGTGGACGCTTCGGCGTGGCGGCGGAGTTCGGTCACGTCCGGGTGGTTCCGGACGGGCTGCTCTGCGGCTGCGGCAGCCAGGGCTGCTGGGAGCAGTACGCCTCCGGGCGCGCGCTCGTCCGGTACGCGAAGCAGCGCGCCAACGCCACCCCGGAGAACGCCGGGATACTGCTGTCGCTCGGCGACGGCACGGTGGACGGCATCGAGGGCAAGCACATCAGCCAGGCCGCCCGTCAGGGCTGCCCGGTGGCCGTCGACTCGTTCCGCGAGCTGGCCCGCTGGGCCGGCGCCGGACTCGCCGACCTCGCCTCGCTCTTCGACCCGTCGGCGTTCATCGTCGGCGGCGGCGTCTCGGACGAGGGCGAACTGGTCCTCGACCCGATCCGCAAGTCGTTCCGGCGCTGGCTGATCGGCGGCGAGTGGCGCCCGCACGCGCAGGTCCTGGCAGCCCAACTGGGCGGCAAGGCAGGCCTGGTGGGTGCCGCCGACCTGGCCCGCCAGGGCTAGGCACCACGCAGCACTCCGACGCCCGTCGCGCCCTCCGGGGAGCGGCGGGCGTCCGTCGTATCGTGCATCGCATGGTCACCACGCCGATGCCGCTGCCCGACTCCCGCACCGAGCCGGACGGTTCGGCCGTCATCCGGGTGCTCAGCTACAACGTCCGCTCGCTGCGCGACGACACCGAGGCACTGGCCCGTGTCATCCGCGCCTGCGCACCCGACCTGGTGTGCGTCCAGGAGGCCCCGCGCTTCTTCCGCTGGCGCAAGGCCGCCGCCCGGCTCGCCGCCATGACCGACCTGGTGATCCTGGGCGGCGGCGCCACCGCGGCAGGGCCGCTGCTGCTCTGCTCCCTGCGCGCCACCGTGGAACGCACCGAGGACGTCCTGCTGCCACTCACCCCCGGGCTGCACCGGCGAGGGCTGGCCACGGCGGTGGTACGGATCGCCGGGGCCCGGCTCGGCGTGGTGAGCTGCCATCTGAGCCTGCGGCGCGAGGAGCGGCTGGTGCAGACCGGGCTCCTGCTGGACCGCGTCGAGGCGATGGGCGTCCCGCACGCCGTCGTCGCGGGCGACCTCAACGAGGTGCCGCCGGGGCAGGCCTTCCGGCAGCTGGCCGGGCGGCTCCAGGACTGCTGGTCCGTACGGCCGTGGGGCGGTGAGCACACCTTCCCGCCCCACGCTCCGGGCAAGCGCATCGACGCGGTGTTCGCGACCGGTGGGATCGAGGTGCTCGGCTGCGGTGTGCCCGTGGGGCTGCCCGGCATCACCGACGCGGACCTGAGGGCGGCCACGGACCACCTGCCCGTACTGGCCGCCCTCAGGGTGCCCGCCGGGGGCTGAGTCCGTCGACCGCGGCGCCGGGCCCCGGCGGCACGGTCAGACGACCGCGCCGGAGCCCGGGCCGGGGTCGTCCTCGTCGTCGTGGGGCATGCGCGCCACCAGGGTGGCGAAGCCGCCCAGGAAGCCGCCGATGCAGAGCGTGGTGAGCCACCACGTCATCTCCCACTGCAGCAGCACCGCGATCAGCATCAGCACCGGGCCGCCGACGACCGCGAGCCAGGCGAACTTCGCCGTGACATCGGCCTCCGGCAGCGGCGGCGGCTCGGGCGGGACGAAGTGCCCCTCCTCGCCGTCGTCCGGATCGTCGGCATCGCCGTCGACGGGCTCCGCCACCTCGTAGTCGCGCGGACCGGCGACCCCCGGGGCGAAGACGACCGAACTGCCCAGCGGCTTCTCCGGCGGCCCGCCGGGCACCTTCTTGTCCGTGCCCTTGTCCGCGTCGTCGCCCGCGTCCGGGTCCGTACCCGGCAGGGTGTTGAGCTGGTCGTCCTCCAGCAGGGCGAGGTCCTCGACCGACTTGAACGGCTTCGCGCCCGGCGGGTCCGGCGGCTCCTCGCCGTATCCGGCGACGATCGCCTCCCAGGCCGCGGCCTCGTCGAGCTGCCCGCTCCCCTCCGTACCGTCGGGGACGGCCGTCCCCTCCGTGGGGCGCGGTTCGCGCTCCTCGTCACTGCCCGCGCGCTCCGCGTCGTGCTCAGCCACCGGACGTGCTCCCCTTCTTGCCGACGCCGGGTGCGAGGCGGCCGATGAACCGGTAACTCTCATCGAAGATCCGCTCCGCGTCATGGTCCAACGTCGCCACGTGGTAGCTCTGTTCCAGCAGGATCTCCTCGACGTCCGTGGACGAGACCCGGCTGAGGATCCGCGCGGAGTCGGCCGGCGGCACGACATGGTCCTGCGGGCTGTGCAGCAGCACGATCGGCTGGGTGACCTGAGGCAGGTCGGCGTCGACCAGCCGGAAGAACTTCCGCACCGAGTGCGCGGCGTGCAGCGGCACCCGGTCGTAGCCGATCTCCTCGGAGCCCTCCCGCGCGATGTCGTTCGTCAGCCCCTTCGTCGTCCGCACCAGATGCCGGGCGACCGGCAGGGCGTACGCCGCCAGGCCGTGCACCTTGTTCCCCGGGTTCACCAGCACCAGGCCCGTGACCGTGTCCCCGTGCTTCGCGGCGAGGCGCAGCGACAGCGCGCCGCCCATGGAGAGGCCGAAGACGAAGACCTGCTCGCACCGGTCCCGCAGCACCCGCAGCTCCCGGTCCACCTCGGCGTACCAGTCCTGCCAGCCCGTGACCGCCATGTCCTCCCAGCGTGTGCCGTGTCCGGGCAGCAGCGGGAGGGACACGGTCAGCCCGCGCTCCGCCAGATAGTCGGCCCAGGGACGCATCGACTGCGGGGAACCGGTGAAACCATGACAGAGGAGGACGCCGACCTCTCCGCCCTCGTGGCGGAACGGCTCGGCTCCAGGGAGGACCGGCACCGGGGTCTCCTGTTCATGAGCGGGACGGGGCGTGCGGGGGGAGTGCAAAAGGATTACCTCACCGTACGCGACCGGGCCGACACCGACCAGGGCCGTCACCGCCCGAGCGGCGTCGGCCCGCGGCGGACAGGGCCCCGTGCCGGGCGGAAGGGGCCGCGGGCCCCACAGGCTAAGGTCTGACCGACAGCACACAGGAGGCACCCGAGTGATCTACGGCGCAATGAAGTTCTCCATCGGCGGGTCTCTGAAACTCGCCTTCCGGCCGTGGGTGGAAGGCCTGGAGAACATCCCCGAGCAGGGGCCGGCGATCCTCGCGAGCAACCATCTGTCGTTCTCCGACTCCTTCTTCCTGCCGGCCGTCCTCGACCGCAAGGTGACCTTCATCGCCAAGGCCGAGTACTTCACCTCCCCCGGAGTCAAGGGCAGGCTCACCGCCGCCTTCTTCAAGGGGGTCGGCCAGCTCCCGGTGGACCGCTCCGGCGGCCGCGGAGCCGGCGAGGCCGCGATAAGGGCGGGCATCCAGGTCATCGAGAGCGGTGGGCTCTTCGGCATCTACCCGGAGGGCACCCGGTCGCCCGACGGCCGGCTCTACCGGGGCAAGCCCGGCGGCCTCGCCCGGGTGGCCCTCGCCACCGGCGCACCGGTCATCCCCGTCGCGATGATCGACACGGAGAAGATCCAGCCGCCCGGCCAGGTGATGCCCAAGCTGATGCGGCCCGGTATCCGGATAGGCAAGCCGCTCGACTTCACCCGCTACCAGGGCATGGAGGGCGACCGCTTCATCCTGCGCTCGGTGACCGACGAGGTGATGTACGAGATCATGAAGCTGTCCGGCCAGGAATACGTGGACATCTACGCGACCGCGGCCAAGAGGCAGCTCGCGGAAGAGGCGAAGAAGAAGAAGGGCACGGAGCGGTCCGGCGCGTGACCGCGTCGTGCACCGCCCGGGCGGCAGGGGATACGGGGGAGGGGACATGACCAGGCGTGAGCGGGTCGTACGGATGTCGGTCGAGCAGCCGCTGTGGCGGGCGCTGACCGCGTATCGCGTACTGACCCTGATCTACGCGGTGCTGCTCGCGGGCCTCCGCGACACACCGTACGACCGGCCCTGGGTGGCCATGGCCTTCCTCGCGGTCCTGGCCCTGTGGACGCTGGTCACGCTTCCCAGGGTGGCCAACGCCGCGAGCTGCACCAAGCGCTTCCTCGGCATCGACCTCGCCGTCGCCCTGGCCGGGATCCTGCTGACCCCCCTCGCCGACTTCAGCGCCCGGCACGTCGACGGCTCGACGCTTCCGTCGATCTGGACCGCCGGCTCGGTCCTCGCCTTCGCGCTCAAGGGCGGCTGGCGCTGGGCGGCCTTCGCCTCCACGCTCGTCGCCGCGGCCAACATCGTCGAGCGCGGCGAGCCCAGCAGGGACACCGTCCACAACGTCCTGCTGGTCTGGGTCGCGTCCATCGCCATCGGGTACGTCGTCGAGGTGGCCCGCGCCAGTGAGCGCACCCTGGCCCGCGCCCTGGAGATCGAGGCCGCCACCCGCGAGCGCGAGCGGCTCGCCCGCGACATCCACGACAGCGTCCTGCAGGTCCTCGCCATGGTGCAGCGCCGTGGCACCGCACTGGGCGGCGAGGCCGCCGAGCTGGGCCGGATGGCGGGGGAGCAGGAGGTCGCCCTGCGCACCCTGGTCTCCAGCGGACTGGTGCCCACCACCCGGGTCTCCGAGGACAGCGCCGAGGGCGCCGTGGTCCGCACCGTGGAGGTGGACTCCGACGAGGAGGGGACCGGGGCGTCCGGATGCGACCTGCGCACCCTCCTCGCCCCGCACGCGGGCTCCCGGGTCAGTTTCGCCGAGCCGGGCGCCCCGGTGCTGCTCGCCCCCGGGGCGGCGCGTGAGCTCGCCGCCGCGGTGAGCGCGGCGCTGGACAATGTGAGGGTCCACGCCGGAGCGGACGCGCAGGCCTGGATCCTGGTCGAGGACGAGCCGGACGAGGTGATCGTCACGGTGCGGGACGACGGCCCCGGCATTCCGGAGGGCCGGCTCGACCAGGCGGAAGGGGAGGGGCGGCTCGGCGTCGCCCTGTCGATCCGCGGGCGGCTGCGCGACCTGGGCGGCACGGCAGAGCTGATCTCGGTACCCGGCCAGGGCACCGAGGTCGAATTGAGGATTCCGAAGGTTTCACGGGGGAAGGCAGGACCGGTCAGATGAACACACCGAACACCGAGGCGTCCGAGGCGCGGCCCATCAAGGTGATGGTCGTCGACGACCACCCGATGTGGCGCGACGCGGTGGCCCGCGATCTGGCCGAGTCCGGCTTCGACGTCGTCGCGACCGCCGGGGACGGCCCGCAGGCCGTGCGCAGGGCCGGGGCCGCCGGCCCCGACGTCCTCGTGCTCGATCTCAACCTGCCGGGGATGCCCGGCGTCCAGGTCTGCAAGGAGCTCGTCGGCTCCCGCCCGGGGCTGCGCGTCCTGGTGCTCTCCGCCAGCGGCGAGCACGCCGACGTGCTGGAGGCCGTGAAGTCCGGCGCCACCGGCTATCTGCTCAAGTCGGCCAGCACCCAGGAGCTGACCGACGCCGTGCGTGCCACCGCGGCCGGCGACCCGGTCTTCACCCCCGGCCTCGCCGGGCTGGTCCTCGGCGAGTACCGCAGGCTCGCCTCCGACCCCGCCCCGGCCGCCTCGAACGAGCCGAAGGCCCCGCAGCTCACCGACCGCGAGACGGAGGTGCTGCGGCTGGTCGCCAAGGGGCTCTCGTACAAGCAGATCGCCGAGCGCCTGGTCATCTCGCACCGGACGGTGCAGAACCACGTCCAGAACACCCTGGGCAAGCTCCAGCTGCACAACCGGGTGGAACTCGTGCGGTACGCGATCGAGGCCGGCCTCGACGACGTCTGACCACGTCCTCGGCCGCTCCCGGCGCGTCCGGCCGGCGGCTCGCCACCGGCTTCCGGCCGCACGGCGTCGGCGCGCCTCACGCCCCGACCCGGCCCGTACGCTGAGGCCGGGGCTTCTTCGAGCGGCGGCGATCCGGGGGTGCGGGCCGTATATTCGCAGGGCCCGTACCTCCATCCCTGGAGACTTTGTGGAAATCCTGGCATTCGGTGTGCAGTCGGACGAGAAGCCGCTGATCGAGAAAGCCTTCGCCGGGCAGCACGACGTGCGCTGCCTGGACGTCTTCCTCACCGAGGACACCGCCCCGATCGCGGCCGGCTACGAGATCATCTCCACCAGCGTCAACGCCGACCTCGGCAGCTCGGTCCTGCGGACCCTCGCGGAGGGCGGCACGCAGATGATCGCCCAGCGCTCCACGGGCTTCAACAACATCGACCTCGAGGTCGCCGGGCGGCTCGCCCTGCAGGTCTCCCGGGTCTCGTACTACTCACCCCATTCGGTCGCCGAATTCGCCTGGACACTGGCCATGGCCGTCAACCGCCGCATCGTCCGCGCGGTGAGCCGCACCCGGGACTTCGACTTCCGGCTCGACGGGCTGCTCGGCCGGGACATGCACGGCCGCACGGTCGGGGTGGTCGGCACCGGCAAGATCGGCGAGGCGTTCACCCGCATCGCCCACGGTTTCGGGATGAACCTGCTGGGCTGGGACATCGCCGAGAACCCGGCCTGCACCGCGCTCGGCATGACGTACGTCGAGAAGGAACGGCTCTTCGCCGAGGCCGACCTGATCAGTCTCCACGTGCCGCTGATGCCCGCCACCCAGCACATCATCGGCAAGGACGCCCTGTCCGTGATGAAGGACGACGCGATCCTGGTCAACTCCAGCCGCGGCGGCCTGATCGACTCCACCGCACTCGTCGCCGAGCTGCGGGCCGGCCGTTTCACCGGTGTCGGACTCGACGTGTACGAGGCGGAGGCGGGGCTCTTCTACGTGGACAAGTCCCTGGAGGGCATCGACGACGACACCCTGGCGAGGCTCGTCACCTTCCCGAACGTCATCGTGACCTCGCACCAGGCGTACTACACGAGCGACGCCGTGGGCCAGATCATCGAAGCGACGGTCCGGAACGTCGCCGACTACCTCGCGGGCCGCCCCAGCGAGAACATCCTCGTCCCGGCGCCCCCCGCCGCCCCGTAGGACCCCGGCGCTCCGGGGCCCGACGGGGACGTTCCTCAGCCGGGCACCGGCAGCGCCGCCAGCAGCTCGGTGACGATCGTGGAGCCCCGCAGCGTCAGTACCGACTCCGGGTGGAACTGCACCGACGCGAAGCCCCGCCCCCGCAGCGCGTGCAGCTCCCCCGAGAGCGCGTCCCGGCTCACCTCGATGCCGTGGGCACCCAGCTCGGTCGCCGCCGCCTCATCGCACCGCGCGGTGAAGCTGTTGTAGAAGCCCACGGTCTCCGGGCGGCCGAACAGCTCGATCCGGGTCTGCGCACCCTGGTACGGCACGGTCTTCCGCACGATCTCCAGGCCCAGCTCCGCCGCGATCAGCTCATGGCCCAGGCAGACACCCAGCAGACCGTGCCGGTGGTCCCGCACCAGGCCGGCGGTCAGCCCGCGCATCAGCCGCATCCTCGGATCGGAGGCATCCCCCGGATCACCCGGTCCCGGACCCAGCACGACGGGGCCCGCGTGCTCCCGCACAGCGCCTCGCAGCCCTGGATCGTCGTACCTGCGCACCGACACCGTGAGGCCCGAGGAGCGCAGCAGATGGGCCAGCATCGCGGTGAAGGTGTCCTCGCCGTCCACCACCAGCGCATGGCCGGTCAGCTCCCGCGTGCGCTCCTGCATCCGCAGCCAGAACGGGGCGAGGCCGCCGCGCCGGTCGTCCAGGGCCGCCTGCACCCGCGGATCGGACGCCAGCGGCGGACGGTTCGCCTCCGCCTCGGGCCTGGCCGGCCGGACGCCCAGCGCCGCCAGCACCCCGGCCGCCTTCGCATGGGTCTCGGCGACCTCGCCCGCCGGGTCGGAGTGGCGCACCAGCGTCGCTCCGACCGGCACGCGCAGCCGCCCGGTGGCCGAGATGTCGGCCGTCCGGATCAGGATCGGAGAGTCCAGTGTCTGCGTACCGCCCGGCTCCCGTCGCAGCAGGGCCAGCGCCCCCGCGTAGTAGCCGCGGCCCCCGGGCTCGTACCGCTCGATCACCCGGCAGGCGTTCTGCACGGGGGAGCCGGTGACCGTCGCCGCGAACATGGTCTCCTTCAGCACCTCGCGCACGTCCAGCGAGGAACGCCCGCGCAGCTCGTACTCGGTGTGGGCGAGGTGGGCCATCTCCTTGAGCCGGGGGCCGACCACCACGCCGCCCATGTCGCCGACGGTGCACATCATCTTGAGCTCCTCGTCGACCACCATGGAGAGCTCCTCGGTCTCCTTCCGGTCGCCGAGGAAGGCCAGCAGGCCCTCGGCGGTCGGCCCGCCGGCCGGGTAGCGGTACGTCCCGCTGATGGGATTCATCACGACCGTCCCGCCGGACATCCGCACATGCACCTCGGGACTCGCCCCCACCAGCGTCCGACCGCCCGTCCCCCGCCGCCCCGATGCGCGGGTTCCGCCGCTCCCGCCGCCCGTGTGCACGACGAACGTCCAGTACGCGCCCCGCTCACCGGCCAGGAGCCGCCGGAACAGCGCCAGCGCGTCGGCCCTGCCGAACCCGGGGACCTCGCCCCCGAAGGTCCGCCGGATCACGAAGTTCGCGCCCTCGCCCCGGCCGATCTCGTCCTCGACGACCCGCCGGACGATGTCCGCGTACTCCTCGTCCGGGACGTCGAAGGCACCGCCCTCCACCCGTACGTCATGGGCGGGCAGCCCGGCCAGGACGTCGGCCAGCGGCAGCTCGTACGCCTCGTCGGCGATCAGCACGGCCAGCGGGGTGCCGTCGTCGCGCACGTCGAAACCGCGCTCGGCGATCTGCCGGAAGGGCACCAGGGCCAGCGAGGGCCGCTCGCCCACCGGGATCTCGGCGAGCCGGTCCACCTCGTGCACCCCGCCGATCAGGACCTCGACGGTGTCGTGGTCCCGGCCGGGTGTCCGCCTGCGGAGCAGCGCGAAGGGCGGGGAGTCGTCCCGGAGCAGCCGCTGGACGAGTTCGGTGACGGGGACGTGCTCGGCACGGTCGGGCATGGGCGTTCCTTCCGGATGGAGGAACGGCTCCCGGCTCCGAAACGCAGAGAAGGCCGCCCCTCGGGCGGCCTTCGCGAAGTCTGTACGCGCGATGAATCAGCGGGCCGCCGGATGAGCGGTCCACCACCAGTTCTGAATCGTCGGCGCGAACATGTCCCGAACCCTAGCGGACGCAGCGCACGAACGAGCGGGTGTCTCACGTGTTGAGCGCGCGGATGGACGGGGTCACCGACCCCGTAATGTGGTGAGCGTGACCGTGAACGCCAATACCTCCGTCGCCGGTGGCAACACCTGGCGAGACCTTCCCGCGGCGCAGCAGCCCGAGTACCCCGATGCCGAGGCTCTGCGCGATGTAGTCGCGGACCTCGAGTCGTATCCGCCGCTCGTCTTCGCAGGCGAGTGCGACCAGCTGCGTGCCCGCCTGGGAGCCGTCGCCAAGGGCGAGGCGTTCCTGCTGCAGGGCGGTGACTGCGCCGAGGCCTTCGACGCCGTGTCGGCCGAGCACATCCGGGCCAAGCTGAAGACGCTGCTCCAGATGAGCGCCGTCCTCACGTACGCGGCCTCCGTGCCCGTCGTCAAGATCGGCCGGATCGCAGGCCAGTACTCCAAGCCGCGCTCCAAGTCGACCGAGACCCGCGACGGCGTGACCCTGCCGACCTACCGCGGCGACTCGGTGAACGGCTTCGCCTTCACCGAGGAGGCCCGCATCCCGGACCCGGACCGGCTGAAGCGGATGTACCACGCGTCCGCCTCCACGCTGAACCTGGTCCGCGCCTTCACCACCGGTGGTTACGCCGACCTGCGCCAGGTGCACGCCTGGAACCAGGACTTCGTGAAGTCCTCGCCGTCCGGCCAGCGTTACGAGGCCCTGGCCCGCGAGATCGACAACGCGCTGAACTTCATGAAGGCGTGCGGCACGGACCCGGCCGAGTTCAAGGCGGTCGAGTTCTACGCCTCGCACGAGGCGCTGCTGCTGGACTACGAGTCGTCGCTGACCCGCACCGACTCGCGCACCGGTCAGCTGTACGACACGTCGGGCCACATGGTCTGGATCGGTGAGCGCACCCGGCAGATGGACGGCGCGCACATCGAGTTCGCCTCGAAGGTGCGCAACCCCGTCGGCGTCAAGCTCGGCCCGACGACGACCGTGGACGAGGCGCTCGGCTACATCGACCGCCTCGACCCCGAGCGCGAGCCGGGACGGCTGACCTTCATCGTGCGCATGGGCGCCGACAAGGTCCGCGACAAGCTCCCCGAGTTGGTCGAGAAGGTCACCGCCTCCGGTGCCACCGTGGTGTGGGTGACCGACCCCATGCACGGCAACACCTTCGAGGCCGCGTCCGGCCACAAGACGCGCCGCTTCGACGACGTCCTGGACGAGGTCAAGGGCTTCTTCGAGGTACACAAGGGCCTCGGAACGCACCCGGGCGGCATCCACGTCGAGCTCACCGGTGACGACGTCACCGAGTGCGTGGGCGGCGGCCACGAGATCTTCGTGGACGATCTGCACCAGCGCTACGAGACGGCCTGCGACCCGCGCCTCAACCGGAGCCAGTCCCTCGACCTGGCGTTCCTGGTCGCCGAGATGTACCGCGACCAGTAGCACCGCCGCCGACGACGCGCGTGGGGCACGGATCCATGTGATCCGTGCCCCACAGACGCTCCCGGGGCTTTTGTGTGCCGGTGGTGACGGGTAAGGTTAGGTTAGCCTCACCGAAAGTCGGGGACGGCGCACTGATCGACCCCGTCGGGAGGCGAACCGCATGTACGTCTGCTCCTGCTTCGGCATCACCGAGCAGCAGGTCAAGCAGCATGCGGACGACGGCGCGGGCACGCCCCGCCAGATCGCCTCCGCCTGCAAGGCCGGCACGGACTGCGGCGGCTGCGTCCGCCGGATCCAGGCGCTTCTCGGCCGTGGCGACTGCCCGCGCCGCGAGCTCGTGGAGGGCCGCACGGAGCCGGCGGGCACCCCGGCCGGTGCGCCCGCCGCCTTCGGTGCCGGGCAGGACGTCCGGCTCTCCGACGCCGCCTGAGCGGCCGGCCGGCCCGGGACGGCCGCCCCGAGCGGGTCAGCTCTCCGGCTGCTCGATCTGCTGGGCGATGTAGAGCGGCTCCCCGAGCTTCTCCACCAGCTCCAGCTGGGTGTCGAGGTAGTCGATGTGGTGCTCCTCGTCCGCCAGGATGGACTCGAAGATGTTCGCCGACGTGATGTCGCCCTTGCCGCGCATCACCTCGATGCCGCGCTTGAGGCGGTCGATCGCCTCCACCTCGACCTGGCGGTCGGCCTGGAACATCTCGGTCACCGTCTGGCCGACCCGCACGTGGAAGAGCCGCTGATAGTTGGGCAGACCGTCCAGGAAGAGAATCCGGTCGGTGAGGATCTCGGCGTGCTTCATCTCGTCGAACGACTCGGCCCGGGTGTACTTGGCCAGCTTCGTCCAGCCGAAGTTGTCCTGCATCTTCGCGTGCAGGAAGTACTGATTGATGGCAGTCAATTCGGCGGTCAGCTGTTCGTTCAGGAACTCGAGGACCTCGGGGTCGCCCTGCATCGCAGAGGCTCCTTCCAACCGGTGAACTGGGCATGTGTGCGCCGCATCCTCGCATCGCACCCGGCGGTCGTCCAGTAAGTGCATGCTTAGTACGAGTTGCCCGAATCGGCTCTCCCCTGGTCATGACCACCCCTGCCTGTCTGTCACCATGGAGGCATGGGTCAGCCGGAAAGCCGGGAACGCGGCACAGCGGAACAGTCCGGGCTACCGCCGGGGCAGCGACTGCAGCGCGGCTGGCCGGTCACCCATTACGGCCCGGTGCCCAAGTTCAAGCCCGACCGCTGGGAGTTCCGGGTCTTCGGGGCGACGGCCGACGGTGAGAAACACTGCTGGAATCATCAGGAATTCTCGGCCCTGCCGTTCTCGTCCGTCGTCGCCGACCTCCACTGCGTGACGAAATTCAGCATGCTCGGAGCCGAATGGGGCGGAATCCTCGCCCGCGAGGTCGTGGAATTGGCGCCGCCCGCGCCCCACGTCACCCATGTGATGGTCTGGGCCGAATACGGATTCAGCTCGAATCTGCGACTGGCCGACTTCACCTCCGACGGGACGCTCTTCGCCACCCACAAGGACGGTGAACTGCTCACCGCCGAACACGGATTCCCGCTGCGGCTCGTCGTCCCGCATCTGTATGCGTGGAAGGGTCCGAAATGGGTCCGCGGCATCGAGTACATGACGGCCGACCGTCGCGGCTTCTGGGAAGAGCGCGGCTATCACAACATCGGCGACCCGTGGAGCGAACAGCGCTACTCCTACCAGGAGGAGCCCGGGGACGGCCCCGAGCTCTGATCCCGCGGTCCCGGGCGTGCCGGGCTCAGTGGTGATAGCGGTGCACCACGGCGTGGCCCTTGCCCCGGCCGATCATCCACTTGTTGACCGGTGTCGTGATGACGAACGCGGCAGCCAGTGCGATGGCCAGGACCGCCCAGAACTTCACGTCCGCCAGGTGGGCGTCCATCGCTCCGGGCCACAGGGCGATCACCCCGTTGTCGATCAGTTCCATCACGGCGATGGACAGGGTGTCGGCGGCCAGGGCCACCCGGACCGCCGTGCGGAGGCCGACCCCGGTTCCCAGGACGCCGCGCAGCGTCAGCGCGTAGCCGAAGAAGAACGCCAGGACGATCGCGAGCGCCATCGTCTGCGCGTTCCCCCAGCCGAGCGCGGTGCCGATCACCATGCCCAGGACCTCACCGATCGCACAGCCGGTGAGGCAGTGCAGGGTGGCCCGGGCGGCCATGGCCCAGCCGGCGGCCTCACCCTCGTCCTGGGGGTGGTGATGCGTGTCGTGCCGCAGGTCGTGGCGCGAGTCGTGCTGCATGAGAGACCTCCGGGGCCGGATCGCTCGGTTCCTGACACCCAGGGAAACCAGATACCCCCCTGGGGTATTCCGTTTGGGTTACGGAAGAACGGCGCCGCCCCGGAGCTCCTTCAGGCGTGCCACGTCCGCCGCATGCCCCTCCATGCCGCCGGGCGTCTCGATGATCAGCGGCACCCCGTCGGTCGCCGGATGCGTGAACAGCTCACGGAACGGCTCCGCGCCGATATGACCGGCGCCGATGTTCTCGTGCCGGTCCTTGTGTGCCCCCACCGCGTCCTTGGAGTCATTGGCGTGGATCAGCTTCAGCCGCCCCTCGCCGACCGTGTCCACCAGCAGGTCCAGGGTCTGCCGCATGCCGGAGGGACCCGTCAGGTCGTGACCGGCCGCGTAGATGTGGCAGGTGTCCAGGCAGACGCCCAGCTTCGGATGGGAGTCCAGGGCCTCGAAGTACGGGCCGAAGTCCCAGGTCCGCGAGCAGAGCGAGAAGCCCTGTCCGGCGGTCGACTCCAGCAGCAGGAACGGGTCGTCGTCATGGGTCAGCTCGTCCAGCAGCGGCCTCAGGTGCGTACGCACCTGTGCGAGGGCCTCGGCCCTCGGGCGGCCGCCGGTCGCCGACCCCGTGTGAACCACCACCCCCAGGGCGCCGATCGCCCTGGCCCGGCGCAGCGAGTGCCGCAGCGACTCGACGGACCGCTCCACGGTGGCCTCCGTGTGCGAGCCGAAATTGATCAGGTACGGGGCGTGGACGTACGCGGGGACCGACCCCGCCGCGCACTCCGCGCGGAACAGGTCGTCCTGCGCCGGATTCCCGGGCGGAGTCGCCCAGCCGCGCGGATTGGCGACGAAGACCTGCACGGCCTCCGCCGCCAGCTCCCGTGCGTGAACGAGCCCGACCTTGGCGAGTCCCCCGGCCACCGGGACATGCCCGCCCACAGGATTGCGCATGTGTACTACAGACCCTTGGTTCTGATCGTGATCGTGGAGCCTTCGGCGGCCCGCTGCCCGCCCTCGACCGACTGGCTCGCGATCGTGTCGCCGAAGGAGAGGAAGGGCCGGTCCACCTCGACCTCGAAGCCCGCCTCCTCCAGCGCGCTCCGGGCCTCGTCGACGTCCTGTCCGGTCACATCGGGGACGTCGAGCATCCGCGGCCCCTTGGAGACCGTGAGCTCGACCGTGTCGCCCTCGGCGGCCTCCTGGCCGTCGGCGGGCGTCTGCTCGGCGACGTCACCCGCGACCTCGGGCGAGCTGACCCGGCCGGGCAGCACCTTCGCCTTGAGGCCCGCCTCGTCCAGCGCGGCGGTGGCGTCCTCGACATCGAGCCCCGTGACGTCGGGGACATCGACCGGGCTGCCCTTGCTGACGACCAGCGCGACCGCGGAGCCGGCGTGACGCTCGGTGCCGACGGCGGGATCCGTACGGATCACGTCCCCCCGCACGACCTCCTCGTCGAACTCACGGGTCACCATGCCCTGCTCCAGGCCCGCCTGCTTCAGCTCGCGCCGGGCGTCGGGGACGGACAGGCCCTCGATGTCGGGCACCTTCACGATCTCCGGACCGCGCGACACCACCAGCTTCACCGCGTCGTTGCCCCGGATCCGCTCGCCCGAGCCGGGGTCGCTGCTGATCACCGTGCCGCGCTTCACCGTGTCGCTGTAGGCGTGCTCGACGCCCTTCAGGTCGAGACCGGCGTCCGAGAGACGCCCCTGTGCCGCCTTCTGGGTCTGGCCCAGAAGGGACGGGACGTGGGTGAACTGACCCGCGTTGATGTACCAGACGCCCGCGCCGAGCCCGAGCACCAGCAGGAGGGCGACGAGTGCGGCGAACATCCCCCGCCGGGGAACCGCCGCGAACCGTCCGGGCCCGCTCCGCCGCGACCGGGGCGGCAGGGGCGGCGGCATCTCCAGGCGGCTCGTGTGGTGCGCGGTGCCCTGGCCGGCCGGGATCACCCGCGGGATGACGCTCGTACGGTCCTCGGCGGCGTCGTGCACCTGCGCGAGGGCCTGCGGGGGCATCGCGTCCAACTGCTCCTCGGTGAGGGCCGCCCGCACCTCGCGGGACCTGGCCAGCAGGGCCACCGCGTCCTCGGGCCGGACCTCGGGGTCACGGGCCGTGGCGGCCGCCACCAGCCCGTCCAGCCCGGCCGCCAGGCCGGGAACGGCACCGGACGGGGCCGGCACGTCCTCGTTGAGGTGCTGGTAGATGATCTGGGCGGCGGTGCCGCCGGTGTGCGGTTTGCCGCCGGTCAGCATCTCGTACAGCACGACGCCGCAGGCGTACACATCGGAGCGGGTGTCGGCCGTACCGTGCTCGATCTGCTCGGGGGCGAGGTAGGACACCGTCCCCAGCAGCGAGCCGGTGGTGTCCGTGACGGTGCCCACCGCCCGGACGAGGCCGAAGTCCGCCACCTTCACCCGGCCGTCGTCCCCTATCAGGACGTTCTCCGGCTTCATGTCGCGGTGCACGAAGCCGGCCCGGTGCGCGGCGCCGAGCGCGGCCAGGACCGGCTCCAGGATGTCCAGCGCGGCCCGGGGCTGCAGGGCCCCCCGGTCGCGCAGGACGTCGCGCAGCGTGCACCCCGCGACGTACTCCATCGCCAGGTACACGTACGCCCCCTGGGCGCCCTGGTCGAAGACGGCCACCACGTTGGGGTGAGCGAGCCGGGCCACGGACTTGGCCTCACGGATGAAGCGCTCGACGAACGCCGCGTCCGTCGCCAGCGCGGGGTGCATCACCTTGAGGGCGAGCACCCGGTCCAGCCGGGTGTCCAGGGCCCGGTAGACCGTGGCCATACCACCGACGGCGATGCGCGCATCGATGCGGTAGCGGCCGTCGAGCAGCTGCCCGACGAGGGGGTCCTGGAGGGTCGTATCCACGCTGCGAGTCTACGAGCCGCCACGGACACGGCGGACGGCCCCGGGTGCCCCGGGGCCGTTCTGGAGCCGAGCCGTGACAGGGACACGCACGTGTGGTGACGCGGTGCGGCCACGCGGACACGGCCACGCGGACACGGACGTCAGAAGGCCGGGCGCTCCGGATCCAGCACCGCCCGGCCCCCGGCCGGCGAGGACGCCTCGGCGAAGTGGCGCCGCGGGATCCGGCCCGCCCGGTACGCCAGGCGCCCGCCGTCCACCGCGTGCCGCATCGCCGCGGCCATCAGCTCGGGCTCCTGGGCCCGGGTCACCGCCGAGGCGAGCATCACGGCGTCGCACCCCAGCTCCATCGCCAGCGCCGCGTCCGAGGCCGTCCCCGCACCGGCGTCCAGGATCACCGGTACCCCGGCCTGCTCGACGATCAGCTGGAAGTTGTGCGGATTACGGATACCGAGCCCGGAACCGATGGGGGAGCCGAGCGGCATGACCGCCGCGCACCCCACGTCCTGGAGCTTCCGGGCCAGGACCGGGTCGTCGTTGGTGTACGGCAGGACGGTGAAGCCGTCGTCGACCAGGACCTCGGCGGCGTCCAGCAGCTCGATCGGATCGGGCAGCAGGGTCCGCTCGTCCGCCACGACCTCCAGCTTGATCCAGTCGGTACCGAGCGCCTCCCGGGCCAGCCGGGCGGTCAGCACGGCCTCGCCCGCGGTGAAACAGCCCGCGGTGTTCGGCAGGACGCGGATGGAGAGCCGTTCCAGGACGGAGAGCACCGAACCCCGCACGGTCGGGTCGAGCCGGCGCATCGCCACGGTGGTCAGCTCGGTGCCCGACGCGATCAGGGAGCGCTCCAGCACGTCGAGGCTCGGCGCCCCGCCCGTTCCCATGATCAGACGGGAGGAGAGGACGGTGGAACCGAGGGTGAAGAGATCGTCGGACATGGTCAGCCTCCCTGGACCGCGGTGAGCACCTCGACACGGTCGCCGTCGGCGAGCACGGTGGCGGACCACCGGCTGCGCGGGACGACGGCCTCGTTGACCGCGGCGGCGACCCCGGAGTGGGCGGCGGTCAGGGTGGCGACCAGGGCGTCGAGCGAGGTCCCGGCGGGGACACCGCGGCGCTCCCCGTTGACGGATACGGACACGGACGTGGGCACGGGCTCAGTCATGCGGGCTGCTCCTGGGACGCGGGGGCGGGGGAGAGGGCTTCGCGGGACGGGCCGAAACGGTGCGGCGTGAAGGGGCGGGCCACCTCGGGCAGTTCGCCGGTGGTCAGCACCTGGGCCATCACCTCGCCGGTGACGGGTGTCAGCAGCACCCCGTTGCGGTGGTGGCCGGTGGCGAGATGCAGGCCGGGCAGTGCGGTCGGGCCCAGCAGCGGGGCGTTGTCCGGGGACGCGGGGCGCAGCCCGGCCCCGGTCTCCGTCAGCGGCAGCTCGGTGATGCCCGGCACCAGCTCGTGGGCGTCGCGCAGGAGTTCGTAGACCCCGCCCGCGGTGACCGTGGTGTCCCAGCCCAGCTCCTCACTGGTGGCGCCCACGACCAGCTCGCCGTTCGCGCGGGGCACGAGGTAGACGTGGCTGCCGCGCACCACGGCCCGCACGGTCCGGCTGAGGAAGGGGGCGTACGCGGGCGGCACGGCCAGCCGCAGCACCTGCCCCTTGACCGGGCGGACCGGCGGCACGACCGCCTCGGGCAGTCCTTCGAGCCGGCCGCTCAGGCTGCCGCCGGCGAGGACGACCTGACCGGCGGACGTCTCCGTACCGTCCGCCAGGACGACCCCTGTCGCACGGCCGCCCGCGACGGAGAGCCGCTGTGCCCAGACCCGGTGGAAGACCACCCCGGCCCGCTCGCACGCGGTGACCAGGGCCGAGGCCAGCCGCCGGGGATCCACCTGGTGGTCGCCGTCGACCCGCAGCCCGCCGCGCACCCCGGGGGCGAGCATCGGTTCCAGGCGGCGGCACTCACGGCCGCTGAGCCACTCGGACTCCAGCCCCGAACGCTGCTGCAGGGCGTGCAGCTCCCGCAGATGCGCCCGGTCGTCGGAGTCCAGGGCGACGGACAGCGTGCCGCAGGTGCGGAAGCCGGTCTCCTGACCCGTGGCCTCCTCCAGCTCGGCCACGAACGCCGGATAGCGCGCGGCGGAGGCGACGTTGAGGCCGAGCAGCATCTGCTCGCCGTAGTGCAGTTCGGTGACGGCGGCCAGCATTCCGGCCGCGACCCCGGCGGCCCCGCCGCCGGGGCCGGGATCGATCACCGCCGTGGACAGGCCGCGCTGGGCCGACCGCCAGGCAGTCACCAGACCGATGATTCCGCCCCCGACGACCAGGACGTCGGAGGTGTTTCCACAGCTGCGCATGGGCGTCCAGCCCCTCCCTTCGCCGGCATGACCCGGATCAGGTTCGTACGGTCGGAGGCCGGTCAGCCTCCCTCTCAGCCCGGTGCGTCCGGGCTCCCGCGAGTGCCTTACGGTGGCCAGCCTAGACCCCGCCGCCCACGGCCAGTAAGGGAGCAGCCACTGTGGCCCGTTCACTCGACGGACTCGTCCTCGCACCCGTAGCCGACCAGGCCCCCGGCCAGGTCGGCACCCGCACCCGGTTCACGTACCACGAGCAGGAGGGGCGGATCTGGGCCGAGTACGCGGGCGGTGACGTCGTCCGCGGGCATCTCGTCGGCACCCGGGACGCGGACACGCTGGACTTCCGGTACGTGCAGCTGAAGCGGGACGGAACGACCTCGGGCGGGCACTGCGTCTCGGCCGTCACGGAGCTTCCCGACGGCCGGGTGCGACTGGACGAGCGGTGGGAGTGGGAGTCCCAGGAAGGCAGCGGGACGAGCGTGGTGGAGGAGCTCCCCGCCTGACGGCGCGTCGGGTGATTAGGGTGGACGGGTGAGCGAGCAGACGCGGGACCGGACAGCGGGAGAGCGGCCACGCCGTGTCGTGATCGTCGGCGCGGGCATGGCCGGGGTGCAGACGGCCGTGGCCCTGCGTGAACGGGGCTTCACGGGCACCGTGACCCTGATCGGTGCCGAGCCGCACCAGCCGTACGACCGCCCGCCGCTGTCCAAGGCGGTCCTGCTCGGCAAGGCCGAGGACTCCGCCTTCGACATCGACTTCGAGGCACTGGACATCGCCCTGCGACTGGGCCTGGACGTGACCGGCCTGCGTGCCGCCGCGCACGAGCTGGACACTCCGGACGGGCCCGTCCCGTACGACGTCCTGGTCCTCGCCACCGGAGCCGAACCCGTCGTCCTGCCCGGCTCGCAGGGCGTGCCCGGCGTCCATCTGCTGCGCACCCTCGACGACGCCGAGCGGCTGCTGCCCGTCCTGGAGAGGCGGCACGACGTCGTGGTCGTCGGAGCCGGCTGGATCGGCGCCGAGTTCACCACCACGGCCCGCGCCGCGGGCTGCGCGGTCACCGTCGTCGAAGCCGCCGACCGCCCCCTGGCGGGCACCCTGCCCGCCGAGGTCGCCGCCCCGATGGCCGCCTGGTACGCCGAGAGCGGAGCCGAACTGCTCACCGGCACCCGGGTCGCACGCGTCGAACCGGGAGCCGTGCACCTGACGGACGGCCGGGTGATCCCCGCCGGAGCGGTGATCGTGGGCATCGGCGCCCGGCCCGCCACCGGCTGGCTGGCCGGCTCCGGCATCGCACTCGGTCCGGACGGCTCGGTCACCGCCGACGGCTCCCTGCGCACCTCGGTGCCGGACGTGTACGCGGTGGGCGACTGCGCCTCCTTCCCCTCCGCCCGCTACGGCGAGCGGCTGCTCGTCCACCACTGGGACAACGCCCTCCAGGGACCCCGGACGGTCGCCGCCGCCGTAGCCGACGGCCGGCCGCGTACGTACGACCCGGTGCCCTACTTCTGGTCCGAGCAGTTCGGCCGCTTCGTGCAGTACGCGGGCCACCACTCCGGCGCCGACACGCTGCTGTGGCGCGGCGACCCCGCCGAGGCGTCCTGGACGGTCTGCTGGCTGCGTGCGGGCGTGCTGGTGGCGGTGCTGGCCGTCGGCCGGCCGCGCGACCTCGCCCAGGGGCGCAAGCTCGTCGAGGCCGGGGCACGGATCGATCCGGTGCGTGCCGCGGACTCCTCCGTGCCGCTGAGATCTGCGACGCTCTGAGGGCACGGTGTGTCCCCGTACGGTCGGCCCGGCTACCGGCCGCCGGTCCGGGATGGCACGCTTGTCCCTGTGACCGAGATTGACGCAAAGATCGATGCTCTCGTCCCCGCATGGCTCCACCTTCCCGACATCGCGGAAATGCTCGATGTCGAGGTGACGCGTGTACGCCAGCTGGTCAAGGAGGGCCAGCTGATCGCCGTACGACGTGGTGAGAACCGGACGCTCCAGGTGCCCGCCGCCTTCATCGACGGCGACAAGGTGGTCAAGGGCCTCGCAGGGACCCTGACGCTCCTGAGGGACGACGGCTACAAGGACGAAGAGATGCTGGACTGGCTCTTCACCCCCGACCCGAGCCTGCCCGGAACACCCGCGCAGGCCCTGAGTGAGAATCGCGGTACGGAGGTGAAGCGCCGCGCCCAGGCGCTCGCCGTCTGACCGTACGACCGTGAGCGGAGTGCGGGCCGTGACCGACACGGCCCGCACTCCGCTCACGGCTTGGACCGACACAGCGACCACCGATGTACCGACGGGGGAACACCACATGTCCACGCCTCGCCCGCAGCTCTCCGACGCCCGGCTCTACCTGTGCACGGACGCCCGGAAGCGGCAGGGCGACCTGCCCGAATTCCTCGACGCCGTGCTCACCTCGGGCGTGGACATCGTCCAGCTGCGCGACAAGGGCATGGAGGCCGCGGAGGAGCTCGACCACCTCGCGGTGTTCGCCGACGCCTGCAAGCGCCACGGCAAGCTGCTCGCGGTGAACGACCGGGCCGACATCGCCCACGCCATCGGCTCCGACGTGCTGCACCTCGGGCAGGGCGATCTGCCGGTGCCCGCCGCCCGCGCCGTCATCGGCGACGACGTGGTCATCGGCCGCTCCACCCACGCCGAGTCCGAGGTCGACGCGGCCGTCGCGGAGGCGGGCGTCGACTACTTCTGCACGGGCCCCTGCTGGCCCACCCCGACCAAGCCGGGCCGGTACGCCCCCGGCCTCGGCCTGGTGCGCTACGCCGCCTCGCTCGGACAGCCGCGTCCGTGGTTCGCCATCGGCGGGATCGACGCGGGCAACCTGGACGAGGTGCTGGACGCCGGCGCGCGCAGGGTCGTCGTCGTACGGGCGATCACCGAGGCGGACGACCCGGCCGGGGCGGCGGCGGCACTCGCCGCGCGTGTCCGGGCACGAGCGGTCTGAGCCGGAGCGTGGGGCGGACCGCCCGCGGGGCCGGTCGCCCGCGGGGCCGGGTCCGCCGGGCCGCTGTCCGAAGGGTGGACAACAACCGTCCTATTCCCGGTCAAATCGCACCGTCCGGTTGGGGTACCGCCGAGCCCTGGTTAACCTCCCAGTATGGCCCTTGGCACACCTTCCACCAGGACAGATCACGCCCGCACCGTGCGTGAGCTGCTCGCGACGGGCAAGACCTCGTACTCGTTCGAGTTCTGGGCGCCCAAGACCGAGAAGGGCGAGCGGAACCTCTGGAACGCCTTGCGGCGGGTCGAGGCGGTACGTCCGAGTTTCGTCTCCGTGACGTACGGGGCCGGTGGTTCGACCCGTGCCGGGACGGTGCGGGCGACCCAGCAGATCGCCGCCGACTCGACCCTCACCCCGGTCGCGCACCTCACCGCCGTCGACCACTCCGTCGCCGAACTGCGCAACATGGTCGGGCAGTACGCCGACGCCGGGATCCGCAACATCCTCGCCGTGCGCGGAGACCCGCCGGGTGACCCGATGGGCGAGTGGGTCGAGCATCCGCAGGGGGTGCGGTACGCCGCAGACCTGGTCCGGCTGATCAAGGAATCCGGCGATTTCTGCGTCGGCGTCGCGGCGTTTCCCGAAATGCACCCCCGGTCGGCCGACTGGGACTCCGACATCCGGAATTTCGTGGACAAGTGCCGCGCCGGAGCCGACTACGCGATCACCCAGATGTTCTTTCATCCGGAAAGCTACCTGCAGATGCGTGACCGTGTGGTCGCTGCGGGTTGCGACACCCCGGTGATCCCCGAGGTCATGCCCCTCACCAGCGTCAAACAGCTGGAAAGATTTGCCCAGCTCAGCAACGCATCCCTGCCTCCGGTGCTGAAAGACCGCATCCTCGCCGCCAAGGACGACCCCGCCGCTGTACGCTCCATTGGCATCGAGTTCGCCACGGAGTTCTGCGCGAAGTTGCTCTCCGAGGGTGTCCCGGGGCTGCACTTCATCACGCTCAACAACTCGACGGCGACGCTCGAGATCTACGAGAATCTCGGACTGCACAAGCAGTCGTGACCGGCCGTACCCGCCACCTACCGGGGCGGTGGCCGTAGGAGGGGGCGGGCGTGGGCTGGACGGTCCTCTACATCGCATTCGGCATCGTGGCGTTGTGGCTGCTGGGCGAGGTACTGCTGCAGTACAAGGCACGCCTGCGCTGGCGGCTGCTCGCCTTCGCCGGCTTCCTCGGTGTGGTCCTCGGTGTACTGATCCCCTCCGTGCTGGTGATCGCCCTCGGCGCGATCGCCTTCGCGACGGGCCAGACGTATGTGACGCTCTCCTTCCGGAAGGGCTTCTCCACCGGCTGGGCCATAGGCGGCAGCCCCGGTGCCAGCCGCCGTCGCCGCGCCGGCGGCGAGCGGTCCGCCACCAGGGAGCCCACGCTCCAGGTCTCCGACCTGGAGTACGAGGAAGCCGCCCCGCAGGCCGCCGGGAGCGCCGCCTCCGCGGTATACGAACCGCAGCCGCTGCCGGACGACACCGGCCAGTACGGCATCTACACCGACGCGGGCCACACCGCCCGGGGCGGTGAGGACCAGCAGCAGAACGACCAGCAGCAGAACGAACAGCAGCCGCAGTACGCCGCCTACGACCCGTACGCCGGTTATGCGCAGCCCTCCCAGGACCCCTACGGCGCCCAGGGCGCCCACCAGGCCCAGGACGCCTATCCGGGCCAGGAGACCTACCAGGGCCAGGACGGCTACGCCACCGGGGCGTACGACTACGGCACCGAACAGGCTGGCTACGCCGCCTACTCGGACCCGTACACCGGGACGGGCACCACCGCGGGCACCGGGCCGTACGCCTCGTACGACAGCCAGGGCAACGCCTACGACAGCTACGACGGCGGGCAGCAGCCCACCGACGCCTACGCCGACCCGTACGCCTCCGACACCCCGCCGGGCGGCGTCTGGGTCCCGCAGCAGCGCGAGAGCGAGCAGTACCCCCCGATGCCCCCGGAGGCACCGGTCCGGCCCGCCCCGTACGGGAACGGATACGACACCGGTCAGAACGAGCAGTACCGCTACTGACCGGCCGTCCGGCGGCCGACGTGCGCTCCGCGGCTCACCGGGAACCGCGGAAGCCGTCGCCCTCCACGACGAGTCCGGCGACCAGGGCCCCCGACATCCCGGCATGGGCCGGTCCGCCGCCCGGATGTGACCAGCCGCCCGCCAGATACAGGCCGGGCAGCGGGGTGCGGTTCCCGGGGTGCAGGCAGGCGCCGTCCGCTCCCGCCAGCGCGGGAGCGGGTACCGAACCGCCCTCGGCGCCCGTGTCGGCCGCGGTGTCGGCGGGGGTGCGCACCTCGGAGCGGATCATCCGCTCGCGCAGGCCGGGAACGGCCTCGGCAGCCCGGCCGATCAGGGTGTCCGCGAACCGCTCGCACAGCGCGGCATCCGTCCAGTCGACCGGACCGTGCGGCGCGACCGTCGCCATCAGGGTCACCGCCTCGTGCTTCTCGTCCGGGCGGGTGGCGGGGTCGTCCGGACGCAGGACCGTCACCGTGGGCCGCTCCGCGGTCCGGCCCCCGAACACCGCCTCCTGCTCCGCCGCCCCGTCCGCCGGGTGCACCACGGTCCGGTGCGCGGCACCGGCCTCCCGGGCACCGCGCAGCGACAGCAGGACCAGGAAGCGGCCCGGCATCCGGCGGTGCTCCACGCCCTGCAGCTCCCCGGACGTCCCGCCGGGCCAGCACTCCTGACCGGGCAACAGCGCGGGGCGCGGCTGCGCGCCCAGGACCACGTGGTCGGCCTCCACGCTCTCGCCGTCCGCCAGCTCGATGCCGGCGGCCCGGCCGTCCTTCTCGGCCACCCGGATCACCTCGGCACCGAAGACGAACGTCACACGGCGGGCCAGGCACCGCTCGTACACCGCGTCGGCGAGGGCCCGCATCCCCCCGGCGACGTACCAGCTGCCGAAGGTCTCCTCCATGTACGGCAGGAGGGCGGCGGCGGCCGGTGCGTGACGGGGGTCCAGGCCGTACGCCAGGGCGTATCCGTCGAGCAGGGCGGCCAGCCGGGGGTCCGCCAGCTCCAGGGAGCCGATCTCCGCCACCGTCCGTGCCTGCCGGGCGGAGCGCAGCAGCCTGCGGCGGCGCAGCGCCGGGTAGGGATCCCGGCCCAGCGCCCGCGCGTCGCGCAGGGGCTCCTCCAGGAGGGGCCTGCGCGACCGGTCCCAGGCGATGCCCGCCCGGTCCAGGAACGCTCCCCAGCGGGCGCCGGCCCCCTCCCCGAGCGCCCGGTCCAGCGCGCCGACCACCCCGGCCCGTGAGGCGTTGGGCAGCGACACCGCGGTGCCGTCCGCGAAGAGGTGGCGGCTCGCCGGGTCGACCTGGGTGAGCGTGACGCACTGCTCCAGCGGCTCCCTGCCCGTCTTCACGAACAGATCGCGGTAGACCGCCGGAAGATGGAGCAGCGAGGGGCCGGTGTCGAAGACGAAGCCGTCCCGGGCATGGCGGCCGAGCGAGCCGCCGTAGGTCCGCGACCGCTCGTACACCGTCACCCGGTGGCCTGCCACGGCGAGCCGGGCAGCCGCCGCCATCGCGCCCGTGCCGGCGCCGATCACCGCAATTCGTGCCATGTCACAGACCCTAAGGGGTGCCACCGACAGGCCGGTCGCGAGGCCGGTGCCCGCCCGCTCCCGCCGGACGCCGCTCCTCGTGCGCAGGCGTGGGTCCCGTCTCGTGAACACCAGGGGAGTACGGGCACGGACGCCCTCGTGACCAGGCGCGGTCCGGCCCGGGTGGGCCCCGGCACACAGCGCTGAGTATCCCTACCCAGTGCGCGAGATGAGTAGGAAAGCGGATGGGCCTCCACCTGCGCGGACGGCAGAGTGGAGCCCACGGAAGGGGCGCAGCGCCAGGACCGCCGGCACGGGGCGGCGGAACGGTGCGGCGCTCCGGACGCGACGGGGGTGCACGACGCAGAGCCCGGGGACCACGGGGGAACGGGGTCACGGGGGAGGGTTCTGCGGAGTCACGAGGACGCCGGGCCGGTGGAATTCGAGGGGGATCGAATTCCACCGGCCCGGCGTCCTCGTGTGCCGACGTGTTCCCGGGTGCTCCTCAGCGCCCGCTGACGCGGCCGCGCAGCAGCAGGGACAGGGCCGAGTGCACGTCGTCGATGGTCCGCTGCGGCTGGAAGGCCTGCCAGTCGAGAGCCGCCACCAGCACCATCCCGACGAGCGCGGCTGCCGTCAGCTGGATGTCGATCTCCTCGCTGAGCTCACCGTTGGCGACGCCCTCCCGGAGCACCTCCTCCACCACGGCGACGGCCTCCTGGCGCAGTACCAGGAGCGTCGACTGCCAGGCGCGGTTGGTGCGCCAGAGCTCGGCGACGTACAGCTGGGTGAAGGCCGGGTAGCGGTCGATGAAGACCAGACCGGCCCTGATCATCGCGTCCAGCGCCTCCACCCGGGTGCCGTCGCGCTCCTCGGTCTCCTCGGCGGCGGAGCGCAGTGATTCCGTGAGCAGCCCGACTCCGTGGCGCAGCAACTCCTCGAAGAGCTCGGTCTTGCTCTTGAAGTTGTAGTACACCGTGCCCTTGGCCACCCCGGCACGCTCGGCGATCTCGTCCACCGTGGTCGCGGAGAAGCCCTTCTCCGCGATGAGGGTCACCGCCGCCTCGTAGAGCTTCTGCCGGGTGGCCTGGCGACGCGTGGTGCTACTGCTGTCCATACCGACGATTCTCACAGGTTCCCGCGCGCTCACAGACTGAGCTCCGGGTGCAGCCGGTCCAGGGTCCACACCTGCTTGCGGCGGGCGGAGAGCGCGGTCAGCGCCAGAGCCCCCGCGGTGAAGGCCAGCAGGACGGCACAGGCCTGCCAGACCGGGCCGAGACCGCCGCCCGTGATCAGCCTGCGCAGCCCGTCCACGACGTACGTCATCGGCAGGTAGGGGTGGATCGCGCCGAAGAAGCCCGGGCTGGTCTGTACGGGGTACGTGCCCCCGGCCGAGGTCAGCTGGAGCATCAGCACCGCGAGGACGAGGATGCGTCCCGCCGCGCCGAAGCGGGCGTTCAGCCATTGCACGATCGCGGCGAAACAGCAGGTCACCAGGGCGAGGAAGCCGATCGTGCCGGCGGCGTGCGTCATCTCCAGGCCGAGCCGCCAGTGCAGCACGGACATCAGGGCGGCGACCTGGAGCAGGCCGATGGCGGCGACCGGCAGCCAGCCCGCGAAGGCGATGCGCCAGGCCGGCGCCCCGGCCGACAGCGCCCGCCGGTTGAGCGGCTGGATCAGCATGTACGCCACCATCGCGCCCACCCAGAGCGAGAGCGGGATGAAGTAGGGCGCGAAGCCGGTGCCGTAGTTGGGTGCCGCGTGCAGCGAGGTGGAGGCCAGCCGCACGGGGTCGGCCATGACGCCGGTCCGGTCGTGGCGGTCCTTCTTGTCGTAGTCGGGGATCTTCCCGACGCCGTCGTTCAGCCCCTGGGCGAGCGTCGCCGAACCGTCACCGAGCCGGTACAGCCCGCTGTCGAGGCTCTTGGCGCCCTTCTTGAGCTTCCCCAGTCCCGCGTCCAGGCTCCCGGCGCCGGTCTTCGCGGTGCCCAGCCCGGTGTGGAGCGTGTCGGCCCCCTTGGCGACCTTGTGGGCGCCGGTGTTGAGCGCGTTGATCTTCGCGACGGCGGACTCCAGATCCGTGTCCAGGTCCGGTGAGCGCTTCGCGAGGGCGTCGGCCTGCTTGCGCAGGGTGGTCAGCTGTGTGCGCAGCTCCGTCAGGTCGCCGTTCTGGTGGGTGACCAGCGCGTTCACGTCGTCGGCGACCTTCGCGACATCGGCCGCCGCGGTCTTGGCGCGCTTCAGCTGGGGGCAGACGCCGGGGTCGGGCAGCGGCTGCTCCTCGCAGCGGATCCGGTGGACCTCCGCCAGGTCGTCGGAGGCCGTGTGGGCGGTGGCGGAGGCGGTGGGCGCCGTCTCCACCAGCAGGTCGAGGTTGTCCCGTACGGCCTTGGAGGAGTCGGCGACCAGCCGGGCGGTGTCCCCGATCGCCTTGCCGTTGTCCTTCAGGAACGGACGCACGTCGGCGGCCACCCCGTTGACCTGGTCTGCGAGCGCCTGGGTGCCGTCGGCGACCTGTCGGGACCCCGTCTCCAGGCCGCTCGCGCCCTTGTCGAGCTTGATGATCCCGGCGGACAGCGTGCCGCTGCCCGACTTGGCGTCCTTGAGTCCGCTCGCGAGATCCTTGGACCCCTCCTTCGCCCTGGCGACACCGCTCCTGAGGTCGTCGGCGCCCGCGGCCGCCCTGGCCGTCGCGTCGTGGAGACCGGAGAAGTTGATGAAGATCCGGTCGAGGAAGCCGCGCGAGGCCTTCGTCGAGGCGGCGCTGCGGACCTCGGCGAACACCGTCCGGGAGATCTGCCCGACGATGTAGTTGTTGGCGTCGTTCGTCCGGACCTGGAGGGCGCCGGTCTCGGGGGAGTCGCCCGCGCTGGACGCGATCCGCTCGCTGAAGTCGGCGGGCATGGTCAGCGAGAGGTAGTACGTCCCGTCCTCGACGCCCTTCTCGGCCTCGGCCGGGCCGACCTCGTGCCAGTCGAAGACCTTGGAGTCCAGCAGCCGGCCGGTGAGGTCGTCACCGGCCGTGAGGCGCTCGCCCTCGGTGCTCGCGCCCTTGTCCTCGTTGACGAGCGCGACGGGGATCCTGTCGAGCCGCCCGTACGGATCCCAGAACGACCAGAGGTACAGCGCGCCGTACAGCAGGGGCAGCAGCAGGAGCGCCACCAGCGCGGCGCGCGGCATCCGCCCCCTGCCGAACCGCCTGAGCTCAAGCGCGGCCAGTTTCGGCGATCGCATCGGCCGTCTCCTCCTCTGTCGTTTCCTCGTCCGCCACGGTGGCGGCCGTACCGTCCTTCGGCGGGGGGCCGGTCCGTACGGTGAGCGCGCCCTCGGGGGCCTCGCTGCACACGGCGAGCACGGTCGTCCCGTCGTCGGCGAGACCGCGCAGCAGCTTCCAGGCCTCGGCGCGGTCCGTGCCGGAGAGCTTGAGGTCGGTGTCGTCCACGGCGAGCAGCCGCGGACGGCCCATCAGCGCGAGGGCCACGGACAGCCGCAGGGCCTCGACGCGCTCCAGGTCCCGCACGGAGGTCCGTTCGGCCTTGGGCAGGGTGGCGGGGTCCAGCCCAGCGGTTTCGAGTGCCGTGTCGATCACGACCCGCGCGGTGGCGGCCCGTTGGGCACGGGGGCTCAGCAGGGAGCGCACCGAACCGTCGAAGCGGCGCTGCAGCAGGGCCCGTTCCCGCAGGTGCTCCGCGACGGTGAGGGCCGGATCGAGCTCGCTGACGCCGGGGACCGGCCCCAGCGCGCTGATTCTGCGGACGGCGGCGAGCCGGCCGGGCACGCGGTGTCCACCGACCTCCGCATGGCCCCGGGTGGGACGCATCCGGCCGGTGAGCGCGAGCAGCAGGCAGGTGCGGCCCGAGCCGGAGGGACCTTCGACCGCCACGAGCGATCCGGGATCAGCGGTGAAGTCCACGCCCCGGAAGGCCCAGCCGCGGGGTCCTTCCAGTCCGAAGTCCTCGGCGCTCACTGCCGCCCCGTACGGGCTGTCCACGACGACCCCACCCCTCTGTCCGGCATGTTTTTTGAACTGACTGGTCAGTGCAAAAAAATTACCCGAACTCGCGCCCGAAGCAAAACGCCCGACGTGTCCGACCCTCGCGAACTGGTGTACGGGCGCCGGGCGTGGCGGGCCGTGTGGCGCGCGTCCGGGTGGGCAGGTGTTCGGATATGCGGGAAGAACGCCAGGTCAGGGGGTATTCCTGAGGGATTGTCAGTGGTATCCGTCACGATGGATACATACGGCCACGAAGCCGTCACACGACGACAGGAGGTTCGTCATGGCCAGCTCGTCCGCAGCCGCTGCCCCGCGGCGCCGCTCAGGCAGCCCTGCCCCCTCACTGACCGGTCCGGCAACCGACGTCCACCCCGTTCTGCGCCGCACCACGGCGCCGCCCGCCGCTCTCGATCTGCTCGCCCAGGCCCGCACCGGACTGGACGAGGCCGCCGTACTCGACGTGCCCAACGAGCGGTACGCCACCGCTCATCTGGCCGCACTGCGCACCGCGGCGGCCGTGCTCGCCGCCCGTGGCCGGCCCGAAACCAGCAGGCGCCGCCGGGAGAGGATCCGCAGCGCCTGGGAGGTCCTCCCGGAGATAGCGCCCGAACTCACCGAATGGAGTGCCCTGTTCGCTTCGGGGGCCGCGCGCCGCGCCCGTGCGGAGGCGGGCATACCCGGCGCGGCCACCCGGCGGGACGCCGATGACCTGCTGCGGGACGCGGCCATGTTCCTGCGCCTGGTCGAACGGCTCCTGGTGCTCCAGCCGGTCCTGCCGCAGCCGCGCAAGGACCGGCTCGGGTAGCGGCCCGGGCAGCCCGTCGGGCTTCCCCCGTGTCGTGGCCCGACGCGGGGGACCAGGACGGCGGTGCGAGGCAATAGGGTGGAGAGCACCCGTATCACCTGCACCGTTCACGCTCCGCCGTCCGTGGCGGCACCGTGCCGAGGAGTCAACTGCCGTGTCGGACCAGCTGCGCCCCCGTGCCTCCCTCCGTACTGCTGTGGTCTGGGAGGTCCTCAAGGACGCTCTCGAGCGCCGGGCCGAGGCGACCGGCAGGGAGGCCCTGGACGTGCTGGACACCGGCGGCGGCACCGGGAACTTCGCGGTGCCCGTCGCCCGGCTCGGCCACCGTGTCACGGTGGTCGACCCCAGCCCCAACGCCCTCTTCGCGCTGGAGCGCCGCGCCGCCGAGGCCGAGGTCGCCGACCGGGTCTGCGGAGTCCAGGGCGACATTCTGGGCCTGTTCGAGGTGGTGGACCGCGCCGGCTACGACGCGGTCCTGTGCCATGGCGTCCTGGAGTACGTGGACGACCCCGCCGAGGGCGTACGGAACGCGGTCGACGCGCTCCGTCCGTCCGGCGCCCTCAGCCTGCTCGGTGCCGGGCTCGGCGGTGCCGTCCTGGCCCGTGCGCTCGCCGGCCACTTCACCGAGGCCCGGCAGGCGCTGACGGACCCGGCCGGACGCTGGGGCGAGGGCGACCCCGTGCCCCGCAGGTTCACCGCCGAGCAGCTGACCGAGCTGGTCACCGCCGCGGGCATCGAGGTCGGCGCGGTCCACGGCGTACGGGTCTTCGCGGACCTCGTACCGGGCGCTCTGGTGGACACCGAGCCCGGGGCGATGGAGGCCCTCCTCCGCCTCGAGGCGGCCGTCGCGGAACTGCCGGCCTTCCACGCGGTGGCGACCCAGCTGCACGTTCTGGGCGAGAAGCGCGCCTGAGCGGTGCCGGCGGGGCGGCCGGAGCACGGCTGATCAGCAACGCAGCTGCAGACGGAGTACGGCCCGGAGCACCCGATCGGGGCGCGGGCCCCGTATGATCGGGTGACACCATCCGGCATGACGGATCGGAGGTCGGGGAATCTACGCCTCAGCAGCCGAGCCGACATGGCGGTCCGGACTGGCTAGGGCTAGTGGGCGGGTTTCACGGGGGCGAATCCCTGCCTATCCTGGAAGGGCCGCATACCGGTCGCCCCCCGCGGCCGACGACGAGGAGGACTCCGTGCCGCTCTCGGAGCACGAGCAGCGAATGCTCGAGCAGATGGAGCGAGCGCTGTACGCCGAAGATCCCAAGTTCGCTACAGCGCTTGAGGGAAGCGGGCTGCGCAGGTACACCCGGCGACGGGTCTACCAGGCGGTGGCCGGCTTTCTGGTGGGTATCGCGCTCCTCATGGCCGGAATGGTCGCCCAGCAGATCTGGATCAGCGTGGTGGGATTCCTCGTCATGCTGGGCTGCGCCGTGCTGGCGGTCACCGGGTGGCGCAAAGCGCCCAAGCCCGGTGAGCAGCAGCCGGCGGGGAGCGGGGGCGGCGGCGAACGCCGACATCCCAGGCAACGCCGGTCGATGATGAACCGGATCGAGCAGCGGTGGCAGCGCCGCCGCGACGAACAGGGCCAGTGAACGCACCGTTCCCCGGCCGGCGCAGGGCAGTCCCGCCCCGCCCCGGGATCCGGCCGCGTGCGCCGAGAGCCTGACGCTGGACCTCATGTGTGAGGGGCGGTCGCAGCCATGCGACCGCCCCTCGGACGTCTCCGCCCCGAGCCCGCCCACGCCCACCCGGAGGGCGGAGCAGACCCGCCCGAGAGGGTCTGCTCACCGAGCCCGACCGCTGTGACATACCCGGCTGCCCGCCCGGAACCGGCCCGCGGCGGGCGGGCAGCCGGGCAAGGCCGTGCTGCCGCCCGGACCGTCCCGGAACAGGACCTGTGACGAGCCGGCCCGCCCCTGGGCGCCACCGGCGCGAGGGCGGGGCGGGGCCGGGTCATCCCTGCTGGCGTGACGGGCGGCGCAGGCGGGTCGGCCGGCTGTCGCGGGCCGGGCGGTTCGCCCACCGTGCGGCGAGAGCCGCCCGGCGCTCCGAGACCGCCCAGATCACCCGAACGGCCGAACGTGGCGCCAGCGTCGCCCGCAGCCGCCCGGTACGGCCGGCGGTGGCGCGCAGCCCCGCCCGCACGGTCAGCACATCCTCGGACAGGCCGGTGGCCGCGCGGGGCTCCGGTGCGTACAGCACCTGCTCCACGGCCCCCGCCACCCGATGGACCGCGGCGGCCGCGGCGCCGTCGAGCGTCCCCAGCCGAACGACGCGTGCCGCCGCCTTGCGCGGGGTCTGCGACTCGTCCGGCGGAATACCGTGGTCCCAGGCCGTATCGGTGATCTCCCGCCACGCGGCCAGGACCCTGGCCGTGGCATCGGCGGGCGTCCGGCCGCCCGAGTGGCCCAGCCTCCGTGAGCGGGCCCGCAGCCGCCAGAACATCGGCAGCAGCGGGAGCGCCGGCACCACCAGGGCAGCGAGCCCGATCAGGAGCACCGTTCTCACCGTGGTCCACGGGCCGCCGGAGTCCACCGGCACGGGAGCCGCCGACGCACCGCACTCACCCTGGCGCCGCATCTGCTCCGGGCAGGTCTCCGAGACGGACGGCGCGGCCGTGGGCGCCGCGGAGGTGCCCTCCGACGGCTGCGCCGGGCTGCTCGGGCCGTCCGAGGGAGCCTCCGGCCGGGTGTACGACGGGGTGGTACCCCGGGACGGGGTCGGCTCGAAGCGGGTCCAGCCCACACCCTCGAAATACAGCTCGGGCCAGGCGTGCGCATCCCGCAGCCCGACCGACAGGGAGCCGTCCGCCTGGACCGTGCCGGGTGTGAAGCCCACCGCGACCCGCGCCGGGATACCCAGCGTCCTGGCCATCGCGGCCATCGCGAACGAGAAGTGGACGCAGAAGCCTTCCTTGTCCCGCAGGAAGCGCTCGATCGCCGCCGTGCCGGTCCCCGACGTCACCGTCGTGTCGTAACGGAAACCGCCCTCGGACGCGAACCAGTCCTGCAGCCTCACCGCTCGCTCGTAGTCGTTGGCGGCCCCTTGCGTCACCCGCTCGGCGGTCCTCGGAACCACGTCGGGCAGCGAACCGGGAACCCGCGTGTACTCACGCGCCAGCTCCGAACGCGGTGCCATCGCCCCGGCGAGCTGCGCGGAGGTCGGCTCCACCACCAGACTGCTCACCTCGTACCGGGCGCCGCGCGTCGTCTGGCCGTCGTCGCCGACGAGCGTGCGCCCCTCGGGCTCGTACCGCCAGCGGCCCTCGACGTCCACCTCGCTGGCCGGGTAGGGGAGCGGCAGATACGTCTGCTGGTACGAGGCCGACGCGGAGATGTTCGTCCTGATCTCCGTGACGGCGACGTCCGGACTCAGGCCCGCCGGTTGCGGCAGCCTGTCCGGAACGTCCCTCAGCCGGCGGGTCGACGGCCGCCACTCGCCTCCGTCGAACTGGTCCAGGGCCAGGATGCGCAGGTACATGTCCTGCGGGTTCGTGGCGTTGCTGCGGTACGACATCACCTCCCGGTTCTCCGGCTGGTTGAGGTTGTCCTGCAGCGAGACCAGCGGGTTCACCGCGGAGATCGTGCCGCCGCCGCCACCCCTGCCGCTGCCTCCGCCCGTGCCGCTGAGCAGCCCGCCGTCCAGGGCGGGCAGGGCCGCCGGAACCACCAGCGCGACACCCAGCGCCACCGCGCCGATACGCCGCCCGGTCCGCACCGGCGCGACGGCGTGTCCGGGCCCCTCGAAGCCGGACGCCAGACCCCCCGAGGAAGGCGAAGCACCGCCGAAGACCCGTCCCCACCGGGACAGCCGGTCCCTGCCCTCGGCCAGCAGCAGGAGCAGATAGCCGCACGCCGCGAGAAGGAACCAGAGCCAGCCCGCTCCTCCGTCGGAGAGCCCGGCCGCGACCGAGTACAGCGCGAGCAGCGGCAGACCGGCCGGCGCCGCGGTACGGAACGTCACCGCGAGGACGTCCACGGTGAGCCCGATCAGCAGCACCCCGCCGACCAGCATCAGCTGGATGCCGTCCGTCGCGGGTGCCGGGGTGTCGTACCTGCTGACGTCGTCGGCGCCCGAGGTGAGCAGATCCGCGAGCCGCTGGACGGCCCGCGGGCCCGGCAGCACCCCGAACAGGGCGTGCTCCCTGGCGAACGACACCGTCAGCATCAGCAGCGTGACCAGCAGCTGCAGGGAGACCGTCAGGATCCGGGCCAGCGGCACCCGGCGGGCCAGTGCCCCCACGGCGCCCTGGATCGCCAGCAGGAAGGCCGCATGCAGGATCCACTTCGAGGGCTCGACCAGGGGCAGCATGGCCGCCGCCGCCGTCATCGTCGCCGCGAAGGCGCACAGCGCCAGTCGAGTACGCCCGCTCATGACCATCCCCCGGAGAAACCCGTCGTCGCACCGGCCGCGCCGGGCTGTCCGACGGAGCGCTCCTGCCCCGCCTGCTGCCAGAGCTGGGCCAGGCCGGCCCTCGGCGGAACCGCCACGGCCGTCCACCCCGCCTCGCGCAGCAGCCGCAGACGGTCGGCAGCCTGCGCCGCGGGAGCCCCTTGCCCGCCACGCGCCCGGTCGGCGCCGTCCAGCACGAACGCGACCGCGGCGCCGCTGCGCTGCCGCATCCGGGCCGCCACCGCCGTCTGCTCCTCGTCGAGAGCACCGAAGAACGCGATCAGCAGCCCTTCGTTGTTCCCGCGCAGCACGTCGTACGCACGGGAGAGACCGCCCCCGTCGGAGTGATCGACGACCGCGAGGGTGTCCATCATCAGGCCGGCCGCTTCAGCGGACTCCTGGGCGGATCCGGCGAATCCGTCGGCACTCCCGCCCGGCACACCATTCCCGTCGTCCGTCACCAGCCGCACGGCGAAGCCGCGCTCCAGCATGTGCACCAGTGCGGAAGCCGCACCCGACACCGCCCACTCGAACGCGGAATCCGGCCCGGCCCCCTGGTACGCGACCCGACGGGTGTCCAGCAGCACCGTGCACCTGGCCCGCTGCGGCTGCTCCTCGCGGCGCACCATCAGCTCGCCGTAGCGCGCGGTGGAGCGCCAGTGCACCCGGCGCAGGTCGTCCCCGTGCCGGTAGCCGCGCGGAATGATGTCGTCCTCGCCGGCCAGGGCCGGCGAACGCTGCCTGCCGTCCCCGTATCCGGAGGCCTCGCCCGCCAGCCGCAGCGTCGGAAGGGGCTCGGTGCGGGGGACGACGACGAGGGTGTCGTACGCGCTGAAGGAACGGGTCAGCTCGCACATTCCGAACGGATCGCTCAGCCGCAGTTGCAACGGCCCCAGCGGGTAGCGCCCGCGCAGGTCCGACCGGACCCGGTAGGACACCTCACGCCGGCCGCCCGCCTCCACCCGGTCCAGTACGAACCGGGGGCGTGGGCCGAGCACGTACGGAACCCGGTCCTGCAGCATCAGCAGACCCGTGGGCAGCCGGGACACGTTGTCCATGCGCAGATGCACCCGCGCCTCCGACCCCGCGGGCACCCGCGACGGCGACAGCCGCCGGCTGCCCGCGACCCGGTAACGGGTGCGGTAGAGCACCGTCACACAGATGAGGGGCAGCACCGCGAGGAGCAGCCCGACCCGCAGCAGATCGCCCTGACCCAGTGCATAGGCGCAGACCCCGGCGGCGACACCGGCGGCGAGGAAGGACCGCCCCCGTGTCGTCAGACCGCTCAGCGCGGCCCGCGGACCGCCCTTGTCGTCGCCGTTGTCCACGGGGCCGGGCGCTCCGGCCGCCATCACAGCCGCCGTGCGCCGGGCTGCTGGCCGTAGACCGGGCGGCCGGGCTGCGGCTGCGCGGGGGCGGCCGCGTCGCCCGAGGTGGGCACGGGCGTGCGCTGCAGGATCTCCAGCACGACCTGCTCGGCGGTACGGCGGTTGAGCTGCGCCTGGGCGGTGGGCAGCAGCCGGTGCGCGAGCACCGCCACCGCGAGCGCCTGGACGTCGTCCGGCAGGGCGTAGTCCCGCCCGCCGAGGGCGGCCGACGCCTTGGCCGCACGCAGCAGATGCAGCGTCGCACGCGGCGAGGCACCGAGTCTGAGGTCAGGGTGATGACGGGTGGCCCCCACCAGGTCCACCGCGTACCGCCGTACGGATTCGGCCACATGGACCATGCGGACCGCGTCGATCAGCTTCACGATGTCGTGGGCGTGCGCCACCGGCTGCAGGTCCTCCAGCGGCGAGACCCCGCCGTGCACGTCGAGCATCTGGAGCTCGGCCTCCGCGCTGGGGTAGCCGATCGACACCCGGGCCATGAACCGGTCCCGCTGAGCCTCGGGCAGCGGGTACGTGCCCTCCATCTCCACCGGGTTCTGCGTGGCGACGACCATGAACGGACTGGGCAGCTCGTAGGTCTCCCCGTCGATCGTGACCTGGCGCTCCTCCATCGACTCCAGCAGTGCCGACTGGGTCTTCGGCGACGCGCGGTTGATCTCGTCGCCGATCACGATCTGGGCGAAGATCGCGCCGGGCTTGAACTCGAAGTCGCGGCGCTGCTGATCGAAGATCGACACCCCGGTGATGTCCGAGGGCAGCAGGTCAGGCGTGAACTGGATGCGCCGCACCGAGCAGTCGATGGACCGCGCCAGTGCCTTGGCCAGCATCGTCTTCCCGACCCCGGGCACATCCTCGATCAGCAGATGGCCCTCCGCGAGCAGTACGGTCAGCGAAAGCCGTACGACCTCAGGCTTGCCCTCGATCACACCCTCCACCGACCTGCGCACCTGCTCCGCTGTGGTGGTCAGATCTGTGAGGCTCGCTCGATCGTCATAGGTCGTCACCCGGCCCTCCTCGGCCCTTTGCGCACGGGCCGACGCACAGGAATGGCGGCCCGCCCCGAAATACGGACACGCTCCGGAGGACCCGGAGACTGTCACACCCGCATTCTTGTTGCCGTTACCGCTTCGTGTCACTCGCCTGTGGACAACTAGGGGTGAAACGCCGGGTGTGGGCCGTATGTCGGTCGATAATCGCGGGTGCGCCGCTTCAGGACGCGGGCAGGATCTCGCGCAGTCGGCCCGTCGTCACGTCGAAGACGAAACCGCGGATGTCGTCCCTGTGCAGGAGGAACGGTGAGGTCCGCACGCGCTGCATCGACTGCCGCACGTCCTGGTCGGCGTCCGTGTAGGCCTCCACCGCCCAGACCGGACGCTGTCCGACCTCGTGCTCCAGTTCCTGCCGGAACTCCTCGGTGATGCTCTCGAGGCCGCAGTTCGTGTGATGGATGAGGATGACGCTGCGGGTGCCGAGCGCACGCTGGCTGATGGTCAGCGACCGGATGACGTCGTCGGTGACCACACCGCCCGCGTTGCGGATGGTGTGGCAGTCGCCCAGCTCCAGGCCGAGCGCGTCGTGGAGGTCCAGACGGGCGTCCATGCAGGCGACCACGGCGACGTGGAGCACCGGGCGCGCGTCCATGCCGGGGTCGCGGAACTCGTTCGCGTAGAGGGCGTTCGCCTCGACGAGCCGGTCGGTGACCGTCCCGCCGGATCGGGCCGCACCTGCGACAGGGGCATCGGTCTCGGCAGGGGACTGAGCGGAAGTCGACATGGCTCAGACGTTAGCTCTCGCGGCGGCTCCTGGCGTCCTGCGGAAAGGGACAAAGAACGTCAACGAGACTTGTTGTGAGGTAATCCACAAGCCTCACAGTCCTGCGTCCGGCCGGGTGAGCGTCCCGGACCGTGCGAGTGGTGCGACGCGCTGCCGGGTTCGTTGATCGGGAATCGATCGAATGGCAGGGTGGACTAAAGTGACGCGAAGTTACCGACTCGACCGCACTTTGTGCACAGTTTGCATGTTTTCGAATTCCCCGTGATGTGCGGTGTACATGCGGCCCGGCCCTCTCCCGCTCGTCGGTCGGCCGACGCCCCTTCCCCGGCGTCGGCGGACCTCCCCTTCCGAGCGGGCGGGGACCAGACCGCACGTGCAGCCACACGGGACAGAGCCTGAGAGGGCGCATTGAGCCAGACCCGACATGTCCCGGTGATGCTCCAGCGGTGCCTGGACCTGTTGGCCCCGGCTCTGGAGGCGACAGGACCACAGCCACCGGTGGTCGTGGACTGCACCCTCGGGCTCGGCGGCCACAGCGAGGCCCTGCTCGCCGCCTTCCCTGACGTCCGGCTGATCGCACTGGACCGCGACAAGGAGGCGCTGCGGCTCTCCGGCGAGCGCCTCGCCCCGTACGGCGACCGGGCCACCCTGGTGCACGCCGTCTACGACGAGCTGCCCGAGGTCCTCGACCGGCTCGGGGTCCCCAAGGTCCAGGGCGTTCTGTTCGACCTCGGTGTCTCCTCCATGCAGCTGGACGAGGCCGACCGCGGATTCGCGTACGCCCAGGACGCCCCGCTCGACATGCGCATGGACCAGACGACCGGCATCGGCGCCGCCGAGGTGCTCAACACCTACCCGCCGGGTGAGCTCGTGCGGATCCTGCGCGCGTACGGCGAGGAGAAGCAGGCCAAGCGGATCGTCTCCGCCGTCGTACGCGAGCGCGAGAAGGAACCCTTCAGCAACAGTGCCCGACTGGTCGAGCTGATCCGCGACTCCCTGCCGCAGGCCGCCAAGCGCACCGGCGGCAATCCGGCCAAGCGGACCTTCCAGGCCCTGCGCATCGAGGTGAACGGCGAACTCACCGTCCTGGAGCGGGCCGTTCCGGCCGCGGTACGGAGCCTCGCCGTCGGCGGCCGGATCGCCGTCCTCTCGTACCACTCGCTGGAGGACCGGCTGGTCAAGCAGGTCTTCGCGGCCGGAGCGGCCAACACGGCGCCCCCCGGCCTGCCCGTCGTCCCCGAGCGCTACCAGCCCCGTCTGAAGCTGCTGACCCGCGGCGCCGAACTGCCCACCGAGGAGGAGGTCGCCGAGAACCGGCGGGCCGCCCCCGCCAGGTTGCGCGGCGCCCAGCGGATCCGCGAGGAGGAGCGGTGAGCGCGCCCCGCCGGGACGGCCGGAGGCCGGGAAGGGCGGGGGAGCAGCGGTGACCAGGGCGGCCGAGCAGATGAAGGGGCGGGCCGGCCGGCTCGCCCGGCTGATGCCGTCGGGCCCGAGCACCGCTGCCCGTACCCCCTTCGTCCTGCTGGTCGTGCTCCTCCTCGCCGGTGGCCTGATCTCGCTGCTGCTGCTGAACTCGGCGCTCAACGAGGGTTCCTTCCGGCTGAGCGAGCTGAAGCGGGAGACCACCGAACTCACCGACGAGCAGCAGGCTCTGCAGCGCGACGTCGACGGCTACTCCCAGCCGGACGCGCTGGAGCGGCGCGCCCGCCGGCTCGGCATGGTGCCCGGCGGCAACCCCGCTTTCCTGAATCCGGACGGCACCGTCCGCGGGGTGCCCGAGCGGGCCACCGCCGAGCCGTCCACCACGGTCGCTCCCCTGCCGGAGGCGAGTGCCACCGCCGGTCCGGCCGAGTCCTCCGGTCCGGCCGAGTCCTCCGCGGCCGCCCCGGTGCCGCCCACGACCTCCACCACTCCGCCCCCGACGAGTCCCGGCAGGTGACGCAGTGCCGTCCAAGGAACCGCCGCGCCGCCGTGTCCCCGGCCCCGCGCGCCCCCGTAACGGTGCGAGCGGCTCCGGGCGGCCACGGCCCTCCGCACGCCGGGAGAGCGGGCGCCAGCGCTCCTCGCCCGGCCGGCCGCGCCCACGGTCCTCGCGGGGCGGCGCCCCGCAGTCCATCCGGCTCGGCAACCCGCGCCCGCGACTGCGCCTGATCAGCCTCTGCCTGACGCTCGTCATGCTGGCCTTCGTCGTCCGGCTCCTCCAGGTCCAGGCGGTCGACGCCAGCGCGTACGCGGCCAAGGCCGAGAAGAACCGCTACCTCGAGTACACGATCGCCGCCGAACGCGGGGAGATCACCGACCGCAGCGGAATCGCCCTGGCCACCAGCGTCGACGCGCACGACATCACGGCCGACCCGAAGATGTTCACCCCCGAGGACAGCAAGGCCCCGGACGCGCCGCAGCAGGCGGCGGCGCTGCTCGCCCCGATCCTCGGCAAGGACGTGGCGGAGCTGACGAAGAAGCTCTCCACCCCCAAGAGCCGCTACACCGTGCTGGCCAGGCGGCAGACCCCGCAGGTCTGGAAGCAGATCAAGGACCTCAAGTCCGTCTTCGCCGAGAAGGCGGCCGAGGACAAGGCCGACGGCGGCCCGGGCGCCGACGTGCTGGCCGGTGTCCTCCAGGAGCCCACCACCAGGCGGGTCTATCCCAACGGGGATCTCGCCGCCGGGATACTGGGATTCGTCAATGCCGAGGGCAAGGGCGGCGGGGGCCTGGAAGCACAGCTGAACGGTCAGCTCCAGGGAGAGAACGGCAAGATCAGGTACGCGCAGGCCGGCGGCCGTCCGGTACCCACCGCAGGATCCGAGGAGATCCCGGCCGTCGAGGGCGCCGACGTGGAGCTGACCATCGACCGCGACATCCAGTGGGCGGCCCAGCGGGCCATCGCCGACCAGGTGCGGAAGTCGAAGGCGGACCGCGGCTATGTGATCGTCCAGAACACGAGGACCGGCGAGGTGCTGGCCATGGCCAACGCCCCCGGCTTCGACCCGAACGACCTCTCGCAGGTCAACTCGGCCGCCCTGGGCAACGCGGCGCTCCAGGACGTCTACGAGCCCGGCTCCACCAGCAAGGTCATGTCCATGGCCGCAGTGCTGGAGGAGGGGGTCGCGACCCCCGACACGCACGTCACCGTCCCCAACCGGCTGCACCGCGGGGACCGGGCGTTCAGGGACGACATCGACCACCCCACCTGGTACCTCACGCTCAACGGGGTGCTCGCCAAGTCGAGCAACATCGGCACCATTCTGGCCACCGGGCAGCTCGGGAAGACCCAGTCGGAGGCCAACGAGGTCCTGTACTCGTACCTCCGGAAATTCGGCCTCGGCAGCACCACGGGGCTCGACTACCCGGGGGAGTCGCCCGGCATCCTCGCCAAGCCCCAGGACTGGTCGACCTCGCAGCAGTACACGATCCCGTTCGGTCAGGGCCTCTCGCTCAACGCCATGCAGGCCGCGTCCGTCTATCAGACCATCGCCAACGGCGGGGTCAGGATCGAGCCGACCCTCGTCCGCGGCACCAAGGGCGCCGACGGCCGGTACACGGCGTCGGACGCCCCCGAACGCACCCGCGTGGTCAGCGAGAAGACCGCCAAGACCCTGGCGAAGATGCTGGAGTCCGTGGTCGACGACCGGGAGGGCACCGGGACCAAGGCCCACATCCAGGGCTACCGGGTCGCGGGCAAGACCGGGACGGCCAACCGCGTCGATCCCGTACGCGGCGTCTACAAGGGCTACACGGCTTCCTTCGCGGGCTTCGCCCCGGCCGACAATCCGCAGGTCACCGTCTACTGCGCGATCCAGAACCCCACCAAGGGCAGCTACTTCGGCGGCCAGATCTGCGGTCCGATCTACAAGAAGGTCATGGAGTTCGCCCTGAAGACCCTCCAGACCGCGCCCTCCGGCAGCGATCCCGCCCGGCTGCCGGTGTCCTTCGAGCCCGGCGAGTGACCCGGGAAGCACCCAGTGACGACCATCACCCCCGATCCCGGGAACCGGAACGAGAAGTACCGCAACCATGGCCCCTCGCTTCGCGAGAGGCCGGGTCGGCCCGGTACGCTCACGGCCGTGCCCCACGCTGATCAGTTCCAAACCACTCAGAAGGACGCGCTTGTGACCTATCCGGGAGCGCCCCGACCGGACCGGCTCCGGCCGACTTCCCTCGGAGAGCTGGCAGCCAGGCTCGGCGCCGGACCGCAGGACGCCGGTGAGGTCACCGGAATCACCCACGACTCCCGGGCCGTGCGCCCCGGGGACGTGTACGCGGCCCTGCCCGGCGCCCGATTCCACGGTGCCGACTTCGCCGCCCAGGCCGCCGGTCTCGGCGCGGCCGCGATCCTCACCGACCCGGCGGGCGCCGAGCGCGCCGCCGCCACCGGCCTTCCGGTCCTGGTCACCGAGGATCCCCGCGGCCGGATGGGCGGCGTCGCCGCCGAGATCTACGGGCGGCCCGGCATCGGCCTCCTGCAGATCGGCATCACCGGCACCTCCGGCAAGACCACCACGGCCTATCTGGTCGAGGGCGGGCTGCGCGGCGCCGGACGCAGCACCGGGCTGATCGGCACCGTCGAGATGCGGATCGGCGACGAGCGCATCAAGTCGGAGCGCACCACCCCGGAAGCGACCGACCTCCAGGCCCTGTTCGCCGTCATGCGCGAACGCGGCGTCGAGGCGGTCGCCATGGAGGTCTCCAGCCACGCCCTGGTGCTCGGCCGCGTCGACGGCTGTGTCTTCGACGTCGCCGTGTTCAACAACCTCAGCCCGGAGCACATGGAGTTCCACTCCGGGATGGAGGACTACTTCCAGGCGAAGGCACAGCTGTTCACCCCCCGGCGCAGCAAGCTCGGGGTCGTCAACTTCGACGACGAGTACGGCCGCAGGCTGGTCGAGGAGGCGTCCGTCCCGGTCGTCACCTTCTCCGCCGAGGGCCACCCGGACGCCGACTGGCGGGCCGAGGACGTCGAAGTCGGCCCCCGGGACAGCAACTTCACCGTGATCGGCCCCAAGGGCGAGCGGATCGCCGCCACGGCCCCGCTGCCCGGCCCGTTCAACGTCGCCAACACCCTCGCCGCGATCGTCACCCTGGCCGCAGCCGGGGTCGACCCGCAGACCGCCGCCGACGGCGTCGCGTCCGTCCCCGGTGTCCCCGGACGGCTGGAACGCGTCGACGCCGGACAGCCGTACCTCGCGGTCGTCGACTACGCGCACAAGACCGACGCCGTGGAATCCGTCCTGCGCTCCCTGCGGAAGGTCACCGAGGGCAAGGTGCACATCGTGCTCGGCTGCGGAGGAGACCGTGACACGACCAAGCGCGGCCCGATGGGCGCCGCCGCGGCCCGGCTCGCCGACACCGCCGTGCTGACCTCCGACAACCCCCGCTCCGAGGACCCCCTGGCGATCCTCGCCGCCATGCTCGCGGGCGCCGCCGAGGTACCCGTCCACGAGCGCGGCGACGTGCTCGTCGACGCGGACCGGGCCGCGGCCGTCGCCGCGGCCGTCGCCCGCGCCGAGCCCGGCGACACCGTGCTGGTGGCCGGAAAAGGACATGAGCAGGGCCAGGACATCCACGGGGTGGTACGCCCCTTCGACGACCGCAAGGTCCTGCGCGAGGCCATCGAGCGCTCCTCGGGGCGCACGAGCGCCGTGCACGCCCCCGAGGACCGCGCACACACCCACGAGAACAACAGTCAGGGATGACCAAGTGATCGCCCTTTCCCTCGCCGAGATCGCCGAAATCGTCGGCGGGCAGCCGCACGACATACCGGACCGGTCCGTCACCGTCACCGGCCCCGTCGTCATCGACTCCCGAGAGGTGCGGCAAGGCTCCCTGTTCGCCGCGTTCGCGGGCGAGCGGGTCGACGGCCACGACTACGCGCGGCGCGCCGTCGAGGCGGGAGCGGCAGCCGTGCTCGCCGCCCGTCCCGTCGGTGTGCCGGCGATCGTCGTCGACGACGTCGTGGCGGCGCTCGGCACCCTCGCCCGCGCCGTCGTCGAACGCCTCGGCACCACCGTCGTCGCCCTGACCGGCTCGGCCGGCAAGACCTCCACCAAGGACCTCATCGCCCAGCTGCTGGAGCGCAAGGCGCCCACCGTCTGGACCCCGGGGTCCCTCAACAACGAGATCGGCCTGCCGCTCACCGCGCTGCGCGCCACCGCCGAGACCCGCCACCTCGTCCTGGAGATGGGCGCGCGCGGGGTCGGCCACATCCATTACCTCGCCCAGCTGACACCGCCGAGGATCGGCCTGGTCCTCAACGTCGGCAGCGCCCACCTCGGCGAGTTCGGCAGCCGCGAGGCGATCGCCCAGGCCAAGGGCGAGCTCGTGGAGGTCCTTCCCGAGGACGGCGTCGCCGTGCTCAACGCCGACGATCCGCTCGTGCGGGCCATGGCGTCCCGCACGAAGGCACGGGTGCTCCTCTTCGGAGAGGCCCCGGAAGCGGACGTACGGGGAGAGAACGTCCGGCTCACGGACGACGGCCGCCCCGCTTTCGCGCTCCACACACCCACCGGGTGCAGCGACGTGACCTTGCGCCTGTACGGTGAGCACCACGTGTCGAACGCGCTCGCCGCGGCCGCCGTCGCCCATGAGTTGGGCATGTCCGTGACTGAGATCGCCGAGGCGCTCTCCGGGGCGGGCACCCTCTCCCGCTGGCGCATGGAGGTCACCGAGCGTCCGGACGGTGTGACGGTCGTCAATGACGCCTACAACGCGAACCCCGAATCCATGAGAGCCGCACTCCGTGCGCTGGCTGCCATGGGTAAGGCCTCACGGGCGGGAGGGGGACGTACGTGGGCGGTGCTCGGTCAGATGGCCGAGCTCGGCGACGCGTCGCTCGCCGAGCACGACGCTGTCGGACGGCTCGCCGTCCGGCTCAACGTCAGCAAGCTCGTCGCTGTCGGAGGAAGAGAAGCCTCCTGGCTGCAACTGGGCGCATATAACGAGGGTTCGTGGGGTGAGGAGTCGGTGCACGTGTCCGACGCACAGGCGGCCGTCGACCTGTTGCGCAGTGAACTGCGCCCGGGAGACGTCGTGCTGGTGAAGGCGTCCCGGTCGGTCGGCCTGGAGAAGGTCGCCCTGGCACTGCTGGAGAACGCGACCGAGGGCGAGGTCGCCGTCCGATGAGGCAGATCCTCTTCGCGGGAGCCATAGGGCTCTTCCTGACCCTGGTCGGCACTCCGCTGCTGATCAAACTTCTGGCCCGCAAGGGCTACGGGCAGTTCATCCGGGACGACGGCCCGCGTACCCACGGCAGCAAGCAGGGCACGCCCACCATGGGTGGTATCGCCTTCATCCTGGCGACGATCATCGCGTACGTCCTGGCGAAGGTGATCACCGGCGAGGAGATGCGCTTCTCCGGTGTCCTCGTCCTGTTCCTGATGGCCGGGATGGGCCTCGTCGGCTTCCTCGACGACTACATCAAGATCGTCAAGCAGCGTTCGCTGGGTCTGCGGGCCAAGGCGAAGATGGCCGGCCAGCTCATCGTCGGCATCGCGTTCGCCGTGCTCTCCCTCCAGTTCGCGGACATCCGCGGCAACACCCCCGCGTCCACCCGGCTCTCGTTCGTCGAGGACTTCGGCTGGTCCATCGGCCCGGTGCTGTTCTGCGTCTGGGCGCTGTTCATGATTCTCGCCATGTCCAACGGCGTGAACCTGACGGACGGTCTGGACGGCCTGGCCACCGGTGCCTCGGTGATGGTCTTCGGCGCGTACACCTTCATCGGGCTGTGGCAGTTCCAGGAGTCCTGCGCCAACGCGACCACCCTGACCAACCCCCAGGCGTGTTTCGAGGTGCGCGACCCACTCGACCTCGCGGTCGTCGCCTCCGCACTGATGGGCGCCTGCTTCGGCTTCCTGTGGTGGAACACCTCGCCCGCGAAGATCTTCATGGGCGACACCGGTTCGCTGGCCCTCGGCGGCGCCCTGGCAGGCCTCGCGATCTGCTCCCGCACGGAGTTCCTGCTCGCCATCCTCGGCGGCCTCTTCGTGATGATCACCATGTCCGTGGTCATCCAGGTCGGCTCGTTCAAGATGACCGGCAAGCGGGTCTTCCGGATGGCGCCGCTCCAGCACCACTTCGAACTCAAGGGGTGGTCCGAGGTCCTGGTCGTGGTCCGCTTCTGGATCATCCAGGGCATGTGCGTGATCGTCGGTCTCGGCCTCTTCTACGCAGGTTGGGCAGCCAAGAAGTGAGCAACGTGGACTGGCAGGGCAAACACGTCACGGTCGCCGGGCTCGGTGTCAGCGGTATCCCCGCGGCCCGTGCCCTGCACGAGCGCGGCGCCCTCGTCACCGTCGTCGACGACGGTGACGACGAGCGCTCCCGCGCCCAGGCCGCCGAGCTGGAGGAATGGGCTGCGGCGCGCAGCGCCTCCGGCGAGGGCGGTGGGCGACGGGAGGCAATCACCGTGCGCCTCGGCGACGGGGACACCCTGCCCGAGTCCACCGAGCTCGTCGTCACGGCTCCCGGCTGGAAGCCCGGCAAGCCGCTCTTCCTGGCAGCCGCCGAGGCGGGCGTCCCCGTCTGGGGCGACGTCGAACTCGCCTGGCGGCTGCGAGGGCGGGACGCCGCACCGTGGCTCGCGGTCACCGGAACCAACGGCAAGACCACGACCGTACGGATGCTCGCCTCGATCCTCGGAGCGGCCGGGCTGCGCACCGCCGCGGTCGGCAACATCGGGGTGTCCCTGCTGGACGCGGTGCTCGGCGACGAGACGTACGACGTACTCGCCGTCGAGCTGTCCAGCTACCAGCTGCACTGGGCGCCCTCGCTGCGCGCCCACTCGGCGGCCGTCCTCAACCTGGCCCCGGACCACCTCGACTGGCACGGCTCCATGGCCGGTTACGCGGCCGACAAGGGCCGGATCTACGAGGGCAACAGCATCGCCTGCGTCTACAACGCGCAGGACGGTGCGACCGAGGACCTGGTGCGCGAGGCCGACGTCGAGGAGGGCTGCCGGGCGATCGGGTTCACCCTCGGCACGCCGGGGCCCTCGCAGCTCGGCGTGGTCGACGGCATCCTCGTCGACCGGGCCTTCGTGACCAACCGGCAGAAGCAGGCCCAGGAGCTCGCCGAGGTCGGCGACGTCGATCCGCCGGCCCCGCACAACATCGCCAACGCCCTGGCCGCGGCGGCGCTCGCCCGCGCCTTCGGCGTACCGCCGAAGGCCGTGCGCGACGGGCTGCGGGCCTTCCGCCCCGACGCGCATCGCATCGAACGGGTCGCGGAGGTCGGCGGGGTCACGTACATCGACGACTCCAAGGCCACCAACACCCATGCCGCCGAGGCCTCCCTCGCGGCCTACGAGCCGATCGTCTGGATCGCCGGCGGCCTCGCCAAGGGCGCCACCTTCGACGAGCTGGTGACCGGGGCGGCGAAGCGGCTGAGGGGCGTCGTGCTGATCGGCGCCGACCGCGCGCTGATCCGCGAAGCCCTGGCGCGACACGCCCCCGAGGTGCCGGTGGTCGACCTCGACCGGACCGACACTGGGGCGATGTCCGCCGCGGTCGGGGAGGCGGCACGGCTCGCCGAGCCGGGCGACACCGTACTGCTGGCGCCGGCCTGTGCCTCGATGGACATGTTCGTCAACTACAACAAGCGGGGCGAGGCGTTCGCGGACGCGGTCCGCCAACTCGCCGACGAGAGCGCCTGACGGACCCGGCCTCCGCGCCGTACCGTCCCGGAGTACCGGGACACGAGCGGCACCGCCGCGGTCCTCCGGGGCCCCGGTGACAGCCCCGGGCACGAGCAGTGGAGGGGACAGCGACAATGCCGGCCGACGAGAGCTCAGCCGGGCGCGGAACGGACCGCTCACGGACGGCAGCGGCGATCAGCCGGGCGCTCACCCCGCCCCTGCTCGCCGGTCCGCTCCCGGCAGGTCCCGCAGGCCGCCCCGTGCCCGCGGGGCTCGCCCTGCGGAGCCGTCCCGCCACCGGCGCCCGACGGCCCCGGGCACCCCGCGGCGGGGGCGGCCGGAGCACGGCCCCCAGCCCGCCCCGCGGCGCCGGGGTGCGTCAGATGTACGAGCGGGCGCGCAGGGCCTGGGACCGGCCTCTGACCGCCTACTACCTGATCCTCGGGTCCAGCCTCCTGATCACGGTGCTCGGGCTCGTGATGGTCTACTCCGCCTCGATGATCAAGGCCCTGGAGCTCGACAAGCCCGGCACCTACTTCTTCCGCAAGCAGTTCCTCGCCGCCGTGATCGGGGCAGGGCTGATGCTGCTCGCCTCCAGGATGCCGGTCAAGCTCCACCGGGCGCTCGCCTATCCGCTCCTCACGGGCACGGTCTTCCTGATGGTCCTGGTCCAGGTGCCCGGGATAGGGATGTCGGTCAACGGCAACCAGAACTGGCTCTACCTGGGCGGCCCCTTCCAGCTCCAGCCCAGTGAGTTCGGCAAGCTCGCCCTGGTCCTGTGGGGCGCCGACCTGCTCGCCCGCAAACAGGACAGGCGGCTGCTGACGCAGTGGAAGCACATGCTCGTGCCCCTCGTGCCGGTCGCCTTCATGCTGCTCGGGCTGATCATGATCGGAGGCGACATGGGAACGGCGATCATCCTCACCGCGATCCTGTTCGGCCTGCTCTGGCTGGCCGGCGCTCCCACCAGGCTCTTCGCCGGGGTCCTCGCCTTCGCGGGCCTCATCGGCTTCGTGCTCATCAAGACCAGCCCCAACCGGATGTCCCGGCTCGGCTGCATCGGCGCCTCCGAACCGGGTCCGGGCGACTCGTGCTGGCAGGCCGTGCACGGAATCTACGCCCTGGCGTCCGGCGGGTGGTTCGGTTCCGGGCTGGGTGCGAGTGTGGAAAAATGGGGTCAACTCCCTGAGCCCCACACCGACTTCATCTTCGCCATCACCGGGGAGGAACTGGGTCTGGCAGGGACGCTGTCGGTGCTCGCCCTGTTCGCGGCTCTAGGCTATGCGGGTATCCGCGTGGCCGGACGCACGGAGGACCCCTTCGTCAGGTACGCAGCGGGAGGCGTGACCACCTGGATCACGGCGCAGGCCGTGATCAACATCGGTGCGGTGCTCGGCCTGTTGCCGATCGCCGGTGTCCCGCTCCCGCTGTTCTCCTACGGAGGATCGGCCCTGCTGCCGACCATGTTCGCGGTGGGGCTCATGATCGCCTTCGCGCGAGAGGACCCCGCGGCGAAAGCGGCCCTGGCCATGCGGAGGCCCGGGGTCAGATGGAAGACGATGAGACGGCGCGTCACGAAGCGTCCGTCCGGAGAGCGGTGAATTTCGGTGCATGTCGTACTCGCCGGCGGGGGGACCGCCGGCCACATCGAGCCCGCGCTTGCCCTCGCAGACGCCCTGCGCAGGCAGGACCCGACCGTGGGAATCACTGCCCTCGGCACGGAACGCGGACTCGAGACAAGGCTCGTACCCGAGCGGGGGTACGAACTGGCGCTGATCCCTGCCGTGCCGCTGCCCCGTAAGCCCACACCCGAGCTGATCACCGTCCCGGGGCGGCTGCGCGGCACGATCAAGGCGGCCGAGCAGATCCTGGAGCGCACCAGGGCGGACTGCGTGGTCGGCTTCGGCGGCTACGTCGCCCTGCCCGGCTACCTCGCCGCGAAACGCGCCGGGGTCCCGATCGTCGTCCACGAGGCCAACGCCCGGCCGGGCCTGGCCAACAAGATCGGTTCGCGGTACGCCCACGGGGTCGCCGTCTCCACCCCCGACAGCAAGCTGCGCGGTGCCCGCTACATCGGCATCCCGCTGCGCCGGACCATCGCCACCCTCGACCGGGCCCGGGTCCGCCCGGAGGCGCGTGCGGCCTTCGGGCTCGACCCCAACCTGCCGACGCTGCTGGTCTCCGGCGGCTCGCAGGGCGCCCGCCACCTCAACGAGGTGGTCCAGCGGGTCGCACCGCTGCTGCAGCGGTCCGGTATCCAGATCCTGCACGTGGTCGGCCCGAAGAACGAATTGCCGCGCGTCGACAACATGCCCGGGATGCCGCCCTACATCCCGGTACCGTACGTGGACCGGATGGATCTCGCGTACGCCGCGGCCGACATGATGCTCTGCCGCGCGGGCGCGATGACCGTCGCCGAACTCTCCGCCGTCGGGCTGCCCGCCGCCTACGTACCCCTGCCGATCGGCAACGGCGAACAGCGGCTCAACGCCCAGCCGGTGGTCAACGCGGGCGGCGGACTGCTGGTGGACGACGCGGCGCTCACCCCCGAGTGGGTGCAGGGCAACGTCCTTCCGGTGCTGGCGGATCCGCACCGGCTGTACGAGATGTCCCGGGCCGCCGCGGAGTTCGGGCGACGGGACGCCGACGACCTGCTCGTCGGCATGGTGTACGAGGCGATTGCCGCACGCCGCCAGGCGTGAGGCGGTGCGGACCCGGGGCGGGCGCCCCGGGTCCGGCGAAGGAGCGAGCGTGGCCGGACCGACGACCGCCCAGCGCGGCGCAGCCAAACAGGCCGACACCCCGGCCCGACCGCCGCACGCCGGCCCCGAAGGGCGCCGGCTGACCGGCCGTACGCGACTGATCCTGGCCGCGGTCGCCGTGGCTCTGATCGCCGCGGGAACGCTCTGGGTGCTCTACGGCTCCTCCTGGCTGCGGGTCGAGCAGGTGACGACCAGTGGCACCGACGTCCTGACCCGTGCCGAGGTGGAGGCCGTGGCGGCGGTTCCGGTCGGAGCTCCGCTGGTCTCCGTGGACGTCGAGGCCATGGAGGACAGGTTGCGCCAGAAGCTGCCCCGTATCGACTCCGTGGATGTCGTGCGGTCATGGCCGCACGGCATCGGCCTTAAGGTGACCGAACGACAGCCGGTCCTGTTGGTGAGGAAGGGCGCGAAGTTCGTCGAAGTGGACGCCAAGGGCGTGCGCTTCGCCACGGTGGACGAAGCGCCCGGACGTGTACCTCTGCTGGAGTTGGACGCCGACCGGTCGGCGAGTCTGCGACGCTTCGGCAGTGACCGTCTGTTGCGGGAAGCGGTCGATGTCGCGGGCGATCTCCCGGAAAGGGTGGCCGGGGAGACCCGGGTCGTGCGCATCACCTCGTACGACTCCGTCGTCCTGGAGCTGACCCGGGGACGGACCGTGATGTGGGGCAGTGGTGAAGAAGGGGCCGTGAAGGCGCGGGTCCTCACCGCTCTCATGAATGCCTCGCCCAAAGCGGGGCACTTCGACGTGAGTGCGCCCACCGCGCCCGCCGCATCGAAGAGTTGACGCGTATTCGGCCTGGCCAGCACCCTGGTTGGTCAGCGCTACGGGTGATCACATAGGGTGAAAAGAAAAACGGGAGGTTCGGCGTGTTCGTTGAACGTGCGCCACTTGTCGACTTAGTGTCCTGTTCGGAAGAGTCCAAGAAGCGGACACACTGGTAACCCTAAACTTCAACGTTAGGGTTTGGGTCGGCGTCCGGACCGTCCCAATCGGCATCCGTCGTCGCGGCGGGACTACCGCGAAGCGACGACACGTAACTCGAGGCGAGAGGCCTTCGACGTGGCAGCACCGCAGAACTACCTCGCAGTCATCAAGGTCATCGGTGTCGGCGGCGGTGGTGTCAATGCCATCAACCGAATGATCGAGGTCGGCCTCAAGGGCGTCGAGTTCATCGCGATCAACACCGATGCGCAGGCACTGCTGATGAGTGACGCCGACGTCAAGCTCGACGTCGGCCGTGAGCTCACCCGTGGCCTCGGCGCCGGGGCGAACCCCGCCGTGGGCCGCAAGGCGGCCGAGGACCACCGTGAGGAGATCGAGGAGGTCCTCAAGGGGGCCGACATGGTCTTCGTCACCGCCGGAGAAGGCGGCGGCACCGGCACCGGCGGCGCACCCGTCGTCGCCAACATCGCCCGCTCGCTCGGCGCCCTGACGATCGGTGTGGTCACCCGCCCGTTCACCTTCGAGGGCCGGCGACGCGCGAACCAGGCGGAGGACGGCATCGCCGAGCTCCGTGAAGAGGTCGACACCCTCATCGTCATTCCCAACGACCGGCTGCTGTCCATCTCGGACCGCCAGGTCAGCGTGCTCGACGCCTTCAAGTCGGCCGACCAGGTGCTGCTCTCGGGTGTCCAGGGCATCACCGACCTCATCACGACCCCGGGTCTGATCAACCTCGACTTCGCCGACGTCAAGTCGGTCATGTCCGAGGCCGGATCGGCGCTCATGGGCATCGGATCTGCCCGCGGCGACGACCGTGCGGTGGCCGCCGCGGAGATGGCGATCTCCTCGCCGCTCCTGGAGGCGTCCATCGACGGCGCCCGCGGTGTCCTGCTCTCCATCTCCGGCGGCAGCGACCTCGGTCTCTTCGAGATCAACGAGGCCGCGCAGCTGGTGAGCGAGGCGGCCCACCCGGAGGCGAACATCATCTTCGGCGCGGTCATCGACGACGCGCTGGGCGACGAGGTGCGGGTCACCGTGATCGCAGCGGGCTTCGACGGCGGACAGCCGCCGGCCCGTCGCGAGACCGTCCTCGGCGCGGGCGCCGGCAAGCGCGAGGAGCCGGCTCCGCCGGCCCGCACCGCCGAACCGGTGCGCCAGACCAGCACGCTGGGCTCCGTGCCCCCGCGTGAGGAGACCCAGGCGCCGGCCGAGCCGGTGCCTGCGGCGAACGAGAGCTCGCTGCCGCCGGTCTCCCCTCCGCACGTCCCGACGGCACGTCCCTACCAGGACTCCCAGGCCGAAGAGCTGGACGTACCGGACTTCTTGAAGTGATAGGTCCGCAGCACGCGGTGAAGACCGCGGAGTCTTCGGCGGGCGGCGCCCATTTCGCCTTCACCGACAGGTGGGGCGGAGTGAGCGCCGTTCCGTACGAGGAGCTCAACCTCGGCGGCGCGGTGGGCGACGACCCCGTCGCCGTCCGCACGAACCGCGAACGCGCCGCCGCCGCGCTCGGCCTGGATCCGGCGCGGGTCGTCTGGATGAACCAGGTCCACGGGCGCGAGGTGGCCGTCGTCGACGGGCCGTGGGGCGACGCGAGTGACATCCCCGCCGTGGACGCGGTGGTGACGGCCCGGCGGGGACTCGCGCTCGCGGTTCTCACCGCCGACTGCACCCCCGTACTGCTCGCCGATCCTTCGGCCGGCGTCGTCGCGGCCGCCCACGCGGGCCGGCCGGGACTCGTCGCGGGGGTCGTACCGGCCGCCGTCGAGGCCATGACCGCTCTCGGCGCCGAACCGTCCCGGATCGTCGCGCACACCGGACCGGCCGTCTGCGGACGGTGCTACGAGGTTCCGGAGCAGATGCGTGCCGAGGTCTCCCGGACGGTCCCGGCCGCGTGGTCGGAGACCAGCTGGGGGACACCGGCGGTGGACGTCACCGCCGGAGTGCACGCCCAGCTCGACGCCCTCGGGGTCGGCGACCGGCACAGCTCGTCGTTCTGCACCCTGGAATCGGGCGACCACTTCTCGTACCGCCGCGACCGCACCACGGGTCGGCTCGCGGGATATGTCTGGTTGGACTGATAGGGCATGACGGAACGCAGGGCTCAAATCGCCGCGAATCTCGCACAGGTGGAGGAACGTATCGCGTCCGCCTGCGCCTCGGCGGGCCGCGGACGGGAAGAAGTGACCCTCATCGTGGTCACCAAGACGTATCCCGCGAGCGATGTGCGGATTCTGCACGAACTCGGTGTGCGCCATGTCGCGGAGAACCGCGACCAGGACGCGGCACCCAAAGCCGTGGCGTGCGCGGATCTGTCGCTCACATGGCACTTTGTCGGACAATTGCAGACGAACAAGGTTCGTTCCGTGGCCGGTTATGCCGATGTGGTGCAGTCGGTGGACCGGACCAAGCTCGTCTCCGCGCTCTCGGCGGCGGCGGTGAGAGGCGGACGTGAACTCGGCTGCCTCATCCAGGTCGCCCTGGACGCGGAGAGCGGCGAGCGCGGTGACCGGGGCGGGGTCGCGCCGGACGCGATCGAGGAGTTGGCCGCGGCGGTGGAGGCGGCACCCGGGCTCCGGCTCGGCGGCCTGATGACCGTCGCCCCGCTCGCCGGGCCGTACGCGGGCCGGCAACGGGCCGCGTTCGACCGCCTGATGGAATTCTCGTCCCGCCTGCGCGGGAACCATCCGGCTGCGAACATGGTCTCTGCGGGAATGAGTGCGGATCTCGAGGACGCGGTGGCGGCCGGAGCGACACATGTACGCGTCGGTACGGCGGTACTCGGAGTCCGACCCCGGCTCGGGTAACGTCGCGAAGCAAGTCGGACCACAGCAGAAAATATGGTCATTCCCGCTCGGAGCGGGCAGGCCGGAGTGGATCTCGGGCACTTGGTGACACGAATGCCGATCCACCACAGAGCGGAGGACTCGGAGCATGGCCGGCGCGATGCGCAAGATGGCGGTCTACCTCGGCCTCGTGGAGGACGATGGGTACGACGGTCCGGGGTTCGACCCCGATGACGAATTCGAACCCGAGCCGGAGCCCGAGCGGGACCGGCGGCGGCACCAGCCCGCGCATCAGGTGGAGCGGGAAAGGGATGAACCGGTACGAGTGGTGCAGCCGCCCGCGCCGCGTGAGCCGGTTCAGCTCCCGGCGGAAAGCGGACGACCCGCCCGAATCGCACCCGTGGCATCCATCACACCTGACCGCCCGAACCTGGAGAAGAACGCACCGGTGATCATGCCCAAGGTCGTGTCCGAGCGGGAGCCCTACCGCATCACCACGCTGCACCCCAGGACCTACAACGAGGCCCGTACCATCGGGGAACACTTCCGTGAGGGCACTCCGGTGATCATGAATCTCACGGAGATGGACGACACGGACGCGAAGCGACTTGTCGACTTTGCCGCGGGACTTGTCTTCGGTCTCCATGGCAGCATTGAGCGGGTGACGCAGAAGGTGTTCCTGTTGTCGCCTGCTAACGTCGATGTCACGGCGGAGGACAAGGCCCGCATCGCAGAGGGCGGGTTCTTCAACCAGAGCTGAGAACACGACAACGGGAACAACCCGGCCGCGAGGCCGGTGCCGGCCGGGAGGCCGGAGCTGACGAGAGCCAGGGGAGAGGGAAGCGCGGGACATGGGCGTCGCACTGGATGTGGTCTATATCGCGCTGATGTGTTTCCTCATCGTGCTGATCTTCCGGCTGGTCATGGACTACGTCTTCCAGTTCGCACGTTCATGGCAGCCAGGCAAGGCGATGGTGGTCGTTCTCGAGGGCACTTACACTGTCACCGATCCACCGCTGAAGCTTCTGCGGCGGTTCATACCGCCGTTGCGTCTCGGGGGCGTGGCACTTGACCTGTCCTTCTTCGTTCTGATGATCATCGTCTACATTCTGCTCAACATCGTGGGCAAGCTTGCGAGCAGCGTGTGAACGATACGGTCTTGCCGACTGCCGACGACTACGTAGAGGTGAAGAAGAGATGCCGCTGACCCCCGAGGACGTGCGGAACAAGCAGTTCACGACCGTCCGCCTCCGAGAAGGCTATGACGAGGACGAGGTCGATGCCTTCCTCGACGAGGTCGAATCGGAGCTGACCCGCCTGCTCCGTGAGAACGAGGACCTGCGTGCCAAGCTGGCCGCCGCCACGCGTGCGGCCGCGCAGAACCAGCAACAGCAGGGTATGCGCAAACCCCCGGAGCAGCAGGACCGGCCCGGTGCCCCCGTGCCCGCCGCCATATCGGGCCCACCGGTACAGCAGCAGCAGCCCCCGCAGATGGGTCCCCCCCAGCTGCCCGGTGGCGCTCCGCAGCTGCCTGCCGGTCCCAGCGGCCATGGCCCTCAGGGTGGCCACGGTCCCCAGGGTGGCCACGGTCCCGGTCCGCAGGGTCCCCACGGCCCCGGCCCGATGCAGGGCGGTCCCATGGGTGGCCCGATGGGCGGCCCCATGGGCGGTCACGCCCCGCAGCAGCAGATGCAGCAGATGCAGCAACAGCAGATGCAGCAGCAGCAGATGCAGCAGCCCGGCCAGGGCCCCGGCGGCGACAGCGCCGCGCGTGTCCTGTCCCTCGCCCAGCAGACCGCTGACCAGGCGATCGCGGAGGCCCGTTCCGAGGCCAACAAGATCGTCGGCGAGGCGCGCAGCCGAGCCGAGGGTCTTGAGCGTGACGCGCGTGCCAAGGCGGACGCACTGGAGCGGGACGCGCAGGAGAAGCACCGCGTGGCGATGGGCTCGCTGGAGTCGGCCCGCGCGACGCTGGAGCGCAAGGTCGAGGACCTGCGGGGCTTCGAGCGCGAGTACCGGACCCGTCTGAAGTCCTACCTGGAGAGCCAGCTGCGTCAGCTGGAGACCCAGGCCGACGACTCGCTGGCTCCGCCGCGCGCCTCCGCCGCCGCCTCACTGCCGCCGTCGCCCTCGCTGGCTCCGGCCGGTGCGGGTGCGATGGGCCACACCATGGGCTCGAACCACGGTGGGCACGGCAACCAGCAGATGGGTGGCAACCCGTCCATGGGCGGCGGACCCTCCTACGGCGGCCAGCAGCAGATGTCGCCCGCGATGACGCAGCCGATGGCTCCGGTGCGGCCGCAGGCTCCGCAGCCGATGCAGCAGGCGCCTTCGCCGATGCGTGGGTTCCTGATCGACGAGGACGACAACTGACCGGTCTGCGCTCGCTGAGCGCGTAGCCGTCGGCAGGCAGAGGGCCGGGCCCCGGGATTTCCCGGGGCCCGGCCCTTTCGCGTGCCCGGTCGGCGGGGCGGGGCCCGCCCGCTGTGCGGACTCGTGCTCCTCCAGTCGCCGCAAGGGCTGGGAGCGAGCCCTGCAGCGGGGCAGACAGAAGCGGCCCGCCCGTCCGGTCGGACGGGCGGGCCGCTCAGGTCGTGCGGGTCAGCGCTCCGTCTTGCGGAGGCGGAAGGTGAGGGCCAGGCCCTCGTCCTCGAACGGGGTGCCGTACGTGTCGTCCGCCTCGCCCTGCGCGTAGTCCAGGGCCAGGACCTCGTCCGCGATCAGGACCGCGTGCCCGGTCAGGGCCTCGGCCGTGGCGGGGGACGTCGTGGTCCAGCGGACCGCGATCCGGTCCGCCACGTCCAGGCCGCTGTTCTTGCGGGCCTCCTGGATCAGGCGGATCGCGTCACGGGCCAGCCCCGCCGCACGCAGCTGCGGAGTGATCTCCAGGTCCAGGGCCACCGTCGCGCCCGAGTCGGAGGCCACCGACCAGCCCTCGCGCGGGGTCTCCGTGATGATGACCTCGTCGGGGGAGAGCGTGACCTGCTCGCCGTCGACCTCGACCGTTGCCGTGCCCTCGCGCAGGGCCAGCGAGAGCGCCGCGGCGTCCGCGTCCGCGACCGCCTTGGCCACGGCCTGGACTCCCTTGCCGAAGCGCTTGCCCAGCGCGCGGAAGTTCGCCTTCGCGGTGGTGTCGACCAGCGAGCCGCCGACCTCCGAGAGGGAGGCCAGGGAGGAGACGTTCAGCTCCTCCGTGATCTGGGCGCGGAGCTCGGGCGGGAGGGACTCGAAGCCGGACGCCGCGACCAGGGCCCGGGACAGGGGCTGGCGGGTCTTGACGCCGGACTCGGCACGCGTGGCGCGCCCGAGCTCGACCAGGCGGCGCACGAGCGCCATCCGGGAGGAGAGCGCCGGGTCGATCGACGCCGGGTCGGCCTCCGGCCAGGCCGCGAGGTGCACCGACTCGGGCGCGTCCGGGGTGACCGGGGTGACCAGGTCCTGCCAGACCCGCTCGGTGATGAACGGGGTCAGCGGGGCCATCAGCCGGGTGACCGTCTCGACGACCTCGTGCAGCGTGCGCAGCGCCGCCTTGTCGCCCTGCCAGAAGCGGCGGCGGGAGCGGCGCACGTACCAGTTGGACAGGTCGTCGACGAACGCCGAGAGCAGCTTGCCGGCGCGCTGGGTGTCGTAGCTGTCCAGGGCCTGGGTCATCTGGTCCACGAGGGTGTTCAGCTCGCTCAGCAGCCAGCGGTCCAGGACCGTGCGCTCGGACGGCGCGGGGTCGGCCTCCGACGGCGCCCAGGCCGACGTACGGGCGTACAGGGCCTGGAAGGCGACCGTGTTCCAGTACGTGAGGAGCGTCTTGCGGACGACCTCCTGGATGGTGCCGTGGCCCACCCGGCGCGCCGCCCACGGGGAGCCGCCCGCCGCCATGAACCAGCGCACCGCGTCGGCGCCGTGCTGGTCCATCAGGGGAATGGGCTGGAGGATGTTTCCCAGGTGCTTGGACATCTTGCGGCCGTCCTCGGCGAGGATGTGGCCGAGGCAGACCACGTTCTCGTAACTGGACTTGTCGAAGACGAGCGTGCCGACCGCCATCAGCGTGTAGAACCAGCCGCGGGTCTGGTCGATGGCCTCCGAGATGAACTGCGCCGGGTAGCGGCTCTCGAAGACCTCCTTGTTCTTGTACGGGTAGCCCCACTGCGCGAACGGCATCGAGCCCGAGTCGTACCAGGCGTCGATGACCTCGGGGACCCGGTACGCCTCCAGCCGGCAGTTGTCCCGCGAGCAGGTGAACGTGATCTCGTCGATGAACGGGCGGTGCGGGTCCAGCCCCGACTGGTCGGTGCCGGTGAGCTCGCTCAGCTCGGCGCGCGAGCCCACACAGGTCAGGTGGTCGTCCTCGCAGCGCCAGATGGGCAGCGGGGTGCCCCAGTAGCGGTTGCGGGACAGCGCCCAGTCGACGTTGTTGTTCAGCCAGTCGCCGAAGCGGCCGTGCTTGACCGAGTCCGGGAACCAGTTCGTCTTCTCGTTCTCCTGGAGCAGCCGGTCCTTGACCGCCGTCGTGCGGATGTACCAGGACGGCTGCGCGTAGTACAGCAGTGCGGTGTGGCAGCGCCAGCAGTGCGGATAGCTGTGCTCGTACGGGACGTGGCGGAAGAGCTTGCCGCGGGCGGCCAGGTCCTCGGTGAGCGCCTCGTCCGCCTTCTTGAAGAAGACCCCGCCGACCAGCGGGAGGTCCTCCTCGAAGGTCCCGTCGGGGCGGACGGGGTTGACGACGGGGAGGCCGTAGGAGCGGCAGACCACGAGGTCGTCGGCGCCGAAGGCGGGGGACTGGTGGACCAGACCCGTGCCGTCCTCGGTCGTGACGTACTCGGCGTTGACGACGTAGTGCGCCTCGGCGGGGAAGTCGACCAGGGAGAACGGGCGCTCGTAGGTCCAGCGCTCCATCTCGCGGCCGGTGAAGGACGGGCCGGTGAGCTCCCAGCCCTCGCCGAGGGCCTTCTCGACCAGCGGCCGGGCGACGACCAGCTTCTCCTCGCCGTTCGTCGCGACGACGTAGGTGACGTCGGGGTGCGCGGCGACGGCGGTGTTGGAGACCAGGGTCCAGGGGGTCGTCGTCCAGACCAGCAGCGCGGCCTCGCCGGCCAGCGGTCCCGAGGTGAGCGGGAAGCGGACGAAGACCGACGGGTCGACGACCGTCTCGTAGCCCTGGGCCAGCTCGTGGTCCGAGAGGCCGGTGCCGCAGCGCGGACACCAGGGGGCGACGCGGTGGTCCTGGACCAGCAGGTCCTTGTTGAAGATCTCCTTCAGCGACCACCACACGGAGTCCACGTACTCCGGGTCCATCGTGCGGTAGGCGTCGTCCAGGTCGACCCAGTAGCCCATCCGGGTCGTGAGCTCGGTGAACGCGTCGGTGTGGCGGGTGACGGACTCGCGGCACCTGGCGTTGAACTCGGCGATGCCGTACGCCTCGATGTCCTTCTTGCCGTTGAAGCCCAGCTCCTTCTCCACCGCGAGCTCGACCGGCAGGCCGTGGCAGTCCCAGCCGGCCTTGCGGCCGACGTGGTAGCCCTGCATGGTGCGGAAGCGCGGGAAGACGTCCTTGAAGACGCGGGCCTCGATGTGGTGGGCGCCCGGCATGCCGTTGGCGGTGGGCGGGCCCTCGTAGAAGACCCACTCGGGGCGGCCCTCGGACTGTTCGAGGCTCTTGGCGAAGACCTTGTTGTCGCGCCAGAAGTCGAGCACGGCGTGCTCGAGGGCGGGCAGGTCTACCTGGGCGGGTACCTGGCGGTACTGCGGCGATGTCATGTGCGGGCTCCTCCGGCGGACGTCTTCCGATTCCGTCGGAGGGACGAGAACCACCGGTTCCCGCGGTACCACCCTCCTTGGCCCCGGACGTGCGCCCGTGGCCCCCTCATTGGGGTCGCGATGCCGGGTCTACTGGCCTTTCGGCGTTCTTCCGGCGGCTCCGGGGTGATCTTCACGACGCGCTCGCCCCCGGGCTCCCACCGTCCCCGGGTCGCTGCCGGCTGCGTACGACGCTACTCGTCCCATCCATGCCTCTCGCTGCGGCCAGTGTACGGGCCCGTCCGGGCGACGGCCGACCGGTTTATCCGCAGGACACGGCGTGACCCGAATGGCCAGTCGGGACGGACGGGGTCCCGGGTGTCCGGGCGGGCGGATTACCGGGCGGGGAGCTGGGCACAACGGTTGCAGGCACGTCACCACGCGAGCACGGGAAGGGCCGACCGGCGGCGTGCCCCGTTGCCGCGGAGCTGGGGCCGACTTATCGTCCCAGCACGATTCGCGTGCAAGATCACAATATGTGAAGGGGCCGCGGCCATGGTGGCGAAGAAGACCGCCGTAACGAGAACGGCGTCCGCGGGCTCCACGGCTGCGGCTGCCGGGGAGACGGCCGGGAGCGAGGAGGCCGTCACGGACCCCGGTCCCGACGCGGACCGGGAGGAACCGGCCGTGAGGACGGCGAGGAAGGCGGCCAGGAAACCGGCGGCGCAGGAGCCGGACGAGCAGGAACGGGCCGATCGGGCTCCGGCGCACCACGGGCCGGCGAAGAAGAGCCCGGCGAAGAAGAGCGCAGCCAAGAAGGCTTCGAAGAAGGCCACGGGGGCGGCCCAGGCCGCCGAGCAGACAGGAGCCCACACGGTGGTAGCCAAGAAGAGCGCCGGCCGGTCCGCGGCAGCAGGAAAGGGCGGCTCGACCGCCGTGCCGCAGGCCCGTGCGGCCGCCGCGACGGTGACGGGCGAGCTCGCGGTCAGGCCCGGGGAGGACCCCTGGACTCCGGAGGAGGTCACCGAGGCGCGGACGGTGCTGACCAGCGAGGTCCTGCGGCTGCGCAGCGAGCTGGAGGCGTCGGGTGCGGCGCTGGCCGGCCTGATGCGGGACTCCGGGGACGGCGCCGGTGATGACGACGCCGACACCGGCACCAAGAACATCACCCGCGAGCACGAGCTGTCCCTGGCGGCCAACGCCCAGGAGATGCTGGAACAGACGGAGCGGGCCCTCGCCCGGCTCGACGCCGGGACGTACGGGCTGTGCGAGGTCTGCGGCGATCCGATCGGCAAGGCGCGGATGCAGGCGTTTCCCCGGGCCACCCTCTGCGTGGAGGACAAGCAGAAGCAGGAGCGGCGCGGTTGACCTCACCCGGTGTGTCGTACCCTCGTCTTCAGTCAGGCACCTAGGTTGAGGGACTCACGTGGCAGAGGCGGAGCGCATCATCGGTACGCCGGATATCCCCGACGCCGAGGGGGCTGACGGGGCGGAGCCCCAGCAGCCCTCCGGGGGCGCGAGCCCGGCGGCCGGCGGCCAGGGCAGGAGAAAGATCCTCGTCCTGCTCGGCGTGGCCGTCCTGGCCTATCTGCTGGACCTGGTCAGCAAGATGATCGTGGTCGCGAAGCTGGAGCACGAGGAGCCCATCGAGATCTTCGGCGAGTGGCTGAAGTTCGACGCGATCCGTAACGCGGGCGCCGCCTTCGGGATCGGCGAGGCCTTCACCGTGATCTTCACGGCCATCGCGGCCGTCGTGATCGTCGTGATCATCCGGCTGGCGCGCAAGCTCTACAGTCTGCCCTGGGCCATCGCCCTGGGCCTGCTGCTCGGCGGAGCGCTCGGCAACCTCACCGACCGCATCTTCCGCGCGCCCGGCGTGTTCAAGGGCGCGGTGGTGGACTTCATCGCCCCCGCGCACTTCGCCGTCTTCAACCTCGCCGACTCCGCGATCGTCTGCGGCGGCATCCTGATCGTGATCCTTTCCTTCAAGGGCCTGGACCCCGACGGCACCGTGCACAAGGACTAGTGGGCGCAAGGCATACTCGACAGGTGAGTACGTATCCCGAGGTCCGCACCCTGCCCGTACCCGACGGCCTGGAAGGCGAGCGCGTCGACGCCGCCATCTCCCGGATGTTCGGTTTCTCCCGCACGAAGGCCGCCGAGCTGGCCGCTGCCGGGAAGGTCCAGGTGGACGGTGCGGTGGCCGGGAAGTCCGAGCGGGTGCACGGCGGCGCCTGGCTGGAAGTGGAGATGCCGCAGGCGCCCGCTCCGGTCCAGATCGTCGCCGAGCCCGTCGAGGGCATGGAGATCGTGCACGACGACGACGACATCGTCGTCATCATGAAGCCCGTCGGCGTCGCCGCCCACCCCAGCCCCGGCTGGACCGGGACCACCGTGATCGGGGGGCTCGCGGCGGCCGGCTACCGGATCTCCACGTCCGGTGCCGCCGAGCGTCAGGGCATCGTGCACCGGCTGGACGTCGGCACCTCCGGCCTGATGGTCGTGGCCAAGTCCGAACGCGCCTACACGCTGCTCAAGGCACAGTTCCGCGACCGGGTCGTCGAGAAGAAGTACCACGCGCTGGTGCAGGGCCACCCGGACCCGATGAGCGGCACCATCGACGCCCCCATCGGGCGCCACCCGCAGCACGACTACAAGTGGGCCGTCACCGCCGAGGGCAAGCCCTCCGTGACGCACTACGACCTCATCGAGGCCTACCGCGCGGCCAGCCTGCTCGACATCAAGCTGGAGACCGGGCGCACGCACCAGATCCGCGTGCACATGTCCGCCCACCGCCACCCCTGCGTGGGCGACCTGACCTACGGCGCGGACCCGACGATGGCCAAGCGCCTGGGCCTCGCCCGTCAGTGGCTGCACGCGGTCCGGCTCGGCTTCGAGCACCCCTCGGACGGGAGCTGGGTCGAATTCTCCAGCACCTACCCGGACGACCTCCGCCACGCCCTCGACACGATCGCGGCCGAAAGCCAATGAGCTCCGCAGCAGCCGCGTACAGCACCCGCAGGGCTGTGGACGAGAGTGACCTCGCGGCCTGCTTCCAGGTCCGCAAGGACGTCTTCGTCGGTGAGCAGCAGGTGCCCGAGGAGATCGAGTACGACGCCCACGACGCCCGCGCCGTGCACGTCCTGGCCGTGGCAGCGGACGGTACCGCGCTCGGTACGGGCCGCCTGCTGCACGGTGCCGCGGCGGCCGGCCGGACCGGGGGCGACCTCACCGTCGGCTCGCTGGGCCGGCTCGCCGTGACCCGGGAGGCCCGAGGCCTCGGTGTCGGCGCCGCGCTGGTCCGCGCCATCGAGGAGGAGGCACGCGCGCTGGGCCTGGCAGGTGTCGACCTGCACGCCCAGACGCACGCCCTAGGCTTCTACGAGCGGCTCGGCTACGTCGCGTACGGCCCCGAGTTCCCGGATGCCGGGATGCCGCACCAGGCCATGCGCCGGGTGCTCTGACACGTCCCGCCCGCCGGCGGTGATTCAGCCGCGCCCGGTGCGGGGGGTCCTGTCCTGGCCGGGCACCTGGCCGTTGGACGGGGCCCGCCCGCCGTCCGCGCCCGTCAGTTCCCGCCAGTGGTCGCCCGGCGGCAGGGTGGCGGGAGCCGTCATGACGCGCGGCAGGGCGTACGGGTGGTGGTCCCGGAGCCAGCCGATCATCTGTTCCCGCACCGCGCAGCGCGCAGTCCAGATGTCGTCCGCGTCCTTCGCCGTCACCACGGCCCGTACCTCGATCGTCGTGGAGCCGGTGTCCGTGACGGCCAGGGACCAGTCGCGACCGTCCCACGCGGCGCACTCGCCGAGGATGTCGCGCAGCTTGTCACGCATCGCGCCGACCGGGGCCGAGTGGTCGAGCTGGAAGAAGACCGTCCCGGACATCTGCACCCCGCCGCGCGACCAGTTCTCGAACGGCTTGCTGGTGAAGTAGGACACGGGCATCGTGATCCGCCGCTCGTCCCAGGTCCGTACCGTGAGGAAGGTGAGGGTGATCTCCTCCACGGTGCCCCATTCGCCGTCCACCACCACGGTGTCGCCGATCCGGACCATGTCGCCGAAGGCGATCTGGAAGCCGGCGAAGAGATTGCCGAGTGTCGACTGGGCCGCGACACCGGCGACGATGCCGAGCACCCCCGCGGAGGCCAGCATCGAGGTGCCGACGGTGCGCATCGCCGGGAACGTCAGGAGCATCGCGGCGACCGCCACCGTCGCCACCACGGCGGTGACCACACGCTGGATCAGCGTGACCTGGGTCCGGACCCGGCGGACCCGGGCCGGATCGCGGGTGGACGTCGCGTAGCGGGCGTACGAGGACTGGACGACGGTCGCGGCGACGCGGATCACCAGCCAGGCGGAGGCCGCGATCAGCACCAGCGTCAGGACCTGGCCGATCGCACCCCGGTTCTCCCGCACCAGGTCGAGGCGGAGCTGGCCGAAGCTGGCCCTCAGCAGCGCCGTGCAGAGCACCACCTGCAGGGGCGGACGGCAGAGCCGCAGCAGACCCCAGACCGGCGTCTCGTGATGCCGGCTGTCGGCACGCCGCAGCAGCCGGTCGACCAGCCACCCCGCCACCAGCGTGACCATCAGCGATCCACCCACCACGAGCAGCGGTCGCAGGATGTTCTCCATTCCGTCGTCCTCCAAGCGATCGGGGCACAGCTGGCACCATGGGACGCATGAACATCATGCTTTTCCATTCGACCTACGGTCTGAGGCCCGCTGTGCACGCGGCTGCCGACCGGCTGCGCGCAGCCGGTCACGAGGTGCGCGTGCCCGATCTCTTCGAAGGACACACCTTCGACACGGTCGACGAGGCGATGGCCTTCCAGGAGCAGGTCGGCAAGGACGAGCTGCTCAAGCGCGCCGTGCTGGCCGCCGCGCCGTACTCCGACCAGGGGCTGGTCTACGCGGGCTTCTCGTTCGGGGCGTCGGTGGCGCAGACCCTCGCGCTCGGTGACGCGAAGGCGCGCGGGCTGCTGCTGCTCCACGGCACGTCGGACCTCGCGGAGAACGCCTCGGTGGAGGAGCTGCCGGTACAGCTGCACGTCGCCGACCCCGATCCGTTCGAGTCGCACGACTGGCTGAACAGCTGGTACCTCCAGATGCAGCGGACCGGCGCGGATGTCGAGATCTACCGCTACCCCGGGGCAGGGCACCTGTTCACCGACCCGGATCTGCCCGACTACGACGAGGACGCGGCCGAGCTGGCCTGGAAGGTCGCGGTCGGATTCCTCGCGACGTTGTAGACCGTCCGCACAACACGACGAGGGCCCGAAGGGGTTCGGGCCCTCGTGTCCGTCCCGGCTGTGGGGTCAGCCGGCCCGGTAGGCGGTCCAGCTGTCGCTCATGCGCTGCACCTGGCCGCCGGTGAACTGGTACATGCACGCGTCGTAGGTGTAGTCCATGAAGTTGTGGACCGGGTCGGCGCCCGGCTTGTTGGCGCACGTGTCACGGCCCGTCGGGCAGGCGTAGGCGGCGCTCTTCTCGGCCGGGGTGTCCTCGACGTAGTCGCCGTTTCCGTTGCAGCCGCCCTGGAAGGTGTGGTAGAGCCCCAGCCAGTGACCGACCTCGTGCGTGGCGGTGTCGCCCTCGTCGTAGTTGGTGGCGGAGCCGCCCGGCAGCGAGGTGTCGAGCAGGACCACGCCGTCCATGGACGGGCTGGTGCGGTAGGAGCTCGGGAAGGTCGCCCAGCCGAGCAGGCCGCCGCCGAGGTTGGCGGTGTAGACGTTCAGCGCGCCGGCGCCGCCCTGGCGGAGTGCGGACTTCATGGCCTTCTCCGCGGTGGAGCCGGAGCTCAGGTTGTACCAGGACGCGTTGTCCGTGTAGTCCGTGCCGGCGAGCGTGAAGCGGAAGCCGGAGTCGGTGTTGCCCGTCCCCTGGCCGCTGTAGGCGGCGTTGAGGACGCTGAGCTGGTTGTTGATGTCGGTCGACGAGAGCTTCCCGGTCGTCCCGGAATGGATGACATGGAAGTAGACCGGGATACTCGCTCCGGCAGCGGCCGTCGAGCCCGTGACCCGGCGGTCGGCGAGTCTCTCGCGCAGATCCGCGTCCATGGCCTTGGCCTTGGCGGCACTGACCTCGTTGGGTTCGGCGGCGTGATCGGCCCCGCCCGGGCGGGCCTGACGGGCCGTCGCACCTGCCGCGGGGGCATCGGCGCACTCCTGTGCGGACGATGACGCCGACGGCGCGGCGACCGCGCTCCCGGGCGCGCTGGACAGCGGAGCCAGGGCAAGAGTTCCGGCCAGGACGGCCGTGCTCAGGGCGTGACGGCGCAGGCGTGGTGATATGCGGACAAGAGCGCGCACGGTGACTCCTAGCGGACATGTGGGGGGAGGAACTTCCTCCCCCGCCGCCGGGAGATTACGTGGCCATGTCACCTTTCAAGGAGAGTTGATCAAGCCAATCAATTCTTTCGCAAACAAGGGCAATAGGGGGCGAAGTGTTCGGGGCATCCCAGGGGTTGAGATGGTTACGTAACATCTGGCGCTATCCAGACGGGTGGTGTGTCCGGATTCGGTCCATGGGTGGCACCGTTCGTGGTCAACGGCGTTACTGCTCCTCGCGGGATCGCGAGTGGCTGGATTTGATCGGTCGGCCCCCCGGTGGTCGGCCTTCTGGATCTTCCGGATGCCGCTGAGCGTGCGGTGCGAGCGGACCCAGGACACCGCGGCCTGACTCTCGTCCTGGTCGAAGACCGCGTAGCGGCCCGTCCGTGAGCGCTCGGCGGTCGCGTCGGGGACCTCGTGGCCCGCGAGTCCATGTGGCGGTCGGCGGCCTCCGCCGCCCCCTCACGGGCCGGTGGTGAGGGGGCGGCGAAACCGTGGCCGCGGCCCTGACGGCCGTGCGGCGGCCGGGACGCGGAACCGTCGACCGGTCTCGGAGCGGTACCCGGCCGGCGCGTAGAGCGAACAGGCGGGCGAACCAGAAAGGTTCGCCCGCCTGTCGGTGATCCGGTACCCGAAGTCCTGCCTCCGGTGCGCCGGAGCTTCTCCCGTCAGCCCTTCAGGGCCTTGGTGATCGCCGCGGTGAACTCGGCCTCCGTCATGGGGGCGTTCTCGCTGCCCTCGGCGGTGACCTTCTTGCCGTCCATCATCAGCGTCGGTGTGCCCTGCACCCCACTCTTGTCGAAGGCCTTGGACATCTTGATCGCCCAGGCGTCGTACGTACCGTCCTCGACGTCCTTCTCGAACGCCTTGTTGCCCTTGAGCGCGTCCACCGAGTTCGCCACCTCGATCAGGAAGTCGTCCTTGGCGAACTTGTCCTCGCTCTCCTGCGGGTGGTACTTCGCGGAGTACAGCGCGGCCTTGTAGTCGAGGAAGGCCTCGGGGCTCACGTCGAGCGCCGCACCCAGCGCGCTCAGGGCGTTCTTCGAGCCCTCGCCGTTGTCCGTGTTGTCGATGAAGGTCGCACCGACGTACTTGATCCTGTACTTGCCCGCCTCGACGTCCTCGGCGATCGTCTCGCCGACCCCCTGCTCGAACGTGGCGCAGATCGGGCAGCGCGAGTCCTCGTACAGTTCCAGGGTCTTCTTGGCGGAGGACTCGCCGATCACGACGGTCGTGCCGTCGTCGCCCGAGGTGTTCTTCGGCGCCGTCACGTTCTTCGCGTCGGCGGCGGCCTCCCAGGCGGAGGGCTTGTTCAGCTGCGACACGCCGTAGGCGATGCCGCCCACGACCGCGAGCACGCCGACCACCGAGACGGCGACGACGACCTGCTTGCGTGCCTTGTCCTTCTTGGCCTGGCGCTCGCGCTCGGCGCGCAGCCGCTCGCGGGCGGCCTGCTTGTTGGCCTGGCTGTTGCGGTTGCTCATGTGTGCTCTCCGGTGTGCGTGGGGGTGGTCTCGGGGGGTGTCGCCGTGTGCTCAGGCTGTGACGGGAGCCGAGCTCGGCGGTCCCCTCCGTCCCACGGAGTGCACCAGGAGGCGGGCAGGGAAGAGCGGGCCGGGCCGCCCGGCGGAGCGGGCGTCGCGGCGTACGAGCGGCCGGGCGGTCCCGGCCACGGCGGCCGCGGTCAGCAGCGGCCGGAACGCGACGGCGGCCGCCGCGCGCAGCAGGCCCGCCAGCGCCGCCTCACCGTGCCACAGCCAGGCCGCGGCCAGCAGGCCCACCGCCACGTGGACGGCCAGCAGCAGCCACGGCACGGCGGGGCCCGGAGAGGCCAGCAGGGCGGCCGCCCGGTCCCCCGTGGCGCTCACCCCGGCCAGCGGCGCACCCACGGCGGCGACACCGGTGAGCGGCACGGGCGCCTCGCCGCCGCAGAGCAGGTCCACGCCCACGGAACGCAGCGGGCCCGCGATCGGGCCGCCCGCCGCCCCGTAGCAGAGGTGCTGTCCGGTGGTGAACACCGTGTCGGCGGCCAGCTCCAGCGGGACCAGCAGCCCGGCGATCGCCCCGTAGCCGCGCTCCCGGCCCGCCAGCGCGAACGCCACGGCGAAGACGGCACCGGCCAGCAGCGCGACCGCCGTGAGCGGCAGCGGGACCCGGGAGAGGAGCACATGGGACGTGGAGGAGAGCGTCACGACGAGCGCGGTGAACAGCGCCGCGCGTACCGCCCTGATCTGCTTCCCTGATACGTCCATCGCCGCAGAGTGTGCCATGCGTCCCCGTAAAACGAGCCCTAAGGCCGTCGGCCGGGTCCTACAGCCCCGGGATACGGCCGTTGCGGAAGAGGTCCACGAAGATCTGATGATCGGCACGGGCGCGGGCGCCGTAGCCGTGCGCGAAGTCGACCAGCAGTTCCACGAAGCCCTCCTCGTCCGCGGCGATGGCCGCGTCGATCGCGCGCTCCGTGGAGAACGGCACCAGCGAGTGCCCGCTCTCGTCGTCCGCCGCCGAGTGCATCGTCGCCGTGGCCCGGCCGAGATCGGCGACGACCGCCGCGACCTCCTCCGGCTCGTCGATGTCGGACCAGTCCAGATCGACCGCGTACGGCGAGACCTCGGCGACCAGCTGGCCCGCCCCGTCCAGCTCGGTCCAGCCCAGCCACGGGTCGGCGTGCGCCTGCAGGGCGCGCTGCGAGATCACCGTGCGGTGCCCCTCGTGCTGGAAGTAGTCCCGTACGGCCGCGTCGCCGATGTGCCGGGAGACCGCCGGGGTCTGCGCCTGCTTGAGGTAGATCACCACGTCGTTCTCCAGGGCGTCGCTGTTGCCCTCCAGGAGGATGTTGTACGAGGGCAGGCCGGCCGACCCGATGCCGATGCCGCGGCGGCCGACGACGTCCTTCACCCGGTACGAGTCGGGCCGGGTCAGGCTCGACTCGGGGAGCGTCTCCAGGTAGCCGTCGAACGCGGCGAGCACCTTGTAGCGCGTCGCGGCGTCCAGGTCGATCGCACCGCCGCCGGCGGCGAACCTGCGCTCGAAGTCCCGGATCTCCGTCATCGAGTCCAGCAGCCCGAACCGGGTCAGCGAACGGGCGGCACGGAGCGCGCCCAGCAGCGGGCCCTCGGCGGTGTCCAGGGTGAAGGGCGGGACCTCGTCGTTCTTCGCGCCCGTCGCCCGGGCGTGGATGCGCTCCCGGTACGCGGCGGCGTAGACCCCGACCAGCTCGCTGATCTGGTCGTCGCTCAGCGCCTTCGCGTAGCCGATCAGGGCCACGGAGGCCGCGAAGCGCTTGAGGTCCCAGGTGAACGGGCCGACGTAGGCCTCGTCGAAGTCGTTGACGTTGAAGACCAGCCGGCCGTTGGCGTCCATGTACGTGCCGAAATTCTCCGCATGGAGATCGCCGTGGATCCACACCCGGCTCGTACGCTCGTCGAGATACGGGCCGCTGTGCTGCTCACGGTCCAGATCGGCGTAGAACAGCCCGGCGGAGCCCCGGTAGAAGGCGAAGGCCGAACCGGCCATCTTGCGGAACTTCACCCGGAAGGCGGCGGGATCGGCGGCCAGGAGCTCACCGAAAGCGGTGTCGAAAACGGCGAGAATCTGCTCCCCGCGCTGCTCCGCGCGGGTCTGCGTGTCCGACATCGCTGGGTGCCTCCTGCTACATGGCGGTCATGACAAATGGGGCGGGTGTCCCCGCCCTTCCAACGCGCGACCGTACCCCGGAGTGCCCGTCACCTGTCACCTCGGAGACGTAGACTTCCACGCTGTCCCCCCAAGCCGTCATCTGCCGGCCGTCGCCCGATCACCACCCTTCATCGAGGCGCCTCGCGCGCCGCCCTCGACAACGACCCGGAGGCACAGAGCCGTGGCCAAGCCGCCCTTCACGCACCTGCACGTCCACACCCAGTACTCGCTGCTGGACGGTGCCGCGCGGCTCAAGGACATGTTCGAGGCGTGCAACACGATGGGCATGTCGCACATCGCGATGACCGACCACGGCAACCTCCACGGGGCGTACGACTTCTTCCACTCGGCGACGAAGGCCGGGGTGACGCCCATCATCGGGATCGAGGCCTACGTCGCCCCCGAGTCGCGCAAGCACAAGCGCAAGATCCAGTGGGGCCAGCCGCACCAGAAGCGTGACGACGTGTCCGGCTCCGGTGGATACACGCACAAGACGATCTGGGCGTCGAACAGCACCGGGCTGCACAACCTCTTCAAGCTCTCCTCGGACGCCTACGCCGAAGGCTGGCTGCAGAAGTGGCCGAGGATGGACAAGGAGACCATCGCCCAGTGGTCCGAGGGCCTGATCGCCTCCACCGGGTGCCCCTCCGGCGAGGTGCAGACCCGGCTGCGGCTCGGACAGTTCGACGAGGCGGTCCAGGCCGCCTCCGACTACAAGGACATCTTCGGCGAGGGGAAGTACTTCCTGGAGCTGATGGACCACGGCATCGAGATCGAGCGCCGGGTCCGTGACGGGCTCCTCCAGATCGGCAGGAAGCTGAACATCCCGCCGCTCGTGACGAACGACTCGCACTACACCTACGCCAGCGAGGCGACCGCGCACGACGCGCTGCTCTGCATCCAGACCGGCAAGAACCTCTCCGACCCGGACCGCTTCCGCTTCGACGGCACGGGCTACTACCTGAAGACGACGGACGAGATGTACGCCGTCGACTCCTCGGACGCCTGGCAGGAGGGCTGCGCGAACACCCTGCTGGTCGCGCAGCAGATCGACACCACGGGCATGTTCGAGAAGCGCGACCTGATGCCGAAGTTCGACATCCCGGACGGCTTCACCGAGGTCACCTGGTTCCAGGAGGAGGTCCGCGTCGGCATGGGCCGCCGCTACCCCGGCGGTGTCCCCGAGGACCGGCAGAAGCAGGCCGAGTACGAGATGGACATCATCATCCAGATGGGGTTCCCGGGGTACTTCCTCGTCGTCGCCGACTTCATCATGTGGGCCAAGAACAACGGCATCGCGGTCGGCCCCGGCCGTGGTTCCGCCGCCGGCTCGATCGTCGCGTACGCCATGGGCATCACCGACCTCGACCCGATCACGCACGGGCTGATCTTCGAGCGCTTCCTCAACCCCGAGCGCGTCTCCATGCCCGATGTCGACATCGACTTCGACGAGCGCAGGCGCGTCGAGGTGATCAGGTACGTGACCGAGAAGTACGGCGCGGACAAGGTCGCCATGATCGGCACCTACGGCAAGATCAAGGCCAAGAACGCCATCAAGGACTCCGCGCGCGTCCTCGGCTACCCGTACGCGATGGGCGACCGCCTGACCAAGGCCATGCCCGCCGACGTCCTCGGCAAGGGCATCGACCTCAACGGCATCACCGACCCGAAGCACCCGCGCTACAGCGAGGCGGGCGAGATCCGGGGGATGTACGAGAACGAGCCGGACGTCAAGAAGGTCATCGACACCGCGAAGGGTGTGGAGGGCCTGGTCCGGCAGATGGGTGTGCACGCGGCCGGCGTGATCATGTCCAGCGAGCCGATCGTCGATCACGCGCCGATCTGGGTGCGGCACACCGACGGTGTGACGATCACGCAGTGGGACTACCCCCAGTGCGAGTCGCTCGGCCTGCTCAAGATGGACTTCCTGGGCCTGCGCAACCTGACGATCATGGACGACGCCATCAAGATGGTGAAGGCCAACAAGGGCGTCGACCTGGAGATGCTCGCGCTCCCGCTGGACGACCCCAAGACGTACGAGCTGCTGTGCCGCGGCGACACGCTCGGGGTGTTCCAGTTCGACGGCGGGCCCATGCGTTCGCTGCTGCGCCAGATGCAGCCCGACAACTTCGAGGACATCTCCGCCGTCTCGGCCCTCTACCGGCCGGGCCCGATGGGAATGAACTCGCACACGAACTACGCGGAGCGCAAGAACGGCCGCCAGGAGATCACCCCGATCCACCCGGAGCTGGAGGAGCCCCTCAAGGAGGTCCTCGGCCTCACCTACGGTCTGATCGTCTACCAGGAGCAGGTGCAGAAGGCCGCCCAGATCGTCGCCGGCTACTCGCTCGGCGAGGCAGACATCCTGCGCCGCGTGATGGGCAAGAAGAAGGCCGACGAGCTGGCGAAGAACTTCGTCCTCTTCGAGGCGGGGGCGAAGAAGAACGGCTTCTCCGACGCGGCGATCAAGGCCCTGTGGGACGTCCTGGTCCCGTTCGCCGGATACGCCTTCAACAAGGCGCACTCCTCCGCGTACGGCCTGGTCACCTACTGGACCGCGTACCTCAAGGCCAACTACCCGGCCGAGTACATGGCGGCCCTGCTGACCTCGGTCAAGGACGACAAGGACAAGTCGGCGGTCTACCTCAACGAGTGCCGCCGCATGGGCATCAAGGTGCTCCCGCCCAACGTCAACGAGTCCGAGTCGAACTTCGCCGCCCAGGGCGACGACGTGATCCTCTTCGGCCTGACCGCCATCCGCAACGTCGGCCAGAACGTCGTCGACTCGATCATCCGGTGCCGAAAGGCGAAGGGGAAGTACTCCACGTTCCCGGACTTCCTGGACAAGGTGGAGGCGGTCGTCTGCAACAAGCGCACCGTCGAGTCGCTCATCAAGGCCGGCGCCTTCGACGAGATGGGCCACACCCGCAAGGGCCTCGTCGCCCACCACGAGCCGATGATCGACAACGTGGTGCAGGTCAAGCGCAAGGAGGCCGAGGGGCAGTTCGACCTCTTCGGCGGCGGCGAGGAGGACAGCGACGAGCCGGGCTTCGGGCTCGACGTGGAGTTCTCCGACATCGAGTGGGAGAAGTCCTACCTGCTCGCGCAGGAGCGCGAGATGCTCGGCCTGTACGTCTCCGACCACCCGCTCTTCGGGCTGGAGCACGTCCTGTCCGACAAGTCGGACGCCGCGATCTCGCAGCTCACGGGCGGCGAGCACTCCGACGGCGCGATCGTCACGGTCGGCGGCATCATCTCCGGCCTCCAGCGCAAGATGACCAAGCAGGGCAACGCCTGGGCCATCGCCACCGTTGAGGACCTCGCGGGCTCCATCGAGTGCATGTTCTTCCCCGCGACCTACCAGCTGGTCTCCACCCAGCTCGTCGAGGACACCGTCGTCTTCGTCAAGGGGCGCCTCGACAAGCGCGAGGACGTGCCGCGCCTCGTCGCCATGGAGATGCAGGTCCCCGACATCTCGTCGGCCGGGACCAACGCGCCGGTCGTGCTGACCATCCCCACGGTCAAGATCACCCCGCCCATGGTCAGCCGGCTCGGTGAGGTGCTCAGCAGCCACCGGGGCGACACCGAGGTGCGCATCAGGCTCCAGGGCCCCCGCAAGACCACCGTGCTCCGGCTCGACCGGCACCGGGTCAAGCCCGACCCGGCCCTCTTCGGGGACCTGAAGGTGCTGCTCGGCCCGTCCTGCCTGGCCGGCTGAGAGACTCCCCGGAGCAGCGAGAGGGGCGCCCCGCGACCGGCGGGGCGCCCCTCTCGGCCTGTCGGCCCTAGGAACCGGTCAGTTGTGGCCGAAGCGCCGCTGGTGCTTACGGGCAACGTCGGCGGGGCTGCCCTGGGCCTGCGACTGCGGCTGGGTCTGCGACTCGTACGCCGTCGACTTCGCCTCCTCCGCACCACGCTCCGCGGCGGACGCGCGGTCGTGCTGGCTGCCCTGCTTGCGGTTCTTGTTCTTGGCCATGGTGATGCCTCCTGTGGGGAATCTCGGGGCCAGGACCGATGTCAGACTCACATAGCACCTCATATGCCGCATGTTGGATCATTACCCAGTGTAATCCGGGCGGTATGATGCGCCGTTTCCCGGATCCGCCACGCCGATGATCGAGTTCCGGACGTCAACGCCCGTACGGTCGGGCAGACTCGAAGGAAACCCTGAGTAAGCGAACCCCGAGCAAGCGGACCCACCCCCCACGACCGGGTCCGCCGAATCCGTTCCCGAATTCCTGGAAGAGGGTGGAACGCGTGGACCGTTGCGTCGTCCTGGTGGACGCCGGCTATCTGCTGGGCGCAGCCGCGAGCCTGCTGGCCGGGGAGCCCGCCCGGTCCCGCATCACCGTCGACCACGCCGCCCTGATCCAGGGCCTGCGTGAGCGTGCCGAGGCCGACACGGAACAGCCGCTGCTGCGCATCTACTGGTTCGACGGCGCCCCCGACCGCGTACCCCAGCCCGAGCACCGCCGGCTGCGCGTGATGCCGAGGGTCACCGTTCGGCTGGGGGCCCTCACCCGCAGTGACGGACGCTGGGCGCAGAAGGGCGTCGACGCGGCGATGCACGCCGAGCTCACCGAGCTGGCCAGAAACCGCGCCTGCTCCGACGTGGTGCTCGTGACCGGCGACGGCGATCTGCTGCCCGGACTGATGTCCGCCAAGGAACACGGGGTGGCCGTCCACCTCTGGGCCGTCCAGGCCGCCGACGGCGACTACAACCAGTCCGAGGACCTCGTCGCCGAGGCCGACGAACGGCGGGTGCTGGACCGGGCCTGGATCACCAAGGCGGTACGGGCCAAGGACACCGGCGGCGTGTGCGCGCCGCCGCCCGTGCCGCGTCCCGAGATCGCCGCGATCCTCTCCGCGCCGCTGCCCGAGGCCGCCCTCGCGGCCTCGGCCGAGCGGGCGTCCGAGGCGCAGGCGGCAGCCGCCCGCAACGGCACCGGCGCGCCGGCCGACGGGGTCACCGCCCATCCGCAGCCCGCCCCCGGCCACAAGGGCGTCCCCACCCCCAAGGACCTGGCGAGCCTGCGCGCCCCGGGGGCCCAGGCCACGCACCCCGTCCAGCCGCCCGCCGCCAACGCGACGCTGCGCTGGTCGTCGGACCGGGGCTGGGTGGAGCGCGGCGGCCCCCTCGGCGAACCGGCCGAGACCGCTTCCCTGCCCACCCTGGCCCAGCTCACCAGCGCCGAACAGCGCTGGGCGGACCGGGAGGAGGACATCACCACCGTCGGCGGCGACCCCTTCGAGGTAGGCCAGGTCTTCGCCCGGCGCTGGATGGAACGGCTGCCGGAGACCGTCCATCTGCAGAAGCTGTCCACCCTCTACCCCCGCATCCCGCACCGCATCGACGGCGAGCTCCTGAGGTACGCGGCCCGCTTCGGGCTGCTCGCGCACAAGGACGACCAGATCGACGAGCACGACCGTTATGCCATCCGGGCGGGATTCTGGCGTGAGATCGATGTACGGGCCGCCGCCGAGCACGCCCCCGCAGGGGGGTAGGCGGGACGGTGCTGCCCGGCCCCGGGCGCGATACGGGGCATCCGACCCCGTACTCTCGTACCTCGTGAGTACCGGCACAGCACAGGCACAGACCGGGACCGTGTGCGCGGTGCGTGATCTGGTCAGGACCTATCCCGCCGTCAGCGGCCGACGCGGACGCGCGGCCACCCCCGAGGTGCGCGCCACCGACGGGATCAGCCTCGATGTGCGGCGCGGCGAGATCTTCGGACTGCTCGGACCCAACGGTGCGGGCAAGTCCACGCTCGTACGCCAGCTGACCGGGCTGATGCGGCCCGACTCCGGCAGCGTCGAGGTGCTGGGCCACGATCTCGTACGCCACCCCGAGCGGGCCTCCCGGCTGATCGGCTACCTCGGGCAGGAGTCCACCGCACTCGACGAACTGACGGTGTCCCTCGCCGCCGAGACCACCGGGCGGCTCAGGGGGCTGCCGGTGCGGGAGGCGCGGGCCGAGCGCGACGCCGTACTCGAGGAGCTGGGGCTCACCGAGCTTGCCGGGCGCCCCCTGAACAAGCTGTCCGGCGGTCAGCGGCGGCTCGCCTGCTTCGCCGCCACGCTGGTCGGGGAGCGGCCCGTCCTCGTCCTGGACGAACCGACGACGGGAATGGACCCCGTCGCCCGGCGCGCCGTCTGGTCCGCCGTCGACCGGCGGCGGGCCGAGCACGGCGCGACGGTCCTGCTCGTGACCCACAACGTGATCGAGGCCGAGACCGTGCTCGACCGGGTCGCGGTCATGGAACGGGGCAGGGTCATCGCCTGCGACACCCCGGCCGGGCTCAAGGAGCGGGTGGCGGGCGAGGTCCGGGTCGAGCTGGTCTGGCGTGAGCGCGCCCCGCTGGACGTCCCGGAGGTGGCCGCGCTGCGCGCGTCCGCGCAGGAGTCGGGACGCCGCTGGGTGCTGCGGCTCGGCCCCGACGAGGCGCGGGCGGCGGTCGCCGCCGTGACCGGCGGGGCCGCGTTCTCCTCGCTGGACGACTTCACGCTGGCCACGCCGAGCCTGGAGGACGTCTACCTGGCGCTCGGCGGGGACGCGGCCAGAGCCGCCGAGGGACTGGTGAAGGTGTGAACACGAACGTGTCGAAGTCGAAGGGGATCAGCGCCAGGTGACGAGCATCGTTCCCACGGAGGCCACGGGGACCAGGACGAAGGTGTCCGGACCGGTGGCCTCGACCACCTCCGGCGGACCGGTCCGTACGGCGCCCGCGCCCCTCGCGCCCCGGGCCCGGCTGCTGCCCTCGATGGCGGCCGTGTACCGGGCACAGCTGTCGCGGGCGCGGGTCGCCCGGATCCCGCTGCTGTTCGTGGCGACCTTCCAGTCCATCGGGATCATGGTGCTGATGCGCGGGGTCGTCGACGGCGGCGCCGAGGCGCGGGCCGTGGTCGCGGGATCCAGCGTGCTGGTCGTGGCCTTCGTGGCGCTGAACCTGCTGGCCCAGTACTTCGGCCGGCTGCGCGCGGACGGCGGTCTCGACCACTACGCCACACTGCCGGTGCCGCCGGCCGCGGTGGTGCTGGGGGCCGCCGGGGCGTACGCCTCGTTCACCGTGCCCGGCACGATCGTCACGGCGGTGACGGGGAGCGTGCTGTTCGGGCTGCCCATGACGCATCTGTGGGTGCTCGTCGCGGTCGTCCCGCTGTCCGGGGCCGCGCTCTCCGGGCTGGGCGCCGCACTGGGGCTGCTGGCGCCGCGTCAGGAGCTGGCGACGCTGCTCGGGCAGCTGGGCATGTCCGCCGCGCTGCTGCTGGGCGTCCTGCCCGCCGAGCGGCTGCCCGAGCCGGTCGGCTGGGCGCGTGATCTGCTGCCCTCGACGTACGGGGTCGAGGCGCTGTCCCGGTCCTTCGACGCACATCCCGACTGGGCGGTCGTCGCTCTCGACCTCGCGGTGTGCGCGGCGGTGGGTGTGCTGTCGCTGGCCGTGGCGACCTGGGCGTACCGCCGGGCGGCGGTCCGCTGACGGTCCGGTGAGGCGGTGTGCCGGACGGCCTGGCACGATGGCACCGTGAACGCACCGCTGACGCCGCCGCACCAGCCCCGGCCCCACGATCCCTGGCAGGTCCCGCCGTCGGGATCCCATGCCGCCCCCGGCGGCCCGGAGCCGCTGGACGCCGCGGATTCACGCGCGGAGCTGCTGCAGGGTGCCGTGATCGCCGTCCTCCTGACGGCCGCGGGCATCGTCCTCGGGCTGCTGTGGCTGTGGCTCGCCCCCCGGGTACCGCTGGTCTCCGACGACACGGCGGTGTTCCTCAAGAACAGCGAGGGCGAGGACGCGATCGGGGCCGACGGCACATTCGTCCTGCTCGCCCTGGCCTTCGGCCTCGTGTCGGCCACCGCCGTCTTCCTCTTCCGCAGGAACGGGGGCATCCCGCTGGTGGTGGGGCTGGCCCTGGGCGGGCTGCTCGGCTCCCTGCTGGCGTGGGGGACCGGCACCTGGTTCGGGCCGACGTCGGACGTGGTGGCCCGCGCCAAGGAGGTCGGCAAGGGGGTCACGTTCGACGCGCCGCTGGAACTGCACGCGGTGGGTGCGGCGATGCTCGCCTGGCCCATCGCGGCGATGATCGTGCACCTCGGGCTGACGGCGCTGTTCGGGCCGCGGGATCCCGAGCCGGAGTGGGAGCTTCCGCACGGGGAGCCGTACGCGTCCACGTCGGGCTCGGACTCCTCCGCGCCGGGGGCGGAGCCGGCGTTCGGGGCCGGTGACGACGGCAAGGCCCCGGGGGAGTGGCCCGAGCGGGGGTAGCGGCGAAGGCGGGGCGCCCGCGGAGGGCCTGTCCGCCTCACCGGCCGGAATCGTCGCGGCTCGGTGCCGGGCGATGCGGTCAGCCGCGGCCGACCGGGGCCAGTACGGCGTTCGTCAGGGTGGTGAGGTCCTGCGGGGACAGCTCGACCTCCAGGCCGCGGCGGCCCGCCGAGACGCAGATCGTGGGGTGCGCCCCCGCCGACGCGTCGAGCACCGTACGCAGTCGCTTGCGCTGGCCCAGCGGGGAGATGCCGCCCCGCACGTAACCCGTGGAGCGCTCCGCAGCCGCCGGGTCCGCCATCGCCGCCCGCTTGCCGCCGACCGCCGACGCCAGCGCCTTCAGGTCCAGTGACCCCGCGACCGGCACCACCGCGACGACCAGCTCGCCGTCCACGTCGGCGACCAGGGTCTTGAACACCCGGTCGGGCGAGACCCCGAGGGCCTCGGCGGCCTCCTCGCCGTAGGACGGGGCCGACGGGTCGTGCGCGTAGGCGTGGACCGTGAACGCGGTGCCGGCCGCGGCCAGTGCAACCGTGGCCGGGGTGCCGCCGGACTGCTGCTTCTTCGCCTTCTTCGCCACCGGGCAGGTTCCTCGGGTCAGTTGGGGTGGGTGGGAGCGCGGGTCAGGTCGACAGCGGGCAGCGAGGGGAGGTGCCGGATGACGGCCGTCTCCTTGCGCAGCAGCGCCAGTTCCTCGCGCAGCCGGGTCGCGGTGTCCGGTGCCTGGAGCAGCCGTTGCTTCGTGGGGACGTCGATGACGGCCGCGGCGGCCACCAGGTAGGAGACCACGGACGGGTCGTCCGGCAGGTTCGCCCCGGTCGTGAGGGAACGCTCGTTCGCTCCCGCGAGCCGCTTCTGATAGCCGCGGAAGGCCCGCAGGACACCCTCGGCGAGGGCTCCGGCCTCCTCCTCGGCGGACGAGTCGTCCCCCTCGGCATCCTGGGGGTTCTCCGGCAGGTCCTCGACCTCGGCCGTCAGGAACGGGCCGCTCGCGTCGACCGAGAGCAGCCGGACCCGGGTGGTGCCGGTCGCCAGGACCTCGAAGCTGCCGTCGGCGCGCTCACGGATCTTCGCCGCGTCCGCGACGCAGCCGACCCGGTGGAAGGTCTGGATCGGATCGGGCCCGAAGCCGTCGGCCGGGGCGCGCTCGACCGGGGGCGCGGCGGCGACCGTGTCCGGCATCCCGGTGGCCGTCGGAGCGGTCTCGCGGCCGTCGCGGATGGCGACCACCACGAAGCGGCGCGGTTCGTCCTCGTCGATCGTGAGCAGCTCGCGCATCATGGCGCGATAACGCTCCTCGAAGACGTTGAGGGGCAGCACGAGGCCGGGAAACAGCACCGCGTTCAGCGGGAAGAGGGGAAGGCGAGCGGTGGTCACAACGGTCAAGCCTAATGGCCGCGGAGCCCGTCGTGTCCTGGCCGTCCGCGCGGGGACGCCGAAGAGGCCACACGAAGCCGGGCACCGGCTCGCGCGTCGAGGAATCCGCTGAGCGCGTCGTCGCGGACGGCCGCCCACGGGAACGAGGTGGCGTGCGCCCCGATCAGCCGGAACTGCTCCAGCGCCTCGTCCGCGCGACCCCGTACGACCAGGACGTGGGCGAGGAGGTTGCGGACCTCCGCGGGCCAGGGATCACCGGCCGGAAAGCGGGCGGAGAGCCCGATCGCGAGGTCCGCCGCCGCGTCGATCCGGTCCTCCTGCACGGAGGTGGCCCGCCCGATGGCCTCATCGTCGCACAACAGTGCGAAGGCGGCCCGTACCGGGAGGGCCTGCACCAGGGACTCCGCCGCGGCGTCCTCGGCGGCCCGCTCGGCGAAGTCGAAGCATTCGCGGTGCGAGCCGTACCAGGCGGCGGAGAGGTACTGGAGTGCGGCGACATGGCAGCCGTAGTGGTGCGCGGAACGGCGTACGGCCTGCTCCCACAGCGACTCGAAGACCGTGTGCGTGGCGTGCGTGCCGCGGGCGTGGTCCAGGGCGAGCCGCCACGGCACCGGGTCGCGGGGGTCGGCCTCGGCGGCCGCCGTGATGAGCGGGGCCGTCGCACGCAACAGTTCGGCGTGGGCGGGGGAGTCCCAGGCGCGGCGTACGGCCAGTCCGGCCTTGACGAGCCGGGCGTCCGGGTCGCGCGGGGCGGCGGCCAGCCACGCGGTGAGCCAGCCGTCGCGGTTGCGGGCGAAGGCCACCAGCTGCGACAGGCAGCGGTCGCGCGTCTCCCACTCGGCGCCGTCGCGTGTGGTGGCCAGGAGCTCCGCGACGGGTCCGAACTCTCCCAGGGCGGCCGCGACCAGCGCGGGGGAGAGCCGCTCGTCGGGCGCGTCGAGCAGCACCGCGTCGTCCGCGGGCAGCCCGGCGGACAGCCCGGGGCCGTACCGGAACGCGCGCGCGGGACTCAGCAGTGTGCGGAGGAAAGCCATGGTGCAGGCCATTGAAAAGCCCTGGTGGGGGCGGCGCCAGAGGAGCTCTGTGAAGCTTCTGTAGCGAGTGCGGGGGTTGCCCCGGACAGGGTCAAGAAAGGGCAAAGGAAGCGTCGGTGTCCGGCTTGATTCCGCTGCCCCGGCCGACTCGGCCCGCTCGCCGGGCGGGCCTCGACAGGCCTTTCGACCGCTGTCCCCTCCGGAGATCCGGCCGGAGGGGAGACACCGGCGGATCAGCCGCGGCGCAGCAGCCGGGAGGCGCCCGCCGCCACCGTCGTGGCCAGTATCCACCCCAGCAGGATGAGGGCCGCCGCAGCCCACTGCCAGCCGTCCTCCATGCGCCAGTAGCCGTCCTGCCCGAGATTGATCACCGGCACCAGCAGGTCCAGCGCGTACAGAGGGGCGTTCCACTGCGGATGCTCCTCACCCTTGATCGGTGCCGGGTGGTAGTGCGAGAAGGCCACGGCACCCGCCGCCCACAGCACCGCCATCCACACCGCGGCCCGGCCCGGCCGGTAGCCGTACGCCACAGTCCAGTCCTGCAGGTAGCCCCACAGCCTGGCCGCGGGCGGCAGCGTCTCGCGGCGGCGCCGCTGCTTGGCGAGCAGCACCTCGCGGGCGTCCGCGTCCTCCCCGCAGCTGCGGAGCACGGCCGCGAGGCGCTCGTAGGGCTCCGGTACGTACTCCGGCGTCGCGGCCAGCACCCACTCCAGGCGCCGGGAGAGCGGGAAGTGGCCGTACGGGACGAGGTTCTCGTAGGCGAAGCCGCCCATCGCCAGCCCGCCCGGCCCCGGCCAGCTGGTCGACACGTCGATCAGCGTGACGACCTTCGCTCCGTTCAGCACGACCCTCCCCTCCTCCGGGCGCTCCGCGTTGAACCGCAGCTCCGGCGTCACGATCCGGCGCAGCGAGAGCTCCTCGTCGCCGGTCAGCAGGAACCGGGCCTTGTGCACGTCCACCGCGTCGCCGAACCGCCCGTCGTCGAGCCGCACCGCGCCCCGGCACTCGAAGACCTGCGAGCGGGTCCCGCGGGCCGGGCCGATGCCGCGCGCGATGCCGTACGGGGGAGTGGTGCCCTGGTTCCCCGTCTCGATGCTCACCCAGGCCTCGGTCATGTACAGCGTGCGCTCGACGCTCAGCTGCGGGGCGTTCAGCGCCCGCCGGCCGTCGGTGGCGCGCAGCCGGCTGCCCCGCAGGCTCAGCGAACCGCCGACCTTCGCCCCGCGCAGGCTCAGCTCGCCGCGCGTCTCGATCATCTCGGCCTGCAGATCCTGGGCCACCGACATCCCGTCGCCGACGAAGGCGCGGCCCCGCTGGTCGTGGCCCACGCTGAGCTGGTTGATCAGCAGGTCCGTGCCGATCTGCGCGTCGGTGAGCCGGATGCCGCGCTCCACCCGGCAGCGCGGCAGATGCAGATCACCCTCCGTGCGCAGCCGGGCGGCGTCCAGTCTCGGCAGCGCGCAGCCCACCATCCGCAGGGTCGTGAAATGGCACTCGGGGAACACCACCTCCTGCTCGAAGCGGCAGCCGGTCAACTCCACGTACGGAGACACCCGGCCACCCGCCAGGTCCAGCTTCCCGGTGATGCGCACGCCCCGGAGCTTCAGCGCCGCCACCCGCCCCGGCCTCGCGGGCGGACCGCTCAGCAGCAGCCGCGCCACCGTCCGGGCGCCGACGCTCCGCTCCGGCCCCCAGATGTGCGGCGCGAACGGATCGTCGCGCACCGGGTCGCGGGAGCGCAGATCGTAGGTCGTGCCGTTCCGGAAGGACTGCCACATGCCCAGCTCCGCCGCGCTGAGCCCGTCAGGGATCTCGCCGTCGTGCGGCTCGGTCACTGCCTCACCTCCGCCTGCGTGGATCGTCCCGCGCTTCGTACAGTCGTTCTTCCCGCTGTGTGACGACGTGAACGCTAAAGGTCAGCAGTGACAGCCGGGACACATATCAGCCAGTGATACGGGCGACCGGGCGCCGGGACCGGTCTGAGAGAATTGCGGTGTGATCTCTCGAATCGATCTGCGCGGCACCGCCCTCCCCGAGGGCGGAGCCCTGCGCGACCTGCTGCCCCGTGCCGAGTTCGACGTGGAAGCCGCCCTGGAGACGGTGCGGCCCATCTGCGAGGACGTACGCCATCGTGGCTCCGCGGCAGTGATCGAGTGGGGGGAGGAACTCGACGGCGTACGCGTCGACGCGATCCGGGTCCCGGCCGGCGCGATCACCGCGGCGCTGGTCACGCTCGATCCCGCCGTGCGGGCGGCGCTGGAGGAGTCGATCCGCCGCGCCCGCCTCGTCCACCGCGAGCAGCGCCGCACCACGCACACCACCCAGGTCGTCCCCGGGGGCACGGTCACCGAGAAGTGGGTGCCCGTCGAGCGCGTGGGGCTGTACGTCCCGGGCGGGCGTTCGGTCTACCCCTCGTCCGTCGTCATGAACGTGGTCCCTGCCCAGGAGGCCGGAGTCGAGGGCATCGCCGTCGCCTCCCCGCCCCAGAAGGACTTCGGCGGCCTTCCGCACCCCACCATCCTCGCCGCCTGCGCCCTGCTCGGCGTCGACGAGGTGTACGCGGCCGGCGGCGCCCAGGCCATCGCGATGTTCGCGTACGGCACCGAGGACTGCCTGCCCGTCAACCTCGTCACCGGCCCCGGCAACATCTACGTCGCCGCCGCCAAGCGCCTCCTCAAGGGCCGCATCGGCATCGACGCCGAGGCCGGACCCACCGAGATCGCGATCCTCGCCGACGCGAGCGCCGACCCGGTGCACGTCGCCGCCGACCTGATCAGCCAGGCGGAGCACGACCCGATGGCCGCCGCGGTCCTGGTCACCGACTCCGAGGAGCTGGCCGCCGCCACCGAGGCCGAGCTGAAGCCGCAGGTCGCCGCGACCAAGCACGTCACGGACCGGATCGAGCCCGCGCTGGCCGGCCGGCAGTCCGCGATCGTCCTGGTCAACGACCTGGAGGACGGCCTCAAGGTCGTCGACGCGTACGCCGCCGAGCACCTGGAGATCCAGACGGAGAACGCCGCCGCCGTCGCCGGCCGGGTCCGCAACGCCGGAGCCGTGTTCGTCGGCCCCTGGTCGCCCGTCTCCCTCGGCGACTACTGCGCCGGCTCCAACCACGTCCTGCCCACCGGCGGCTGCGCCTGCCACTCCTCGGGCCTGTCCGTGCAGTCCTTCCTGCGCGGCATCCACATCGTCGACTACACCCGTGACGCGCTCGCCGAGGTCACCCACCACGTGGTGACCCTCGCCGAGGCGGAGGACCTCCCCGCCCACGGCGCCGCACTCAAGGCCAGGTTCGGCTGGAAGGTTCCGCAGCAGTGAGCGACGACAGCACCACGCGCAACCCCTGGGACGACCTGCCGATCCGCGACGAGCTGCGCGGACAGTCCCCGTACGGGGCACCCCAGCTCGACGTACCGGTCCGGCTGAACACCAACGAGAACCCCTACCCGCTGCCCGACGCGCTCGTCGACCGCATCGCCGAGCGGGTCCGCGAGGCCGCCCGCGACCTCAACCGCTACCCCGACCGCGACGCCGTGGAGCTCCGCACCGAGCTGGCCCGCTACCTCACCCGCACCGCCGGGCACGAGGTCGGACCGGCCAACGTCTGGGCGGCCAACGGCTCCAACGAGGTGCTCCAGCAGCTGCTGCAGACCTTCGGCGGCCCCGGGCGCACCGCGATCGGCTTCGAGCCCTCCTACTCGATGCACGCCCTCATCGCCCGGGGCACCGGCACCGGCTGGATCTCCGGGCCGCGCAACGAGGACTTCACCATCGACGTGGACGCCGCGAAGAAGGCCATCGCCGAGCACCGCCCCGAAGTGGTCTTCATCACCTCGCCCAACAACCCCACCGGCACCGCCGTCGACGCGGACACCGTCCTCGCCCTGTACGACGCCGCCCAGGCCGCCCGGCCCTCGATGGTCGTCGTCGACGAGGCGTACGGCGAATTCAGCCACCACCCCTCGCTGCTCCCCCTGATCGAGGGCCGCACGAACCTGGTGCTCTCGCGCACCATGTCCAAGGCCTTCGGCGCCGCGGGCCTGCGCCTGGGCTACCTCGCCGCGGCCCCGGCCGTCGTCGACGCGGTCCAGCTGGTGCGCCTGCCGTACCACCTGTCCTCCGTCACCCAGGCCACCGCGCTCGCCGCCCTGGAGCACACCGATACGCTGCTGGGGTATGTCGCGCAGCTCAAGAGCGAGCGCGACCGGCTGGTCGACGGGCTGCGGGAGCTCGGCTTCGCCGTCACGGACTCGGACGCCAACTTTGTCCAGTTCGGCCGCTTCCCCGACAGCCGCACCGCCTGGCGGCAGATCCTCGACCGGGGCGTCCTGGTCCGGGACAACGGCGTACCGGGATGGCTGCGGGTCTCCGCGGGAACCCCGGCCGAGAACGACGCGTTCCTCGATGCGGTGCGCGAACTGAAGAAGGAGCACGACGCATGAGCCGCGTAGGCAGGGTGGAGCGGACCACCAAGGAGACCTCCGTACTCGTCGAGATCAACCTCGACGGGACCGGCAAGGTCGATGTCGCGACCGGGGTCGGCTTCTACGACCACATGCTCGACCAGCTCGGCCGCCACGGCCTCTTCGACCTCACGGTCAAGACCGAGGGCGACCTGCACATCGACTCGCACCACACGATCGAGGACACCGCCCTCGCGCTCGGTGCCGCCTTCAGGCAGGCGCTCGGCGACAAGGTCGGCATCTACCGCTTCGGCAACTGCACGGTCCCGCTGGACGAGTCGCTCGCCCAGGTCACCGTCGACCTCTCCGGCCGCCCGTACCTGGTGCACACCGAGCCCGAGAAGATGGCGCCGATGATCGGCGAGTACGACACGACGATGACCCGGCACATCCTGGAGTCCTTCGTCGCCCAGGCGCAGATCGCCCTGCACGTCCACGTCCCGTACGGCCGCAACGCCCACCACATCGTGGAGTGCCAGTTCAAGGCCCTGGCCCGCGCCCTGCGCTACGCCAGCGAGCACGACCCGCGCGCCGCGGGAATCCTTCCCTCCACGAAGGGCGCCCTGTGACCGGCCTCAACACCGTATTGATCGTCGTCGGCCTCTTCCTGGCCGGCGGCGTGTACTCCTTCCGGAAGCAGGGCATGCCCACGGGCGTCGTCGTGCTCCTCGGGATCGGCTCCGTGATGTGCCTGGTCGCAGGCGTCATGCGGATCCAGGGACTCTGGGACTGAGGGCAGGGACTGTGAGTGAGAGCAAGAAGGTCGTCGTCTTCGACTACGGCTTCGGAAACGTGCGTTCCGCCGAGCGGGCCCTCGCCCACGTCGGCGCGGACGTGGAGATCACCCGCGACTTCGACACGGCGATGAACGCCGACGGGCTGCTCGTCCCCGGCGTCGGAGCCTTCTCGGCCTGCATGGAAGGGCTGAAGCGGGCACGCGGGGAATGGATCATCGGCCGCAGACTGTCCGGCGGCCGGCCCGTCATGGGCATCTGCGTCGGCATGCAGATCCTGTTCGAGCGCGGCATCGAGCACGGCGTCGAGACCGACGGCCTCGACGAGTGGCCCGGCACCGTCGGCCCGCTCAAGGCCGACGTCGTCCCGCACATGGGCTGGAACACCGTCGAATCCCCCGAGGGCTCCCAGCTCTTCGCCGGGCTCGGCCCCGAGGCCCGCTACTACTTCGTGCACTCCTACGCGGCGCACGACTGGTCCCTCGAAGTGACCAACGCCAAGATCCGTGCTCCCAGGGTCACGTGGGCCACGCACGGAGAGCGGTTCGTGGCGGCCGTGGAGAACGGCGCGCTGTGGGCCACCCAGTTCCACCCCGAGAAGTCCGGCGATGCCGGCGCCCAGCTGCTGACCAACTGGATCGAGACGCTGTAATGCCGAAGCTTGAACTGCTCCCCGCCGTCGACGTACGCGACGGCCAGGCCGTGCGCCTCGTCCACGGCGAGTCCGGCTCCGAGACCTCCTACGGCTCCCCGCTGGAGGCCGCCCTCGCCTGGCAGCGCGCCGGTGCCGAGTGGCTGCACCTCGTCGACCTGGACGCCGCCTTCGGCACCGGCGACAACCGTGCGCTGATCGCCGAAGTGGCCGGTGCCATGGACATCAAGGTCGAGCTCTCCGGCGGCATCCGCGACGACGCCTCGCTCGCCGCCGCCCTCGCCACGGGCTGCCGCCGGGTCAACCTCGGCACCGCGGCCCTGGAGACCCCCGAGTGGGTCGCCAAGGTCATCGCCGAGCACGGCGACCAGATCGCCGTCGGCCTGGACGTCCGCGGTACGACGCTGCGCGGCCGCGGCTGGACCCGCGACGGCGGCGACCTCTACGAGACGCTCGCCCGCCTCGACTCCGAGGGCTGCGCCCGCTACGTCGTCACCGACATCGCCAAGGACGGCACGCTGCAGGGCCCCAACCTGGAGCTCCTGAAGAACGTCTGCGCCGCCACCGACAAGCCCGTCGTGGCCTCCGGCGGAGTCTCCTCGCTGGACGACCTGCGGGCGATCTCCTCGCTCGTACCGGACGGCGTGGAGGGCGCGATCGTCGGCAAGGCGCTGTACGCGAAGGCGTTCACCCTGGAGGAGGCCCTGAAGGCGGTCTCCGCATGACGGACTCCGTACGCCGCATCTCCTCCGGCGCCCCGTGGGAGGAGAAGTTCGGCTACTCCCGCGCGGTGGAGCTCCCGGGCGGCCTGGTCCTGGTCGCCGGCTGCACCTCGGTGGTCAACGGCCAGATCTCGGCGGGCAGTCCGTACGAGCAGGCAGTGGCCTCCTTCCAGGTGGCCTTCGACGCGCTGAAGCAGACGGGTCTGGGGCGCGAGGACGTCGTCCGCACCCGGATGTACCTCACCCACGCCAGGGACGTCGACGAGGTGGGCCGCGCCCACAAGGAGCTGTTCGACGACGTGCGTCCGGCCGCTTCCATGATCATCGTGTCCGGCCTCGTCGACCCCGGCCTGGTCGTCGAGGTCGAGGTCGAGGCCTTCCGGGCAGGTGAGCGATGACGCTCGCCGTACGGGTCATCCCGTGCCTGGACGTGGACAACGGCCGTGTCGTCAAGGGCGTCAACTTCCAGAACCTGCGCGACGCGGGCGACCCCGTCGAGATGGCCAAGCTGTACGACGCCGAGGGCGCCGACGAGCTGACCTTCCTGGACATCACGGCCTCCAGCGGCGACCGGGAGACGACGTACGACGTGGTGCGCCGCACCGCCGAGCAGGTCTTCATCCCGCTCACCGTCGGCGGTGGCGTCCGCACCCCCGACGACGTGGACAAGCTGCTGCGGGCCGGGGCCGACAAGGTCGGGGTCAACACCGCGGCCATCGCCCGCCCCGAGCTGATCCGGGAGATCGCCGAACGCTTCGGGCGCCAGGTGCTCGTGCTGTCCGTCGACGCCCGCCGCACCCCCGGGGGCACCTTCGAGGTGACGACGCACGGCGGCCGCAGGGGCACCGGCATCGACGCAGTCGAGTGGGCGCACCGGGCCGCCGAGCTCGGCGCGGGCGAGATCCTGCTCAACTCGATGGACGCCGACGGCACGAAGGACGGCTACGACACCGAGATGATCAAGGCGGTACGGGCGCACGTCACCGTCCCCGTCATCGCCTCCGGTGGAGCGGGCCGGCTCGCGGACTTCCCGCCGGCCGTCGACGCGGGCGCCGACGCGGTCCTGGCCGCGTCCGTCTTCCACTTCGGTGACCTGCGGATCTCCGAGGTCAAGGACGCGCTCCGGGAGGCCGGACACCCGGTCCGCTGACCGGGCCGTGCAGGGGGGCCGATCGCGAAGACCGGCGATCTCGCCGATGTGCGCGCACGGGGTGCACCGCGAAAGTGGCGACCGCCAACGAATGACGGCGGTACCCACGCGGTGCACCCCGAAGACCCCGGGACGACGGGGGCCGACGGCTGCCGTGTCATGGCTCCGCCACGACCGAGAGGACCCCCCTCGTGCAGCACCTCCCCTCCGGCGACATCTCCCCGCGCCGCCACCGGATGTCGAAGAGCCGCTCCGTCAGGCTCGGTCTGGCCGCCGCGGCCGCCACCGCGGGTCTGGTCACCGCGCTGATCCCCGGCGGAGCCCAGGCCGCCGACAACCCGTACGAGCGCGGCCCGGCGCCGAGCAACTCGAGTATCGAGGCGAGCCGCGGCTCGTACGCCACGTCCCAGACGTCCGTGTCCTCGCTGAGCGTCAGCGGCTTCGGCGGCGGCACGATCTACTACCCGACGTCCACCGCGGACGGCACCTTCGGCGCGGTCGTCATCTCGCCCGGCTTCACCGCCTACCAGTCCAGCATCGCCTGGCTCGGGCCGCGCCTGGCCTCGCAGGGCTTCGTCGTCTTCACCATCGACACCAACACCACGGTGGACCAGCCCGACAGCCGCGGCCGGCAGCTGCTGTCCGCACTGGACTACCTCACCCAGCAGAGCTCCGTGCGCGGCCGGATCGACTCCTCCCGGCTCGGCGTGATGGGCCACTCCATGGGCGGCGGCGGCTCCCTCGAAGCCGCGAAGAGCCGCCCCACGCTGCAGGCGGCGATCCCGCTGACGGGCTGGAACACCGACAAGACCTGGCCCGAGGTGAAGACCCCGACCCTGATCATCGGCGCGGACGGCGACTCGATCGCCCCGGTCGCGACGCACTCGGAGCCCTTCTACAACTCGCTGCCCAGCTCTCTGGACAAGGCGTACCTGGAGCTGCGGGGAGCCAGCCACTTCACCCCGAACTCCTCCAACACCACGATCGCGAAGTACAGCATCTCGTGGCTGAAGCGCTTCATCGACAACGACACCCGCTACGAGCAGTTCCTCTGCCCGCTGCCGTCGGCCAGCCTGACGATCGCGGAGTACCGCGGCAACTGCCCGCACACCTCGTAACCACGGGGGACGACGGGGGCCGGGCCGCGCGTACCGCGGTCCGGCCCTTTCGTACGACCGGGCCTCAGCCCTCGGACAGGAACCGGGCGAGGGATTCGGCGAACCCCGGGTCGCGCACGACGGTCAGATGGTCGCCCGGCAGCACGGTCAGCTCCGCGCCCGCGATCGCGTCGGCCAGCACCCGGGGGCGTATCGCGAGGGGATCGCTCTCCCCGGCCAGGACCAGCGTGGGGACCTTGATCCCGTCCAGCGGCAGCGCGCCCCGGTGCACCGAACGGATCTGCGCGGCCAGCGCCGGCCGGTCCGCCCCCGACGCGTCGGCCAGTATCCGGAAACCGCGCGTCCGCTCGGGGACGTCCGCCGCGTCCCGCGCCGTCAGCGCCGCCGACACGAGCTCCGGCGGCATCGCCCGGGTGTCCAGACCGCCCACCTCCACCGCGCCGGCACCGATCCCGCCGACCACCAGACGGCTGATCCGGGCATCGCCGGCCGTCGCGAGCAGTGCCACCACGGCCCCCATCGAATAGCCGGCCAGATGCACGCGGTCCGCGCCCGTGCGGTCGATCAGCAGGCTCACGTCACGGGCCATCAGCGACTCGCCGTAGTACGCGTCGTCGTGCGGCTTGTCCGAGTCGCCGTGACCGCGCGCGTCCGGTGCGTACACCCGGCGGCCCCGCGCGACGAGGGCCTCGACGACCCCGGGGCCCTCCCAGTTCAGCCGGGCATCGACGGCGAAGCCGTGCAGCAGCACCACCGGGGGGAGGGAAGGGTCCGGGTCCCGCGACCAGGACCGGTAACGAAGGGTCAGACCGTCGTGTGTACGGAATTCGGCAGCCATGCACCGACGTTACGGGCGGGGCGCGGCGCACCGGGCCGGGACTGTGCCCGTGCACAGCCCGTACCGCCTTCCGTTGGGAGCGCGCACCGCACCGGGCCTCCCCGGGACGGGGAGCGGACGCGAACCTTCCGACACTGTTTACGCGAAAGTAACGTGAGAGCGTGACCCCATCGACGACCGTGCACAGTCCGCTCCGGCTGTACGGCCGCAGCGGTGAACTCGCCATTCTGGGATCCCTGTTGGGACAGCTGCGGGCAGGGGACGGCGGCGCGCTCGTGCTGACCTCCCCGCCGGGCCTCGGCCGCACCGCCCTGCTGGGACAGACCGCCGCCGACTACCGCGCAGGGCGGGAGGGGCCCGTTCTGTACGCCGCCGCGGCCCCCACCGAGCAACGGCTGCCCTACAGCGGGCTGCACGCGCTGCTCTGCTCCGCCCCCGGCCCGCTGCCCGTACCGCCCGACCGGGTCCTGCGCTCCGGCATCACCCCGGGCGGCCTGCTCGCGCTGCTGCGCGGCCTGGGTGCCGAACAGCCCCTGCTGGTCTGCGTGGACGACGCCCACGCCTGGGACCCCGACTCCCGGGCCGCGCTCGGCTTCGTGGCCCGCAGACTCGGCGCGGGCAGCCGGGTCGCCGTGGTGATCGGCGCCGCCGACGAGACCTGCTTCGCAGGGCTGCCCGCGCTCCGCCTCGGCCCCCTGGACGCCGACGCGTCGTCCGCGCTCCTGGACCGGTTCACCGAGGCCACGGGCGACGTCGACCCCGTCGTACGCAGCGAACTCGTGCGCGAAGCGGCAGGCAACCCGCGGCTGCTGGCCGGACTCGTCGGCCGCCTCACCCCCGACCAACTGGCCGGGCGCACCGCGCTGCCCTATCCGCTGCCCGGAGGCGAGGGCGTGCTGGAAGCCCACGCCGCACACCTCGACGGGCTCTCCCCCGACACCCACACGCTCCTCCTGCTGGCCGCCGCGGCGGAGGAGCACGAACCGGAAGGGGCGGGCGCGGACGCCGCCCTGCTGCTGCGGGCCGGTGCCCGTGCCGGGCTGGCCGCCGCACACCTCGACCGGGTCCTGTTCGCGCCCGCGGGGAGCGCCGGAGCCCTCCAGCGGGCGGGCAGCCGGGTGCACTTCAGCCATCCGCTGCTGCGCCGCGCGGTCCTGCACCGGGCCCCTCCCGGCCGCCGCCGGGCCGTGCACGGGCTCCTCGCCGGACTGCTCGCCGGACCCGGCGCGCCCTCGCTGCCCGCACTCGTGCAGCGGGCCTGCGCCGTACCCGGCCCGGACGCCGCGCTCGCCGGGCAGCTGGAGGCGGCGGCCACCGCCCCGCAGCCGCACGCCGAGCGGTCGGCCGCGCTGGCCCGCGCCGCCGCGCTCTCGACCGACGACGCGGCGCGCGCCGCGCGCTTCACCGCCGCCGCGGACCAGGCCAGGCTGGCCGGGGACGCCGGCCGGGCCCGCGCCCTGATGGCCCGCGTCGGCGGCCACCTCGCCGGGGGCGCCGCACCCTACGTACGCGGCATGCTGGCCCTGCGCGACGGGCCGGCGGCCGACGCCCGCGAAGCACTCCTGACGGCGGCGGCCCTGCTGGCCCCGCACGACCCGCGCCGCACCCTGGACGCCCTGTTCGGCGCCGCGGAGGCCGCCTGGGACATGGGGGACGCCATCGCGTACCTGGACGCCATGAACCGCATCCCCGTCCCCGTGACCGACCGGGCCATGGCGCAGTACCGGGCCGGGATGTGCGCCGTACTCGCCGGACACACCGAACGCGGCCACGGGTTGCTGCGGTGCTGTCTGGACTCCGCCGAGCGTGCCGAGAACCCGGGCGAGCTGCTGCGGGCGGGCGTCTGCGCCCTGGTGCTCGGCGAGGTCGACGCGGCCTGCCGGACCGGGGCCCGCGCGCTCGCCGCCGTACGCACCCGGGGGCCGGACGCCCTGCTGCCGCAGGCCCTGGAACAGCTCGCGTACGCCGAACTGCGCGCCGGACAGCACGCCCGGGCCCGCGCCCACGCACTGGAGGGGCTGCACGCCGCCCGGCGCACGGGGCAGCCCAACGGTGCCACCCATCTGCACGCCGTACTCGCCCTCGCCGCCTCCGTGGAGGGGCCCGCCGAGGCCTGCGCCGCCCATGCCGACGCCGCCCTGGCCGGGGCGGGGCCGCACGGCCTGACCCAGGCGGCCATGCTCGCCACCTGGGCGGTGGCCCGCGCGGACCTGGCGGCCGGCCGGTCCGGGGAGGCGGCGGCCCGGCTCGGACCGCTCGTCAGACCGGGCCCGGGGACGGGGCACTTCGCCACCCGGCTGCTCGCCGTGCCGTGCTACGTCGAGGCCGTGGTCCTCTCCGGCCGCGCGGACGAAGAAGCCGACGAACTCGCCATGGCGGTAAAGGAGTTCGCGCTGTGGGCCACCCGGACCACCGACCCGCAGGCCCCCGCCCAGCTGGCCCGCTGCCGCGCCCTGCTGGCACCTCCGGAGGAGGCCGCCGCGCACTACGAGGAGGCGCTCGCCCACCACGACCGCGCGGGGGGCCATTTCGAGCGTGCCCGCACCCAGCTGCTCCACGGCCAGTCCCTGCGCCGCCGCCGGCGCACCCGTGAGGCCCGCGGCCCGCTGCGCGACGCCCTGGTCGCCTTCGAACGCTGCTCCGCCCGCGCCTGGGCCGACCGGGCGGGCGGGGAGCTGCGGGCGGCCGGCGAGGCGGTGGACGTGCCGGACCAGGGCGGCGCGGGACCGCTGGCCGGGCTGACCCCGCAGCAGCAGAGGATCGCCCGCTGTGTCGCGGAGGGCGCCACCAACCGTGAGGTGGCGCTGCGGCTCTCGGTGAGCCCGCGGACGGTGGACCACCATCTGCGCAACGTCTTCGCCGCGCTGGGGGTACGGTCCCGGACCGAGCTGGCCCGGCTCCTGGACCGCTGATCCGGAGCCGGGCGGCACCGGCTGTTACGCCGAGGTTGCAGGACCGTGATGAGAAGAACCACGCACACCCCTAGGTACCGACCGGGCGGTATGCCATTCTGCGGTCGTCAGGATCATTCGGTGTGCGCCTGCCCAGTGCCGGGGCCGGCCGCGCACCGGGCCGGCCTCTTCGGAGCCGGCCGATTCCCGGTGGAGGCCGCCATGCCACAGGTCGTACGTTCACGGATCAGGGCGCTGCACGGACCGCCCCCCGTCGCCCCGCTGCCGCACCGCTTCCGCTCCCTGGCCGACCGCGAGGCCGTCGCCGTGCTCCACCGGGCGGCCCGCGTGCTGCTGGATTCGCTGCCGGAACTCACGGACCGGCTCGTCGAGGCGCTGCGGGAGCAGGAGCCCGCCTACCGCACCGCGATCGAGACCGAGCCCACCGAGATCTGGCAGGAGGTCCACCACTCGCTGCGGCACAACGTCGCCTCCCTGATCCAGCCGCGGGAATTCCGCGACGCCGCCCACCGCACCTCCCGGTGGATCGGCGAGACCCGGGCCGAACAGGGCGTACCGCTCGACGCGGTCATGCACGCCTTCCGGATGGGCGGGGCGATGGTCTGGCAGGACCTGGTCGACGACACCGCCCGCCGCCACCCCGAGGACATCCGGCTGCTCGTCCATGTCGCGGCGGACGTCTGGAACTTCGTCGACGAGCACTGCGGGGTCGTGGCCGAGGCCTACCGGCAGGCCGAGCGGCGCCTGACCTGGCGCCGCGAGAACCAGCAGCGCCTGATGACGGCGGCGCTGCTGGACGGCACCGCCCGGATCGCCGACCTGCCGGACGCCGCGGCGATGCTGGGGCTCCCCGTGCAGGGGCGGTACGCGGTGCTCGCGGTCGCCACCGCGCGCCGCGCCCCGCACGACACGGACCGGCCGCCGCTGACCCTGCCCGAGGGCACACCCGTGCTCTGGCACACCGGCGGCGACGCGGAACTGGCCATCCTGCCGCTGGAGGCGGCGGCGGTGACGGCCGACGAGCCCGCCCCCTGCGAGGGGGAGGCGGACGCCGGCATCACCGGCCGGACGTCCCGGGCCCCGGGGCAGGACGAACTCGCCTCGGTGGCGGCGGAACTGACCGCGCCGCCCGGTACCCGGATCGGGATCAGCTCCGTGGTCGACGGGCTCGCCTCGGTCGGCGACGCCCGGCGCCTCGCCGGGACGGCGCTGCGGGCCTGCCCGGCGTCCGGCGGCACCGTCCTGCTCGACGAGCACCTCCCGGCCGCTCTCGTCGTGTCCTCACCCGGTCTCGGCACCGCGCTGGCCGACCGGGTCCTCGGCCCGCTCGACCGGCTCGACCCGGCTGACCGGGACGTGATCATCGAGACGCTGACCGCGTGGCTCGACTCCGACGGATCGGCACAGCGGGCGGGCGCGCGGCTGTACTGCCACCGCAACACGGTGCTGAACCGGCTGCGGCGGTTCGAGCAGCTGACGGGGCGCTGCCTGACGCGGCCGTCGGACGCGGTCGAGGTGTCACTGGCGCTGGCGGCGCGGCGGCTGCTGGGCCGTTGAGGCGGGGGACGGTGCCGTACCGGGCCGCGCGGGCGCGGGCCGTCCCCGCACCACGCGGAGCGCGGGGCCCCGCGTTGTGCGGACGCACACGTCCGGCCCGCGAGGGCTGTACGGGCGCCGCGCCCGCGCCCCGCCCCCTGTACCGCGCCCGTCCCGCCTGATGCCCTGGCGCGCATGCCTTCAGCTGCCCCTTGTACGGCCGAGCCGGCGGAGCGAACCCGGTGAGCGGCGCGATCGACGCACGGTCCCTGGCCGTGGTCATCTTCCTCGGCTTCGTCGCCGTGTCCCTGCTGCTGTGCGGCCTGGCCGCGGCGGACCAGGACGACCCGGATCACTTCTACGCGGGCGGTGCCTCACTCGGCCCCGTCGGCGGCGGACTCGCCATCGCCGGCGACTACGTGTCGGCGGCCACCCTCCTCTCCACCACCGGATCCGTCGCCCTCGCCGGGTTCGACGGCGTCCTGTTCGCCCTGGCCACCGTCGCCTCGCTGGTCCTGGTCATGCGCCTCTTCGCCGAACGGCTGCGCCGCCAGGGCGTGTTCACCCTCGGCGACTTCCTCGCGGACCGGCTCGGGGACGGCTCCGTACGCCGGGCACTGGGCGTCGCCACCCTCGTGGTCCTCGCCCCGCTGCTCCTCGTCCAGCTGACCACCGCCGGGCACGTCATGACGGCGATGTTCGGACTCCCCGACGGCGCGCTCACCGGCTGCACGGTCGCCAGCGGCGCGCTGATGGTCTGCTACTCGGCCTTCGGCGGCATGCGCGGGACCGGCTTCATCCAGATCCTCAAGGTCGCCGTGGTGCTGGCCGCCGTCACCCTGCTCGCCGGACTCGTCCTCGCCCGCTTCGACTGGTCCCCGTTCGCCCTCTTCGACGCCGCCCGGGTGGGCAGCAAGGCGGGCGGCGACTACGCGCTGCCGGGGCTGCAGTTCGGCCACGGGCTCGCGGGCGGCCTCGATCTGATCGGATTCCAGCTCACCCTCGTCCTCGGCGCCGCCTGCATGCCACACATCACGATGCGGCTGCATCCGATACGCGACGCCCGGACCGCGCGCCGGGCCGGCGTCTGGGCGGTGGCCCCGGTCGCCCTCCTGTGCACCTGCATCGTCATCGTCGGGCTCGGCGCCTCCGCCCTGATCGGAGGGGACCTGCTGCGCGCCGCCGATCCGGCCGGCGGCACCGCGCTGCTGATGGTGACCGGCGCCCTGGACCCGGGCGCCTCCGGGCCGCGGGACAGCCCGCTGTTCGCGCTCGTGGCCTGTGCCGCCTTCGCCACCACCCTGGCCGCGGTGGCCGGCATCACCCTGGCCGCCGCCTCGTCCCTGGCCCGTGACTTCACGGCGAAGTCCGGTGCCCAGGGCGCCGGCAAGGCATCCCGCAGGGAGATCCGCCGGGCCCGCTGGGCCGTCCTCGCGATCGGCGCGCTCGCCGTGCTCCTCTCGGCGTACACCCACGAACGCAATCCGCAGGTGCTGCTCTCCCTCTCGTTCGCCGCCGCGGCCTCGATCCTGCCGCCCGTCCTGCTGTACGCCCTCTTCCGGCCGGGTTTCCACGCACGGGGGGTGCGGTGGACCGTATACGGAACGCTGCCGCTGATCGCGACCCTGATGATCCTGTCACCGGCCTTCTCCGGCTCCCCGGTCGCGCTCTTCCCCGAGTGGGACTTCGACGTGTTCCCGCTCCAGACGCCGGGCCTGGTCACGATTCCCGCCGGGTTCCTCCTCGGACTGCTCGGTTCGGGACCGGGACGGGACGCACCGCGGGACGCGCCCCGCCACCGGGCCCGCCGGGCACCCGCGCGGGCGGGCACCGATTCCTGAACGGCGGCGGCCCGGCCCGGCCACGTCGTCAGGCCCTACAGGCCGAGCTCCGCCGTACGCAGCCGGGCCAGCGCGTCCTTGTCCCCGTCCAGCTCCACCCGAGCCGCGTCCTGCCTGCCCGCCGCGAACAGCAGCAGCTCACCCGGCTCCCCGGTGACCGTCACCACCGGGGTGCCCTTGTGGGCCACCACCGTCTGGCCGTCCGGGCGCCGCAGCACCACACCGACCGGGGACCGGCGGCCCATCATCCGGGCCGTTTTCTCGGTGCGGGACCACAGCACATCGGCGAAGACCGGGTCCAGCTCCCGCCGGGACCAGTCGGGCTGGGCCCGGCGCACGTCCTCCGCGTGGATGTAGAACTCGACCGTGTTGGCCGCCTCGTCCAGCTGCTTCAGCCCGAAGGGTGACATCCGCGGCGGACCCGTACGGATGAGCTGGATCAGTTCCTCGTACGGCTTCGCGGCGAATTCGGCCTGCACCCGCTCCAGCCGGTTCTTCAGCACACCCAGCACGATTCCGCCCGCGGCGTCCGCACGGCGCTCGCGCACCACGACATGGGCGGCCAGATCTCGGGTCTTCCAGCCGTTGCACAGGGTCAGGGCCTCAGGACCCGCCGCTTCCAACAGGTCGGCGAGCAGGAGACGTTCACGCTTCGCATGGGTCGACATGCCCGCCAGCGTACGGCCGGCGCCCGCGGTCCGCCCAGTGGACGCACACCCGGACGGCCCCGCCCGGCGCGGCACAATGGAGCGCATGACCAGCACGCCCGGCATCACACCCGCCAGCAACCTCGACCCGGCCGTCGCCGCCCGCCTCAAGCGCGGCCCCGACGGACTGGTCCCGGCCATCGCGCAGCAGTACGACACCGGTGAGGTGCTCATGCTCGGCTGGATGGACGACGAGGCGCTGCACCGCACCCTCACCACGGGCCGCTGCACCTACTGGTCCCGCAGCCGCCAGGAGTACTGGGCCAAGGGCGACACGTCCGGCCACATCCAGCGGGTCGTGTCCGTCGCCCTGGACTGCGACGCCGACACGGTCCTGGTGAAGGTCGACCAGACCGGGGCCGCCTGCCACACGGGCGACCGCACCTGCTTCGACGCAGACGTCCTCCCGCTCTCCGTGCCCCAGTAAGGTCAGCCGCCATGGATCTCGAGACCTTCCGCAAGCTCGCCGTCGACCGGCGCGTCATCCCCGTCAGCCGCCGGCTCCTCGCCGACGGTGACACCCCGGTCGGCCTCTACCGCAAGCTCGCGGCAGAGCGCACCGGCACCTTCCTCCTCGAATCCGCGGAGAACGGCCGTACCTGGTCCCGCTACTCCTTCATCGGGGTGCGCAGCGCCGCCACTCTCACCGCCGTCGGCGGACAGGCGCACTGGCTGGGCGCCCCGCCCGTCGGCGTCCCCCTCGACGGGGACCCGCTGCAGGCCCTGCGCGCCACGGTCGAGACCCTGCACACCCCGCGCGACCTGGTCGGCGGGGAGGGTCTGCCGCCGTTCACCGGGGGCATGGTCGGCTATCTCGGGTACGACATCGTGCGCCGGCTGGAGAAGATCACCGAACACGGCGGCGACGACCTGGAGCTTCCCGAGCTGACCATGCTGCTCACCTCGGACCTCGCCGTGCTCGACCACGGGGACGGCACGGTCCTGCTGATCGCCAACGCGATCAACCACAACGACCTGGACACCGGGGTCGACGAGGCCCACGCCGACGCGGTCGCCCGGCTCGACGCCATGGAACGGGACCTGTCCAGGCCGGTGGAGAACGCCCCTGCCGCCCTGCCGCCCTCCGAGCTCCCGCCGTACACCGCCCTGTGGGGCGCAGAGGCCTACCAGGACGCCGTCGACGACATCAAGGAGCGCATCAGGGCCGGCGAGGCCTTCCAGGTGGTGCCCTCCCAGCGGTTCGAAACGCCCTGCACGGCAAGCGCGCTGGACGTCTACCGGGTCCTGCGCGCCACCAACCCCTCGCCGTACATGTACCTCTTCCGCTTCGACGGCTTCGACGTCGTCGGCTCCAGCCCGGAAGCGCTCGTCAAGGTCGAGGACGGCCGGGCCATGGTCCACCCGATCGCCGGGACCCGGCACCGCGGCGCCACCCCGCAGGAGGACCAGGCGCTCGCCGAGGAGCTCCTCGGCGACCCGAAGGAACGCGCCGAGCACCTGATGCTCGTCGACCTCGGCCGCAACGATCTGGGACGGGTCTGCGAACCCGGCAGCGTCGAGGTCGTCGACTTCATGTCCGTCGAGCGGTACTCGCACGTGATGCACATCGTGTCCACCGTCACCGGGCGCGTCGCCGAGGGCCGCAGCGCCTTCGACGTCCTCACCGCGTGCTTCCCCGCGGGCACCCTCTCAGGCGCCCCCAAGCCGCGCGCCATGCAGATCATCGAGGAGCTCGAACCCACCCGCCGAGGCCTGTACGGGGGATGCGTCGGCTACCTCGACTTCGCCGGCGACTCCGACACCGCCATCGCCATCCGGACCGCCCTGCTCCGCGGCGGCACCGCGTACGTCCAGGCCGGAGCCGGAGTCGTCGCCGACTCCGACCCGGTGGGCGAGGACACCGAGTGCCGCAACAAGGCCGCCGCGGTCCTGCGGGCCGTGCATACGGCGAACCGGCTCCGGGCCCACGGAGCCGGTAGGGGATAGTGGAGTACGTGAGTGCTGTCCCCGTACCCCAGCCCCGTGGCCGGGCCGCCTCCGCGCCCGACAGCGCGGGAAGCCGCCGAAGCCTGGGCGCCGGCCTGCTCCTCGGAGCCGCAGGCGCCACCGTCGTGCTCCTCGCCTCCGGGCAGACCTGGGCGGAGGGCAGGGCAGCCGTCGGCGGCGGCACTCTGCCGCTGACCGCGGACGGCCAGGACGTCACGGGCCTCCCGGCGGCCCTGGCCGTCGTCGGCCTGGCCGCCCTCGTCGCCGTCTTCGCCGTCCGCAGCAGCGGCCGGACGCTCGTCGCCGGGCTGCTGGCCCTCAGCGGCCTCGGCGCCGGACTGAGCGCCTACGCCGGAGCGTCCGACAGTCAGGCGCTCGACGAGAAGGCCGCGCAGACCACCGGCAACGCCTCGGCCACCATCCAGGCCCTGAGCCACACCGCGTGGCCGTACGTCACGGCCGTCGGCGGACTGCTGATCCTGCTCGCCGGACTGCTCGCCCTGCGCTACGGCAGCCGCTGGCCCGCCATGTCGGGACGGTACGAGCGCGACGGCACCCCTCGCCCCCGCAAGGCCCCCCGCACCGCCCCGGACCCCGACCGGCCCGAGGACCTGTGGAAGGCCCTGGACCGCGGCGAGGACCCGACGCGCGAGGCATGACCCCCCGGGCTCAGGTCCCACGGCACGTACGGGACAATGGCACCGAGCTTTCTGTACAGCGATACCTTCAGCGCAACACCAACGAGGAGCAACTCATGGCGGGCAGCAGCCACGGACACACCCCGGCCGCCTGGACCGGTGTCATCATCTGCTTCATCGGCTTCTGCGTCGCAGGCGTCTTCATGGTCGCGGCGAACCCGCTCGGCTTCTGGGCCGGAATCGCCGTCACCCTCCTCGGCGGTGCCGTCGGTCTCGCCATGAAGGTCGCCGGCCTCGGCATGCCGAAGGAGTCGGCCGAGCTGGCCGCGGCCAGGGCCCGTGCCGGACAGGCGCAGATCTCCTCCTGAGCACCGTGCCGCCACGGCGACACGACGCGAGGCGCAGCCCGGAGCGGGCTGCGCCTTTCCGCGTCAGCGGGGACAATCGGCGGGTGGACGCTTCAGCTTCTCCCGCCGCCCCGGGCCCGGCCCCCGTACCCGCCGATCGCGGACGGGCCGCCCCGGCGCCCCCGGCCGGTCACGGCCCCGTGTTCCCCCCGGCGCCCGCACCGGTCTCCTGGCTGAGGCGGCTGGCCACACCCGTCGGGGTCATGGCGGCCGTCGTCGGAGCCTTCGGCTACGTGGCCACCGTCGACCCCAACGAACCCGGCCACTACCCGGTCTGTCCCGTGCTCCGGTTCACCGGCATCCTCTGCCCCGGCTGCGGAGGGCTGCGCAGCGCCCACGCCTTCGCCCACGGCGACCTCGTCGCGGCGCTGGGCTCCAACGCCCTGGCGGTCGCCGGCTACGTCGTCTTCGCCGCGGTGTGGCTGCTCTGGATGGTCCGCGCGAGCCGGGGACAGCCCCTGCGCATCGCACTCGCGCCCGTCCACCTGTGGGGCCTGGGGGTCGTGCTGCTGGCCTTCTCGGTCCTCCGGAACCTGCCGTTCGGGTCAGGGCTGGCGCCGTGAATGCCCAGGTAGTGGGACGTACCGTCTCCGGATGCGGGCCCTGCGGCCTCCTGCGGATACCATCGAGAAGTCTGATCGTGTTCCCTCATCACCGTTCCGGAAGGGGGCCGCTCGCGTGAGTGTGCTCGACGAGATCATCGACGGCGTCCGCGCCGACCTCGCGGAGCGGCAGACGCGTGTCAGCCTCGACGAGCTCAAGGAGCGCGCGGCGCGCGCTCCCCAGGCCAAGGACGGAGTCGCCGCCCTGCGCGGCGAGGGCGTGACCGTCATCTGCGAGGTCAAGCGCTCCAGCCCCTCCAAGGGGGCCCTGGCAGCCATCGCCGACCCGGCGGCGCTCGCCGGGGACTACGAGGCCGGCGGGGCGTCCGTCATCTCGGTCCTCACCGAGGAGCGCCGCTTCGGCGGCTCGCTCGCCGACCTGGAAGCCGTCCGCGCCAGGGTCGACATCCCGATCCTGCGCAAGGACTTCATCGTCACCTCGTACCAGCTGTGGGAGGCACGGGCCTACGGCGCCGACCTCGCCCTGCTGATCGTCGCCGCCCTCGACCAGGAGGCCCTGGTCTCGCTGATCGAGCGCGCCGAGTCGATCGGCCTGACGCCGCTCGTCGAGGCGCACGACGAGGAGGAGGCGGAGCGCGCCGTGGACGCCGGAGCGAAGATCATCGGTGTCAACGCGCGTAACCTGAAGGACCTCAAGGTCGACCGCTCCACCTTCGAACGCGTCGCCCCCGAGATCCCCGACCACATCGTCAAGGTCGCCGAGTCCGGCGTCCGCGGCCCGCACGACCTCATCGCCTACGCCAACGCCGGCGCCGACGCCGTGCTGGTCGGCGAGTCCCTGGTCACCGGCCGCGACCCGCGCGCCGCCGTGGCCGACCTGGTCGCCGCCGGCACCCACCCCGCGCTGCGGCACGGACGGGGCTGACCTCACCCGTGCCCGACCGTCCCGCGCCCCGCACCCGGCCGGGCCTGCGCCCCGCCGGGGCGACGGCCCGGGACCCCCACGGGCCGCAGCCGCGCGGTTGCCCCCCGCCCGCCCCTCGCGACCACCCCCAGCCCAGGCGCTGCGCGCCGCCGTTCTGGCACCGCGGCTGCCGGGCCCCCGCCCGGCGGGTGCACGGCCGGCGGGTCCGGTACGTGATCGGCGACGAACCGGGACAGGTCAACGGCATGCGATGGCGCACGGGGTCCGCGCCGTAGCGAACCCCGGCCGTCGCCCTCCCTCCGCGCACCTCGCGCCGGGGGAGCCGCCGACCCACCGCACCGACCGCTCACCGGCCGGTGCGGCGCTCCGCTCACGGCGCACACGGTGAAACCACCCGTCGCAGGTCGAGGAGTACACCGCATGTCGTCCGACTTCTTCATTCCGGACCCCGAGGGTCTGATCCCCAGCGCCGAAGGGTATTTCGGCGCGTTCGGCGGCAAGTTCATCCCGGAGGCGCTGGTCGCCGCCGTGGACGAGGTCGCCGTCGAGTACGACAAGGCCAAGGCCGACCCGGCATTCGCCGCCGAGCTCAACGAGCTCATGGTCAACTACACGGGCAGGCCCAGCGCGCTGACGGAGGTCCCGCGCTTCGCCGAGCACGCCGGAGGTGCCCGAATCTTCCTCAAGCGCGAGGACCTGAACCACACCGGCTCGCACAAGATCAACAACGTCCTGGGCCAGGCGCTGCTCACCAGGCGCATGGGCAAGACCCGGGTCATCGCCGAGACCGGAGCCGGCCAGCACGGCGTCGCCACGGCGACCGCCTGCGCCCTCTTCGGGCTCGAGTGCACCATCTACATGGGTGAGGTCGACACCGAGCGGCAGGCGCTGAACGTGGCGCGGATGCGGATGCTCGGGGCCGAGGTCATCGCCGTGACGTCCGGTTCCAGGACGCTCAAGGACGCCATCAACGAGGCGTTCCGCGACTGGGTCGCCAACGTGGACCGCACGCACTACCTCTTCGGCACGGTCGCCGGGCCGCACCCGTTCCCGGCGATGGTCCGCGACTTCCACCGGGTCATCGGTGTCGAGGCCCGCCGCCAGATCCTGGAGCGCACCGGCCGGCTGCCGGACGCCGCGGTCGCCTGCGTCGGCGGCGGTTCCAACGCCATCGGCCTCTTCCACGCCTTCATCCCGGACGCGGGCGTCCGGCTGATCGGCTGCGAGCCCGCCGGACACGGCGTGGAGAGCGGTGAGCACGCGGCGACGCTGACCGCGGGCGAGCCCGGGATCCTGCACGGCTCCCGGTCGTACGTCCTCCAGGACGACGAGGGCCAGATCACCGAGCCGTACTCCATCTCGGCCGGCCTCGACTACCCGGGCATCGGCCCGGAGCACGCCTACCTCAAGGACGTCGGCCGCGGCGAATACCGCGCGGTGACCGACGACGCCGCCATGCAGGCGCTGCGCCTCCTGTCCCGCACCGAGGGGATCATCCCGGCCATCGAGAGCGCGCACGCCCTGGCCGGTGCCCTGGAGGTCGGGCGGGAGCTGGGCAAGGACGGGCTGATCCTGGTCAACCTGTCCGGCCGCGGGGACAAGGACATGGACACGGCCGCACGGTACTTCGGCCTGTACGACCAGGAGGAGGAGAAGTGAGCGGCAACCGAGAGCTCCTCGAGGCGACGCTGGCGAAGGCGGCGGCCCAGGACCGGGCCGCGCTCATCGCCTACCTGCCCGGCGGCTTCCCGACCGTCGACGGCGGCATCGAGGCGGTCAAGGCGGTCGTCGCGGGCGGCGCCGACATCGTCGAGGTGGGCCTCCCGCACAGCGACCCGGTGCTCGACGGGCCGGTCATCCAGACCGCCGACGACATCGCGCTGCGCGGCGGCGTCAGGATCGCGGACATCATGCGCACGGTCCGCGAGGCGCACGAGGCCACGGGTGTCCCCGTCCTCGTCATGACGTACTGGAACCCGATCGACCGCTACGGGGTCGAACGCTTCACCGCCGAGCTCGCCGAGGCGGGCGGTGCCGGGTGCATCCTGCCGGACCTGCCGGTCCAGGAGTCCGGACCGTGGCGCGAGCACGCCGAGAAGCACGGTCTCGCCACCGTCTTCGTCGTCGCGCCGAGCAGCCGGGACGCGCGTCTCGCCGCCATCACGGCGGCCGGTTCCGGCTTCGTGTACGCCTCCTCGCTCATGGGCGTCACCGGTACCCGGGAGTCGGTCGGCGAGCAGGCCCAGGAACTGGTGCGGCGCACCCGTGCCACCACCGACCTGCCGGTCTGCGTCGGCATCGGTGTGTCCACGCCCGAGCACGCCCGGCAGGTCGCGGCCTTCGCCGACGGGGTGATCGTCGGCTCGGCGTTCGTCAAGCGGATGCTGGACGCCCCGGACGCGGCCGCCGGCCTCGTAGCCGTCCGTGAGCTGGCCGGCGAACTCGCCGAGGGCGTTCGAAAGCGCTGACTCGGTCCGCACCCGTTCGGGTGGACCTGGGACCGGGGAGGCGCTGACGTGCCTCCCCGGTTCGTTTGCGCGGTGTGAGCGACAAGAACCATGAGCGAAAGAGAGCCGCGCGCGACCGGCTCGTACAGCAGCGTGAGCTGGACCGTGCGCGGGAGCGCCGCAGGCGCACGCTGATCGTCGCGACCGCCGTGGTGGGGGTGATGGGGCTGGCCGCGGTCATCGGCCTGATCGCCGCCAACGCGGGCAAGAACGACAAGGACGGCCAGGCAGGGCCCGTGGTCACCCCGTCCGGCGCGACCGGCGAGGACGGCCTCACCCTCCGGGTGGGAGCGGACGACGCGCCGTCCACGCTCACGATCTGGGAGGACTTCCGCTGCCCGGTCTGCGCCCAGTTCGAGGACGCCTTCCGCGACACGATCGCGGAGCTGGCGGCCGACGGCCGGATCAAGGTGGACTACCACCTGGCCACGATCATCGACGGCAATCTCGGCGGCAGCGGATCCCTGCGCGCGGCCAACGCGGCTGCCTGCGCCCAGGACGCCGGCAAGTTCGCCCCGTACCACGACGTGCTCTACCGCAATCAGCCCGCCGAGTCGGACGACGCCTTCGCCGACAACGGCAAGCTGATCGAGCTGGCGGGCTCGGTGGACGGCCTGGACACGCCCGCCTTCCGCAGCTGCGTGGAGGACGGCACCTACGACGGCTGGGTCGAGAAGTCCGACACCGCCTTCGGCGAGGGCGGCTTCCAGGGGACTCCCACCGCGCTGCTCAACGGCGAGCCGATCTTCCCGAAGAAGGGGGACGAGGAGATCTCCGTCGCGAACCTCGAGAAGTGGGTGGCCGAGGCGAACAAGGGCAAGAAACCGGCCACGGCAGGGGCGACACCCTCCCCATGAGGCGCCTCGTTACCCAGAAGTTGCCGGACGGCTTGCCGTACGTCCCGTCCGGCAGGGTAGCGTCGACCCCGTCATGAACCTTGCCTTCATTCCCAGCCCGTCGACCGGCGTGATCGAGCTCGGCCCGATCCCGCTCCGCGGCTACGCGTTCTGCATCATCATCGGTGTCTTCGTCGCCGTCTGGTTCGGCAACAAGCGCTGGATCGCCAGGGGCGGCCGAGCCGGCACCGTTGCCGACATCGCCGTCTGGGCCGTGCCCTTCGGCCTTGTCGGCGGCAGGCTCTACCACGTCATCACCGACTACCAGCTGTACTTCAGCGACGGTGAGAACTGGGTGGACGCCTTCAAGATCTGGGAAGGCGGCCTCGGCATCTGGGGCGCGATCGCGCTCGGCGCGGTCGGTGCCTGGATCGGCTGCCGCCGACGTGGGATCCCGCTGCCCGCCTGGGCCGACGCCCTGGCGCCCGGCATCGCCTTCGCCCAGGCGATCGGCCGTTGGGGCAACTGGTTCAACCAGGAGCTGTACGGCAAGCCGACGGATGTGCCGTGGGCGCTGGAGATCAGCGAGGGTGCGAACCGGGTCGCGGGCACCTACCACCCGACGTTCCTGTACGAGTCGCTGTGGTGCATCGGTGTGGCCGTGCTGGTCATCTGGGCGGACCGCCGCTTCACGCTCGGACACGGCAGGGCTTTCGCGCTGTACGTGGCCGCGTACTGCGCGGGCCGCGGGTGGATCGAGTACATGCGCGTCGACGAGGCGCACCACGTGCTGGGCCTGCGGCTCAACGTGTGGACGGCGATCATCGTCCTCGTGCTGGCGGTGACGTACATCGTGATCTCGGCGAAGGTGCGCCCCGGCCGCGAGGAGATCGTCGAGCCCGCCGCGGCGGAGCCGGCCGGGGGCGAGCCGGACGAGGACCGCGAGCCCGGCAAGGACGGCGCCGGGGCCGCGGCCCCGGCGCAGGACGCTGAGGACAAGGACGCCGGAGCTCAGGAGGCGGACGCGGAGGCGAAGGCGCCGGAGGACGATGCGGCCCCGCAGAAGGCCGACAAGAGCTGACCCACCCGGAACGCACAGGGGCCGCAGGACCGCGAGGTCCGGCGGCCCCTTCCTGTGCCACGGCCCGTCGGACGGGGTGCCGCCGGGCTCACGTCAGGCGTCCCGCCAGGGCCAGGGTCCGCCGCGCTGCCGCCACCACCGCGGCGTCGACGAACCTCCCGTCCGGCAGGGCCAGCGCCCCGGCGTCCGTCCGTGACGCCTCCATGATCTGCTCCGCGGCCTCGATCTCCTGGGCCGTGGGCCGGAACGAGCGCTCGATCACCGGCAGCTGCCGGGGATGGATCGCCGCCCGGCCGAGCAGCCCCAGCCCCCGCCCGTGCGCGCACGACGACCGCAGCCCGGACAGATCCCGGACGTCGGGGAACACCGACATGACGGGCGGGTCGAGCCCGGCCGCCCGGGCGGCGACCACGACGCGGCTGCGTGACCAGTCGAGCCCGGCGTCCTCCCGTACGCCCAGATCCGCCCGCAGGTCCGCCTCGCCGAGCGCGATGCCCCGCACCTCGTGATGGGCACCGGCGATCGAGTACGCGTGCTCGATCGCCAGCGCCGACTCCAGCAGCGGATACAGCGCCACCCCCGGCGCCAGCGCCGCCACATGGTGCACGGACGCCGCATGAGTGATCTTGGGGAGCCGCATCCCGGACAACCCCGGCAGCCCTCTCAGGGCCTTCACGTCGTCCTCGCCGTGGACCCGGACATGGACCGGCACCGCCATCGGGCCGGCCGTGACCGGATCCGCGAGGAGCTCCAGGGTCGCCGCCCGTGCGTACTCCTTGCGGTCCGGCGCGACCGCGTCCTCCAGGTCCACGATCACCACGTCCGCCCCCGAGCCGAGCGCCTTGCGGACCACCGCGGGCCGGTCCCCGGGAACGTACAGCCAGGTCAGTGCCACCGCCGGGGCACCACTCACAGCGCACCCTCCTCCCGCAGTGCCGCGATCTTCGGCGCCGACAGGCCGAGTCCGGCCAGGATCTCGTCGGTGTCCGCGCCGTGCGGCCGGCCCGCCCAGCGGATCGCCCCCGGCGTCCCCGAGAGCCGGAACAGCACGTTCTGCATCCGCAGCGGCCCCAGCTCCGGGTCGTCGACCTCGGTGATCGTGCCCAGCGCCCGGTACTGGGGATCCTCCATCACGTCCCGTACGTCGTTGACCGGCGCGATGGCCGCCTCCGCCTTCTCGAACGCCGAGAGCGCCTCCTCCCTGGTGCGCCGGGCGATCCAGTGCCCCACGGCGTCGTCGAGTTCGTCGGCGTGCTCGGCGCGCGTGGTCCCGGCGGCGAACCACGGTTCGTCGATCAGGTCCGGGCGCCCCACCAGGCGCATGACGCGCTCGGCGACCGACTGGGCCGAGGTCGAGACGGCCACCCAGTGGCCGTCGCAGGTCCGGTAGGTGTTGCGCGGGGCGTTGTTGCGGGAGCGGTTGCCGGTGCGCGGCTGGACGTAGCCGAGCTGGTCGTACCAGAGCGGCTGCGGCCCCAGCACGGTCAGGATCGGCTCGATGATCGCCAGGTCGACCACCTGCCCCTGCCCGGTGCGGTCACGCCCGGACAGGGCCGTCATCACCGCGTACGCCGTGGCGAGCGCCGCGATCGAGTCGGCGAGCCCGAACGGTGGCAGGGTCGGCGGCCCCTCCGGTTCCCCGGTGACGGCGGCGAAGCCGCTCATCGCCTCGGCGAGCGTGCCGAAGCCGGGCCGGTGCGCGTACGGGCCGAACTGGCCGAAGCCCGTGACCCGGGCCAGCACCAGCCGGGGGTTGACGGCGTGCAGCTCCTCCCAGCCCACGCCCCAGCGTTCCAGTGTCCCGGGCCGGAAGTTCTCGATGATCACGTCGGTGTCCGCGGCGAGCCGCAGCAGCACCTCCCGGCCACCGGGGCTGGACAGGTCGAGGGTCAGCGTGCGCTTGTTGCGGCCGAGCAGCTTCCACCACAGGCCGACCCCGTCCTTCACGGGACCGTGCCCGCGCGAGGGGTCGGGCCTGCGCGGATGCTCGACCTTGATGACCTCGGCGCCGAAGTCTCCGAGCATGGTGGCCGCGAGCGGTCCGGCGAACAGCGTGGCGAGGTCCAGGACCCGCAGGCCGGAGAGGGGAGCGGTCGTCGCATTCATACGGCATCGGTCTCGCTTCGGTACGGCGTCGGCACCGGGGTGCCGGGCCTGCGCACGCGGAGCGCAGCGGCCGGGGACGCCCGGTGGACGTGGGCGACCGGGTCCCTGTCGGTGCTGCCGAGCACGGCGATCGCTGTCATGGGCGGCGTACCTCCTGGTAGGTCAGTTCGGCGAGTGTGTCGAAGCCGATGGAGCCGAAGCCGGGCACGGATGTCGAAAGCCGGTTCCTGAGCGGGGCCGTCCACCGGTCGGGCAGCGCGGCGGGCCGCCCGGCCAGCAGGCCCGCGAGCGATCCGGCCGTCGCGCCGTTCGAGTCGGTGTCCCAGCCGCCGGACACCGCGCAGCAGACGGAGCGGCCGAAGTCGCCGTCCGCGTGGGTGAGGGCGGCGGCCAGCAGCGCCGCGTTGGGCAGGACGTGCACCCAGTGGTGGGTGGCCGCGTAGGCGGCGTGCAGCCGGTCCACGACCGTGTCGAAGTCCGGTTCGGTCCGGGCCGTCGTGATCCCGAGGCGCACCGCGTGGGCGTACCGGGAGCGGGGCGGCACCACGCGCAGCCCGGCCGCCAGGCAGCCGTGGACGTCCGTCTCACCGCCGGCCGCCTCGGCGAGCGCGGCGGCGGTGAACATCGCCCCGTACACCCCGTTGGAGGTGTGCGTGAGCACCGCGTCCCGGTGTGCCTGCGCGGCGGCGGCGGCCGGGTCACCCGGGTTGGTCCAGCCGTGCACGTCGGCCCGGATCTGGGCGCCGATCCACTCCCGGAACGGGTTGCGGTGGCGGGCGGTGTCCGGCGGCTCGATGCCGTCGAGCAGATTGCGGTACGCGATGCGCTCGGCGGTGAAGACCCGGCCGGCCGGGAGCGAGTCCAGCCAGAGCCGGGCGAGGTCGGCCGTGGTGAAGCGGCGGCCGTGGCGCTGGAGCAGCAGCACGGTCAGAAGGGGATGGTCGAGGTCGTCGTCCTCCGGCATGCCGTCGATGTTCTCGGCCAGGGAGGTGGTCGCCGAGCGCCGGTTCCAGGGGTGGGCGGCCGCCAGCTCGTCCGGCAGCCCGCGGCCGGTGAACCAGGTGGTGAGCGGCCAGTTGCCGGCGGCGCGGGCCAGCGCGCGGATGCCGGCCAGGGGCAGCTTCTCGACGGGCTTGCCGAGCAGGCAGCCGGCGGCCCGGCCCAGCCAGGCGGCGTGCAGCCGTTCGGGCCCGAGGGCCGCGGGACGGGGCCGGGGGGCGGGCCAGCGCGGGCAGGCCGCCTGGATCGCGGCCAGTGCGGTCGGCTCGACCTTCGCCAACGGGCTTTCCAGCAGCGCGAGTTCGTCGAGGAACCGCTCGGCCAGCGCCCGCAGCCGGGGTGACGCGGGGGACTTCGCCGCCCCCGCACGCTCCGGTGCGGGGGCGCCGCCGGCCTCGTACCAGCGGCGCTCCACGTCCCCGGCGTCCCTGCCGTCCTGTGCGGCCTGGCGCAGTTCGTGCCCCACCAGGTCCTCGGGCTGAACCCACGTCAGCCGTACGGTCACCGGGGGCCGGCCAGTGTCGCGAACGCGGCCTCGTGGGCCCGGCGGCGGGCGGTGTCCCGTACGAAGATCTCGCGGGCGACCTCCGTCAGGGCCCGTGCAGGGGCGTGCAGATCGAGGCGGCTGGCCTCGGCGACCGTCTTCACCCAGGCGGCGGGGACCGCCCGCTCGCCGTGGAGCGCGCCCGCGAGCGCGCCGCTCATCGTCGCGATCGAGTCGCAGTCACGGCCGTAGTTGACCGAGCCGAGCACCGTGTGCCGGTAGTCGCCGCCGCCGACGAGCAGCATCCCGAGCGCGACCGGCAGCTCCTCGACCGAGTGCAGCCGGGAGGGCCGCCGGGCGCCGAGCGAGGGATCACGGTAGTGCGGGCCCACCGTGTCGAAGGGGGCCACGGCGGCACGGACCGGGGCCAGCGCGGACTCGAAGTCGGTGTACCGGGAGGCCACCTCGCACACCGCCTCGATCGCCGACCGCGTGCCGTCCTTGGCCAGCGCCAGACAGGTCCCGACGACGGACCCGGGTGTGGCGCCCGGGGTGCAGGCGGCGGCGACGGCGGCGGCGAGGATCCCGGCCGCCTCCCGCCCGTACGAGGACTGATGGGCACCCGCGACGTCCAGCGCCTCCGCGTAGGCGGCCTCCGGGTGGGCCGCGTTCACCAGTCCGACCGGGGCCATGTACATCGCCGCTCCGCAGTTGACGATGTTTCCGGAGCCGGCCTCGCGCGGGTCGGCGTGGCCGTAGTGCAGCCGTGCGACGATCCACTTCTCGGCGAGGAAGATCCGCTGCAGGGGGAGCGCCTCGGCCTCCAGCTCCGGGATCCAGCGGGGACGGGACATCAGATCCGGTACGAGGTGGTCGGCCACGGCGTACGCGTCGAGATGACCGCGCACCGTCTCGTACACCCTGATCAGCGCATGGGTCATGAGGGTGTCGTCGGTGACGTGCCCGTCGCCCTTGTGGTAGGGGGCGATGCGGCGTGCGGTGCGCCAGTCCTCGCCGTGCCAGGGGCCGACGATCCCGGTCACCCGGCCGCCGTGGCGTTCGGCGATCTGCTCCGGGGTCCAGCCCTCGACGGGGCCGCCGAGGGCGTCGCCGACGGCCGCCCCGACGAGCGCGCCGGTGATCCGCTCATCCAGGGTGAGCGTCGTGCGGGTCGTGTCCGCCGCGAACGGTGCGGGAGTTTTGGGTGTCATGCCGGAATTGTCCACCCGAGGTGACGTCCGTGGCCGCCAGCAGCCCGGCGAGTTCCATGAGATCGGTGCCGGCGAGCCGGGGCAGCGCGCACCCGGCCAGCGTGCGGCAGGCCTCGCGCCAGCCCGCGGGCACGGTGCCGATCCCGCCCAGCGCACCGGTCAGCGCTCCGGCGAGGGCGGGCGCCGAGTCGGCGACCCGGGACAGGCAGGCCGCCGCGGGCACGGCCTGGGCGATCTCGCCCCGGGCGGCGGTGGCCAGGGCCAGGGCGACCGGCACGGTCTCGGCCGCGGCGATCCCGTAGCTGTACACGTGGTCGACGATCTGGTGCTCCAGCACCGGGACGAGGGCGAAGGCACCCGCCGCCTCTCCCGCGAACTCCCGGGCCAGCCGCACCGCGTGGACGGCGTTGCGGGCGATCTCGGTGCCCTCGGGAAGCCGGTCGAGCGCCGCGTTCACCACGGTGTCGACGTCCGCCCCGGCCAGGGCCTCGGCGATCGCGGCGGCGATCGCGCGGGCGCCGTGCACCCCGTCGCCGTCCTGCGTGTAGCGCGCGTCGAACTCGGCGAGTCCGGCGGCGGCGGCGGGATCGCCGGGATGCACGACCGCGAGCACGGCGGCCCTGACACAGGCCGCGTCGTCGAAGTAGTGCGGGTTGTCGTGGCCGGTGGCGGGAGGGCGCAGTCCGGCGGCGAGATTCCCGAGCCCGGCCCGTACGGAGATCCGGGCCCGGAGCGGGAGGACGGCGGACTCCACCTCCGGCGCCCGTGCGCCGGCTGCGGCCACCTTCGCGGCCAGGGCGTTCCACGACCGGTCGATCGCGTCCCGCATCCGGTGGCCGGGGGAGAGGCCGGGCGCGTGGTCGGCGGCGGCGGCCAGTACGGTCCGGGCGGCGAACGCGGCCCACTCGGCGTCGTCGGAGGGCCCGAGCCGCAGCGGTTCGGGCGGCTGGTTGAGGGCGATGGGCACCGGCAGCGTCGTCGTCGCGTTCTGCTCGGCGAAGGTGTCGAGCTCCCGGGTGAGCCGCCGGGTCCACTCGGGCATCCGTGCCGCCCGGTGCCGCGCGGCCGGCCAGCCGGCGGCGTCCCCGGCGGCCAGCCCGAGCAGCAGCCCCTCGATCCGGGCCTGCCGCCCGGGGGCCCGCGTCCCGGTCGCCCCGTCGGTGCGGGGGCGGTCGGCCGGTCCGGCGGTGATGCGGATGGCGACACGGGGAGCCGTGTCCGGCGGGACGGCGGGAGCGTCCCGCTCCGGGCCAGGCGCCGGGTGGGACGGGGCCCCCGGGGCGGGTGCGGCGGCCCCGGCTCCGTGCGCGGCGGTCATCGGGTGGCTCCCTCGCCGGTGGCCGAGCCGTCCCACCGGAGGCCGGGGGCGACCCGCGCAGGGGCGCCGGCCGGGCGGTCCCGGCCGGGCGGAGCGTCCTCGGCGTCGTCCGGGGTCAGCAGCTCCGCGATGTCCAGCACGTGGTAGCCCCGCATCGACGGCAGGCAGCTGCCCCGCACCGGGCCGATCGCCGACGCCCAGTCCCGTGGAATCGCCGATGCCCCGTGCAGGGCACCGGCCAGCGCCCCCGCCACCGCGGCCGTCGTATCGGCGTCCCTGCCCATGTTCACGGCCGTCAGCACCGCCGTACGGAAGTCGCCGCGCGCCGCCGTGAACGCGCCGAACGCCAGGCCCACCGCCTCCGGTGCCAGATCCGTCCACGGATAGCCGCCGATCACCACGGCGGAGCGCACCGTGCGCTCCCTCGTCAGCCGGTCCGGGTACGGGCGCTGCGCGGCGGTGACCGCGCGCCGCAGCGAACGGGCCGTCCAGGAGTCCATCGGTACGACCGAGAGCGCGGCGGCGATCACGGAGGCGAGCCCGGCGCCCACCATCGCGGCGGCCACACCCGCCGCGACCGCCTGGCCGCCGTAGATGCCCTCCCCGTCATGGCTGACCCGGCCGTCCACCGCCACCAGCCGGGCCGCCTCCGCGGGCCGGCCCGCCGCGAAGACCCCGAACGGCGCCGCCCGCATCGCGAGACCGTCGCTCCACGCGTGCCGGTGCTGGGCCGAGATGGGAGCGGCCAGGCCCCGCCGCAGATTCTCCAGCGTGCCGCGCTCGCTGAACCCGGCGCCGCGGAACGGGCCCTCGTCGAGGTCGGCGATCCAGTGGTGCCACGCCCGCTCGACGTGCGAGACCGTGAGCGCCGAACCGTGCCGTGCCAGCAGCAGCCCGGAGAAGATCGCGTACTCGGTGTCGTCCGTGCCCGCCGGGTCGTCGCTGACGAAGCCCTCGATCCGGCCCCAGCGCCGGCGGATCTCGGACGGCCGCAGGTTCTCCGCCGGGGCACCGAGCGCGTCCCCCACCGCGAGCCCCAGCAGCGCCCCCCGGGCCCGGTCGCCCGTACCGCCGGGCCCCGCACCCGTCAGCGGCTGTGCCGGACTGTCCGCCGTCAGCTCCATCGCGTCGACCCTTCGTTCGCCCCGGCAGGTGCCGGCTGAGCGATCTGTGCCACGCGAAGGCCCCCACGAGCCCGATCACGGCAACAAAAGGGCCACACGGATGATGCCGCCGACGACGTGCCCGGAGCAGGTAAGTACGGCCTTCCTTGCTGGCGGGAGCCCCTTTTCGTGCGTACGTTCCCTCATGTCGAGCGGGGGCCGGAACGCGGGGAGCCCGCTTCCGGAGAAGGGGAGAACTGTGTCCATCATCGAGACCGACGCCGTACTGCACGAGGCGCACCGGGACAACCACACCCACCGCGACGTGAACGGCGGCTGGCTGCGGCCCGCGGTGTTCGGCGCCATGGACGGCCTCGTCTCCAACCTCGCCCTGATGACGGGAGTCGCCGGGGGAGCGGTCTCCCAGCAGACCCTCGTCATCACGGGCCTCGCCGGTCTGGCCGCGGGCGCGTTCTCCATGGCGGCCGGTGAATACACCTCCGTCGCCTCGCAGCGCGAGCTCGTCGAGGCCGAGCTCGACGTGGAGCGCGGTGAGCTGCGCAAGCACCCCAAGGACGAGATGCGGGAGCTCGCCGCGCTGTACGAGTCCCGGGGAGTCGAGCCCGCGCTCGCCCAGGAGGTCGCGCGCCAGCTGTCCAGGGACCCGGAGCAGGCGCTGGAGATCCATGCCCGCGAGGAGCTCGGCATCGACCCCGGCGACCTGCCCTCCCCGCTCGTCGCGGCCGTGTCCTCCTTCGGCGCCTTCGCGCTGGGCGCCCTGCTGCCCGTACTGCCGTACCTGCTCGGCGCCACCGCGCTGTGGCCCGCCGTGCTCCTCGCCCTCGCCGGCCTGTTCGGCTGCGGCGCGGTGGTGGCCAGGGTGACGGCGCGCAGCTGGTGGTTCAGCGGACTGCGCCAGCTCCTGCTCGGCGGGGCCGCCGCGGCGATCACGTACGGTCTGGGCACCCTGTTCGGCGTGGCGACGGGAAGCTGAACGGCCTCGCGGACGTTGGCACGGTGTGACGTACGTCTTGGCGCACGTCACTGGGCGGACGGGGCCTCCCGGCCGTAAAATGAGATCCTATGCGGCGCTACACATAAGTAGCCGTTAACCGGCGGTTTCGAATCCATGACCGCAGGGCAAGAGCCGTAGACACCGCGGGCAACGACGCCTGTGCTCTCCGGTCGCCCGGGCGGTGATCCACAAGGATCCGCCCGCTCCTGACCCACTTCCACCACGACTCCGTGGTGTCCGCATGCTGGAACGCCCTATCCGCTTCTTGAGAAGCGTTCCATCATGTAACCTGCACGAAATTTCGCAGAGGGCCAACGTCGTCCCTCGGCACAGCACATGCCACGACGACGACGGGAGAGCCGATGCGTATCCACGCCTGGTCGCCCATGGACGGTCGCCCCGCCCAGCAGGGGATGTACGACCCCCGTAACGAGCACGACGCCTGTGGCGTCGGGTTCGTGGCCACTCTTACCGGTGTGGCCAGCCATGAGCTGGTCGAGCAGGCGCTGACCGTACTGCGCAACCTCGAACACCGCGGCGCCACAGGATCCGAGATCGACTCGGGCGACGGCGCCGGCATCCTGCTTCAGGTCCCGGATGCCTTCCTCCGCGAAGAGGTCGCCTTCGACCTCCCCGAGGCGGGCTCCTACGCCGTCGGAATCGCGTTCCTGCCCGCCGACGGCTCCGCGGAGTCCGTCCAGCAGATCGAGAAGATCGCCGGCGAAGAGGGCCTCGACGTCCTCGGCTGGCGTCAGGTCCCGGTCGCCCCGGACCTCCTGGGCAGCCTCGCCCGCGCCACGATGCCCGAGTTCCGCCAGGTGATCGTCGCCGACGGTGGGAGCACAGGCGTCGCCCTCGACCGCAAGGCCTTCGTGCTGCGCAAGCGCGCCGAGCGGGAGGCCGGGGTGTACTTCCCCTCACTCTCCGCACGCACGATCGTCTACAAGGGCATGCTCACCACCGGGCAGCTGGAACCCTTCTTCCCGGACCTCTCCGACCGCCGTTTCGCCACCACGGTCGCGCTGGTCCACTCCCGCTTCTCCACCAACACCTTCCCGAGCTGGCCCCTCGCGCACCCCTACCGCTTCGTCGCGCACAACGGCGAGATCAACACGGTCAAGGGCAACCGCAACTGGATGAAGGCCCGGGAGTCCCAGCTCGCCTCCAGCCTCTTCGGCGCGGCGCAGCTCGACCGGATCTTCCCCGTCTGCACCCCGGACGCCTCCGACTCGGCCTCCTTCGACGAGGTCCTGGAGCTGCTCCACCTCGGCGGCCGGTCGCTGCCGCACTCGGTGCTGATGATGGTCCCCGAGGCGTGGGAGAACCACGCGTCCATGGAGCCCGCCCGGCGCGCCTTCTACCAGTACCACTCCACGATGATGGAGCCCTGGGACGGCCCGGCCTGCGTCACCTTCACCGACGGCACCCAGGTCGGCGCGGTCCTCGACCGCAACGGTCTGCGCCCCGGCCGCTACTGGGTCACCGACGACGGCCTCGTCGTCCTCTCCTCCGAGGTCGGTGTCCTGGACATCGACCCCGCGAAGGTCGTCCGCAAGGGCCGCCTCCAGCCCGGCAAGATGTTCCTCGTCGACACCGCCGAGCGCCGCATCATCGAGGACGACGAGATCAAGGCGTCCCTCGCCGCCGAGCAGCCCTACACCGAGTGGCTGGAAGCCGGTGAGATCGAGCTCGAGGACCTCCCCGAGCGCGAGCACATCGTCCACACCCACGCCTCGGTCACCCGACGCCAGCAGACCTTCGGCTACACCGAGGAGGAGCTCCGCGTCCTCCTCGCCCCGATGGCCCGCACCGCCGGCGAGCCCCTCGGCTCCATGGGCACGGACTCGCCGATCGCCGCGCTCTCCGAGCGCCCCCGGCTGCTCTTCGACTACTTCACCCAGCTGTTCGCCCAGGTCACCAACCCGCCGCTGGACGCCATCCGCGAGGAGCTCGTCACCTCGCTGCGCTCCACGCTCGGCCCCGCGGGCAACCTTCTGGAGCCGACCGCCGCGGCGTGCCGCAGCGTCACGCTGCCCTTCCCGGTGATCGACAACGACGAGCTGGCCAAGCTCATACACATCAACGCCGACGGCGACATGCCGGGCATGAAGGCCGCCACCCTGGCCGGCCTCTACCGGGTCGGCGGCGGCGGCGACGCCCTCGCCGCCCGGATCGAGGAGATCTGCACCGAGGTCGACGCCGCCATAGAGGACGGCGCCCGCCTGATCGTCCTGTCCGACCGGCACTCCGACGCCGAGCACGCACCGATCCCCTCGCTGCTGCTCACCTCGGCCGTCCACCACCACCTCATCCGCACCAAGCAGCGCACCCAGGTGGGCCTGCTGGTCGAGGCCGGTGACGTACGAGAGGTCCACCACGTCGCGCTGCTGATCGGCTACGGCGCCGCCGCGGTCAACCCGTACCTCGCGATGGAGTCCGTCGAGGACCTCGTCCGCGCCGGCACGTTCATCGAGGGCATCGAGCCCGAGCAGGCCATCCGCAACCTGATCCACGCCCTCGGCAAGGGCGTCCTGAAGGTCATGTCCAAGATGGGCATCTCGACCGTCGCCTCCTACCGCGGCGCCCAGGTCTTCGAGGCCGTCGGCCTGGACGAGGCCTTCGTCGCGCAGTACTTCAACGGCACCGCCACCAAGATCGGCGGCGCCGGTCTCGGCATCGTCGCCCAGGAGGTCGCCGCCCGGCACGCCAAGGCGTACCCCGCCTCCGGCATCTCCGCGTCGCACCGTGCGCTGGAGATCGGCGGCGAGTACCAGTGGCGCCGCGAGGGCGAGCCGCACCTGTTCGACCCGGAGACCGTCTTCCGCCTCCAGCACGCCACCCGCAACCGCCGGTACGACATCTTCAAGAAGTACACCGGCCGGGTGAACGAGCAGTCCGAGCGCCTCATGACGCTCCGCGGACTCTTCGGCTTCAGGAGCGGCCGCGAGCCGATCTCCCTCGACGAGGTCGAGTCCGTCTCCGACATCGTCAAGCGCTTCTCCACCGGTGCCATGTCGTACGGCTCCATCTCCCAGGAGGCGCACGAGACCCTCGCCATCGCCATGAACCAGCTGGGCGGCAAGTCCAACACCGGTGAGGGCGGCGAGGACGCGGACCGGCTGTACGACCCGGCACGCCGCTCGTCCATCAAGCAGGTCGCCTCCGGCCGCTTCGGTGTGACCAGCGAATACCTGGTCAACGCGGACGACATCCAGATCAAGATGGCACAGGGCGCCAAGCCCGGCGAGGGCGGCCAGCTGCCCGGCCACAAGGTCTACCCGTGGGTCGCCAGGACCCGGCACTCCACCCCGGGCGTCGGCCTGATCTCGCCCCCGCCGCACCACGACATCTACTCCATCGAGGACCTGGCTCAGCTGATCCACGACCTCAAGAACGCCAACCCGGCGGCCCGCATCCACGTGAAGCTGGTCTCCGAGGTCGGCGTCGGCACGGTCGCGGCCGGTGTCTCCAAGGCCCACGCGGACGTCGTCCTCATCTCCGGCCACGACGGCGGTACGGGCGCGTCCCCGCTGACCTCGCTCAAGCACGCGGGCGGCCCCTGGGAGCTCGGCCTCGCCGAGACCCAGCAGACGCTGCTGCTCAACGGTCTGCGCGACCGCATCGTCGTCCAGACCGACGGCCAGCTCAAGACCGGCCGCGACGTCGTCATCGCCGCGCTGCTGGGCGCCGAGGAGTTCGGTTTCGCGACCGCGCCGCTCGTCGTCTCCGGCTGCGTCATGATGCGCGTCTGCCACCTCGACACCTGCCCCGTCGGCATCGCCACCCAGAACCCGGTCCTGCGCGACCGGTTCTCCGGCAAGGCCGAATACATCGTCAACTTCTTCGAGTTCATCGCCGAAGAGGTCCGCGAGATCCTCGCCGAGCTCGGCTTCCGCACGATCGAGGAGGCCGTCGGCCACGCAGAACTCCTCGACACCGACCGGGCCGTCACGCACTGGAAGGCACAGGGCCTTGACCTGGCGCCCCTCTTCTACGTACCCGAGCTGCCCGAGGGCGCGGTGCGCCACCAGATCGCCGAGCAGGACCACGGCCTGGCCAAGGCACTCGACAACCAGCTGATCAAGCTCGCCGCCGACGCCCTGGGCGCCGAGAGCGCCGAGGCCGCCCAGCCGGTCCGCGCCCAGATCGCGATCCGCAACATCAACCGCACCGTCGGCACCATGCTCGGCCACGAGGTGACCAAGAAGTTCGGCGGCGCGGGCCTGCCCGACGACACCATCGACATCACCTTCACCGGCTCCGCCGGCCAGTCCTTCGGCGCGTTCGTACCGCGCGGCGTGACGCTGCGCCTGGAGGGCGACGCCAACGACTACGTCGGCAAGGGCCTCTCCGGCGGCCGCGTCGTCGTCCGCCCGGACCGCGGCGCCGACCACCTCGCGGAGTACTCCACCATCGCGGGCAACACCATCGCCTACGGCGCGACCGGCGGCGAACTGTTCCTGCGCGGCCGGACCGGCGAGCGCTTCTGCGTCCGCAACTCCGGTGCGACCGTCGTCTCCGAGGGCGTGGGCGACCACGGCTGCGAATACATGACCGGTGGCCACGCCGTCGTACTCGGCGAGACCGGACGCAACTTCGCGGCAGGCATGTCGGGCGGCACCGCCTACGTCATCGACCTGGACCCCGACAACGTCAACACCGGTAACCTCGGCGCCGTCGGCCCCCTCGACGACACCGACAAGCAGTGGCTGCACGCCGTCGTGCGCCGCCACCAGGAGGAGACCGGCTCCACGGTCGCCGAGAAGCTGCTTGCCGACTGGGACACCGCGGTGGCCCGGTTCAGCAAGATCATCCCGTCCACCTACAAGGCAGTGCTCGCCGCCAAGGACGCCGCTGAGCTCGCCGGTCTCTCCGAGCAGGAGACCACCGAGAAGATGATGGAGGCGGCGACCAATGGCTGACCCCAAGGGCTTCCTGACCACCGGCCGCGAGGTCGCGCAGACCCGCCCCGTCGGCGAGCGCGTCAAGGACTGGAACGAGGTCTACGTTCCGGGCTCGCTGCTCCCGATCATCAGCAAGCAGGCCGGCCGCTGCATGGACTGCGGCATCCCGTTCTGCCACAACGGCTGTCCGCTCGGAAACCTCATCCCCGAGTGGAACGACTACGCCTACCGTGAGGACTGGTCGGCGGCGTCCGAGCGTCTGCACGCCACGAACAACTTCCCGGAGTTCACCGGGCGGCTGTGCCCCGCTCCCTGCGAGTCGGCGTGCGTGCTCGGCATCAACCAGCCGGCCGTCACCATCAAGAACGTCGAAGTCTCCATCATCGACAAGGCCTGGGACAGCGGCGACGTCACCCCGCAGCCGCCCGAGCGCCTCTCCGGCAAGACCGTCGCCGTCATCGGCTCCGGTCCCGCCGGTCTGGCCGCCGCCCAGCAGCTCACCCGGGCCGGCCACACGGTCGTCGTCTACGAGCGCGCCGACCGCATCGGCGGTCTGCTGCGCTACGGCATCCCCGAGTTCAAGATGGAGAAGTCGCACATCAACCGCCGCATCGAGCAGATGCGCGCGGAGGGCACCAAGTTCCGTACGGAGATCGAGATCGGCCGGGACATCGACGCCGCGAAGCTGCGGCGCCGCTACGACTCGATCGTCATCGCCGCCGGTGCCACCGTCTCCCGCGATCTGCCCGTCCCGGGCCGTGAGCTGAACGGCGTGCACTTCGCGATGGAGTACCTCCCGCTCGCCAACAAGGTGCAGGAGGGCGACCTGACGGTCACCCCGATCAGCGCCGAGGGCAAGCACGTCGTCGTCATCGGCGGCGGCGACACGGGTGCCGACTGCGTCGGCACCGCCCACCGGCAGGGCGCCGCCTCCGTCACCCAGCTGGAGATCATGCCGAGGCCGGGCGAGGAGCGGAACGCCAACCAGCCCTGGCCCACCTTCCCCATGCTCTACAAGGTCACCTCCGCGCACGAGGAGGGCGGCGAGCGGGTCTACTCCGTCTCCACCACCCACTTCGAGGGCGACGAGGACGGAAACGTCCGGTCCCTGCACCTCATCGAGGTGGAGTTCAAGGACGGCAAGCTGGAGCAGAAGGCCGGCACCGAGCGGGTCATCCCCGCCCAGCTCGTCACCCTGGCCATGGGATTCACCGGCACCGACCAGGCCAACGGCCTCGTCCAGCAGTTCGGCCTCGGCCTCGACGAACGCGGCAACATCGCGCGCGACGAGAACTACGCGACGAACGTCGACGGCGTCTACGTCGCCGGCGACGCGGGCCGCGGCCAGTCCCTGATCGTGTGGGCCATCGCCGAGGGCCGCTCCGCGGCACGCGGCGTGGACCGCTTCCTCACCGGGACCAGCGCACTGCCGGCCCCGATCCGCCCGACGGACCGTTCACTGACGGTCTGATCACGGCACACACAGACGTCCCGTACAAAGGCGTACGGAACTGAACACGGCGCCCGCCTCGTCCCCGACCGGACCATGGCGGGCGCCGTGGCGCGTCCGGAGCCGGTTCAGCGACCGGGACCGGCGGGACGTCTCCGGGCCGGCCGGCGACGGGCCCCCGGGCGTCCACCGGCTGCCGCCGCCCCACCGGCCGGAGCCGTACGCGCCCTCAGGCGGCGCCGGTCAGCGAAGCCGTCCTCAGGAACACCACCAGCGCCAGCAGCGCGACCAGGACCACCCCGCCGGCCAGCTGGACCCCGGAGGTCCGCAGCTTCGCCGGTGCGTAGGCGAGCCCGTAGGTCACCAGACCGCCGGTCAGGAGACCGCCGAGGTGCCCCTCCCACGAGGTGAACGCGGCGGAGATGACCATCCAGAGCAGGAACCCGGCCATGAAGCGGTTGACCGGCCGCATGTCCCGGCCCAGGCGCCGGTTGATGACGTAGAAGGAAGCCGCCAGACCGAAGATCGCCCCCGAGGCGCCGACCGCGGTGGTCTCCGGCGAGACCAGGTACACCAGCACCGAACCGCCGAGCGCCGACAGCAGGTACAGCGCCAGATAGCGCGCCCGGCCCAGCTGCCCCTCGACGACCCGGCCCAGGTTCCAGAGCGCGAACATGTTGAAGACGAGGTGCATCACGCCGAACGAGGCGTCGGGCGGCAGATGCAGGAAGGCCCCCGTCAGCAGCCGGTACCACTCGCCGTCGGCCACCCCGATCAGGTCGAAGCCGGGAACGGACCCGCCCTCGTAGTAGTAGTGCTCGCCCTCCGCATCGACCAGCACCGCACCGAGCATCCCGAACCGGTCCACCGTCTCGGAACGGACCACCTCGACGACGTACGCGAGGATGTTCAGCACCATCAGTGTGTACGTCACCACCGGCGTCGCGGCCGTCGGCACCGCACCGCCGAACAGCGAGCGGGCCCGGCGGACCGAACGCTGCCCCTCCTTCACGCACTCCACGCAGTGATGACCGACCGCGGCCTCGCGCATGCAGTCGGGGCAGATGTACCGGTCGCAGCGCGTGCAGCGCACGTACGTCTCGTACGACGGGTGGCGGTAACACGTGGTGGCGGCGGCCTCCATGGCCGGCTCCTTCATTCGTGGACGGAGAGGAGGGGCCGCTGGGGGCGGCGGCGCTCAAGATAGCGAACGCCCGGGGAGACGGGCACACCTGGGTGGCGCAGCCCGTAGTCTCGAAGGACCCGCCGCCGGCACCCCGGCAGCCCGGATCCCCTGATCGGAGACCGCCATGGCCGAACCGTCCTCCGCCCCGGGCCCGGCCATCAGCCTGAGCAAGGTGCGGGAGCGGGCACCGGCGCTGGCGGGCCCGTACGAGAGCGCGCGGGCGGCACTGGACACGCACGGGATGAGCGGTCAACGGGCCGCGGTGTACCTGGTGCTCGACTACTCCGGCTCGATGAAGGAGTACTACCGGGACGGCAGCGTCCAGGCGCTGGCCGACCGGGTGCTCGGACTGTCCGCCCATCTCGACGACGACGGCCGGGTGCCCGTCGTGCTCTTCTCCACGGACGTCGACGCGGTCACCGACATAGCCCTGGACCACCACCACGGCCGGATCGACGCGATCGTGGCCGGCCTCGGACACATGGGCAGGACCAGCTACCACCTGGCCATGGACGCCGTCATCGACCACTACCTCGACAGCGGGTCGACCGCACCCGCCCTCGTCGTCTTCCAGACGGACGGCGGACCGATCAGCAAGCACGCGGCACAGCGCTACCTCTGCAAGGCGGCGAGGCTTCCGCTGTTCTGGCAGTTCGTCGGCTTCGGCAACAGGCGGAGCTCCCAGTTCGACTTCCTGCGCAGGCTCGACGAACTGGCCGTACCCGGCATGCGACCCCTGGACAACGCGGGCTTCTTCCACGCCGGATCCGACCCACGGACCGTCCCGGACGCCGAACTCTACGACCGGCTGGTCGCCGAATTCCCGCACTGGCTCGCCGCGGCCCGGGCCCAGGGGGTCGTCCGGTGACCCTGCGCGTACTGAGGGCGGCAGGGCGGACGGCCGTGCCCTGGCACAACGGCGGGGGAGTGACCCGGCAGATCGCGGCTGCCCCCGAGGACGCGGCGGCCGACTCCGTCGACTGGCGGATCAGCCTGGCGGACGTGTCCCGCGACGGACCCTTCTCCCTCTTCCCCGGCCTGGACCGCACCCTGACCGTCGTCGAGGGCGAAGGCATGGACCTCGTGGTCGGCGGGGAACACCACATCGTCGACGAGCCGTTGTGGCCCCACGACTTCCCCGGCGACCTGCCGACCCACGGCCGGCTCCTCGCGGGCCCGGTCGTCAACCTCAACGTGATGTACCGCAGGGACCGCCCGCCGGCCTCGACCGCGGTCGTACGAGGCACCGTCCGGCTCATCCCGCCGGACGGCGGTGCGGTCGTGGCCGTGGCACTGGAGGACGGTGCGGTGCTGGAGGGCGGCACAGACGTCGAACTGGCCCGTCACGACGCGGTGCTGGCCGTCGGCGAGTCACCGGGGGTGCTGCGGACGTGCGGATACGCGGTGGTCGTCACCCTGCCGGGCCGGTGAAGCGGCGTCACGCGCCGGACACCCGGTAGCGGCGCACCGGGGGGACGCCGGGAGGCCCGGACGACGGGGGCAGACCCTGCCTCTGGGCGATCGGCATGATCAGCGTGCCGAATTTCTCCATCGCCTCCTCCGACTCCCAGAGGCCGTGGATCTCCGGGCCGGCGCCGGTCGGCACACACCTGTGCGAAGACATCCGGCGAACGTGTCACCGGGGAGCGCCCGCGGTTCGGCGTCGAGCGCGTCGTACCGCTCAGGCGTCACGCCGGGCAGTACGGCCTTCGTGAAGACCGCCGTCCGACTCATCTCGGGTCGGCGGGGCCCCCGCCGCCGGAGCGACGGCACGCCCCTTCCACGGCACCAGGAGCGCGACGAGGCGGCATCCGATCCGGTGACGTCCGGAGAGTCCCGGGAAACCCCGACGGAAGATGCCGGGATCACGGGATTCGATGACCGCATGACATCGAGTTCGTGGCAAGACTTCCAGGCGGCCGAGCCGGCCTTCGCCGCCACCGTCCGGAAGCGGTTCCAGCAGTACAGGCACCATGTCCTGGCCACGCTCCGCAAGGACGGATCACCCCGGGTGACCGGACTGGAGGTGGAGTTCCGGCTGGAGGAGATGTGGTTCGGCATGATGCCGAACTCCCGCAAGGCACTCGACCTGCGGCGCGACCCCCGCTTCGCCGTCCAGGCCAACCCGGGGCCCGACGCGGAGATGGCCGACGGCGACGTCCGGGTCTCCGGCCGGGCGGTGGAGATCACCGACCCGGCCGTGCTGGCCCGCTTCGTCGAGGCGGTGACGCCGCCGGAACCCTTCCTCCTCTTCCGCGCCGCACCCGACGAGGTGGTCCGCACCGGGCTCGACGGGGACGACCTGGTCGTCCAGGTCTGGCGCCCCGGCGGCCCGCTGCGGACCCTGCGCAGGGGCAACGGCGACAGCCCGCCCCGCGAGATGTGAGCGTCCGGTTCCCCCCCCGGTGGCCTGGACATCCCGGTCACGGGCCGCTTCCTGCGCGACACCGTCCGGGGCGCGGGCTCCTGGTACCGGCCGGGCGATGATCCCGGCCCCGAGGAGCTCGAGGCCGGGGCGTTTCCCTGATCAAGGACGGCATCGCGTCGCGTACATGATGAATGTGCCCGAAGGCGCCCACCCGAAGGCGCCCACCCGAGGGCACCCGACCGGAGCAACCCGCGCCGAGAACCTGCCCGCTCCGTCCGCCGCGTCCGCGCCCGCCGGACGCGCGCGGGCGCGGCATTCGGGTGAATGTCCTCCCGGTCGGCCGCAGCGATGATCCGGAGGTTCCGCTCCTTCTCCCCACGGCTCACAACCCTTGGGAGAACAGCGCGGGAAGCGTCGGGGGGCGATTCCGGAACCCTCGGCAACGGCCCCGGTGACCGCCCTGGTCGGCGCACCTTCCCGCGGGGCGGGTCAGAGGGGATCTGCCGCTCGGCGACAGAACGTGCTACGGTTGCCCAGTTGCAGTTTTGGTACCCATGAACTTTATGTGCGCCTGACGGGAACCCTCCTCAGGCGCTTTATTGTTTTCCGGCTTTCTCCGGATGGGGCTCAATGCGGCGACTTGGAATTCGTAAAGTGCGGATTTCCGGCACTGCACCTCTTTTAGGAGAATGACATGGCTACTGGAACCGTGAAGTGGTTCAACTCGGAAAAGGGCTTCGGCTTCATCGAGCAGGACGGCGGCGGCGCCGACGTCTTCGCCCACTACTCGAACATCGCCACCCAGGGCTTCCGTGAGCTCCAGGAGGGCCAGAAGGTCTCCTTCGACGTCACGCAGGGCCAGAAGGGCCCGCAGGCGGAGAACATCGTCCCGGCCTAATCGCCGGACGCGTACCTCGCAGCCGGGGCCCGCACCGTGAAGGTGCGGGCCCCGGTTTGTGCTGTTTCCGGCTCGTACCGTCCCCGGTCCGCTCCGTGTCCGGGACACCTGCTCTGTGCTTGCATCCTGGGGCGCACATCAAGCAGTCCGCAGCAGTCGGCAGTAATCCCAGGAATCCCCCAGGAGGGCAATTCCGTATGACCCGCTCCGAACGCCAGGACCGTCCCACCCGCAACCGCCCGATAAGAGGGCGCGGCGCGGACCGGCCGCAGGCGAACACCCGAGGCTCCGGCAAGGCGCCGGCCCGTCGCAGGCCCGCACCGGCACAGGGCGGCGAATTCGCCGTGCCGGAGACCATGACCCCCGCACTGCCCGCCGTCGAGGCGTTCGCCGAGCTGGACATGCCCGCCGCGCTGCTGAAGACCCTCGCCGCCCAGGGTGTGACCGACCCGTTCCCCATCCAGGGCGCCACCCTGCCGAACTCGCTGGCCGGACGGGACATCCTCGGCCGTGGCCGCACCGGCTCCGGAAAGACCCTGGCCTTCGGCCTGGCCCTGCTCGCGCGCACCGCCGGACGCCGCTCCGAACCGCACGCCCCGCTGGCCCTCGTCCTCGTCCCGACCCGTGAGCTCGCCCAGCAGGTGACCGACGCGCTGACGCCGTACGCGACGTCCGTGAACCTCCGCGTGGCCACGGTCGTCGGCGGCATGTCGATCAGCCGGCAGTCCGGCGCGCTGCGCCGCGGCGCCGAGGTGCTCGTCGCCACACCGGGACGGCTCAAGGACCTCATCGAGCGCGGCGACTGCCGCCTCGACGAGGTCGCCGTCACCGTCCTCGACGAGGCCGACCAGATGGCCGACATGGGCTTCATGCCGCAGGTCGTCGCGCTGCTCAAGCAGGTCGAGCCGGACGGGCAGCGGATGCTGTTCTCCGCGACCCTGGACAAGAACATCGACCGGCTGGTCAAGATGTTCCTGACCGACCCGGTCGTGCACTCGGTCGACCCGTCGGCGGGCGCCGTCACCACCATGGAGCACCACGTGCTGCACGTGGCGGACGAGACGGACAAGAAGGCCGTCGCCACGCGGATCGCCGCCCGTGAGGGCCGGGTGATCATGTTCGTCGACACCAAGCGTGCCGCCGACCGCTTCGCCAAGCGGCTGCTCGCCAGCGGTGTGCGGGCCGCGGCCCTGCACGGCGGCCGGTCGCAGCCGCAGCGCAACCGGACGCTGGACCAGTTCAAGAACGGCCAGGTCACGGCGCTGGTCGCGACGAACGTGGCGGCCCGTGGCATTCACGTCGACGACCTCGACCTGGTCGTCAACGTGGACCCGCCGACCGATCACAAGGACTACCTCCACCGTGGTGGGCGCACGGCGCGCGCCGGGGAGTCCGGCAGCGTCGTCACGCTGGTGCTGCCCGAGGAGAAGCGGGACATGACCCGGCTGATGTCGGACGCGGGCATCGCGCCGCGCACCACCCGGATCAGGTCCAGCGACGAGGAGCTCAGCCGGATCACCGGTGCCCGTGAGCCGTCCGGCGTCGCGATCGTCATCGAGGTGCCGCAGCCGACGCAGCCCAAGCCGCGTACACGCGGTTCCGGCTCTGGTCCGGCGGCGGGCGGAGCCGTCCGCTCGGGCAGCCGGGGCCGCGGCCGTCGCGGGGGTACGGGCGCGGGCTCGGGCGCCGCACAGAGCGGTGGAGGTGCGACGCGCGGCGGCGGTGGCGCGCGCGGTGGTGCCGGCGGCGCGGGCGGATCCGCCCGTGGCGCCGGGGCCGGCCGGGCCGGTGGCGGAGGGCGCGGGCGCCGGGCCGCGTAGCCGCCAGACCCCCCCCCGGGCACGGGGACCGGCTCCTGCCGGTCGCCGTGCCCGTCGTCATGTCCGCCCTCGGCCACGGTCCGTGTCCTCAGTCCCCGGGGCCGTCCGAGAGGCCGTGCGGCTCCTCCGGCAGGGCTGCCGGGTCCTCGTGATGACCGAGCGCCCGTTCCGCCGACGCGATGAGCACCGGGTCCGACGCCCCGCGCACCAGCTCCCGCAGCAGGGGCACGGCACGTGCCGCGAACGGCTTCGCACCGGTACGGAATCCGAGCCGTGCCAGCACCTGGGCCCCGAACGCCTGCCGTAGCGGATCGTCGCTCGCCGTCCAGGCGGCCGCCGCCTGGAACGTCTCCTCGTCACCGCGCAGCCGCAACGCCCTGACCGACTCGTGCCAGTTGTCCAGCTCCGGGTCCCCGTACCGCAGCGCCCTGGCCGCCAGCTCCTCGGAGGAGGCCCGCAGCCCCAGCGCGTGCTCCAGGAGCGTCGCGATGGCGCCGTGCCCCGTCTGCTGGTCCTGACCCGCGAACGGCTCGCCGTCCCGCAGGAGTTCGACGCTGACGGTCATCCCGCCGTCCACGGCCGTGCGGAGCACCGTGCTCCCGTGACGCGGATCGTTCCCGTACCGGGCGGACAGGGCGTCGCGCAGCTCCTGCTCCACGTCCAGCGCCAGCACGCGCCGGGCTTCCTCCAGCGCCCGGTCCAGGTCCCGGGCGCCGTGCCCGAGCAGGGTCCGTACGGTGCGCGCCGATCCGCGCCGGGCCGCCACCACCAGCGGGGGCTCGCCCTGCGGACCGGGCAGGCCGGGGTCCGCGCCGTGGCCGAGCAGCAGCTCCGCGATCCGCGCGTGGCCCAGGCCGGCCGCCCAGCGCAGCGCGGTGAAGCCGAACTGCTCGCGCAGGTCCGGCCACGCACCGGCCGCCAGCAGTGCCTCGACGACCTCGGCGTGCCCGCCGCACGCCGCCCCGCACAGCGGCAGGTCACCGGCCTCCGGGCCGCTCGCCCGGTTCGGGTCCGCGCCCACGGCCAGCAGCAGCCGGACCGCACCGGGCAGGTCCTGCACGGACGCCAGGTACAGCGCGGTCGTCCCGTCCTCGTCACTCGACTCGGCGGACACACCCGCGCGGAGCGCCCGTACGACGGCGTTCTCACCGTCGTACAACGCCTCGAAGAGGCTGCTCGGGTCCCCGGCCGGATCGTTCGTCATACACCGACCCTACGGCCGCCCCGGCCCGTGACCGCGACTCAGGTGTCGCACTCCAGGACGGTGCGGCACAGTCCGCACCGGACGCGCACCCGGCCCCGGACCTGGACCCGGATGCGCTGGTGACAGGTGGGGCAGGCGAAGGAGACCCGGAGCCCGTCGGGCCCCCTCCCGAAGGCGTAGGGCACGGACGGGTCCTGGCCCGGTCCCGGGCGCTCCTCGGCCCGGCGCCGGTCCCTGGCGTATCGGCGCCGGCCCGCCCACCCCGCCGAGGCCAGCGGCGGCCGGTGGTGGTCGTAACGCGCCCGGTCCCGGCCCTTCGTGTACGCCGTGTAGGCCTGGGGGCTCGTGAACCACACGGAGGGGTCCTCGTCGAAGACGAGCGCGCGCTCGGCGAGTACGTACCCGAATTCCTCGGGCGTGAGATAGCCGAGCTTCTGGCTGGAGGTCGCGTCCTCGCGGAAGGCGTCCAGCAGGAGCCAGCCCGCGCCGAGATAGGCGGTCACCGTGTCGGTGAGGATCTCGTTGTCCCGGGTGCCGGGGAATGCCAGGCCCAGCCGGTGCAGCAGCACATGGGTGATCTCGTGCGCCAGCGCGGCCCCGATGTCCCTGCGGTGCGTACGGAACCGGTCGTTGAGCTCGATGAAGTACTCCGGCCCTGCGGTGAGTTCGACGGTCGCGGCGTGCTCCATCGGCCGGAAGCCGACGATGATGCGGGCCTCCGGCAGGTGCAGGTGCTGCACCAGGGCGTGCGCCACCCGCTGGGCGCCGAGGTGCAGGTCGTCCCCGTCGGAGAAGGCCGCGTCGGCCGGGGCGAGGCTGGTGGGGTACCTGTGCACACCGTCGGGGGAGATCCGCCGGTAGAGCGCGGTGATCGCGGACCTGACGGTGTCGAGATGCGGAAACCCGTGGACGACCGGACCGCCGCCGGCACCGCTGCTCCTGCCGTCGCTCACGTCCCGACTCCCCATCAATCGTGCCCGACGGACCTCACTCTAGGCGGACGCGCGGGGGAGCAGGCCGGTCGACCGCCTCATGATCTTGGCCGGAATGCCTGTCTTGTGGCAGCGGTGATCGTCTCCCGATAATCGGAGCGTTCTTGTCGGGAGCATGTCGATAACCTCGTCGGCTGTGCCCCTGACCTGCACCTGCATGCCCGCACACCTGCACCTGCTACCCCCACCGAACCCCCCACCCGAAAGCAGGCAGTCCCTTGAAGCAGCTTCTGCGCACCCTCAAAAGATGTTCCGTCGTCGCCGCGGTGGCCCTCGCCGCCCTCAGCCTCCAGCCCAGTGCCTCCGCGGCCCCCGCCCCCGTCGTCGGCGGGACCCGCGCAGCCCAGGGCGAGTTCCCCTTCATGGTCCGGCTCTCCATGGGCTGCGGCGGCGCGCTGTACGCCAAGGACATCGTGCTCACCGCCGCGCACTGCGTGAACGGCTCCGGCAACAACACCTCGATCACCGCCACCGGCGGCGTCGTCGACCTGCAGTCCAGCAGTGCCGTCAAGGTGAAGTCCACCAAGGTCCTGCAGGCCCCCGGCTACAACGGCAAGGGCAAGGACTGGGCGCTGATCAAGCTCGCCCAGCCCATCAACCAGCCCACCCTCAAGATCGCCACCACCACCGCGTACAACACGGGCACCTTCACCGTCGCGGGCTGGGGCGCCGCCACCGAGGGCGGAAGCCAGCAGCGCTACCTGCTGAAGGCGACCGTGCCGTACGTCTCCGACAGCGTCTGCCAGCAGGCCTACGGCAGCGACCTCGTCCCCAGCGAGGAGCTCTGCGCCGGCTACGTGAGCACGGGCGGCGTGGACACCTGCCAGGGTGACTCCGGCGGCCCCATGTTCCGCAAGGACAACGCCGGAGCCTGGATCCAGGTCGGCATAGTCAGCTGGGGCGAGGGCTGCGCACGCGCCGGCTACCCCGGCGTGTACACCGAGGTGTCGACCTTCGCCTCGGCCATCGCGTCCGCGGCCGCGACCCTCTGACCCGACTCACCCCTGAGCATCCCCGGGGGCGCCCTTCCCGACGGGCGCCCCCGGGCCCAGCTCCACGAACGGGGGTCCGGCCTCCTCCAGTTCCAGCACCCACACCTCGTTGGAACCCTCGCGGAGCACCGGCCCCGGGACGTACAGCGTGCGCTGCGGTCCCGCCGACCAGTAGCGCCCCAGGCAGAAGCCGTTCACCCAGACGAACCCGCGCGTCCAGCCCGGCAGTCCGAGATCCGCGTGGCCCGTCCCCGCCGCACCGCTCACCTCGAAGAACCCGCGGAACAGGCCCGTCCGTCCCGCCTCCGCCGCGCCCCCGAACCGCACCCTTGCCATCGCCCCCGGCTCCTCGAAGGCATCCAGCCGCAGCGCCCGCGCCCGGACCCCGTGCAGGAACTGCCGCTCGTGCAGCACCCCGCCCGTGATGCCCTTCGGCTCACCCAGCCGCGGCCCGTAGTTGACCCGGCCCAGCGACTCCACCCACAGCTCCACCCGCGCGGGACCCGCGACCGGCTCGTCCAGGGTGTGGTCCTCCTCCGTGAGCACCCCCGCCCGGACCCCGTCCACGTACACCACCGCCCGGTCCCGCAGCCCCGCCGCACGCAACGGGTACGGCTGCCGCGGCCCGGGGACGTCCACCCGGTACCGCACCAGGCCCCGGTCGACACCCAGGTCCTCGAACGTCGGCGGAACACCGCACTCCGGCCCCTCCGGATCGCCCAGCGCCTCCAGCACCCCCTCCAGCGGCCCGGCCTGCGTCAACGTGACCCGCGCCGGCCGCACCAGCCCCACGGGCTCCGGCGGCAGACCGGGCAGCGGACCCTCCGCGTACTCGGCCAGCACCTTCCGCAGCTGCCAGAACTTCTCCGTGGGCCGCCCGTACTCGTCGACGGGCGCGTCGTAGTCGTACGAGGTCACCGTCGCCACCAGCGCCCCGTCCTGCAGCGGACCGCGACGGTTGGCCCCCGCCCAGCCCGCGAAATTCGTGCCGCCGTGCGCCATGTAGATGTTGACGGAGGCCCCGCACCGCAGGATCTCGCGCAGCGCGGCGGCCGTCCCGGCGGGATCCCGCACGACGGGCTCGGCACCCCAGTGCTCGAACCAGCCGCACCAGAACTCCATGCACATCAGCGGCCCCCGCGGCCGGTGCCGGCGCAGCACCGCGAACGCCTCGCGCGCCCCCGAGCCGAAATTCGCCGTCGCCGCCAGACCGGGCACCGAACCGCCCGTCAGCATGTGGTCCTCGGGCCCGTCGGACGTGAACAGCGGCACGGTCACCCCGCACCGGCGCAACAGCCCCGCCAGCTCCTCCAGATGGACCCGGTCGGAGCCGTAGCTCCCGTACTCGTTCTCCGCCTGCACCATGATCACCGGTCCGCCGCAGGTGATCTGGCGCCGCACCACCTGTGGCAGCAGCTCCCCGAACCAGCCCTCCACCGCCGCGGTGTACCCCGGGTCCCGGGTCCGTACCCGCCGGCCGAAACGGCCCGTCACCCAGGACGGCAGCCCGCCGTTCTCCCACTCGGCGCAGATGTACGGCCCGGGGCGCACGATCGCCATCAGCCCCGCCCGGTGCGCCGCGTCCAGGAACCGGCCGAGCGCCCCCACGTCCCGCAGGTGCCCCTGCCGCGGTTCGTGGAGATTCCACGGCACGTACGTCTCCACGCAGTTCAGGCCCATCGCGCACAGCATCGACAGCCGGTGCTCCCACTGCTCCTCGTGCACCCGGAAGTAGTGCAGTGCCCCCGACAGCAGCCGCACGGGCTTCCCGTCGAGCCGGAAGTGGTCGTCCCCCACGGTGAAGTCGGTCATCGTGCTCGTACGCTCCTGTGTGCGATCCTCGCCGGCCATCAGCATCCTGTGCGGTGCCCGGCCGGTCCATGGAGAAAGATCACCGGTGTGTGGACGCAGCACCCGACCTGGAGGTGAAGGACCGATGTACCAGACCTGGATGCGCTTCTTCACGCCCGGCCCGCAGAACCACCGCCTGGGGCTGGCCTGCCTCGGCGTCGGCCTGCAGCACGGCGCCCTGCCCGCCGTGGGGCCGCGCACGCTGGACCATCACGTGGCCGTCCTCGTCAACGCGGGCAGCGGCTGGTTCGGCGGGCCGGACGGCCGCAGGCTGCCCGTCACCGGCCCCAGCCTGATCTGGCTCACGCCCGGCACCCCGCACCACTACGGCGCCGGTCCGGCCGGCTGGGACGAGAGCTTCGTCGACTTCACCGGCCCCGCCACCACGACCTACACCGAGCTGGGCTACATCGAGCCCGAGCGCCCCCTCGTCCCGCTCTCCGACACCTCGGCGCCGCGCGCCGCCATCGGCCGCATCGTGCGCTCGGCACGCCGCGGGAATCCGTTGCTGGAAGTCGAGGCGGGCGCCGCCGTCCACGAGCTCCTCGTCTCGCTGCGCCGGGCGCGCGCCGACGTGGGGCCGGACGGCCACCCGGTGCTGCAGGCCCTGGCGCGGGACGCGTCGAAGCCCCTGTCCGTCGCCGAGCACGCGGCCCGCCACGGCATGACACCCGCCGAACTGCGCACGGCGGTACGGCGGGGAGCGGGGTGCGGCCCCAAGGACTACCTGCTGGGCATCAGGCTGGACCGTGCCAAGGAGCTGCTGGCCGCCACCGATCTGCCGGTCGCGGCGGTCGCCCGCCGCGTCGGCTACGACGACCCGGCGTACTTCTCGCGGCTGTTCGCCCGCCGGGTCGGCACGGCACCGGTCCGCTTCCGCGCACAGCAGGGGCGCGATGTGCCGGGCGGCTGGAGCGACCGGGTCCCGGATCCGGACGACCCGCCGATGATCCCGCCCCCGTAGGTGCGGCTAGGCTCGCTGACCATGACCACGAGCGATATCGACGAGTCCGTACGAGCGGAACTGAACCGGCTGCGCGAGAGCATCGACAACATCGACGCCGCGGTCGTCCATATGCTCGCCGAGCGTTTCAAGGCCACGCAGCAGGTGGGTCACCTCAAGGCGGCGCACCAACTGCCGCCCGCCGACCCGGCCCGCGAAGCCCGTCAGATCGCCCGGCTGCGGCAGCTCGCGGAGAGCGCCAAGCTGGATCCCGCGTTCGCGGAGAAGCTGCTGAACTTCATCGTGGCGGAGGTCATCCGGCACCACGAACGCATCGCGGAGGAATCCGCGGGTCAGGCCGCGTCCCCCGGGGCCTGACGCGGTGCCCGGGGCGCGTCACCAGGTGGGGGTGTCCTGGGAGGACCGAGGCGGATAGGGGGACCCGGGGCCGGTGGGCCCGCTCCGGAGCGGGGCCGGCGAGGCACCCCGGGGCGGCTGGGTCCGGCCCGCGGTCCGCTGCTGTCCGCGGGCCGGGGTGCCCGGGGCGGACCACTCGCCCTCGCCGAGTACGAGGAGCGGGTCGAACATCACGATGACGCCGGCCAGGAGCAGGAACGTCACGGGCCCGATCAGCAGCGGCAGCATGATCGAGGTCGCGGCGTCACCGGCGAGCGCCTGGGAGTTGTCGATGTCGTGCAGATGCACGACGATGCCGCTCATCCCCGTGTAGTGCATGCCGGTGACGGCGACGCCCATGACCAGGCTGGCACCGAGGCTCGCCAGGAAACCGTGGACCGACACGGCGGCCCAGAGCGCGGCGGTCGCGGCGCCTACGGCGATCACGACGGAGAGCGTGACGGCCACGGTGTCGTACTCGATCCGGCCGTTCAGCCGCATGCCCGCCATGCCGATGTAGTGCATCGCCGCGACACCGAGTCCGGTGATCAGGCCCGCCGACACCAGTGCCGGGCGGGTCGCTCCCCGGTACCCCACGATGAAGACACCCACGCCGACCACCACGACAGCGACCACCAGGCTCAGGACCATCTGCTGGACGTCGTAGGTGACCGGGGCCTCCGCCACGTCGAAGCCCATCATGGAGACGAAGTGCATCGTCCAGATGCCCGAACCGATGGAGGCCGCGCCGAGCGCGAGCCAGCCGGGCTTCCAGGCGCTGGTTTCGCGCAGGGAGCGGATGGTGCAGCGCAACCCCAGGGCGCCGCCCAGGCATGCCATCACGTACGCCACCACGGGGGTCACGACACCGTAGCTGAAACCGTCGATCGTGCCTTGCATGAGCAGGCCGCCCCCTGACGTGTGGAAGGTGTGAAGGAAAAGTGCGTGCTGTGACCTTATGGGCGACCAATTATTTGGCCAAATCTCGACCCTGAAAATTGCGTCAAAGTGGATAAAAGTGATCGCTGAAGGGGGTGTTGGGGGAGATTTTCCGAGATTTCATCCTCAAGATCAAGATAAGGCGAAGGGGGAACGACGGCATCGGGTCACCGCGGACACCCGCAGGAACAGCCCCCGGCCCCACCGGCCCCCCGGCCGTCAGCCCTGCGAGAACCCCACTGCACAGCCCCGGACGGGTACGGCAGCATGGGCGCCATGTCCGTACTGACGCGCAACGAAGCGCAGACCCGCGCCCAGCTCCTCGACGTACACCGGTACACGGTCGACCTCGATCTCACCGCAGGCGAGGAGACCTTCGACTCCCGAACCGTCATCCGATTCACCGCCCGCGCGGCCGGAGACACCTTCGTCGAGATCAAGCCGGAGACCCTGCGCTCGCTCAGCCTCGACGGACAAGCCCTCGACCCCGGCCTCCTCGACGGGAACCGCTACCCCCTCCACCACCTCACCCAAGGCCCCCACGAACTCACCGTCGACGCCTCCCTGCGCTACTCCCGCACCGGCGAGGGCATGCACCGCTTCACCGACCCCGCCGACGGCGAGACATACGTCTACACCCAGCTCTTCATGGACGACGTCCAGCGCGTCTTCGCGGCCTTCGACCAGCCCGACCTCAAATCCGTCTTCGACATCACCGTCACCGCCCCCCACGACTGGACCGTCCTCGGCAACGGCATCGCCACCCGGACCGCCCCGGGCCGCTGGACCATCGCCCCCACCCCGCCGATCTCCACCTACCTCGTCGCCGTAGCCGCCGGCCCCTGGCACTCCGTCACCACCGAGCACGCGGGACTGCCCTTCGGCATCCACTGCCGCCGCTCCCTGGCACCCCACCTCGACACCGACGCCGACGAGATCCTCTCCGTCACCCGCGCCTGCTACGACCGCTACCACGAGAAGTTCGACGAGCCCTACCCCTTCGACTCCTACGACCAGGCGTTCGTCCCCGAATTCAACGCCGGCGCCATGGAGAACCCCGGACTCGTCACCTTCCGCGACGAATTCATCTACCGCTCCTCCGTCACCGATACCGAACGCCAGACCCGCGCCGTCGTCATCGCCCACGAGATGGCCCACATGTGGTTCGGCGACCTCGTCACCCTCACCTGGTGGGACGACATCTGGCTCAACGAGTCCTTCGCCGAATACATGGGCTACCAGACCCTCACCGAAGCCACCCGGTTCACCGACACCTGGGTCGACTTCGGCGTCGCCCGCAAGGGCTGGGGCTACGACGCCGACCAGCGCCCCTCCACCCACCCCGTCGCCCCCGACCCCGACGCCGTCCCCGACACCGCCTCCGCCCTGCTCAACTTCGACGGCATCTCCTACGCCAAGGGAGCCTCCGCCCTACGCCAACTCGTCACCTGGCTCGGCGAGAAGGACTTCCTCGCCGGAATCAACACCCACTTCGCCCGGCACAAATTCGCCAACGCCACCCTCGCCGACTTCATCGACAACCTCGCATCCGCCACCGACCGCGACGTCCACTCCTGGGCCGGGACCTGGCTGCGCACCACCGGCATCGACACCCTCACCGCCCGCACCCAGGACACCGGCCGCACCTGGACCCTCGCCGTCGAACACACCGGCAACCGCCCCCACCGCATCACCGTCGGCACCTACGAACACATGCTCGACACCCAGTCCGGCACCGCCCAACTCGTCCTGCGCGACCGCTTCGAGCTCGACATCCCCCAGGACAACGCCCCCGCCACCCTGCCCGGCCGCCGCCCCGCCCTCGTCGTCCTCAACGACAACGACCTCACCTACGCCAAGATCCGGCTCGACCCCGCATCATGGGAAACCGCCCTGGCCCGCCTCTCCGGCATCCCCGACGCCCTCACCCGCGCCCTCCTGTGGAACACCGCCCGCGACATGGTCCGCGACGGCGAACTCCACCCCATGGCCTACCTCACCGCCGCCCGCACCCACCTCCCGCACGAGACCGACCTCGCCCTCGTCCACGGCGTCCTCGGCTTCGCCGCCACCCACATCACCGACCGCTACCTCACCCCCCACGACCGCCCCACCGCCCTCACCACCCTCACCGCACTCTGCCGCGACCTGCTCCGCCGCACCGAAGGCCTCACCGCCAAGGACTGGGAACAGCGCCCCGACAGCACCACCCCCGCCAACCCCGCACCCGGCCTCCGCCTCACCGCCGTACGCCACTTCATCGACGCCGCGACCCAGCCCGACGCCATCCAGGACTGGCTGAACGACGGCACCGTCCCCGGCGGACCCGAACTCGACCCCGAACTCCGCTGGCGCATCCTCACCCGCCTCGCCGTCCTCGGCGCCACCGACGAGTCGGCCATCGCCGACGAACTCGCCCAGGACCCCAGCGCCACCGGACAGGAAGGCGCCGCCCGCTGCCGCGCCGCCCTCCCCACCCCCGAAGCGAAGGCCGCCGCCTGGCACGCCATGTTCAACGACGACACCCTCTCCAACTACCTCTTCACCGCCACCGCCCAAGGCTTCTGGCAACCCGAACAGAGCGACCTCCTCCACGACTACGTCGCCCGCTACTACCCCGAAGCCACCGCACTCGCCGCACGCCGCGGCCCCGCCATCGCCGAAGCCGCCGGCCGCCACGCCTTCCCCGCCTACGCCATCGACCCCCACAGCCTCCGGCTCGGCACCGACGCCCTCCACGACCAGGCACTCCTCCCCGCCCTGCGACGCAAACTCACCGACCAACTCGACGACCTGCGCCGCGCCCTCGACGTACGCAACGCCCACTGACCCACCCCCACCACCCACGTGCCCGGCCCCTCCGCACCAAAGGGCCGGGCACAGCCATGCGAGCAACGCACACCCCTACCAGGCACACCCGCACCACCCCGCCCCCACCAGGCAGCAGTACCCCTTCCGGGTTCAGATCGTTGGGCTCTTCGGCCGCCACCCCCAAGACACCGGACAAGCCGCCACGCCCACCCGCACACCCGAAGGACCACACCACCCATGCCCACCCCGCCCCTGGCCGGAGGCACCGCAGGCCCCACCCACCTGCGCCCCCTCCTCGACACCGTGCTCACCGCCCTCCACGACGGCGCGGCCCGCCGCAACGGCCCCCTCCCCGCAGGCGGCCCCGACACCCTCACCCACCGCACCCACCACGCCACCGGCCCCCTCATCCCCGAGCACGGCACCGGCGCCCACCACGCCCTGCGCACCCTCGTCACCGCACTCACCGAAGGCGCCGCAGACCCCGCACACCCCCACTGCACCGCCCACCTGCACACCCCACCCCTCGCAGTCGCCGCAGCAGCCGACCTCGCCGCATCAGCCCTCAACCCCTCCATGGACTCCTGGGACCAGGCCCCCGCCGCATCCACCCTGGAAGCCACCCTCACCACCACGCTCGCCGCCGAGATCTACCCCCACACCCCCCGCCCCGACGCCCTCGTCACCACCGGCGGCACCGAAGCCAACCAACTCGCCCTGCTCCTCGCCCGCGAACGCCACGGCCCCGTACAGACCATCTGCGCCGCCAACGCCCACCACAGCATCGCCCGCGCCGCCTGGATCCTCGGCCTCCCCACCCCCCTCGTCATCCCCGCCCCCACCGGCGTCATGGACCTCCCCGCCCTCCACGACGCCCTCACCCGGCACCACGGCCCCCTCCTCGTCACCGCCACCGCGGGCACCACCGACACCGGCCACATCGACCCCCTCGACGCCATCGCCGACCTCACCTCGGCCCACGGCGCCGAACTCCACATCGACGCCGCCTACGGCGGCCCACTCCTCTTCAGCCCCACCCACCGCCACCTGGTCCACGGCCTCCACCGCGCCCACAGCGTCACCCTCGACCTGCACAAACTCGGCTGGCAACCCGCATCCGCCGGCATCCTCGCCGTCCCCCACCAACACGACCTCGACACCCTCCACCACCACGCCCCCTACCTCAACGCCGCCGACGACACCGACGCAGGCCTCCCCGACCTCCTCGGCCGCTCCCTGCGCACCACCCGACGCCCCGACGCCCTCAAGATCGCCGTCACCCTCCAGGCACTCGGCCGCGACGGACTCGCCGACCTCATCGACCGCACCCTCGCCACCGCCCACCACCTCGCCGACCTCATCACCGCAACCCCCCACCTCGACCTCTACGCCCGCCCCACCATCAGCACCGTCCTCTTCCGCCCCACCGACGCCGACGACACCACCGTCGCCACCCTCCGCCGCACCCTCCTCACCCACGGCCACGCCGTACTCGGCCGCGCCCACGCCGACAACCGCCTCTGGCTCAAAGCCACCCTGCTCAACCCCCACACCACCCCCGAAGACCTCCACCGGCTCACCACACTCGTCACCCACACCCTCACCGGCCTCACGGAAGGCAGCACCCCCCGATGACCGACCAGCCCACGGCCACCCCCGACCGGCCGCACGACCTCATCGGCATCGGCATCGGCCCCTTCAACCTCTCCCTGGCCGCCCTCGCCCACGGCATCCCCACCACCCAGGAACACCCCCACCCCCTCACCGCCGCCTTCTACGAGCAGAACCCCGCATTCCACTGGCACCCCGGACTCCTCATCGACGGCGCCACCCTCCAAGTCCCCTTCCTCGCCGACCTCGTCACCCTCGCCGACCCCACCAGCCCCTGGAGCTTCCTCAACCACCTCCGCACCCAGGACCGCCTCTACCCCTTCTACTTCGCCGAGCGCTTCCACATCGAACGCACCGAATACGACGCCTACTGCCGCTGGGTCAGCCGACAACTCCCCGGCCTCCACTTCGGCCACCAGGTCGACGCGATCCGCTGGAACACCGACCGCGCCCTCTTCGAAGTCGACTTCACCCCACTCGACCCCCAAGGAGACGCCGAAGCACCCGGCCGCTCACACACCCGCCACATCGCCCTCGGCGTAGGCACCGAACCCTTCATCCCCGAACCCCTGCGCCCCCTCACCGACGCCGGAACCCTCCCCGTCATCCACTCCGCCGACTACCTCCACCACCGCAAGGAACTCCTGGACGCCGAGCACATCACCGTCATCGGATCCGGCCAGTCCGGCGCCGAGATCTTCCTCGACCTCCTGCGCGCCCGCCCCCACGGAGCCGAAAAGATCCACTGGCTCGCCCGCACCCAGGCCTTCGCCCCCATGGAGTACTCCAAACTCGGCCTCGAGCACTTCACCCCCGACTACACCCGCTACTTCCACGCACTCCCCGAAGCCGTACGCGACACCCTCGTCCCCGCCCAGTGGCAACTCCACAAAGGCATCGACACCGACACCATCACCGCCATCCACCACGAGCTCTACCGGCGCACCCTCCACGGCCACTGGCCCGACGCCACCCTCACCCCCGGCGTCACCGTCCGCACCGCAGGCCGCATCGCAGGCAACCGCATCGAACTCCACCTCGAACACACCCAACAGGCCACCCGCACCCGCCTCAGCACCGACGCCGTCGTCCTCGCCACCGGCTACCACGAACGCCCCCTCGACACCCTCCTCACCGGCATCGCCCCCCACATCCGCCGCGACGCCTCCCACCGCCCCCGCATCGACGAGACATTCCGACTCGACCTCGACCCCGCCGTCACCGGCCACATCTACGTACAGAACGCCGAACGCCACACCCACGGAGTCGGCGCCCCCGACCTCGGCCTCGCCGCCTGGCGCAGCGCCACCATCCTCAACGACCTCACCGGCACCACCCCCTACCCCCTCCCGCGACGCACCGCCTTCACCACCTTCGGCCTCACCCCCCACCCCGCCCCACACATCCCCGGCCAGCACACCGCACGCACCCCCCTCGACCACAGCCGGTGAAACCGGCGGCCCCCCAGGACATCGCCCCGCAGCCGCCCGGACCACGCACGAGAACACACCCGAACGCCCCCAGGCGGTCGCAGCCACCCACAAGGCCCACCACCGCGCCCCGCACCCGACCGACCCCACCGCGCGCCTCGGCCACCTCACCGAAGAACGGGAAGCGGAACAGTCCCGGGAAGCGGAACAAGCCACACACCCCCGCCTCCGACCTCCCCACCCGCCTGGCCCCCGACGGCAACGGTGGGACCACCCGCAACAACCACGGGCGGCCCCACCGGCCGGCAGATCAGACCCCCCCCACACACACACTCAGAACACCGGCACACCCTCACGCGTCAGCCGCCAGTCCACCGAAGCGAACTCCGCCGGATCCACCGAACCCCTCGCCCGGACCCAGCCGATGATCGTGTTCCGGATCTCGTCCGAATTCGCCCACAACTGCCTCGCACCAGGCACATGCGGGAAGTTGCCCCCACCACCCGCCCGGTAGTTGTTCACCGCGAACACGAACTCCGCCGCCGGATCCACCGGCTTCCCCTCGAACGACAGACCCACGATCCGAGAACCCACCGGCCGCGCGATATCGATGTCGTACGACACCCCCGACACCACGTCGTAGTTGTAATCCGGAATACCGTCCGCATTCGTCAGCTTCGACGTGTCCACCGGCCCACCCGAAGCCGTCCCCACGTAGTACCGCGCCGAATACTCCAGATAGTCCTTCAGCTGCGCACCCGTCAACAACCGCGCCTCAAGCGTGTTCTCGAACGGATACAGCCCCGCGGCATCCTTGATCGTCACCTCACCGGCCGGGATCCCCGCCGTACGCGAGAAACACGCCGCCTGCGACAACACCGGCAGCGCCGCGTACGCCCCGCCCGCCAGCGCCTCCCTCACCGTGTCGGCCTGCACCCGGTTGATCAGATCGATGACCGGCTCGTCCTTCCACGGCGCGTCCGCCGTCGACATCGCCGCAACCGACGTACCGATCACCTGGTTCACATACGCCACCACCTTCGTGTGCTCGTCCCCGAGCAACGACGTGATCCGCGGATCCTCCGCCACCGTGTTCGAGTTCAGCACCTCGGCGCCGACCCTCTCCACCGCCCAGCAGCCCTTCTCCCACACCAGATCGAAGTCGAACAACGTCAACCGCTGCCCCCACTTCAACGGCTCCGAAAGAACGACCCGCTTGCCCGTCTCCCTGTTCGTCACGAAGTACTCGGCAATCTCCGAGTGCGCGTGCCCCACCAGAATCGCGTCGATGCCCGGCACCTGCTCCGCCACCAGACCCGCCGCGTTCTCCACGTACGGCAACTGATCCCCGTACGACGACGTACCCGACGAACCCGAATGCGCCGAGACGATCACCACATCCGCACCCATCGAACGAAGCTTCGGCACCCACTTCGCCGCCTGCTCCTCAAGTCCCGGGAACACCATCTTCCCGCCCACATTGGCCTTGTCCCAGATCGCGATACCCGGATTCGTCAGCCCGAGCACCGCCACCCGCACATCACGGCCGTGCGGCGTACGCAAACGCTTGATCACATACGGGGCGAACGCCGGCCGCAACGTCTTCGCGTCCAGCGCGTTCGCACCCAGCAGCGGAAAATCACACTGCTCCTCGAACTTCCGCAGCACCGGAATGCCGTAATTGAACTCGTGATTACCCAGCGCCGCGGCGTCGTACCCGATCCGGTTCATCGCCTGCGCCATCGGATGCACCGGACCACGCCTCGCCGTGATCGGATCGACCTTCGCGTAGTAATACGACAACTGAGTGCCCTGGATCGTGTCACCCGCATCGATCAGCAGCGTGTTCCGGCGCCCCCGCTCCTCGCGGATCTGCTCCACCAGCGTCGAGATCTTCGCCAGGCCCACATCGTTGTGCGCCTTGTCGTCGAACTCCCTGTCCGTGAAGTAGTCCCAGTTGAAGACGTTGCCGTGCAGGTCCGTCGTCCCCATCACGGTGAAGGAGTACCGCTTCGCCGGACGCCCGTGCCCCTTCGCCTCCTCGGCCCCGGCAGGCCCGGCGACGGCCCCGCCCGCCAGCGCCACACCAGCACCGGCGGCAGCCGACCGGCCCAGGAACGTCCTACGGTTCAACGGCATTCTTGACTCCTCGTCCAGACGAACAACGCGCGTAGATTCTGACTCAGCCCTCACACCCGCAACACCCCGCGCAGGTTTCGATCTGATGACCAGAAGCACACGCCACCCGGCGGCGGACACCCCGCAGGGCCGGCGCGGGCACCGGAACCCGCCCCTCCGACGATGCGGAGAATGCTCATCGGAGCGCGCCGCTGCACAATTCAACACTTGTCAATAAGCCTTCACCCAAAGGTTGTTGGGCAGTCATGCAAGCCCAAATACCTACCCGCAGGTAAGGCCTAGGCTCGAACCATGCGCCGAGCAAAAATCGTTTGTACCCTGGGACCCGCAACCGACACATACGACCAGATCAAGGCACTGGTCGAGGCGGGAATGGACATCGCCCGCCTCAATCTCAGCCACGGCACCTACGCCGAACACGAAGAGCGATACCACCGCGTACGCAAAGCATCCGAAGAGACCGGACGCAGCGTAGGAATCCTCGCCGACCTTCAAGGTCCGAAGATCCGCCTCGGCCGCTTCGCCGAAGGCCCCGTACTCCTTGAACGCGGCGACGACTTCACCATCACCGTCGAACCCATGGAAGGCGACCGCCACACCTGCGGCACCACCTACGACGGCCTCGCCGCAGACGTCACCACCGGCGAACGCATCCTGATCGACGACGGCCGCGTCACCCTCGAAGTCACCGGCATCGACGGACCCCGCGTCCACACCACCGTCATCGAAGGCGGCATGGTCTCCGACCACAAGGGACTCAACCTCCCCGGCGTGGCCGTCTCCGTCCCCGCACTCTCCGAGAAGGACATCGACGACCTGCGCTGGGCCCTGCGCACCGGGGCGGACATCATCGCCCTGTCCTTCGTGCGCACCGGACGCGACATCGACGACGTCCACCGCGTCATGGACGAGGAGAACCGCCGCCTCCCCGTCATCGCCAAGGTCGAGAAGCCCCAGGCCGTCGAGAACATCGACGACATCGTCGCCGCCTTCGACGGCATCATGGTCGCCCGCGGCGACCTCGGCGTCGAAATGCCCCTGGAGCAGGTCCCGATCGTCCAGAAGCGCGCCATCAAGCTCGCCCGGCGCAACGCCAAGCCGGTCATTGTCGCCACGCAGATGCTCGACTCCATGATCGACAACTCCCGGCCCACCCGCGCCGAGGCCTCCGACGTCGCCAACGCCGTCATCGACGGCACGGACGCGGTGATGCTGTCCGGCGAGACCAGCGTCGGCTCGTACCCCGTCGAGACGGTCCGCACGATGGCCCGCATCATCGAGGCGGCGGAGGAGGACATCCTCACCCAGGGGCTCCCGCCCCTCACCGACCGGAACAAACCCCGCACCCAGGGCGGTGCGGTCGCCCGCGCGGCAGCCGAGATGGGCGACTTCCTCGGCGCGAAGTTCCTGGTGGCCTTCACCCAGAGCGGCGACACGGTCAAGCGGCTCTCCCGCTACCGCTCCCCGATCCCGCTCCTGGCCTTCACCCCGGACGAGGCCACGCGCGCGCAGCTGAACCTGACGTGGGGCGTGGAGACGTTCCTCGGGCCGCACGTGGACTCGACGGACGCGATGATGGCGCAGGTGGACGAGGAGCTTCTGCGGATCGGCCGCTGCCGGAAGGGGGACGTGGTGGTCATCACGGCGGGCTCACCGCCGGGTGTGGCCGGCTCCACGAACTTGGTCCGAGTGCACCACATCGGCGAGGACGACAGCCCGAAGTAGGTCGACTCAGCTCAGTATTTCGGCCCGACGTGCGCATCCATGAGCGCTACGGATGCCCGTCGGGCAACGGAGATGTTGTACTTCCTGCCTGCGCGCGTGCAGTGTGTCCACTCGATGCCGAGCTTGTCCAGGGTGTCCGTGTAGAGCTGCCGGATGTCGTCCGAGACATTGGTGAACCAGTACCGCGGGTACTCGTAGCGCTTGCGCACGCCGCCGACCATCCGGGTCGTCCAGTTCATGTTCCGGCAGCCGTCGGAGTGGATGAGACCCCGGACGAAGTCCCAGGGGTGGGCGTCGACGATCTCCTGCTGCCAGGGTTCGAGGATGATCGCGCGATCGTGCTTCTTGCCGGGGCCGTGCTGAGGAAAAACGCATGTCCAGTGCTTGGTATGGGACTTGATCTCGACGCAGCCGCTTCTGTGGCGTCGCCCGGTGCGCGGTAGGGGCATCACCCTGCGCATTGCCGACTCCGCCTCGTCGATCAGTCCGGGCCAGGTGTCGCCACAGAAGATCGACAAGTGATGCTGCTTGGGCTTGGAGATGATGTGGCCGTCGCCCAGGTAGAGCCCCAGGAGGTACGCATAGGCAACGCGATCAAAGTCTCGGCCGGTGCAGACCGGGCAGTCCGTGGGCCGCACGTACTGCTCTCCGCGCTGTTTGCGGTCTTCGTGCAACCACCAGCCAATTGTTCCGCGAGGCACGTTGAGTAATTCTGCGGCCGCTCGGTTGGTGATTCCGCTCCGCAGGAGGGCAAGCGCTTCGTCGCGTATCGACGGATTGTGCTGTTCCATGCCGCGAAGTCTCGTGTGATCTTCGCAGGCCTGCGCCAGGTTCGAAGGGGCGTTCACCGGCAAGGGTGAAGATCGCCAATAGGGAATAAACCTTGGAAGTGAAGGAGAAGTGCCCCGAGTCGGATTCGAACCGACGCTGTATGGGTTTTGAATCCATGGCCTCTACCGCTGGGCTACCGGGGCCCCTTCGAAACGAAGGATACGGGAGACCCTCCGTGCCTCAAACATACCGTAACTAGGTACGCTCTTGGGAGCAGCACCCCTGTCTTGACCAAGGAGCCCCGTGACCACCCCCGAGTCGCCCCAGCCCGTAGACGCCGCCGACGCCGACAAGTCGCACGTCCCGCCGCTGACGACCCGCGTCGTCATCGCCGAGGACGAGGCACTCATCCGCCTCGACCTCAAAGAGATGCTGGAGGAGGAGGGCTACGCGGTCGTCGGTGAGGCCGGGGACGGGCAGCAGGCCGTCGAGCTGGCGCGGGAGCACCGGCCGGACCTGGTCATCCTCGATGTGAAGATGCCGGTCCTCGACGGCATCTCCGCCGCCGAGAAGATCGCGGAGGAGTCCATCGCCCCCGTGCTGATGCTCACTGCGTTCTCGCAGCGCGACCTCGTCGAGCGGGCCCGGGACGCGGGGGCGATGGCGTACCTGGTGAAGCCGTTCAGCAAGAGCGACGTGGTGCCGGCCATCGAGATGGCCGTGTCCCGGTTCGCGGAGCTGAAGGCGCTGGAGAACGAGATCGCCGATCTCTCGCAGCGGCTGGAGACCCGGAAGCTGGTGGACCGGGCGAAGAGCATTCTGCAGACGGACTACGGGCTCTCCGAGCCCGCGGCGTTCCGTTGGATCCAGAAGACGTCGATGGACCGCCGGCTGTCGATGCAGCAGCTCGCCGAGGCGCTGATCGAGGACGCCGAGGAGAAGAAGAGGGCGGCCGAGTAGCTCCGTGCGGACGCACGGAGGAGGCCCGCTCCCGGAACGACCGGGGGCGGGCCTCCTTCGTGTGTGCGGGAGGGGTCAGTCCTCGCCGAGGTAGGCCTTGCGGACCGACTCGTCGTGGAGGAGATCCGCGCCGGTGCCGGAGAGGACGACCTTGCCGACCTCCATGACGTGGCCCTGGTCCGCGAGGGAGAGGGCCGCCTGCGCGTTCTGCTCGACGAGCAGGATCGTGGTGCCCGACGCCTTGAGCTCGACGATGGTCTCCATGATCTTCTGCATCATGATCGGCGAGAGGCCCATGGAGGGCTCGTCGAGCATGAGCAGCTTGGGCTGGGACATGAGTGCGCGGCCCATGGCGAGCATCTGCTGTTCGCCGCCGGAGAGGGTTCCGGCGGCCTGCTTCCGGCGTTCCCCGAGGATGGGGAAGAGGTCGTAGGCGCGCTGGATGTCCTTCTCGATGCCTGCCTTGTCGGTGCGGAGGAAGGCGCCGAGCTGGAGGTTCTCCGCGATGGTGAGGCGGGGGAAGATGTGGCGGCCTTCGGGGGAGTGGGCGAGGCCCAGTGCCACGATCTTGTGGGCGGGGATGCCGGTGAGGGGCTTCCCGTCGAAGAGGATCCGGCCGCCGGAGGGCTTGAGGAGGCCGGAGAGGGTGCGCAGGGTGGTGGTCTTGCCCGCACCGTTGGTGCCGATGAGGGTGACGACCTGGCCGGCTTCGACGCTGAAGGAGATTCCCTTGACGGCTTCGATCTTGCCGTAGGCGACCCTGAGGTCCTCGACCTCGAGCAGTGCGGTCACTGGCCTTCCCCTTCTGTGCTGGTGGTGCGCTCCGCCTTGTCGGCCTCGGCGGGGGTTTCGGCCTTCTCGGGGGTGTCCCCTTCGAAGGGCGTGCCGAGGTAGGCGGCGACGACGCGTTCGTCGCCCTGGACGACGGCGGGTGTGCCTTCGACGAGCTTCTCGCCCTGGACGAGGCAGGCGACGCGGTCGCAGAGGTTGAAGATGAAGCGCATGTCGTGCTCGATGACGAGTACGGCGATGCCCATGTCCCGGATGGCGAAGATGAGTTCTTCGGTGACGCGGGTTTCCTGCGGGTTCATGCCGGCGGTGGGCTCGTCCAGGAGGAGGAGGCCGGGGTCGCTGGCGAGGGCGCGCGCGATCTCCAGCTTGCGCTGGTCTCCGTAGGGGAGGTTGCGTGCGAGGTGGTCGGCCTTGTCCTGCAGGCCGATGAACTCGAGGAGTTCCATGGAGCGTGCGTGGGAGGCCGCTTCGGCCTTCTTGAACCCGGGGCCGCGCAGGAGGGCGGACCAGAGGCCTTCCTTGGTCCTGGTGTGGCGTCCGACGAGGACGTTCTCCAGGACGGTCATGTTGGCGAAGAGCCGGATGTTCTGGAAGGTGCGGGCGATTCCTGCCTGGGTGACGAGGTGGGGTTTGGGCGGCAGGACGGTGCCCTTGTAGCGGACCTTGCCCTCGGTGGGGACGTAGAGGCCGGTGAGGCAGTTGAAGAAGGTGGTCTTGCCGGCGCCGTTGGGGCCGATGAGGCCGACGATCTCGCCTGCGTTGACCTTGAGGTCGACGTCGCGTACGGCGGTGAGTCCGCCGAAGCGCATGGTGACGCCGCTCGCGTCCAGGACGGGCGTGGTGGTTTCGGTGGTGGTCGTCATGTCGTTCACGCCCCCGCCTTCACGGTGCCGACGCCGGATTCGGGCAGTGTGCCTTCGGGCGTGTCGAGTTGGCCGGTCTCGTGGTATTCGAGCTGGGCCCGCCGGTTGGCGATGAGGCCTTCGGGGCGGAAGCGCATCAGCAGGATGAGTGCGAGGCCGAAGCCGAGGAGCTGGTAGTCCTGGAGGAACTGCAGCTTCGCGGGGATCATGTACAGGAGGGTGGCGCCGATCAGGGGTCCGCTGATCGTTCCCATGCCGCCGAGGATGACGGCGGCGAGGAGGAAGGCGGAGTTGGGCGGCACGGGGCCGGCGAAGACGTACATCTCCGGGACGACGGTGCTCTGTACGTGGGCCTGGACGGTGCCGGCGAGGCCGGCGAGGGTGGCGCCGAGGGCGAAGGCGATGAGCTTGACGCGGAAGCCGTTGATGCCCATGGCGGTGGCGGCGGTCTCGTCCTCGCGGATGGCGACCCAGGCGCGGCCGATGCGGGAGCTGCCCGCGCGGCTGAAGACGAGGACCACGAGGATCATCGCGAGCAGCATGAGCAGGTAGTAGTTGGCGTATCCGCCGAGTTCGATGCCCAGGATCGTGTGGGACTCACCGAAGTCGTATCCGAAGAAGACGAGGTCGGGGATGTTGGGTACGCCGTTGGGGCCGTTGGTGATCTGGGGGCCGGAGACGCCGTCGAGGTTGCCGACGGTGATGCGGAAGATCTCGCCGAAGCCGAGGGTGACGATGGCGAGGTAGTCGCCGCGGAGGCGCAGTGTGGGCGCTCCGATGACGACGCCGAAGATCAGGGAGACGGCTGCGCCGGTGAGGACCGCTGCCCAGAAGGGGAAGTGGACGTCGAAGGCGGATGCGGTGGTGCCGGAGACGAGCGCGGCGGTGTAGGCGCCGACGCCGAGGAAGGCGACGTATCCGAGGTCGAGGAGTCCGGCGAGGCCGACGACGATGTTCAGCCCGAGTGCGACGGTCGCGAAGATGAGGATGTTGACCGCGATGAGGGTGTACTGGTCGGTGCTCTGGGTGAAGGGGAATGCGGCTGCGGCGATGAACGCGGCGGCGACGGCGATGGAGCGGTACTTGGTGGTGAGTACCGAGAGCCGGGCCATGAGGCCGGACTTGAACAGGGCGCCGACGGCGAAGCCGGCGGTGATCAGGTAGCCGGTGAAGAGTTCGGCGTATTCGGTGTCGATGCCGTAGGTGACGACGAAGAGGCCGGTGCCGAAGGCGGCGACGATGATGAGGATCTCGGCCCAGGAGGGGAGTTCCTTGGGGCGTGAGGCCTTGTGGGTGTCGTCGGGCAGGAGGAAGGCGGTGAGCGGGATGGCGGAGGCCACTGCCGCGACGAAGCCGCCGGGCTCCAGGTTGACGACGCCGCCGAGTTCGACGGCGATGGCGATGACGGTGAACCAGGTGGTTCCGAAGGCGCCGAGGGCCAGGAACTGGAGTGCTTTGGTGGTGCCGGTGGGTGCGAGCCAGCGGAGGCCGCGGATGTCGAGGGCGGCGAGTGCGTACAGGAGTACGAGGATGCCCGCGACGAGGGTGAGGACCTGGAGGCCGCCGGGGTAGCCGTAGACGGTGAGGTCGCCGGGGAACTCGTCGGTGTAGGTCCAGGACAGGAACGTGGCGGCGATGGTCGCGATGCCGCCGAGGGCGGTGAGGCGGCGCAGGCCGGTGGTCCGGGAGTCGGTGGTGGCCGGGGTGGCGGCGGCGGTTTTGGTGGTGTCGGTTGTCATGGCTCTCACGCCCGATCCGCGACGCGCTCACCGAGCAGGCCTTGTGGCCTGACGAGGAGGACGACGATGAGAAGTACGAATGCCCAGACGTTGGCCCAGGCGCCGCCGCCGAGCTGCTGCATGCCGGGGATTTCCTCGATGTAGGCGATGGAGAGGGCTTCGGCGAGGCCGAGGACGACTCCGCCGACCATGGCTCCGTAGATGTTGCCGATGCCGCCGAGGACTGCGGCGGTGAAGGCCTTGAGTCCGAGGAGGAAGCCCATCTCGAAGTTGATCTGGCCCTTGTCGAGTCCGTAGGCGACGGCTGCGATGGCGGCGAACGCGGCTCCGATGGCGAAGGCCATCACGATGATGCGGTCGGTGTTGATGCCCATGAGCTTGGCCGTGTCGGGGTCCTGTGCGGTGGCCTGCATGGCGCGGCCGCTGCGGCTCTTGGCGACGAACATGCCGAGGGCGAGCATGCAGAGGGGTGCGAGGACGAGGATGAAGGCGTCGGCGCGCTGGAGGTAGAGGTTGTCGAAGATCTTGAACGACTCGCCCTGGAACTCGGGGAAGCTGCGCGGCTTCTTCGCGTCGGGGTAGAAGCCCCAGACAAGCTGCTGGAGGACGATCGAGAGGCCGATCGCGGTGATGAGGGGGGCCAGGCGGGGCGCGCCGCGCAGGGGGCGGTAGGCGAAGCGTTCCGCGGCCGTGGCTACGGCGACGGAGGCGATTGCGCCACCGACGATCATGAGGGGTATGACCACCATGAGCGAGGTTCCGCTGGGGAGCGCGAGGTAGGTGGTGAGGGCGCCGAAGCCCCCGATCATGAAGATCTCGCCGTGGGCGAAATTGATGAGCTGGACGATGCCGTACACCATGGTGTACCCGATGGCTATGAGGCCATAGAGCGCGCCGAGTGCGAGACCGTTGGCCAGCTGTTGCGGCAGTTCGTTCACCGCAGTGCCTCCGATGAGCTTGTCGGATATGACACCGCGCGAGGGCGCTGTTTGCGCCCTCGCGCGGTCAGGAGCGTGTGTTGTGGTCGTGCTGGGTGATCAGTCCTCGAACGTGGCGCTCTTGACGTCCTTCCAAGCGCCCTTCTGGACCTCGTAGACGGTGAGCTGCTTGTTGGTGGTGTCACCGAATTCGTCGAAGGAGACCTTGCCGGTCACGCCGTCGAAGGAGACCTTGGACATGGCTTCGGTGACCTTGGCGCGGGCGTCCTCGGGGAGCTTTCCGTCGTTCTCGGCGACGACGGCCTTGACGGCCTGGATGATGGCCCATCCGGCGTCGTAGGAGTAGCCGCCGTAGGCCGCGAAGGGGTCCTTGTAGCCGCCGGCGTTGTAGTCCGCGATGAACTGCTTGGCGGTCGGGAGGGCCTCGACGGGGTAGCCGACGGAGGTGGCGAAGTCGCCGTCGTTGGCCTCACCGGAGGCGCTGATGAAGGCGGGGTCGTAGATGCCGTCGCCGCCCATGGTGGGGATCTTGGCGCCGGTCTTCTTGATCTGGTCGGAGAGGAGGCCGCCCTCGGGGTACTGGCCGCCGTAGTAGACGGAGTCGGCGCCGGAGCTCTTGACCTTGTCGGCGGTGCTGGAGAAGTCGGTCTCCTTGACGGTGACGTGGTCGGTGCCGACGACCTTGCCGCCGAGGCGCTCGAATTCGGCGGAGAAGATCGCGGCGAGGCCGGCGCCGTAGGTCTGCTTGTCGTCGACGACGTAGACCTTCTTCTTCTTGGCGTCGTTGAAGAGGTACTGGGCGGCGAACTTGCCCTGGACGACGTCGGTGGCGCAGGTGCGGAAGTAGGTCTTGAAGACGCGCTTGGAGTCGCCCTTGCCCCAGTTGTCGCCCTGGCTGAGGGCGGGGTTGGTGTTGGCGGGGGAGACCTGGGCGAGGTCGGCCTTCTCGAAGACGCCCTGCATGGACTGGGCGACGCCGGAGTTCAGCGGGCCGACGGCTCCGAGGACGTCCTTGTTGCCGACGAGTTTGGTGGCGTTGGCCTGGCCGGAGGCGGGGACGGCCTGGTCGTCGAGGGCTTCGATCTTGAATTCGATGCCGGGGACTTCGTTGTTCTTGTTCGCGGTCTTGGCCGCGAGGTCCACGGAGTTCTTGATGCCCTGGCCGAGTGCGGAGAGGGATCCGGTCAGCGGGGCGTCGACACCGATGACGACGGTGGTCTTGCCGCCGCTGTCGCCGTTGCCCTTGCTGTTGTCGTCGCGCGACCCGCAGGCGGTGAGAGTGAGTGCACCGGTGGTGAGCACGGTGGTGAGGATGATCAAAGAACGGTGTCGCACGAAAGGTCCTTTCCCTGGCGCGGCCTCCTCTGCATGAGGTGCCGTGACTACGCCGGGCTGTACTGGTCGATACAGAGCCGTGCAGTAGACACGCCCGGCGGCGCGGTGACTGGCCGTGACTCTATGGGCAGGTGAGGGGGTGCGGGACGGGTCAGCTGATGATGTGACTGTCTTGTTATGCCATGGGGAAGACTTGATGGCCGCAGAGTGCCGCATGTGCGGCATTTCTGCGGGTGGCGAAGTGACCGCATCGTGAGAACGTGCAGCTCTGCTAAGGGGCTTGAGCCGATCTTGGTGCTGTCGCACGAACCGGGGCGCAAGGGGCGCCGCGAGGTCGCGCCGGTGGGTCGGCGGTGGGCGCGGAGGGCGATTTCCGTGTATTGCACACTTGTTACGCAGTGTTACATCTGGGAGATGTGTTCGATTCGCCGCGGCGGCCGGAGTGGCTGCTGACGTGCCTCGTGGAACATGTGCACCGGTCGGGGGTGCTGACCGTGCGTGTCCGGAAACATGGAGGAAATGCTTCGGATATGGGTCCGCCCGGTCCGGAATGCGGTGCGCGTTCCGGACCGGGCGGTGGGTCCCGGGGTGGGGCGGTCAGCCGGCCGCGGGCTGTTCCATGGTGCGCAGGAGGCAGGTGAGACGGGCGGTGCAGACCCGCTTGTCCTGTTCGTCGGTGATGACGATCTCGTACGTGGCGGTGGAGCGTCCGCGGTGGACGGGGGTGGCGACGCCCGTGACGAGGCCGCTGCGGGCGCCGCGGTGATGCGTGCAGTTCAGGTCGACGCCGACGGCGATCTTGGTGGCGCCGCCGTGGAGCATGCTGCCGATCGAGCCGAGGGTCTCGGCGAGGACGGCCGAGGCGCCGCCGTGGAGCAGGCCGTAGGGCTGGGTGTTGCCCTCGACGGGCATGGTGCCCACGACGCGCTCGGCGGACGCCTCGACGATCTGTACGCCCATGCGCTCGCCGAGATGCCCGGCGGAGAAGAGTGCGGGGAGGTCGACGCCGAGTACGGCGTACTCGTCGATGATCTCCTGGGGGAACGTGGGTGCGGTGTGCTCGCCCATGGGGTCCGGCTCCGATCGTCTGCGGTCGTTCGTTGCTGTGTGCCCTGTTCTTATCAGACGACTGAGCGAACGCTTAGGGGCTGATGCCCTCGGCCGGCCTCACCGGCCGGCGCCCTCGGCCCGCTCGAACCGGACGACGACCGACTTGCTGGCCGGGGTGTTGCTGGTGTCCGCGGTGGCGTCGAGCGGGACGAGCACGTTGGTCTCGGGGTAGTACGCGGCGGCGCAGCCCCGCGCGGTCGGGTAGTGCACGACGCGGAAGCCCGGTGCCCGGCGCTCGACGCCGTCCTTCCACTCGCTGACGAGGTCGGTGTACGAGCCGTCGGGGAGTCCGAGCGTGCGGGCGTCCTCGGGGTTGACCATGACGATGCGGCGGCCGCCCTTGATGCCGCGGTAGCGGTCGTCGAGGCCGTAGATCGTGGTGTTGTACTGGTCGTGGGAGCGCAGGGTCTGCAGCAGCAGTCTGCCTTCGGGGAGTTCGGGGTACTCGACCGGTGCGGCGGTGAAGTTGGCCCGGCCCGTGGCGGTGGGGAAGCGCCGTTCGTCGCGCGGGGCGTGGGGCAGGGAGAAGCCGCCGGGCTGTGCGACGCGGGCGTTGAAGTCCTCGAAGCCGGGCACGACGCGGGAGATGCGGTCGCGGATCGTCCCGTAGTCCTTCTCGAACTCCTCCCAGGGTGTGGTGGAGCGGGGGCCGAGGACGGCGCGGGCCAGGCGGGCGACGATGGCCGGCTCGGAGAGCAGGTGGGGGCCGGCGGGGGTGAGGTTGCCCCGTGAGGCGTGGACCAGGCCCATGGAGTCCTCGACGGTGACGAACTGTTTCGTTCCCGCCTGGACGTCCTTGTCGGTGCGTCCGAGCGTGGGCAGGATCAGGGCGCGGGTGCCGGTCACGGCGTGGGAGCGGTTGAGTTTGGTCGACACGTGGACGGTGAGCCGGGCGCGGCGCATCGCGGCTTCCGTGACGGCGGTGTCGGGTGTCGCGGCGACGAAGTTGCCGCCCATCGCGAAGAAGACCTTGGCGTCGCCGTCGCGCAGCGCCTGGATGGACCGGACGACGTCGTAGCCGTGGTGGCGCGGCGAGGTGATCTTGAACTCCTTGTCCAGGGCGTCGAGGAAGGCGGCCGAGGGGCGTTCGAAGATGCCCATGGTGCGGTCGCCCTGGACGTTGGAGTGACCGCGCACGGGGCAGACCCCGGCGCCCGGCCTGCCGATGTTGCCGCGCAGCAGAAGGAAGTTGACCACTTCGCGGATGGTCGGCACGGAGTGCTTGTGCTGGGTGAGGCCCATGGCCCAGCAGACGATGGTGCGCTCGGAGGCGAGGATCATGGCGAGGGCCTGTTCGATGGCCTCGCGCTCCAGACCGGTGGCGGTGAGGGTCTGCGTCCAGTCGGCGGCGCGGGCGGCGTCGGCGAACTCCTCGTATCCGTGGGTGTGTTCGGTGACGAAGGTGGTGTCGACGGCTCCTTCGGTCTCCAGGATCATCTTGTTCAGGAGGCGGAAGAGGGCCTGGTCGCCGCCGATGCGGATCTGCAGGAAGAGGTCGTTGAGGGCCGTGCCCCTGATCATGCCTCGGGCGGTCTGCGGGTTCTTGAACCGCTCCATGCCGGCCTCGGGCAGCGGGTTCACCGAGATGATCCGGGCTCCGGCGGACTTGGCCCGCTCCAGGGCGGAGAGCATCCGGGGGTGGTTGGTGCCCGGGTTCTGTCCGGCGACGATGATCAGGTCGGCCTGGTGGAGGTCCTCCAGGCTGACGCTCCCCTTTCCGACGCCGATCGTCTCGGTGAGCGCCGACCCCGACGACTCGTGGCACATGTTGGAGCAGTCGGGGAGGTTGTTGGTGCCGAACTCCCGGGCGAAGAGCTGGAGCAGGAACGCCGCCTCGTTGCTGGTGCGGCCCGAGGTGTAGAACAGCGCCTCGTCGGGGGAGGCGAGCGCCGTGAGCTCCTCGGTGAGGATCTCGAAGGCGCGCTCCCAGGTCACGGCCTCGTACCGGTCGGCACCCGCGGGCAGGTACATGGGCTGCGTGATGCGGCCCTGCTGGCCGAGCCAGTAGCCGCTGCGGGTGGCCAGGTCGGCGACGGGGTGCGCGGCGAAGAAGTCGGGGGTGACGCGGCGCAGGGTCGCCTCTTCGGCGACGGCCTTGGCGCCGTTCTCGCAGAATTCGGCGGTGTGCCGCTTGTCGCCCTCGGGCCAGGCGCAGCCGGGGCAGTCGAAGCCGTCCTTCTGGTTGACCTTGAGGAGGGTCTGCGCGGTGCGCCGTACTCCCATCTGCTGCTGGGCGACGAGCAGGCTGTGGGCGACGGCGGGCAGTCCCGCGGCGGCGTGCTGGACCGCTTCGACCTGCGGGGCGTCCTGGACCGGGTCACCGGTCGGGGGCTTTGTGGCCATGGTTGCTCCCCTTCGAGCGCTTCTTCCTGTCTCCGATCGTGTCATGCGCCGCCGCCGGGTGGCCTGGTGGGAAGCCGGGGAGCCTGGTACATGTGCCGGCCGGGGCCCGAGCCGCGCGCGAGCGGGGGACGAGCGGCGGCCGGTCCGGAGTGTCAGTGGTCCGTGGCAGGATCGGGGGCGTGGCTGAGACGGCATCGAAGAAGACGGCAGACAACCGACCGCGCCTGCTCCTGATGGACGGGCACTCCCTGGCGTACCGGGCGTTCTTTGCGCTCCCCGCGGAGAATTTCACGACCGGCACGGGGCAGCCGACGAACGCCGTGTACGGCTTCGCGTCGATGCTGGCGAACACGCTGCGTGACGAGGCGCCCACGCATTTCGCGGTGGCCTTCGATGTGTCCCGCAAGACGTGGCGTTCGCAGGAGTTCCCCGAGTACAAGGCGAATCGTTCCAAGACGCCCGACGAGTTCAAGGGGCAGGTGGAGCTGATCGGTGAGCTGCTCGACGCGATGCACGCCGACCGCTTCGCGGTCGACGGCTTCGAGGCGGACGACGTCATCGCGACGCTGGCCACCCAGGCCGAGGCGGCGGGCTTCGAGGTGCTGATCGTCACGGGCGACCGGGACTCCTTCCAGCTGATCACGGACAACGTGACCGTGCTGTACCCGACGAAGGGCGTCTCCGAGCTGACGCGCTTCACCCCGGCGAAGGTCGAGGAGAAGTACGGGCTCACGCCGCGGCAGTATCCGGACTTCGCGGCGCTGCGCGGGGACCCGTCGGACAACCTCCCGGGCATCCCGGGCGTCGGTGAGAAGACCGCCGCGAAGTGGATCAACCAGTTCGGTTCGTTCGACGACCTCGTGGCACGGGCGGAGGAGGTCAAGGGCAAGGCCGGTCAGAATTTCCGCGACCACCTGGACGCGGTGCGCATGAACCGCCGGCTGACCGAGATGGTCAGGGACGTGGAGCTGCCGAAGGCCCCGCAGGATCTGGAGCGCGCGCCGTACGACCGCACGGCCGTCACGGGGGTGCTGGACGTCCTGGAGATCCGCAATCCGAGCCTGCGTGAGCGGCTGATGGCCGTGGACCCGGGTGCGGCCGGGCAGGAGGCTGCTCCGGAGCCCGCGTCCGGCGTCGAGCTGGACGGTTCGGTGCTGGGTTCGGGCGAGGTGGCGCCCTGGCTGGAGGCGCACGGCGGGCAGCCGCTCGGTGTCGTCACGGTCGACACGTGGTCGCTGGGGAAGGGCAGTGTGACGGAGGTGGCGCTGGCCGCCGCCGGCGGGGCGGCCGCCTGGTTCGACCCGTCGCAGCTCGACGAGGCCGACGAGCAGGCGTTCGTCTCGTGGGTCGCCGACCCGGAGCGACCCAAGGTCATGCACAACGCGAAGAGCGCCATGCGGGTCTTCCCCGAGCACGGCTGGCGGATCGACGGCGTCACGATGGACACCGCGCTGGCCGCCTACCTGGTCAAGCCCGGCCGCCGTTCGTTCGCCCTGGACGCCCTGTCCGTGGAGTACCTGGGCCGTGAGCTGGCCCCCGCCGCCTCGTCCGACGGCCAGCTGGCCTTCGGCGCGGACGACAGGGCCGAGGCCGATGCCCTGATGTCGCAGGCCCGCGCGGTCCTGGATCTGGGCGAGGCGTTCGCCGTCCGTCTGCGGGAGGTCGGTGCCGCCGAGCTGCTGCACGACATGGAGCTGCCCACCTCGATCCTGCTGGCCCGTCTGGAGCGGCACGGCATCGCCGCCGACCGGGCACATCTGGAAGGTATGGAGCAGCAGTTCGCGGGCGCCGTGCAGCAGGCGGTGAAGGAGGCGCACGCCGCGGTGGGCCGCGAGTTCAACCTCGGCTCGCCCAAGCAGCTCCAGGAAGTCCTCTTCGGCGAGCTGGCACTGCCCAGGACGAAGAAGACGAAGACGGGTTACACGACGGACGCCGACGCGCTGGCCTGGCTTGCCGCGCAGACCGAGCACGAGCTGCCGGTCATCATGCTGCGCCACCGTGAGCAGGCGAAGCTGCGGGTCACGGTCGAGGGCCTGGTCAAGACGATCGGTGCGGACGGCCGGATCCACACCACGTTCAACCAGACGGTCGCGGCGACCGGGCGGCTCTCCTCCACCGATCCGAACCTGCAGAACATCCCGGTCCGCACGGACGAGGGGCGGGCGATCCGCCGGGGCTTCGTCGTCGGCGAGGGCTTCGAGACGCTGATGACGGCGGACTACAGCCAGATCGAGTTGCGGGTGATGGCGCACCTCTCCGAGGACGCCGGCCTGATCGAGGCGTTCACCTCGGGGGAGGACCTGCACACGACGGTTGCCTCGCAGGTGTTCGGGGTCGAGAAGTCGGCCGTCCACGCCGAGATGCGCCGGAAGATCAAGGCGATGTCGTACGGACTGGCCTACGGGCTCTCCGCGTTCGGGCTCTCCCAGCAGCTCAACATCGAGCCCGGCGAGGCGCGCGGGCTGATGGAGACCTACTTCGAGCGGTTCGGCGGTGTCCGCGACTATCTGCACCGTGTGGTGGAGGAGGCCAGGTCCACCGGCTACACGGAGACGGTCTTCGGCCGTCGCCGGTATCTCCCCGACCTGACCAGCGACAACCGTCAGCGGCGCGAGATGGCGGAGCGGATGGCGCTCAACGCGCCGATCCAGGGGACCGCGGCCGACATCGTGAAGGTCGCGATGCTCAAGGTGGACAAGGCGCTGACCGAGGCGGAGCTGGCCTCACGGATGCTGCTCCAGGTCCATGACGAAATCGTCCTGGAGATCGCCGGGGGCGAGCGCGAGCGGGTCGAGGAGATCCTCCGCAGGGAGATGTCCACGGCGGTCGAGCTCCGTGCCCCGCTGGACGTCTCGGTCGGTGTGGGCACGGACTGGGAGTCGGCCGCGCACTGACGGATCGCTCACGTACGGACGGTGTCCTCGCCGGCCGGGCGGCCCGGTGCGGTCCTCGCACCTGGCCCGTCCGGTGGGCGGGGAGCCGTCCGGGCCCGCAGCCGCGTCCACACCCCGTACAGCAGGAGTCCGACGGCGAGCCCCGCCCCGGCGCCGAAGCAGGCCGTCGGGACGATGCCGAGCGGTGTGCCGGTGTGCCCGGAGTGGGCCCACCAGCGGGCGCACCGGTGGGCGACGCCGAGCAGGACGCACACGGCGAGCAGCGCGACCGCCCGGCGGCGCTCCGCCCGGCCGAGCACCGGGACGGACTGGGGCACCGGCAGGGGCGCGGTCCGCCGCAGCCCCGAGTACGTGAATCCGGCCAGGACTGTCAGGGCCACGGCCGAACTTCCGTACTGGAGCAGCTGGAACACCGGGAAGCCGCCGAGGCTCCGGCTCAGCACCGGCACCGACTCGGTGCCCCACCGGCTGTGATGGGTGAAGGCGTCCCACACGACGTGGGTGCCCGAGCCGATGACCGCGGACAGTGCGAACCACCCCGCCGCGGGGAGGACCGCCCTCCCGGGTTCCCGCCGCCTGCCCCGCGCGAAGGTGTGCGCGCGTCCCTGCCACGTGGCCGGCAGCAGGGCCACCAGCGGTTCCCGCAGCAGCAGCCACAGCGCCACGACCGCACCGGTGATGAGTACGTCCACGGTGAACACACCCCACAGCGAGTGCGTCACCGCACCGAATGCCATCGCCCCCGGGATCGCCGTGTCCGCGTAGTACGTCATGTCGGGGGCGAACGAACCCGCGACGAGGGCGGAGGCGACCAGCGGACCCCGGCCCGTACCGGACCGGTGGATCCCGGGGAGTACGGCCGCGGCGTGGCTGAGCGTGAAGGGCATGGCGGCATTATGCGTGAGGCTCCGTCACCGGTCCGTCCGGTTTGCCGTACGAGGTGCGGACGGGAACGTGAATAAACGGTAAGAACCGTTCGTGGACCGGTGTTCGGGCGGCGTCCGTTGCCGTAGGGTCGCCTGAGTCCTCGCGCTGGGGAGCGCGAACAGCCGTCGACGGGGAGGGACCAGAACGTATGGCAGCGCAATTCGGCCGCCGGCTGCGCAGGGGGGCCACCACCACCGCGGTGGCAGCCGCCGCGGTGGCCGCCCTCTCCGCCTCGCAGGCTCCCGCGGCGCCACTGGCCGCGAGCACGGCGGGCGGTGATCCGGCGGCAGCCGGCGCGACCCCGCCCGGCGACGGCGCGGCCACCGGCAACTCGCCGTACTACACCGACCTGCCGCCCCTCACCACGCCCAACAAGCCCGGTTCGTCCGTGAATCTACCGGTGACCGGCAGTGCGGAAGCGGGCATACCGGCCACGATCCTGGCGGCGTACAAGAAGGCCGAGCAGGATCTCGCGGGCACCGACGCCGCCTGCCGTCTGCCGTGGCAGCTCCTCGCCGCGATCGGCAAGGTCGAGTCCGGCCAGGCACGCGGCGGCAAGGTCGACGACAACGGGACCACGTTCTCCCCGATCCTCGGCCCGGCCCTCAACGGGCAGGGCTTCGCGCTGATCAAGGACTCCGACGGCGGGGCGTACGACGGGGACTCGACCCACGACCGTGCGGTGGGCCCGATGCAGTTCATCCCGCAGACCTGGGCCACCTGGGGCCAGGACGGAAACGGCGACGGACGCAAGGACCCCAACAACATCTACGACGCGGCGCTGGCCGCCGGGCGCTACCTCTGCGCGGGCACCCGCGACCTGGCCCTCGCGGCGGACCTCGACCGGGCGGTGCTGAGCTACAACCACTCGCGGGAGTACCTGCGGACGGTGCGCTCCTGGTTCGACTTCTACAAGCGCGGTACCCACGAGGTCCCGGACGGCAGCGGTGTCCTCCCGGTCGGCTCGGGCGGCGGATCGTCCAGCCCGTCACCCACGCCCACGCCGCCCCCGGCCGCCACCCCGCCGGGTACCCCCGGCGGCGGGACGACGCCGAGCCCGGAGCCCACCCCGCCGAAGCCGAAGCCGCCCACCAAGCCGCCCACGACACCTCCGACCACGCCGCCGGCCACGCCTCCGACGACTCCGCCCGCTCCGTCGTTCGGCAGCATCGAGAACGCGGGCACCGGCACCCTCACCGCCACGGCGGGCGAGGTGTTCAGCGAGCGCGTCAGGGTGCGGACGAAGAACACCCTCGGCACCCCGCTCGCCAGGACCCCGGTCACCTTCGCGATCACCGGTGACACCGACACCCGCTTCGCCGGCGGGAAGACCACGGTCACACTGTCCACCGGCGCCGACGGCACCGTCACCGCCCCCGTTCTGACGGCGGGCGAGAAGACGGGCGAGTTCAAGGTGAGGGCGTTCGCGGGCACCACCGAGCCGCGCACCCTCACCTACACGGCCAACGTCACCGCCCGGCAGGCGGACGCCCTCGCCCGTACCGACGACAAGGCCCTGAGCGCCGCCGCCGGTGCGGAGTTCGCCGACACGGTCGCGGTCCGGGCGACGTACAAGGGGACGGGCCTCGCGGGCACCGCCGTGACCGCCACGATGATCACCGACGGGGCGACGCCCGCCGAGAACGACAAGGGCCCGTACTTCAAGGACGCCGCCGGTGCGCCCGTCCGCACGCTGACGGACCTGAAGACCGGTGCCGACGGAGTCCTGGAGCTCCCGGAGATCTACGCCGACGACACCGCGGGCACCTACACGCTGCGGCTCACCACGGCGAGCGGCGTCACGCTCACCGTCGTGCTCACGGTCGAGGCGGCGCCCGCCGCCTGACCCGCACCACCCTGGAAGCAGCCCCTCGGCCACCCGCTGCCGAGGGGCTGCTCCGTTCCCGGTCCCGGGGCCCCGCGTCAGTCCCGGCGGAGCCGCGCCGACGTGTAGCGGGTCGCCTGCACCGTCGTCGGGTCCTGCGGCCACGGGTGTTTCGGGTACCGGCCGCGCAGCTCGGCCCGCACCGCCCGGTAGCCCTCCCGCCAGAACGACGCCAGATCCGCCGTCACCGCCGCCGGGCGCCCGGCGGGCGAGAGCAGGTGCACCAGGACGGGCACCCCGGCCACCCTGGGCGTCTCCCGCATTCCGAACAGCTCCTGGAGCTTCACCGCGAGGACGGGCTGCTCGCCGCCGTACTCCACCCGGATCCTCGACCCGCTCGGCACCGCGATCCGTTCCGGGGCCAGCTCGTCGAGCCGGGCGGCGTCGCCCGTCGCCCACGGCAGCAGCCGGCGCACCGCCTGCCCGGCGTCGGTCCGCGCCAGATCCGAGCGGCGGCGTGCCCGCGACAGCTCGGGCTCCAGCCACTCCCCGGCACGCGCCAGCAGCGCGCCGTCCGACACATCGGGCCACGGCGCCCCCAGCACCCGGTGCAGGAAGGCGAGCCGCAGCCGCAGCTGCTCGCTGTCCCGGGTCCACCGCAGCAGCCCCGGTCCCTCGCGCCGCAGCCCTTCCAGCAGCGCCTCGCGCACCAGCTCCGGCGCAGGCCGCTTCAGTGCCCGTACCGACAGTTCGACGGCTCCGAGCCGTTCCACGGAACGCGCCACCACATCGCCGTCCACCCAGCGGACCTCCTCGCCCGAGAACCGCAGATGCCCGGCGGCCAGCCGCGCCGTGTCCTCGTCGACGACCGCGGCCAGCCGCACCCGGGCGGACGCCGCGTGGGCCGGCCGGTCGGCGACCGCGACGGCCAGCCACGGCGCGCTGCGCAGCCCCGAACCGTCCCGGAGCTCCGCGCCCGTGCCCGACACCATCAGGAACGCGCCCCCGCCCCGGGCCCTCGCCACCCGCTCCGGGAACGCCAGCGCCGCCACCAGCCCGGCGGCCGTGTCGTCCGAGGAACCCCGGCCGCCGGCCCGGCCGAGCGAGGACGACAGCCGCCTCACCTCCTGCCGCCAGCGGGCCGCGTACCCGTCCCCGCCCCGCCGCGCCGTCCGCAGGGCGGCGGCCAGGTCGTCGCCGTACTCCCGCGGCGGCTCCTCGCTCAGCAGAGCCACCACCTCCGCGGCCTGCCGCCCGCCCACCTCGTCCGCACCGTCCAGCAGCGCCCGCGCCAGCCTGGGGTGCAGCCCGAGCCGGGACATCCGCACACCCCGGTCCGTGACCCGCCCCGCCGCGTCGACCGCGCCCACCGCCGTCAGTACCTCCCGCGCCGCTCCCATGGCCCCGGCGGGCGGCGGGTCGAGCAGCGCCAGCCCGGTGGCGTCCGGAGCACCCCAGCACGCCGCCTGCAGCGCGAACGCCGTCAGATCGGCCACCTTGATCTCCGGTGACGGGAACCGGGCGAGCCGCCCGTCCTCCGCCTGCTCCCAGCAGCGGTACACCGCACCCGGCGCCTCGCGCCCCGCCCGGCCCGCCCGCTGGCGCCCGGCCGCCTGCGACGCCCGTACGGTCGTGAGCGCGCTCAGACCCCGCGCGTGGTCGGTGCGCGGCTCCCTGGCCAGCCCGGAGTCCACGACCACCCGGACGCCCGGCACCGTGAGGGAGGACTCCGCCACGGACGTCGCCAGCACCACCCGGCGCCGCTGCGAGGACCCGGCCAGGACCGCGTCCTGCACGGTCGCGGGCGCCCGCCCGTGCACCTGGAGCACCTCGGCGTCCACCCCCGCGAGCTGCCCGGCCACCCGGCCGATCTCGCCGACGCCGGGCAGGAAGCACAGCACGTCGCCGTCCCGCTCGGCCAGTGCCCGGCGCACCACGGCGGCCACGTGCGTCAGCAGCGCGGGGTCGACCCGCATCCCGTGCGGCGGGCGTACCGGCCCCGTCGGTGGCGCCCACACCACCTCGACCGGATGGGACACGCCCCGCGCCTCGACCACCGGCGCGTCGCCCAGCAGACGGGCCCAGCCCTCGGCGTCCGTCGTCGCCGACGCCGCGACCAGCCGCAGGTCGGGCCTGATCGCCTCCCGTACGTCGAGGAGGAACGCGGCGACCGTGTCCGCGTCCAGATGCCGCTCGTGGCACTCGTCGATGATCACCACGTCGACGCCGGCCAGCTCCTGGTCGCGCTGGAGCCGCTGGAGCAGCACCCCCGTGGTCACGACCTCCACCACCGTGTCGTGCCCCACCACACGCTCCCCGCGCACCGTGAAGCCGACCCGGCCGCCGGTCGGCTCGCCGAGCAGCCACGCCATCCGGCGCGCCGCCGCCCGGGCCGCGATCCGCCGGGGCTCGGCCACGAGGACCCTGCGCACCGGGCCGCCGCCGGTCAGCCCGGCGAGCACCAGGGGAACGAGCGTCGTCTTGCCGGTCCCGGGGGGTGCGCAGAGCACCGCCACCCCCCGGTCGTCGAGCGCCCGCTCCAGGGCGGGCAGGGCGGTGCGTACGGGCAGCTGGTCCAGGGCGTCGGTGCGGATCACGCCCCCAGTCTCGTACGACGGTCCCTCACGCGGACCGGTGGTCCCGTTCGCAGACGAAGATCGCCGTCCCGGGGATGAGGTGGCCGCGCAGGGGGGACCAGCCGCCCCACTCCTGGTGATTCCATGCGGGCCACTCCGGTTCCACCAGGTCGACCAGCCGGAAACCGCCGGCCACCACGTCGCGGACCCGGTCGCCGAGCGTCCTGTGGTGCTCGACGTACACCGCGTCGCCCCGTTCGTCCTGCTCGACGTACGGCACGCGGTCGAAGTAGGACGCGGCGACGGAGAGCCCCTCCGGGCCGGGCTCGTCGGGGAACGCCCAGCGGATCGGGTGCGTCACCGAGAAGACCCAGCGGCCCCCGGGGCGCAGCACCCGGTGCACCTCCCGGAACACCTGTACGGGGTCGGCGACGAACGGCACCGCTCCGTAGGCGGAGCAGGCCAGGTCGAAGGAGCCGTCCCGGAACGGCAGCCGGCCCGCGTCGGCCTCCACCAGGGGGACGTCGCCGCCGATCCGCAGCGCGTGCTGGAGCTGGCGGTGGGAGAGGTCCAGCGCCACCGGGCGCGCGCCCCGCGCGGCCAGCCAGCGCGAGCACTGGGCGGCGCCGGCGCCGATCTCCAGGACGTCCCGGCCCTTCAGGGCGGACACCGGGCCCAGCAGGGCGGCGTCCGCCTCGTCGAGCCCCTCCGGGCCCCAGACGAAGCGGTCGTCCCCGAGGAAGGCCCCGTGGTCGCTCTGGTACTCGTCGGCGTTGCGGTCCCACCATCCGCGACTTGCCCGGCTGCTCTCCGCTTCCCCGGCTTCCCGGCGCGTCGCTTCAGGTTCGGAGTCGTACGTCTCTTGGCTCATCGTGCCCGTCGTTGTAGTTTGCCTTCATCCGCCGCACGCGGTGTCCCCCGGGCCGTACGGGTGAGTACGTCCGAATGCGTGCGACACACCGATAGGGCCGATGCGGCCTCGGTGAACGTGAGTTGTGCCGGGATTGGGGCGTTGTGCCCCGGGTGTGCGCCTTCGCGCATTGACCCTGTCCGGCTGCCCCCGTATGCTACAAGTTGCGCTGCGAGCCTGCGCGCCTCAGACCTAGCAGGCCGCGCTCGCGTCTGTTGCATGTCCCCTCGGTTTTCGGGGCGCCTTTCCGGTTCGGTTCAGGTGCTCTCCAGGCTGTCCGGCGTCTGCAGAGGCGATACGGGCTTTCGGCGTAGCAGTACCTACGACTCACTGTCCGTACCGGAGCCCTTTCCCACATGACGAGCAGCACCGAGACCACCGCCACCACTCCGCAGGTTGCGGTCAACGACATCGGCGACGCGGACGCGTTCCTCGCGGCGATCGACGAGACGATCAAGTACTTCAACGACGGCGACATCGTTGACGGTGTCATCGTCAAGGTTGACCGGGACGAGGTTCTCCTCGACATCGGTTACAAGACCGAAGGCGTCATCCCGAGCCGCGAGCTCTCGATCAAGCACGACGTCGACCCGAACGAGGTCGTCAAGGTCGGCGACGAGATCGAGGCCCTGGTTCTCCAGAAGGAGGACAAGGAAGGCCGCCTGATCCTCTCGAAGAAGCGCGCTCAGTACGAGCGTGCCTGGGGCACCATCGAGAAGATCAAGGAAGAAGACGGCATCGTCACCGGTACCGTCATCGAGGTCGTCAAGGGTGGTCTCATCCTCGACATCGGCCTCCGTGGCTTCCTCCCGGCGTCGCTCGTCGAGATGCGTCGTGTCCGCGACCTCCAGCCCTACGTGGGCAAGGAGCTCGAGGCCAAGATCATCGAGCTGGACAAGAACCGCAACAACGTGGTCCTGTCCCGCCGTGCCTGGCTCGAGCAGACCCAGTCCGAGGTGCGCCAGACGTTCCTCACGACCCTGCAGAAGGGTCAGGTCCGCTCCGGCGTCGTCTCCTCGATCGTCAACTTCGGTGCCTTCGTGGACCTGGGTGGCGTCGACGGTCTCGTGCACGTCTCCGAGCTCTCCTGGAAGCACATCGACCACCCCTCCGAGGTCGTCGAGGTCGGTCAGGAAGTCACCGTCGAGGTCCTCGACGTCGACATGGACCGCGAGCGCGTGTCGCTGTCGCTCAAGGCGACGCAGGAAGACCCGTGGCAGCAGTTCGCCCGTACGCACCAGATCGGGCAGGTCGTTCCCGGTAAGGTCACCAAGCTCGTTCCGTTCGGTGCGTTCGTGCGCGTCGACGAGGGCATCGAGGGTCTGGTCCACATCTCCGAGCTGGCCGAGCGCCACGTGGAGATCCCGGAGCAGGTCGTCCAGGTCAACGACGAGATCTTCGTCAAGGTCATCGACATCGACCTCGAGCGCCGTCGCATCAGCCTCTCGCTGAAGCAGGCCAACGAGGCGTTCGGCGGCGACCCGGCCTCGGTCGAGTTCGACCCGACGCTGTACGGCATGGCCGCGTCGTACGACGACCAGGGCAACTACATCTACCCCGAGGGCTTCGACCCCGAGACCAACGACTGGCTCGAGGGCTTCGAGGCGCAGCGCGAGGTCTGGGAGACCCAGTACGCCGAGGCGCAGACGCGCTTCGAGCAGCACCAGGCCCAGGTCATCAAGTCCCGCGAGGCCGACGAGGCCGCTGCGGCCGAGGGCGCTGCTGCCCCGGCCGGCAGTGCCCCGGCTGCCTCCGGCGGCAGCGGTGGCGGCGGCGGTTCGTACTCCTCGGAGTCCGCGGACAACTCCGGCGCCCTGGCGTCGGACGAGGCCCTGGCCGCCCTGCGCGAGAAGCTGGCCGGCGGCCAGAGCTGACGCTCTGACCCCAGCCGCTCATCGGCTGCAGTAGCAGTAGAGCCGTGAGTGAGGCCCGCTCCCTTCGGGGGGCGGGCCTCACGTGTGTTCCCAGGCGTCACTCACGCCTCCGGGTACCCGGTCCCTCGGGTATGCCCTCCCGTCGAAGGGCCAGGAGTTCCCGTACGTGCATGTGGGGCGAGTGCCTGAATCCGCTGTCCGGTGACGCCGGAATGGGGGAGGGGCACGTCGAGGTCCGGACGTGTGCGGGGGCGGGGTCCTTCGTCCGGATCGGGCCGGACCCCGCGAGCCGGGCCCGATCCGGACGAGGGGCCCCGAGGGTGAACGGCGAGGACCGTGCGGGTATCTGACGGTCAGGAAGACCCGCGCGAGTGCGCGGGCCCGTTCGACGGGGCCGCAGAAAGTGGGGTGGTCGGGAATGCCGGTGCCGGACGGGGTGTTCTTGTGCAGGAACACGAGGAGGAGCGGTAACCGTGCCTGATCCGCAGAGTTTGTACGAATGGGAGCCGAAGGGCCTGGCCGTCGTCGACATGGCGCTCGCCCAGGAGTCGGCCGGCCTGGTCATGCTCTACCACTTCGACGGATACATCGACGCGGGCGAAACCGGTGAGCAGATCGTCGACGGCGTGCTCGAGACGCTGCCGCACCAGCTCGTGGCCCGCTTCGACCACGACCGGCTGGTCGACTACCGCGCGCGGCGCCCGCTGCTGACCTTCCGGCGCGACCGCTGGACGGCGTTCGAAGCGCCGACCCTGGACGTCCGGGTCGTGCAGGACGCCACGGGGGCACCCTTCCTGCTGCTGTCCGGGCCCGAACCCGACGTGGAGTGGGAGAGGTTCGCCGCCGCCGTCGAGCAGATCGTGGAGCGGCTCGGTGTGCGTCTCGCGGTCAACTTCCACGGCATTCCGATGGGTGTCCCGCACACCCGGCCGGTAGGCATCACCCCGCACGGCAACCGCACCGATCTCATGCCCGGACACCGCAGCCCCTTCGACGAGGCACAGGTCCCCGGCTCCGCCGAGGCGCTCGTCGAGTACCGGCTGATGGAATCCGGCCATGACGTCCTCGGTGTCGCGGCCCATGTGCCTCACTACGTAGCCCGGTCCGCGTACCCCGACGCGGCGCTCACCGCCCTGGAGGCGATCACGGCCGCCACCGGCCTGGTCCTGCCGAGCATCGCGCACACGCTGCGCACCGAGGCGCACCGTACCCAGACCGAGATCGACCGGCAGATCGGGCAGGGCGACGAGGAGCTCGTATCGCTCGTCCAGGGGCTGGAGCACCAGTACGACGCGGTCGCGGGTTCCGAGACCCGCGGCAATCTCGTCGCGGAACCCGCCGATCTTCCCTCGGCGGAGGAGATCGGCCTCGAATTCGAACGCTTCCTTGCCGAGCGCGAGGGCGATTCCTGAGAGTGCGAGGGACGGCGGCCGGGCCGGAAGCTGGTGCCGCGGCAGGCAACGTTTGCCTGTCGAGGAGCGGCGTCGGGTGCTTGCTCCCGGCGTGCCGGCCGGAAGTCCTCGTACCGGACGTACTCGGGCTTTCGGCCGGTGCGGCGAGAGTGCGTGCCGGGCGTCGCGACGGGGCGAACGTCGCCTGATGCGGCACTAGGCTCTGCGCATGCTGAAAGTGGGCCTGACCGGCGGGATCGGCGCCGGCAAGAGCGAAGTGTCACGGCTGCTCGTGAGCTACGGGGCCGTCCTCGTCGACGCCGACCGGATCGCGCGCGAGGTCGTCGAGCCCGGGACACCGGGGCTCGCGTCGGTCGTCGAGGAGTTCGGCGCCGGCATCCTGGCGGCCGACGGCACCCTGGACCGGCCGGCGCTGGGCGCGATCGTCTTCGCCGACCCCGAACGCCTGGCGGCGCTGAACGCCCTCGTCCATCCGCTCGTCGGTGCCCGGTCCGCCGAACTGGAACGGGCCGCCGGACCCGGCGCCGTGGTCGTCCACGACGTCCCGCTCCTCACCGAGAACGGTCTCGCCCCGCTCTACGACCTGGTCGTGGTCGTGGACGCGACGCCCAGGACGCAGCTCGACCGGCTCGTACGCCTGCGGGGCATGACCGAGTCCGACGCCCGCGCCCGGATGGCCGCGCAGGCCACACGGCAGGAGCGGCTGGCCGTCGCCGATCTGGTCATCGACAACGACGGACCGCTGGAGGACCTGGAACCGCAGGTCCGCAAGGTCTGGTCCGAACTGGCCGCACGGGCCGCCGCAGGCTGAGCCGATGCCCGGCCCGTGCGGGCGCCGCCGGCCGGAGCACTGCGCGGCTGCCACGGGTAAAGGCGCTGCCCGGCCCGGAATACCGGGTGACGGCCGGACGTTGAGGTGCGGAGCGCGAAGGGAAGGATGGGACCGTGCCCGAAAGGAACCCGGAGACGCACGTCATCGATTTCCGTGCGGCGGAGCAGTTGCTGGCCGCGCGGGATCCGCGGGGTGCCGTCAAGCTGCTCGACTCGGTGATAGCCGCCCATCCGGAGAACACGGCCGCCCGGCTGCTGCGCGCCCGGGCCTTCTTCGCAGCCGCCCAACTGCGCCCTGCCGAGCTCGAATTCGAGCTGGTCCTGGAGCGTGAGCCGGACAACGCCTTCGCCCACTTCGCGCTGGCCCGCACCTTCGAGCGCGCCGGCCGGCCCGAGCAGGCCACCCGGCACTTCCGGCTGGCCGCGGCACTCGACCCCAAGCCGGAGTACCTCAGGGCGGCCCGCTTCGACGACCGCCCCTGACCCCACCCGGTCGGCGGGACGGGAGCCGTCAGTGCCCCGGAGTGCCGGGCCCGCCCCGGTCCGGTTCGTATGGCGGAATGTCGCGCCCCGGCTGGAAGTGCGGGCCCTGGCGGATGCGGTGGACGACGACGCAGGAGTCCGTCGCCGAGACGATCAGCAGCACCCCACAGGCCGTCGCCCAGCCGGCTCGTCCGGTCGCCACGAATGCCGCCAGGCCCAACACCGCCCAGGCCATGCCCCATAGACTCAGCACGAGTCGCATCCGCAGGGGACTGCGCGCAGTGGACGGTTCACTTCCGGTACGCATCGGCATCGCCTCTTCTCCCAGCATGCCCCCGCGGCGCGGCGCACGGAAATGCATGCCGGACGGATGACGGGTAGCGGGCTGTGAAGGTCACAGGGCAGGGCGACGCGGCATGGGGCGACAGCGTCGCCCGCCGGGCCCGGGTACGCGGTGCTCTGCTGGGCGGCGCGATCGGGGACGCGCTGGGCAACCCGGTGGAGTTCCTCTCCCTCGACGGAATCCGCCGCGCCCACGGCGAGCGGGGCGTACGGGAGCTCGTCGCGGACGCGGACGGTGTCGTCGGACGGATCACGGACGACACCCAGATGACGCTCTTCACGGTCGAGGGACTGATCAGGGCCCACGCGCGGGCCCGGTCCAAGGGCGTCGGAGGCGCCGAGACCGAGCTCGTACGCAACGCCTACCGGCGCTGGCTCGACACCCAGAACCATCCCGCCCCGCCGGTGCGCGGCGGAGCGGACTCCGTCCGGACCGGCTGGCTCAGGCAGCAGCCCTGGCTGTACGCGCGCCGGGCGCCCGGCAACGCCTGTCTGACGGGGCTCGCGGTCGGTCACGTGCCCGCCCCCGGAACACCGCTCGGGGTGCCGGGCCCGGTCAATCCGGCTGCCGGCCTCGTGGCTGGCCCGTACCGAGGGCCGGTCCGTGATCGCCGAGCTCGCCGACGACCTGTGCCTGGAGTTCGAGCGGCCGGTGGTGTGGCCGGACGGCCGCTACCCGGAGTGCTGACGGGCCACGGTCCGTGACCTGCCGGGGAACGGCGCCCGGCGCCCGTGCGTTCTGCCGGGTATGAGCGGACGGATGACACGTGAGGGACATACGGGGACGGGTCCGGGCTCCATCACGCCGGACGGCTGCGCGGTGGAGCTGTACGCGCGGCTGTCCCCCGGGAGCGAGCCGGACGTGATCGGGGCAGCCGTGCCCGCCGGCGCGAGCGTGCTCGAACTGGGCTGCGGAGCGGGCCGGGTGACGCATCCGCTGGTCGCGCGGGGCTTCTCGGTGACCGCGGTGGACGAGTCGCCGCAGATGCTGGCCCGCATCCGCGGCGCCCGCACCGTGCGGAGCCCGATCGAGTCGCTGGACCTGGGGGAGGAGAGGTTCGACGCGGTGGTCCTCGGGTCGTTCCTGGTGCACACGAGCGATCACCGGGTCAGGGAGGGGCTGTTGAGGACCTGTCGTACGTACGTCAAGGACGACGGGGTCGTGCTCGTCCAGCGGGAGGGCGCCGACTACCACTCCGATCTGCCCCGGGAGCGCGAGGACCCGGCGGCGGGCTGCGTCATACGGATGGTCTCGGCGGAGCCGGTCGGCGGCGGGGTCAGCGAGGTGCACGCCGAGTACGTCTTCGAGGACGCGCGGTGGACCCAGACATTCCGTTCGCAGGAGCTCTCCGTGGAGCGGTTCGAGGCCTGTCTGGGAGCGGCCGGGCTCGTCGTCGAGCGCTATCTCACCGACGACGGCGTCTGGGTGAGTGCCCGCCCCGACCAGCCCCGCTGATCCCGCTGCCGGAAGGCGTGGCGGCGATCGGTTCGTGGGGCTGCCGGCCGGTGCGTCGATCGTCCGGCTGACCCCGCCGAACACGGTCATGCCGGCCCTGCCCGCCGCCGTGGTCGTGCTGATCGCCCGGGACCGGAGGGACGTACTGTCCCGCGGTCGGGCAGGAGCGCGGTGCGGTGGTCAGTGAACGAAGCGGTAGCTGCGCCAGGGCAGGCTCCGCGGGGCATTGACGTCGGTGAACGTGGTCGCCACGTAGGTCGTCCCGCCACCGGTGCAGTCGCGGGTGCGGTAAAGGATCATGTCGATCAGCGTCCGGTTGACGACCTCGTGCGCACCCGCGGGGGCCATCCGGTGGCACCCCTTCACCGACGGGCTGTTCACACTGACGACCCGGTCGCGTTCGGTGGTGTACGTGACCGGCCCGACGGCGGTGCGCCCGAGGCCGGAGCACCCGGTGACGGCGAGGGTGAGCAGGGCCGCCCCGGCGGCGATGCCGGCGCGGCGGCGCCGGCGGAGATCGGTGGGGGTCGCGGTGACGGACATGGGCGGGTCCTCGTCTGCTCGTCCGGCTCATCGGTACGTCACAGGGACGTGCTGGCGCTGGCCACCCTGCCCGCTCCCCGTGGCCGCGGCACCCGGTGCGCGGCCGGTCGGGGCCACCGGCACCCGGACAGAGGTTCGACGAGTGCGCATACCGGGCATATCGTGGTAAAAGGCCGCGATGGGCAGGTGCGGAACGCATTCTCGGACGCAGGAGGCCGTGATGGTCGAGGCGCTGGTGATCGTGGCGGTGGCGGCCGCTTCGGGCTGCGCGGTGTACGCGATGGCCGCGGCCCGGGTCGTCAAACAGTACGAACGGGGCGTCGTGCTCCGGCTGGGAAGGCTTCACGACCAGGTGCGCCGCCCGGGCTTCACCATGATCGTTCCTGGCATCGACCGGCTCCGTAAGGTCAACATGCAGATCGTGACGATGCCCGTGCCCGCGCAGGACGGGATCACGCGCGACAACGTCACGGTACGCGTGGACGCCGTCATCTACTTCAAGGTCGTGGACGCGGCGAGCGCGGTGATCGAGGTGGAGGACTACCGGTTCGCGGTCTCGCAGATGGCGCAGACCTCCCTGCGGTCGATCATCGGCAAGAGCGACCTGGACGACCTCCTGTCGAACAGGGAGAAGCTGAACCAGGGCCTGGAACTGATGATCGACAGTCCGGCGGTCGGCTGGGGTGTGCAGATCGACCGGGTGGAGATCAAGGACGTGTCGCTCCCGGAGACCATGAAGCGCTCCATGGCCCGGCAGGCCGAGGCCGACCGGGAGCGGCGCGCGAGGGTCATCAACGCCGACGCGGAGCTGCAGGCGTCGAAGAAGCTGTCCCAGGCGGCCCAGGAGATGTCCAGCCAGCCGGCGGCGCTGCAACTGCGACTGCTGCAGACGGTGGTCGCGGTCGCCGCCGAGAAGAACTCCACCCTGGTGCTGCCGTTCCCCGTCGAGCTCCTCCGCTTCCTGGAACGGGCCCAGCAGGGCGGGCCGCCGCAGATTCCCGCCGGGACGCAGCCGTCGCGGGGCGCTCCCGGGCAGCCTCCGCGCAACGAGAAGCCTCCGCCGGAGGAAGAGCCGCCGGAGGAATCGCCGCGGGCCGGGCCCTCGCCGGACGACCGCGATCGGACTGCGCCGCGACCGGAGCCGGAGCGGCCGTTCGGTGGCACGCCTACCAGGCCCCTCACCCCGCACTGACCCATCCCGCCGCCCGCGGCCTCCGGCCCGCCCTGACCTGTGGAAACACATGGCCGGGGCGGGCGTTGTCGTACCTCCCGCCTAGACTCGCGAACACAGGGGACCACGAGGGAACCACGACCGGGCAGAGGCGGAAGGGGGAGCCGGCATGACGCAGGACGCGGCCGTCGACCGGCTGCTGCGGTGCGCCGCGGTGTTCCTGCCCGCCGCGCTCCCCCGGGACGGCCGGATCGCCTTCTGGGCCCCCGAGGGGACCGCCGGCGTCACGGGCGCCGACGGCCCGTTCCCCGGGGAGCGGGCTGCCGGTCCCGGAGAGCTCGCGTACACGGTCGCGGAGCTGACCGTCGTCGGGCGGCACAGCGCGGACGGTGCCCGCCGTCGCACGGTGCCCGCCGTGCTGCTGTCCGTCGCCGAGGCCGTGCCCCTGCTCGCCCGCGCCCGCCACCGCGCCGCGGCCCATCCCGCCACCCGGGCCTGGGGCGCCGCGGCGCTCCACGCGCTCACCCTGGTGGCGCGCGGCAGACTCCTGCCCGGTCTGACGTCCGACGACCACGACGCCTGGCGGGCCGGACCGCGCGACGCCGAGGACATCGCCCATCTGCGGGCCGTCGCCGCCGCCATGCCGCCCGAGGGACACGCGGTCCCGCTGGACGACGGCACACCCCTGCGGGTTCCCGAGCCCCAGGCCCTGCTCGGCGCCTTTCTCGACGCCGTGGCCGACACCCTGCCCCGGACACCCGCGGCGGCCCATGCGATGGGGGCGCCGTTCGCCGCCCGCGAGGCACAGCAGCTCACCGAAGCCCGCGCCTGGGCCGTCGAGGTGGCCGCCGGACTCGACGCGGGAGTGCGCGTCTCGCTGCGGCTCGACCTGTCCGCGTACGAGTTGTTCGACGCCGTGGGCACCGCCGACGCCGCGGGCAGCACCGACGGTTCGGGCGCCACGGGGGGTGGCGCGGACGAGGGTGCACCCGGATCCCCGGCCGCCCCCCGGCACGCCGCCGCGGCCGTCACCCAGGTGCACAGCCTGGCCGACCCCACCTACGTCACCGACGCGGCCACGCTGTGGAGCGGCGGTGCGGGGGAGCCGTTCGGGCCGAGGGCCAGGATCGACGCGGTGCTCGCGCTGCGGCGCGCAGCCCGGGTCTGGCCCCCGCTGGAGCGGCTGCTCGACCAGCCGGTCCCCGATGTCCTCGCGCTCACGGAGGACGAGCTGTACGAGCTGATCGGTGACGCCGGGGTGCGGCTGGCCGCAGCGGGTGTCGCGGTCCACTGGCCCCGGGAGCTCGCCCGCTCGCTCACCGCCGCAGCCGTCGTCCGGACCCCGCCGGGCTCGGCCACCGACGGCACCTCGTTCTTCGACGCCGAGCACCTCTTCGCGTTCAACTGGCAACTGTCCCTGGGCGACGAGCAGCTCACCGAGGCGGAGATGGACACGCTGGCCGAGGCCCACCGGCCGGTGGTGCGGCTGCGTGACCAGTGGGTGGTCGTGGACCCGGCGCTCGTACGGAAGGCGCGCAAGCGGGAGCTCGGCCTACTGGACCCCGTGGACGCGCTCGCCGTCGCCCTGACCGGCAGCGCCGAGGTCGACGGGGAGCGGGTCGACGCCGTACCGGTCGGCGCCCTGGCCGCGCTCCGCGCGCGCATCCTGGACGAGGACGCCACGCTCCCGGCGCCGCCCGGCCTCGACGCCACCCTTCGCGACTACCAACTGCGGGGCCTGGCCTGGCTGGACCGGATGACCTCGCTCGGCCTGGGGGGCTGCCTCGCCGACGACATGGGCCTGGGCAAGACCATCACCGTCATCGCGCTCCATCTGCACCGCGCCCACCCCGCCCCCACCCTGGTGATCTGCCCCGCCTCCCTCCTGGGCAACTGGCACCGCGAGATCAACCGCTTCGCGCCCGGCGTCCCCGTGCGCCGCTTCCACGGCACCGACCGGACCCTGACCGACCCGGACGGCGGCTTCGTGCTCACGACCTACGGCACGATGCGGTCCAGCGCGGACCGGCTCGCCGAGCACACCTGGGGACTCGTCGTCGCCGACGAGGCGCAGCACGTGAAGAATCCGCACTCCTCCACGGCCAGGGCGCTGCGCACCATCCCGGCCCCGGCCCGCGTCGCGCTGACCGGCACCCCCGTCGAGAACAACCTCTCGGAGCTCTGGGCACTGCTCGACTGGACCACCCCCGGGCTGCTCGGCCCGCTCAAGGCCTTCCGCTCCCGGCACGCCCGGATCGTGGAGAACACCGGCACCGCGGCGGGGCTGGGCAACGAGGAAGCGGTGGAGCGGCTCTCCCGGCTGGTGCGCCCCTTCCTGCTGCGCCGCAAGAAGTCCGACCCGGGCATCGCGCCCGAGCTGCCGCCCAAGACGGAGACCGACCACCCCGTCTTCCTCACCCGCGAGCAGGCCACGCTCTACGAGGCGGCCGTCCGCGAGACGATGGCGTTCATCGAGCAGTCGGAAGGCATCGCCCGGCGCGGATTGATCATGAAGCTGCTCGGTTCGCTCAAGCAGATCTGCAACCACCCCGCGCAGTATCTGAAAGAGGAGCCGACCCGGCTCGCCGGACGCTCGGGCAAGCTCGCCCTGCTCGACGAGCTCCTCGACACCATCCTGTCCGAGGGCGGCTCCGTCCTGATCTTCACCCAGTACGTCTCGATGGCCCGCCTCCTCTCCGCCCACCTGGCCTCCCGCGCCATCCCCTCCCAACTGCTGCACGGCGGCACGCCGGTGCCCGAGCGGGAGCGGATGGTGGACCGCTTCCAGTCCGCCGAGGTCCCGGTCTTCCTGCTCTCCCTCAAGGCCGCCGGCACCGGGCTGAACCTCACCCGGGCCGCCCACGTCATCCACTACGACCGCTGGTGGAATCCGGCGGTCGAGGAGCAGGCCACCGACCGTGCCTACCGCATCGGCCAGACCCAGCCCGTGCAGGTACACCGGCTGATCGCGGAGGGCACCGTCGAGGACCGGATCAGCGAACTGCTGGAGTCCAAGAGGGTCCTCGCCGACGCGGTGCTCGGTTCCGGCGAGGCCGCCCTGACCGAGCTCAGCGACCGTGACCTCGCCGACCTCGTCTCGCTCCGGAGGACGGCATGAGCCCCGGCGCGAGCCCCCGCCCCGCGGCCCGCCCCGGCCCCGACGATCTGCGGCGCACCTTCGAGGCGGTGCCCGCCCGTGCCGCACGCGACGACGGTCCCTTCGCGGACAGCTGGTGGGGCAGGGCCTGGGTGGACGCCCTGGAGTCCCTGTCGATGGACGAGGGACGGCTCGCCCGCGGCCGTACGTACGCGGACGGCGGCCATGTCGCCGCGATCACCGTGACCCCCGGCCGGGTCATCGCCTACGTCCACGGCAGCCGCCCCCGCCCGTACCGCGCGGAGCTGCGCCTGCGTACCTTCTCGGCGTCCGACTGGGACACCTTCCTGGACGCCGCAGCGGCCCGGCCCGGGCACCTGTCCGCCCTGCTCGACAAGGAGATGCCGCACTCCCTGGTCGAGACGGCGGGGGAGACCGGCATCCGGCTGCTGCCCACCGCCGGTGACCTCGACCCCGACTGCTCCTGCCCGGACCGCGGCTGGCCCTGCAAGCACGTGGCGGCGCTCTGCTTCCAGACGGCACGGCTCCTGGACAGCGACCCGTTCGTCCTCCTGCTGATGCGCGGCCGGGGCGAGCGCGAACTCCTCGACGAGCTCGGCCGCCGCAACGCCGAGCACTCCGCCCGCGAGCGTCCCGCCGCCCCCGCCATGCCCTCGGTCCCGGCGGGCGAGGCGCTGGCCGACCGCTTCCTGCCCCCGCTCCCCGCTCCGCTGCCCGTGCCGCCGTACCCCGGGCAGCCGCCCTCCTACCCGGACCTGCCCGGTGCCCGCGACCCGCTGTCCCTGGACCACCTCGCCTCGGACGCGGTGGCCCGCGCCCACGCGATCCTGACCAGCGGGGACGACCCGCTCGCCGGGCTCAGCACCTGGCAGGACGCGGTGCGCATCGCCGCGTGCCGGCCGACCGCCGGGCTCACGGCCACCACCCGGGCGCTCTACCGCGAGCTGGCCTTCGCCACCGGCCGCAGCACCACCGACCTGGCACGTGCCGTCGCCGCCTGGCGCCAGGGCGGCGCGGAGGGCCTCGCGGTCCTGGAGAGCCCGTGGGACCCACCGGCCGGGCCGTTCGATCGGGCCCGCCCCGCCCTCGCCGCGGCCGACTTCCCGCGCTTCCAGCCCTGGCGCAACCACCTGACCAACGCCGGGGGCACCCTCCAGCTCCGCTTCGGCCACGACGGCCGCTGGTACGGCTACGAATCGGACCCGGGTGCGGACGACTGGTGGCCCCGCGCCACCCCGGACACCGACCCGGTGGGCGCGCTCACCGCCCTGCGGGGCTGACGCGCCGTCAACTCCGCGCGGAGCGGGGAGAACGGTCGATCACAGCTGACCTGCCCGGCGCCCGTACCCGGTGGGTGCGGCCGCGCCCGAATCCACCGGGCCGGGGTCCTGCGCCGGAGCGGGCCGGCCCTTCATGAGCGCCCCCACCGGCCCGGGCGAGGCGAACCGCGTGCGGTCGGGGGCCGGGCGGCACGCGCTGATCACTGGCGGTATCCGCTCAGGAAGCGCCCGATGCGGCTGATCGCCGCGTCGAGATCGTCGGCGTGCGGAAGGGTCAGGATCCGGAAGTGGTCCGGGCGCGGCCAGTTGAAGCCGGTGCCCTGCACCACCTGGATCTTCTCCCGGAGGAGCAGGTCGAGGACGAACCGCTCGTCGTCGACGATGTCGTGCACCTTCGGGTCGATGCGCGGGAACGCGTACAGCGCGCCCTTCGGCTTCACGCAGGACACCCCCGGGATCTCGTTCAGACGCTCCCAGGCACGGTCGCGCTGCTCATGGAGCCGGCCCCCGGGAGCGACGAGGTCCCGGATCGACTGCCGTCCGCCGAGCGCCGCCTGGATCGCGTACTGCGCGGGGGCGTTGGGGCACAGCCGCATGGAGGCGAGCATGGTGAGCCCCTCCAGGTAGCTGCGAGCGTGCTGCTGCGGGCCCGACACCACCATCCAGCCGGAGCGGAATCCCGCGACGCGGTACGTCTTGGACAGTCCGCTGAAGGTGAGGCAGAGCAGATCCGGGGCCAGGACCGCGACGGAGTGGTGCTTCGCGTCGTCGTACAGGATCTGGTCGTAGATCTCGTCGGCGAACACCATCAGACCGTGCCTGCGCGCCAGATCGAGCATGCCTTCGAGGATCTCGCGGGGGTAGACGGCGCCCGTCGGGTTGTTCGGATTGATGATCACCATGGCCCTGGTGCGGTCGGTGATCTTCGAGGCCATGTCGGCCAGGTCCGGGTTCCACTCCGCCATCTCGTCGCACGTGTAGTGCACGGCCCTGCCGCCCGCGAGTGTGGTGACGGCGGTCCACAGCGGATAGTCGGGGCTCGGGACGAGGATCTCGTCCCCGTCCTCCAGGAGTGCCTGGACGGACATGGAGATCAGCTCGGAGACGCCGTTGCCGAGGAAGATGTCGTCGACGTCGACGTCGGCCAGGCCCATCGCCTGATAGCGCTGCGCGACGGCGCGGCGCGCGGAGAGGATGCCGCGGGAATCGGTGTAGCCGTGAGCCTGCGGAAGCATCCGGATCATGTCCTGGACGATCTCCTCGGGGGCCTCGAACCCGAACAGCGCCGGATTGCCCGTGTTGAGGCGCAGCACGCTGTGGCCCGCCTCCTCGAGAGCGTTGGCCTGTTCGATGACAGGGCCCCGGATCTCGTAACAGACCTCGTTGAGCTTGCTGGACTGCCGGAACTCCATGCGGTGCCTCCCCGACCCCGAATTGCGATACTTGGTTTTACCAAGCTTGAGCTTGGAAAGTCCAACAACATGTCTAGACTGCGTCGCATGCCACGTCAGCAGCAGCCAGCAGCACGCCCTGTCCGCCGCCGGAGTTACGACCAGTTCTGCGCCGCCGCGCGCGCCCTCGACTCCGTCGGAGACCGGTGGACGCTGCTGATCGTGCGTGAACTGCTGGCCGGTCCGCGCCGGTACACGGATCTGCACGCCGACCTTCCCGGGGTCAGCACGGACGTGCTGGCCTCCCGGCTCAAGGACATGGAACAGGGCGGCCTGGCCGTGCGCCGACGGCTGCCGCCGCCCGCGGCCGCCTCGGTGTACGAACTGACCGAGCACGGCCGCGGCTTGCTCCCGGTCCTCACCGCGCTCGCCCGGTGGGGCGCCCCCGCGCTCGCCGAACGCCGCCCCACGGACGCCGTGCGGGCCCATTGGTTCGCCCTGCCGCTGCTGCGTGCCCTGGACGGGCTCACGCATCAGGGAGTCGTCGAGGTCAGGGTGGACGAGGGCGAGTTCCACATCCGCACGGGTGTGGGCGCGGTGGGCGAGGACGCGTACGGATACGGTCCCGCCACGGATCCGGACGCCTGCCTCGTGCTCGACGCCGAGCTCTGCCTCACCCTCGGGCGTGGCGAGCAGACCCTCGCCGAAGCGGTTCGGGAGGGCCGCGCCGAAGTCCTGGGCGAAGGACCGCTCGCCGTCGAACTCCGCGGTGGCCGGTGACCGCGCCGTATCGCCGCCCCTCGGCCAACTCACGGGTAGCGTAGGCATGTTCGATGGGTACGGATGCTGAGGGAGTCGGTCATGGGATTCGGTGGCGCGGTCGGTGCGAAAAGGCGGGCAACCCTACGCAGGCTCATGCTCGTGGGGGTCTGCGTGGCGGCGCTCGGCCTCGTGCCGGCGGCGGCGGTCGCGACACCGGGCAGCGGGGTGAGCGGCACGGTCGTCGCCGAAGGCACGTCCGAGGGCAGGCTGAAGGTGAAGACCCCCGAAGGCCGCGCGGATGTGACCTTCCGGAAGATCACGGTGGAGCCGGGCGGCTCCACCGGCTGGCACACCCACCGCGGACAGCTGATCGCGGTCGTCAAGTCCGGGACGCTGACGCGGACCCTCGACGACTGCTCGGTCGAGGTGACCCCCGCGGGGACGTCGTTCATCGAGCCGTCGGGGGCCGACCACCGGCACATCGGGCGCAACCTCGGCACGGAACCCGTCGTGTTGTGGGTGACCTATCTGCTCCCCGAGGGCAGCGCGCTCTCCGAGGACGCCGACGCGGTGGACTGCCCGTCCGCCTAGGACGCTCCGCGGCGCGCCCGGAACCGTGCCAGGTCCGGCGGGGTTCCAGGACCCGGCGGCGCGCGGCTCCGGCCGGCCGCGGGCGATGATGGCCGCGTGCGATTCGAACCGATCACCTGGGAACGGCTGGCCGAAGCCCTGGCCGAGCACGCCGACGGGATGGAAACGGCCGACGGCGGGCCCTGGCTCAGGATCGGCGTCGACGGCGCTCCGGCCGCCCGCCCTGGCGAGCAGGCCGAGCGCGTCGCCGGGGAGCTGCGGGCACGCGGCCGTGCGGTGCTCACCGTGTCCACCGGCGGATTCCTGCGCCCGGCGAGCCTGCGCTACGAGTACGGGAAGCGGGACCCCGACGCGTACGCCGACAGCTGGTTCGACACCGGCGCGCTGTGGCGGGAGGTGTTCCGTCCGCTGGAACCCGGCGGCGGCGGACGGGTGCTGCCGGACCTCTGGGACCCCGTGACGGACCGGGCCACCCGCAGCCCGTACCGGGTCCTGCCGGAGGGCGGGGTACTGATCCTGTACGGCCCGCTGCTCCTCGGGCACTGGTTCCCGTTCGACCTCGGCGTCCACCTGAGCCTGTCGGCCGGTGCGCTGCGGCGGCGCACCGAGGACGGCGAACGCTGGACCCTGCCCGCCTTCGCGCGGTACGAGGAGGAGGTGGCGCCCGCCGAACGCGCGGACGTGGTCGTCCGGACCGACGACCCGCACCGTCCCGCCTGGACCGGCATCGGAGCGTGAGCCCGCTGCCCCGCCCCTCCCCGCCCGGGCCGGCCGGAACGCGGCTACGGGCGGCGCGTGCGCGGCCCCGGGCGCCCGCCGACCGTCGCGACCGCCTCGGCCCCCGCACGGCAGCCGGCCGCGACCGCGGCGGTATCGTCCGCCCCCGCCAGGAGGGCCGCGAGGAAGCCACCGGTGAAGGCGTCCCCCGCGCCCGTCGAGTCGACCGGATCCCGGACGGCCGGGGCGGGGACACGCACCGTCACCGTGCCTCCGGAGGCCAGCAGGGCGCCCCGGTGCCCTAGGGTGACGGCGACCCGGCCGGCGTGCCGGCTCAGCTTCGCCGCCGCGTCGGCGGGTTCCGGCAGCCCGGTCAGCTCGCGGGCCTCGTCCGCGTTCGGCAGCAGCAGGTCCACGCCCTCGACCAGGTCCAGGAAGGCCCCGGCGCCCAGCACGGAGAGGAAGCCCGCCGACGCCGGGTCCACGCTCACCGGGACACCCCGCCGCCCGGCCTCCCGCAGCGCGAGGAGTGCCGTCGCCCGGCTCGTCGCCGCGAAGAGGAGGTAGCCGGAGACATGGAGCCGGGCGACACCGTCGAGCAGCGACGGCGACCAGTCACCGGGGGCGAGGCGCAGAACCGCGCCGCCGTCGGTGAGGAAGGTGCGCTCGGCAGAGGAGTCGACCAGGGCGACCACCGTGCCGGTCGGTGTCTCCTCGTCCACGGCCAGCAGCGGGCGAACCCCGGCCCGTTCCAGTGAGCCCCGGTGCCAGGCGGCGGAATCCGCCCCCGCCCGCGCGAGCAGCCGCACGTCCCGGCACCCCGAACGCACCGCCCAGCAGGCGACGTTGGCACCCGCCCCGCCCGGCAGCGTGCTGATCCGCGCAGCCGTGTCCGTACCGTGGACCAGGGCCCGGCCGTGCCGTACGACCACATCGGTGACCACGTCCCCGACGACGAGCAGGGCGCCCCCGGTCACCGTGCCGCCGCCGCCGCGATCTGCGCGGCGAGCCGCACATTCCCCCGTACGGCGGCCAGATTGGCCTCCAGGGACGCGCCGTCCGTCTCCCGGGTCAGGAACTCCAGCAGGAACGGTGTGACGGCCTGCCCCACGATCCCGCGCTCCCGGCAGGCCTCCAGGGCCCGGGCGAGCACCCGGTCGTGCACCGCGGGGTCCAACTGCTCCTGCTCCGGTACCGGATTGGCGACGACCAGCGCCGCGGGGGGACCGCCGAGCCCCTCCCGGGCCCGCATCACGTCCACCACCTCCTGCGGCGTACGGACCGTCCAGTTGACCGGCTCGCCCGAGCTGCTCAGGTAGAAGCCGGGGAAGTGGTCGGTGCCGTAGCCGAGTACGCCCACACCGAGCGTCTCGAGGCGCTGGAGGGTGGCCGGCACGTCCAGGATCGACTTCACGCCCGCGCAGACCACCGTGATGCCGGTCCGGGCGAGCAGCCGGAGATCCGCCGACTCGTCCTGGGTCCCGGTCCACCCCCGGTGGACGCCGCCGAGCCCTCCGGTCGCGAAGACGTCCAGTGCGCACCGTGCCGCCAGGAACGCGGTGGCGGACACGGTCGTCGCTCCGCTCGCGCCCGTGGCCAGCGCGGGCGCGAGGTCGCGGTGGCCCAGCTTCCGCATCGCCGGATCTCCCGCCACCCGTTCCAACTGGTCGGCCAACAGGCCCACATGGGCCCGGCCGTCCAGCACGGCGATGGTGGCGGGCACGGCACCGGCCTGGCGTACGAGGTCCTCCAGCTCCTGGGCGACCTGGAGATTACGGGGGCGGGGCAGACCGTGCGAGATGATCGTCGACTCCAGGGCGACGACGGGGCGCCCTTCGTCGAGAGCCTTCCGTACCTCGGCGGAGAGCTCGGGCGTGGGGTGGCCGGTTTCCTGCGACGTGGGTGCCGATGGGTTCCGATGCATGCCCCATCCCTGTCGCAGGCGCGGTGCCCGCAAACCCGGGCCGGTTCAGGCCTTGCCGGACACCGGCGACGGCCGGTGCAGCGCCCGCCGCAGGGCGAGCGCGGCCATCGGCAGCAGCAGGCAGGCGGCGGTCATGTTCAGCCAGCCGTAGCTCAGCCGGGAGACGATCACGCCGGCGATCGCGCCGCCGATGCCCGCCGCCGTGTTCATCGTGAGGTCCGACAGGCCCTGAACCGCCGCGCGGGCGGCCTGCGGAACGGAGTCGGTGAGCAGGGCCGAACCGGCGACCAGACCCGCCGACCAGCCGAGACCCAGGACGAACAGGCCCGCGGCGGTCCGGCCGTGACCCGCGCCCGCCGTGCCGGCCAGCAGCGCGGCGCAGCACAGCAGCCCGACGGCCAGCCCGATGACGGACAGCCTCCCCACCCGGTCGGAGAGCCAGCCCATCACGGGCGAGAACGCGTACATGCCCGCGATGTGACCGCTGATGACCAGCCCGATCAGCTGGATGTCCGCACCGTGGTGCCCGAGGTGGACCGGAGTCATCACCATGATCGAGACCATGGCGGTGTGGGACACGGCCACGGTCACCAGCGCCAGTCGGGCCATCGCGGAGGCCCGCACGGCCGCGACGCCCGCCCGCAAGGAGCGCTTCGCGGCGGCGCCGGTGTCCTGCGGAGCCAGCGCGCGGGCGGTGAGCAGAGGATCGGGGCGCAGCAGGACGGCGACCACGACGCCGGTGAGCAGGAAGATGACGGCCGCCCAGGCGAACGGGCCGGCCGTTTCGGGAACGGAGGTGCCCCGGAAGACCCGGCCGGCGGGAGCCGCGATGTTCGGACCGAGCACCGAACCGATCGTGGTGGCCCAGATGACGGTGGAGATCGCCCGCCCTCGGTGGTCCGGCTCGGCCAGATCGGCTGCGGCGAACCTGGCCTGGAGATTGGCCGACGAGCCGGCGCCGAACCCCGCCATGCCGAGGAGCAGCAGCGGGAAGCTGCCCACCACCGCGGCGGTCACCACCAGGGCCGCACCCGCCGCCCCGATCAGATAGGCGAGGACGAGTCCGGGGCGCCGGCCCCGCGAGGTCATCAGGGCGGCCAGCGGCAGGGACAGCAGCGCCGTGCCCGTCACGGAAGCGGTCGGAGCGAGCCCGGACAGTGCCTCGGAGCCGCCCACGTCCGCCGCCAGGATCGGGGCCAGGGCGATGCCTATGGCCACGCCGAGGCCGCCGAGTATCTGGCTGCCGATGAGGACGGCGGACGTCCTGCGCCGCAGGGCAGGAAGATCCGCGGCCGTGAACCGGGGGGTGGGGAGAGCGGTCGTCACCGCCGCAGTGTGCCAGCTCGCGCACCGATGCGACATGGGGTGTCCGGCTCGTGCGGGACCGCACCCGGTGCGCGGGTCCTTTGGAGCGGCGACGCCTAGAACAGCGGCTGCGGGAGTATCCCCTCGAGGGCGAGCAGCTGCCGCTTGGTCTCCAGCCCGCCGCCGAACCCGCCGAGCCCTCCGCCGCTCTCCACCACCCGGTGGCACGGCACCACCACCGGCAGGGGATTGGAACCCATGGCCGCCCCCACGGCCTGCGCGGCCCCGGGCTGCCCCACCCGCTCCGCGAGGTCCCCGTACCCCACGACCGTCCCGTACGGCACGCCGGAGGCCAGCTCGCGGAGCACTTCACGGTTGAATCCGGAGGCGAGCGACCAGTCCAGGGCCAGCGAGAACGTCCGCAGCCGGCCCGCGAAGTACGCGGCGAACTGGCGCTCGGGCTCGGCGAGCCGGGCGGAGCCGGGCGCCTCCACGGGCTCCACGCCCAGTCGTGTCCGCAGCCGCCCCAGGGCCGCGTCCCGGACCGCGGGACGCGCGTGGAAGACCACGCTCACCAGACCCGTGCCCGTCGCGGCGAGCAGCAGCGGCCCGACGTCGCTGGGCACGACTGACCACTGCACGCCCTGCTCCTCGCTGTCCATGCGACCACCATACGGGCGACCACCGACAGTCCCGCCCCGCCCGGTTGTGCCGGGGTCCTCAGCGGGTGGCGTCCCGGACGACATCGGGGTGGTTCGTGATGATGCCGTCGACGCCGAAGCCGGCCACCTCGGCCGCCTTCGCCGCGTCGTTGACGGTCCAGGTGTTCACCCGCAGCGGCTTGCCGTGGGCGCCCTTCAGCTTCTGCACCGCGGCCACGTAGTCGGCGTCGATCGTCGTGTACGACGGATTGATCTGGTCGGTGAACGCCGCGTACGACGGCAGATCGGCCGGCGTCGGGGTGCCCAGGAAGCCCGTCACGACGTCGGGACGCAGTGCGTGGACGGTTTTCACACTCTCTGCACCGAAGCTCTGGACGACCAGCCGGTGCTTGACGTGACTGCGGTCGAGCCACCCCTCCGCGCGCAGGACGCGCAGGGTCTCCCGCTCGATCCCAGGGGAGGTCTCCGGGCTCTTGATCTCCAGGAGCAGCTTCTGACGGTTGCGCTCGACGCGGTGCAGATACTGCGTGAGCGTCGGCACCCGGGCGCCCGCGAACCGCTCCCCGAACCAGCTGCCCGCGTCGAGCTTCGCGATCTCCGCCGCGGTGAAGTCCTTGACCGCCCAGGGTGCGCGGCCGGGGTAGACCTCCTCGGCGTCGGTGGTCCGCCTCAGGCCGGCGTCGTGCACCACGACCAGCACACCGTCCCTGGTGAGGCGCACGTCGTTCTCCACCCACGCGATGCCCAGTTCATGGGCCGCGTCCACGGCCGCCAGGGTGTTCTCCGGGGCGTAGGCCGAGGCCCCGCGGTGGGCCAGGACGACCGGGCCGGGCCGGTGGCCCGCGGCCTGCGACGGGGAGGCGGGCAGCAGGACGCAGCCGCCCAGCAGGGCGGCGACCGCCGCGGAGGTGGTTGCTGTGCGTACGGACACGTGTACTCCTCGCGTCGAGGTGGGGACAGGGAGAGACTCCCAGCCGATTCCCAACGGGCGACAGGCCGGGGATGACCATGATGTGAACGCATTGTTCGGTACCGGAGCACCGGCCGCCACGCGGGCGGATAAAATGCCGTTCCTACGTTTGCTTGCCGGGCCTCGCCCCTTAGGGTCACCCCCGAACCCGGGCTTCCGCGAAGGGCGTACCAGCATGCAGGGCACAGTTGACGGATTCAGTTACGGCCTCGTGACCCCGGTCGCGGCCTTCCTCATGGCCTGCCTCGGCGCGGCTCTCGGCCTGCGCTGCACCACGCGGTCCCTGCGCGCGCACCGCGCCCCCAAGGCGGGCTGGCTGGCCCTCGGGGCGACCTCCATAGGCTCGGGCATCTGGACGATGCACTTCATCGCGATGGTGGGCTTCAGCATCGAGCGGACGACGATGAGCTACGACAGGCCGCTCACCTTCGCCAGCCTCGCCGTGGCCGTCGTCATGGTCGGGATCGGCATCTTCCTCGTCGGCTACCGGGGCGCGACCCGCATGGCGCTGGTCACCGGCGGCACCGTCACCGGCCTCGGTGTCGCCTCCATGCACTACCTAGGCATGGCCGGGATGCGCTTCGAGGGCGAGTTCGCGTACGACACCTTCACGGTCACGCTCTCCGTCGTCATCGCCGTGGTGGCCGCGACCGCGTCACTCTGGGCGGCGGTCTCCATCCACGGCTTCCTGCCCAGCCTCGGCGCGAGCGTGGTCATGGGTGTCGCGGTGAGCGGGATGCACTACACCGGAATGGCCGCGCTCCGGGTGCACCTGCACCCCGCCGCCCTGCCGGGCGCGCCGGGTGACTCGCCCACCTCGCTGCTCCTCCCGATGATGCTCGGGCCGGGCTGCTTCCTCCTCCTCGCCGGGGTGATCGTGCTGTTCGACCCCCTGGCGGTCACGGGTGGCCCCGGCGGCCGGGACCGCCCGCCCGGACACGCCCCGCGCAGCCCCGGGCAGGTCGCCGCCATCCCCTTCCAGCGCCGACGCGCGTCCGCCGGAACCCTCGCCGGCAGGGGATACCGCCGGCCCCGGAACCACTGATCCGACGCCGTTGTCAGTGGCGGGTCGTACGGTGGTTGCATGCGGCCCGTTTCGAAGATCGAACGTTCGATGGCGCCTTTCGAGGTCGTCAGTCCCTACCAGCCCAGCGGTGACCAGCCCGCGGCCATCGCCGAGCTGGAGCGGCGAGTCCGTGCCGGGGAGAAGGACATCGTGCTGCTCGGTGCGACCGGCACCGGAAAGTCGGCGACGACGGCCTGGATGATCGAGAAGCTGCAGCGCCCCACCCTCGTGATGGCGCCGAACAAGACGCTGGCCGCCCAGCTCGCCAACGAGTTCCGCGAGCTCCTCCCGAACAACGCCGTCGAGTACTTCGTCTCGTACTACGACTACTACCAGCCCGAGGCGTACGTACCGCAGTCGGACACCTACATCGAGAAGGACTCCTCGATCAACGAGGAGGTCGAACGGCTGCGTCACTCCGCCACGAATTCGCTGCTCACCCGGCGCGACGTCGTCGTTGTGGCCTCCGTCTCGTGCATCTACGGCCTCGGTACGCCCCAGGAGTACGTGGACCGGATGGTCCAGCTCAAGGTCGGCGACGAGGTCGACCGCGACCAGCTGCTGCGCCGCTTCGTCGAGATCCAGTACACCCGCAACGACCTGGCGTTCACCCGGGGAACCTTCCGGGTGCGCGGCGACACCATCGAGATCTTTCCGGTCTACGAGGAGCTCGCCGTCCGCATCGAGATGTTCGGCGACGAGATCGAGGCCCTGTCCACGCTCCACCCGCTCACCGGCGAGGTCATCAGCGAGGACCGGTCGCTCCACGTCTTCCCCGCCAGCCACTACGTGGCGGGCCCCGAGCGCATGGAGAAGGCGGTCGGCGGCATCGAGAAGGAGCTCGAACAGCGCCTCGCCGAGCTGGAGAAGCAGGGCAGGATGCTGGAGGCCCAGCGGCTGCGCATGCGCACGACGTACGACATCGAGATGCTCCGCCAGATCGGCACCTGCTCCGGCGTCGAGAACTACTCGATGCACTTCGACGGCCGTGACCCCGGCACCGCCCCCAACACCCTCCTCGACTACTTCCCCGAGGACTTCCTCCTCGTCCTGGACGAGTCGCACGTCACCGTGCCGCAGATCGGCGCGATGTACGAGGGCGACGCCTCCCGCAAGCGGACCCTCGTCGACCACGGCTTCCGGCTGCCGTCCGCCCTGGACAACCGCCCGCTGAAGTGGGAGGAGTTCCTGGGCAGGATCAACCAGACCGTCTACCTCTCCGCCACCCCGGGGAAGTACGAGCTCTCCCGGGGCGACGGCTTCGTGGAGCAGATCATCCGGCCCACCGGACTGGTCGACCCGGAGGTCGTCGTCAAGCCCACCGAGGGCCAGATCGACGACCTGGTGCACGAGATCCGCAAGCGGACGGAGAAGGACGAGCGGGTCCTGGTCACCACCCTCACCAAGAAGATGTCCGAGGACCTCACGGACTACTTCCTGGAGCTCGGCATCCAGGTCCGCTATCTGCACAGCGACGTCGACACCCTGCGCCGCATCGAGCTGCTGCGCGAGCTGCGGTCCGGCGAGTACGACGTGCTGGTCGGCATCAACCTGCTGCGTGAGGGCCTCGACCTGCCGGAGGTGTCGCTCGTGGCCATCCTCGACGCGGACAAGCAGGGCTTCCTGCGGTCGGGCACCTCACTGATCCAGACCATCGGACGCGCCGCCCGTAACGTCTCCGGGCAGGTCCACATGTACGCGGACAAGATCACCCCGGCGATGGCACAGGCCATCGACGAGACCAACCGCCGCCGTGAGAAGCAGATCGCGTACAACACCGAACGCGGGCTCGACCCGCAGCCGCTCCGCAAGAAGATCAACGACATCGTCGCGACCATCGCCCGAGAGGAGGTCGACACGGAGCAGCTGCTCGGCACGGGCTACCGGCAGGGGAAGGGCGCCAAGGCCCCGGTCCCCGCGCTCGGCGGGAAGACCGCACCCGGCGGCAGGGCCAAGGGGGACGGCGCGGCCGTCACCGACCGGCCCGCCACGGAGCTCGCCGGGATCATCGAGGAGATGACGGACCGCATGCGGGCCGCCGCCGCCGATCTGCAGTTCGAGGTGGCCGCCCGGCTGCGCGACGAGGTGGGGGAACTGAAGAAGGAACTGCGGCAGATGAGGGAGGCGGGTCTGGCCTGACCCGTGCGCCACAGGGTGTGTTGCAAGAGCGACACAAAAACGGCCCATCCCTGCTTCGGTCCCCACCGGACTGCGTAGGGTTCGGGGAAACCGCACACGGACGGTTGCGGGGCAGAAGCGGAGAGGGGACAGCGCGTGACGGTCAATATGACCAAGGGTCAGGCCATCAGCCTGCAGAAGAGCGACGGGGGGACCCTGACCGCGGTACGGATGGGGCTCGGATGGCAGGCGGCTCCGCGCCGCGGACTGTTCGGCTCGCGCACGCGGGAGATCGACCTGGACGCCTCGGCGGTGCTCTTCGCCGACAAGCAGCCCGTGGACGTCGTCTTCTTCCGCCACCTCGTCAGCGATGACGGCTCGGTCAAGCACACCGGTGACAACCTGGTCGGCGGCGCCGGCTCGGGCGGCGACGACGAGGCGATCCTGGTCGACCTGCAGCGCGTCCCGGTCCACATCGACCAGATCGTCTTCACGGTGAACTCCTTCACCGGCCAGACGTTCCAGGAAGTGCAGAACGCTTTCTGCCGCATCGTCGACGAGACCAACGGCCAGGAGCTCGCCCGCTACACGCTCGACGGCGGCGGGCAGTACACGGCGCAGATCATGGCGAAGGTGCACCGCGCCGGCAGCGGCTGGCAGATGACCGCCCTCGGCAACCCGGCCAACGGCCGGACCTTCCAGGACCTGATGCCGTCGATCCTGCCGCACCTCTAGGCACGGAGGGCACGGCCGGGCGAGGCCGGACCCGGTCCACATCTGTACGAGCAGCTCCCGGAGGCACCCGCCGCCGGGAGCTGCGCCCATGGCAGGGCACCACACCGAACGTCGAGGGGACAGGGCGATGACGGCCGAGCTGGTCCGGGGGCAGAACCACACCTTGCCCCAGACCCGTCTGGAGATCAGGGTGTCGGCGGGATCTCCCGTCGTGGCCGGGGCCACCCTCGGGGACGAGCGGGGCACGGTCCACGGCGCGGAGTGGATCGCCCACCCCGGATCGCCGCAGCTCCCCGGGCTGGAGGTCTCCCGGCAGGCCGCGGCCGACCACCGGCTCGCGGTGGACCTCGACGCCCTGCCCGGCGCGGTGCACCGCGTCACCGTGCTGCTGGCCCTGCCCCTGGGGGCCGGCCGGCCCGTCACGTTCGGCTCGGTCGCTGCGCCGTTCGTCGTCGTCACCGGACTCGACGGCACCGAGATCGCCACCTTCACCCTCACGGGCCTGGACGCGGAGTCCGCCGTGACGGCCCTGGAGCTCTACCGCCGGCAGGGCGTCTGGAAGGTCCGCGCCGTCGGCCAGGGATACGCCGCGGGACTGGCCGGGATGCTCGCCGACCAGGGCGTGGCCCGCGCTGCGGAGCTCGCCGCCTCGATACAGGAGGCCGTCGCCTCCGGGCTCGCCCGCTCCGTGGCACCCGCGCCGCCCCGCACCCCGGAAGGCCGGCGCGTCCGCCACCCCGCCCGTCCCGCGCCTTCAGCGGGCGGCGGGCAGCCGCCCGTGCCACCCGCGGGCGGCGACCGGCACCCCGCGCCCTCCCCGGGATCCGAGCCGCTCGGGGAGCCCTCCCCGGTGCCTGCCGCGGACTCCACGGCGGGCGGCCCCATCGACTACGCCCACCCGCGCCGCCGGACCTCCGCCCCGCCCCCTCCTCCGGCAGCCCCGCCCGCCGCACCCGGACAGCCCGCGCGGCCCGTGGCCGGTGACGCCGGCGGCTGGTCCATGGACGAACGCCTCTACAACCAGATCTGGGGCATGTTCGAGGACCTGGCCCGCGCCGTCGCCGCCTACCGCAGCGCCGCCGACTTCGCCGAGTCCCGGATGGACCAGGAGCTCGACCGGACCCTTTCCGACCCGCGCAGCCGCATCGGCGGTGCGGGCGACCGGGCCCGGGAGGAAGCCAGGGCCAAGCGCGACGAACTCACCGCCCGGGCCCGTGAGGCCCTCGACCGTGATCTGGCCCAGCTCGCCGCCGAGTCCGCCGTGGTGGAGCCCGCCCTCCCCGCCGCGTATGCGGGGTGGGACAACCCCGTCTGGCACGGTTACCGCGTGCCGATGGAGAACCCCATGGCGCTGCGCATCGGTGACCTGCGTCTGCCCGAGTGTGCTGACCTGCGCATCCCGCTACTGGTACGGCTGCCGCTGGAACGCGGGATATGGATCGACAGCGGTCGTACGGCCTCCGAGGCGGCCGCGTCGACGGACGGCGACCAGCTGCGCCGACTGGCCATGGAGACCGCGGTCGCCATGGCGGTCCGGCTGCTCGCCGTCCACCCGGCGGGCGAGTTCTCGGTCCATGTCATCGATCCGGCCGCCTCCGCCGTCGGCGCGCTCGCCCCGCTGACCGGTTCCGGGGTGCTCGCCGGACCGCCCGCCACCGGAGCCGGGGGCGTGGCCTCGGTCCTCGCGCACCTCACCCGGCGCGTCGATCTGGTGCAGATGGCGATCAGGGCCGGTGCCGCCGACTCGCTCCCGCCGGACCTGGACACGGGCGAGCAACTGCTGATCGTCAACGACTTCCCGCACGGCTTCGACGACCGGGCCGTCACCCAGCTGCGCTATCTCGCCGACGAGGGCCCCGCCGTGGGCGTGCACCTGCTGATGGTCGCCGACCGCGAGGACGCCCGCGCCTACGGCCCGGTGCTCGACCCGCTGTGGCGGTCGCTGCTGCGGATCACCCCCGTCGCGGACGACCACCTCGCCGACCCGTGGGTGGGCCATGCCTGGACGTACGAGCCGCTGAGGGCGCCGCAGGGGAGTCGCGTCCTGGAGCAGGTCCTCGCCCTGGTGGCTGCGGCGCGCCGCACCGGCTACCGCTGAACCAGGGACTCCGAAAGGCTCCGACCTGGCGTTTTGATCATCCCTTGCCTGCGACTTTACCTATTCTTGGTGTTTCCTGTACTGTTCTTTGGGCGGAGGGGAGTACTCCCGATCGCGGCGTTCCCGTCAGTACGGACTGTGACCGGTCCCGGGGCGCCGGCCCGGCGCGCAGCCCGCGCGCCCAGGGTGGAAGAGACCTCCGGCAGCGACGACGCTGATCTATAGCCGTAGCGAACTGCCGGAGGCGCAGTGGACGTTTCATGGACTCTCTGGACGCTGACCATTCTCGGTCTCGTCGCCCTCATCTCCGTCGACTTCTTCATCGGGCGCAAGCCCCATGACGTCTCGACCAAGGAAGCCGGGATCTGGACCGTCGTCTGGATCGCGCTGGCCGTGCTCTTCGGGCTCGGTCTGCTGGTCTTCGGCGAAAGCCAGGCCTCCGGCGAATTCTTCGCCGGCTTCATCACCGAGAAGTCACTCAGTGTGGACAATCTCTTCGTCTTCGTCCTGATCATGGCGAAGTTCTCGGTGCCCTCCCACCTCCAGCAGCGGGTGCTGCTCATCGGTGTGCTGATCGCCCTGGTGCTCCGAGCGATCTTCATCGCCGCGGGTGCCGCGGTCATCGCCAACTTCTCCTGGGTCTTCTACATCTTCGGCGCGTTCCTGATCTACACCGCCTGGAAGCTGATCCAGGAGGCGCGGGCCGACGACGAGGAGGAGGAGTTCGAGGAGAACCGTCTCCTGAAGTCGATCGAGCACCGCTTCGGTGTCGCCGACAGGTATCACGGGACCAAGCTCTTCATCCGGAACAACGGCAAGCGCGTCCTGACCCCGCTCATGGTGGTCATGCTCGCCATCGGCACCACCGATGTGCTGTTCGCCCTGGACTCCATCCCCGCGATCTTCGGCCTGACCCAGGACCCGTACATCGTCTTCACCGCCAACGCGTTCGCCCTGATGGGTCTGCGGCAGCTGTACTTCCTCATCGGCGGTCTGCTGAAGAAGCTGGTCCACCTCAGCTACGGGCTCTCGGTGATCCTCGGCTTCATCGGCGTGAAGCTGGTGCTGCACGCACTGCACGAGTCCGGGGTGCACGTCCCCGAGATCTCCATCCCGTTCTCCCTCTCCGTCATCTGCGGCGTCCTGGTGATCACCACGATCACCAGCCTGATCGCCAACAAGAAGCAGGAGGCGGCCGAGAAGGCCGAGGTGGCGAAGACGGCCGACGAGGAGAACGAGAACGTCGGCGCCGAGAAGTAGCAGGCGGCAGCCGGAAGGCGGTCCGAAGGACGGCGGCGGCCGGGGCCCTCAAGGGCACCCGGCCGCCGCCGTCCGTCGTGCGTTGCGCTCCTCGGCGCATCCGGACCGGGGAGGCCCGAGGCGTCTACCAGCCTCGCGCCCGCCACTCGGCGAGGTGCGGGCGTTCGTCACCGAGGGTGGTGTCGTTCCCGTGGCCCGGATAGATCCACGTCTCGTCCGGAAGGGTCCCGAAGATCTTCTCCTCGAGGTCGTCCATCAGTGACGTGAAGTCCGTGGGACTCGTTGTCCGCCCGGGGCCTCCGGGAAAGAGGCAGTCCCCGGTGAACAGGTGCGGTGCCCCGTGCGGGTCGTCGTAGACCAGCGCGACGGACCCCGGGGTGTGTCCGGTGAGGTGCCGGGCGGTCAGCGAGACCCGGCCCACCCGGATCGTGTCGCCGTCCTCGACGCGTACGTCCGTCGGGACGGGGATGCCCTCCGCGTCGTGCACCCCGGCGTAGGTGCGTGCTCCGGTGGCCGCCACGACCTCGCCGAGCGCCTGCCAGTGGTCGCCGTGCCGGTGGGTCGTGACGACGGACGCGATGCCGTCCGCGCCGATCAGCCGCAGCAGGGTCCCGGCCTCGTCGGCCGCGTCGATCAGCAGCTGCTCACCGGTGGCCCGGCAGCGCAGCAGGTAGGCGTTGTTGTCCATCGGACCGACGGCGACCTTGGAGATCATCAAGTCCGTCAGCTCGTGCACGTCCGCAGGCCCGCCGACCTTCACCGCTCCGCTGTACGTCATGCGTCCCAGCCTATAGCGGGGGCAGCACGGGAAGACGCCCGCCTTCCACCGTGAGTCCGGAGCCGTCACGGCGTCCGCAGAGCCAGCCGAGGATGTCAGGGGCCGTGCCCCGGACGACGACCGATCCGCCGTCGGCGCCGCCGCCCGTGGTCCAGAGCCTGCCGTCCTCGGTCACCGCCGTCGTGGGAACCACCTCGGGATGGCCGGCGAACCGCTCCGCCAGGAAGTCGTTCTCCCGGATCACGAACTCCTCCGGGAGGTCCTCCAGCTCGTGGCCCACCGCCAGGTCGACATGGTGCAGCGCGACCTCGGCCCAGCGGCGGAACGGGATCCGGGAGGCCGAGTCCGTGACGCCGTTGCGCATCGTGACCGTCCGGGACCAGTCGGCCGGCTCGGCCGCCGCGGCCAGGAAGCCGGCCGAGCTGTCCCGCAGGTCGGCGAGCTGCTCGGTGCGCGGCCGGGTCGAGTCGCGTGCGATATCGGCGTCCCGGGTTTCGCTGCTCGCGTACATGGGACGTCCCCGGAGAACATTTACGAGGGCGTCGGCGTTACGTGACAGGTGGGCGAGAACATGGCCGCGGCTCCAGCCCGGCAGACGCGACGGCTCGGCGAGCGCGGCGTCGTCCAGTCCGGCCGTCGCTCGGAGCAGCCGACCGGTTGCTTCACGTACGGCTTCCAGGTCGTGCGCATGATCAATCATGAGCCGAGCGTAGCCCCGTCCACTCATTCGGGTGAAGGAGTCCGCAGCCGGTCATAAATCGAATGCGCGTGCTATACGCTCGGAGTCCAAAGCTTCCTCCATCGCTGTGGCGCCCCCCATGCCCTGGGCAGGGGCTCAGTTCCCCCACTTCTCTCCAGAAAGGTGCGGACCGGCGTGGCCGACCGTCTCATCGTCCGTGGCGCGCGCGAGCACAACCTGAAGAACGTCTCGCTCGACCTCCCCCGTGACTCCCTCATCGTCTTCACCGGGCTCTCCGGGTCGGGCAAGTCCTCCCTCGCGTTCGACACGATCTTCGCCGAGGGCCAGCGGCGCTACGTGGAGTCCCTCTCCTCCTACGCCCGCCAGTTCCTCGGCCAGATGGACAAGCCGGACGTCGACTTCATCGAAGGCCTCTCGCCCGCAGTCTCCATCGACCAGAAGTCGACCTCGCGCAACCCGCGCTCGACGGTCGGCACCATCACCGAGGTCTACGACTACCTCCGGCTGCTCTTCGCCAGGATCGGCAAGCCGCACTGTCCCGAGTGCCGCAGGCCCATCTCCCGCCAGTCGCCGCAGGCCATCGTCGACAAGGTGCTCAGCCTGCCCGAGGGCAGCCGTTTCCAGGTGCTCTCCCCGCTCGTGCGTGAGCGCAAGGGCGAGTTCGTCGACCTCTTCGCCGACCTGCAGACCAAGGGCTACAGCCGGGCCCGGGTCGACGGCGAGACGATCCAGCTGTCCGAGCCGCCCAAGCTGAAGAAGCAGGAGAAGCACACCATCGAGGTGGTCATCGACCGCCTCACGGTGAAGGACGGCGCCAAGCGGCGGCTGACCGACTCCGTCGAGACCGCGCTGGGCCTCTCCGGCGGCATGGTCGTGCTCGACTTCGTCGATCTCGAGGCGGACGACCCCGAGCGTGAGCGGATGTACTCCGAGCACCTCTACTGCCCGTACGACGACCTCTCCTTCGAGGAGCTGGAACCCCGCTCCTTCTCCTTCAACTCGCCGTTCGGCGCCTGCCCCGACTGCACGGGCATCGGCACGCGGATGGAGGTCGACCCGGAGCTGATCGTCCCGGACGAGGACAAGTCCCTCGACGAGGGCGCGATCCACCCCTGGTCGCACGGCCACACCAAGGAGTACTTCGGACGCCAGATCGGCGCGCTCGCCGACGCCCTCGGATTCCGCACGGACATCCCCTGGGCCGGCCTGCCGCAGCGCGCCAGGAAGGCGCTGCTGCACGGTCACAAGATCCAGACCGAGGTGCGCTACCGCAACAGGTACGGGCGCGAGCGCGCCTACACCACCCCCTCCTTCGAGGGTGCGGTGCAGTTCGTCAAGAGGCGCCACTCCGAGGCCGAGAGCGACTCCAGCAGGGAGCGCTTCGAGGGCTACATGCGCGAGGTGCCGTGCCCGACCTGTGAGGGCACCCGGCTCAAGCCGATCGTGCTCGCGGTGACGGTGATGGAGAAGTCCATCGCCCAGGTCGCCGCGATGTCGATCAGCGAGTGCGCCGAATTCCTGGGCCGGCTCAAGCTGAACGCCCGCGACAAGAGGATCGCCGAGCGGGTGCTCAAGGAGGTCAACGAGCGCCTGAAGTTCCTCGTCGACGTGGGCCTCGACTACCTCTCGCTGAACCGCGCCGCGGGCACCCTGTCCGGCGGCGAGGCCCAGCGCATCCGGCTCGCCACCCAGATCGGCTCCGGGCTCGTCGGCGTGCTGTACGTGCTGGACGAGCCGTCCATCGGCCTGCACCAGCGCGACAACCACCGGCTGATCGAGACCCTGGTCCGGCTCCGGGACATGGGCAACACGCTCATCGTCGTCGAACACGACGAGGACACCATCAAGGTCGCCGACTGGGTCGTCGACATCGGACCCGGCGCCGGGGAGCACGGCGGCAAGGTCGTCCACTCCGGCTCGCTCGAGGAACTGCTGGCCAACAAGGAGTCGGTCACCGGCCAGTACCTCTCCGGCGAGCGGGCGATCGCGATGCCCGGCATCCGGCGCCCCGTGGACCCCGAGCGCCTGCTCACGGTGCACGGTGCCCGCGAGAACAACCTCCAGGACATCGACGTCTCCTTCCCGCTCGGTGTGCTCACGGCGGTCACCGGTGTCTCCGGTTCGGGGAAGTCGACCCTGGTCAACGACATCCTGTACACCCACCTGGCGCGCGAGCTCAACGGTGCCAAGTCGGTGCCCGGGCGGCACACCCGGGTCGACGGCGACGACCTCGTCGACAAGGTGGTGCATGTCGACCAGTCGCCGATCGGACGTACGCCCCGGTCCAACCCGGCCACGTACACCGGAGTCTTCGACCACGTCCGCAGGCTGTTCGCCGAGACGATGGAGGCGAAGGTGCGCGGCTATCTGCCGGGCCGCTTCTCCTTCAACGTCAAGGGCGGGCGCTGTGAGAACTGCTCCGGCGACGGCACGATCAAGATCGAGATGAACTTCCTGCCCGATGTGTACGTTCCGTGCGAGGTCTGCCACGGAGCGCGGTACAACCGGGAGACCCTGGAGGTCCACTACAAGGGCAAGTCCATCGCCGAGGTCCTGGACATGCCGATCGAGGAGGGCCTGGAATTCTTCGAGGCCGTCCCCACGATCGCCCGCCACCTGCGCACGCTCAACGAGGTGGGTCTCGGATACGTCAGGCTCGGCCAGTCCGCGCCGACGCTGTCCGGCGGTGAGGCGCAGCGCGTGAAGCTGGCGAGCGAGCTGCAGAAGCGCTCCACCGGGCGCACGGTCTACGTGCTGGACGAGCCGACCACCGGTCTGCACTTCGAGGACATCAGCAAGCTCATCAGTGTCCTCTCGGGCCTCGTCGACAAGGGCAACACGGTGATCGTCATCGAGCACAACCTCGATGTCGTCAAGACCGCCGACTGGGTCATCGACATGGGTCCCGAGGGCGGCAAGGGTGGCGGCCTGGTCATCGCCGAGGGCTCCCCGGAGCATGTCGCCTCGGTGCCGGCCAGCCACACCGGGAAGTTCCTCCAGACGGTCCTGGGCGCGGACCGGATCAGCGAGGCCGCCGCGGTGCCCGCGGCCCGCAGGGCGACCGCGAAGAAGGCGGTCGCCGCGAAGGCGGCCCCGGCGCGCAGCACGGCCACGGCCCGGACCGCGGACAGGGCGGCGGCCGGGAAGCCCGCACCGAAGAAGGCCGCTCGCACCAGGAAGGCCTGAGAGGTTCCGGCGAGGCGGCCCCCGGCACCCCGGGGGCCGCCTCCGTGCCCTCCGGCCCGCCGGGCGGGGCCGGTCGAAGGTGCGGCGTTCTCCGTCGGTATCGTCGGGTCTGTCGCCGATGCGTTCAGGTGCGGCCCGTGCCCGGTGTCCGCGGGCAGCCGGTACCCGGGCGGAGACGGCGGCTCTCTGTCCGCCCGACCAGTGGAGACCGCATGTCAGGCCTGCCTGCCGCCCGCCGTACCGTACTGAAGGGCGCCGCTCTCGCCGGAGCCGCCGGGCTGGGAGCCGCCGCCTGCTCGACCGATTCGAAGCTCGGCCACGCGCAGACGCCGACACCCACCGCGCCCGTCGAGCTCGGCGCCGCGGACGAGGTCCCGGTCGGCGGGGCGAAGCTCTACCGGGAGCAGCGGGTCGTCGTGAGCTGCCCGGCCGCGGGCCAGTACAAGGCCTTCAGCGCGCAGTGCACCCACGCCGGCTGTCTCCTGGACAAGGTCGAGGAGAACGAGGGCAACTGCCCGTGCCACGGCAGCCGTTTCGACATGACGACCGGCAAGGCACTGAAGGGCCCGGCCACCGTGCCGCTGCCCGCCGTCCCGGTGAAGGTGGAGGGCGGAAAGCTCGTGGCGGGCCCCGGAGCCTGACCCGGCGGACCCGGGAGCGGTCCGCGCCCGGCGGACCGGTCCCGGCGGGCCCGCCCCGAGCCCCGGCACGGGCCGTCCGCGCCGACTCGGGCCCACCGTCCCGGCCTTGGGTGCGTGCCCTGCGGAAATGCCGTTCTGTCACAGCCCGCAAGTAGGGTGTGAGACATGGCAGACCCCTCCAGCTACCGCCCCAAGCCGGGACAGATCCCCGACTCCCCGGGGGTCTACAAATTCCGCGACGAACACCGCCGGGTGATCTACGTCGGGAAGGCCAAGAACCTGCGTCAGCGCCTGGCCAACTACTTCCAGGACCTGTCCGGTCTCCACCCGCGCACCCGCACGATGGTCACCACAGCCGCCTCGGTCGAATGGACCGTGGTCTCCACCGAGGTCGAGGCGCTCCAGCTCGAGTACTCCTGGATCAAGGAGTTCGACCCCCGGTTCAACGTCAAGTACCGCGACGACAAGAGCTACCCCTACCTCGCCGTCACGCTCAACGAGGAGTTCCCGCGCGTCCAGGTCATGCGGGGCGCCAAGAAGAAGGGCGTGCGCTACTTCGGTCCGTACGGGCACGCCTGGGCGATCCGCGAGACCGTCGACCTCATGCTCCGGGTGTTCCCCGTGCGCACGTGCTCCGCCGGCGTCTTCAAGAACGCCGAGAGGACCGGCCGCCCCTGCCTCCTCGGCTACATCGGCAAGTGCTCCGCCCCCTGCGTCGGCCGGGTCACCCCGGACGAACACCGCGACCTGGCCGAGGAGTTCTGCGACTTCATGGCGGGCCGGACGGGGACGTACATCCGCCGCCTGGAGAAGGACATGACGCAGGCGGCCGAGGAGATGGAGTACGAGCGGGCGGCCCGGCTGCGCGACGACGCCGAGGCGCTCAGGCGGGCCATGGAGAAGAGCGCCGTCGTCCTCGCCGACGCCACCGACGCGGACCTGATCGCCGTCGCCGAGGACGAGCTCGAAGCCGCGGTCCAGATCTTCCACGTCCGCGGCGGACGGGTGCGCGGACAGCGCGGCTGGGTCACCGACAAGGTCGAGGCCGTCGACACGGCCGGACTCGTCGAGCACGCGCTCCAGCAGCTGTACGGGGAGGAGACGGGCGACTCCGTCCCCAAGGAGGTCCTCGTCCCGGCGCTTCCCGAGGACCCCGAAGCCGTCTCCCAGTGGCTCGCCGGCCGCCGGGGCTCCCAGGTCAGCCTGCGCATTCCGCAGCGGGGGGACAAGAAGGACCTGATGGGCACGGTCCAGCGCAATGCCCAGCAGGCGCTGGGGCTGCACAAGACCAAGCGTGCCTCCGACCTCACGACCCGCTCCCGCGCCCTGGAGGAGATCGCCGAGGCGCTCGGCCTGGACACCGCCCCGCTGCGCGTCGAGTGCTTCGACATCTCGCACCTGCAGGGCGACGACGTGGTCGCGTCCATGGTGGTCTTCGAGGACGGGCTCGCACGCAAGAGCGAATATCGCCGGTTCCAGATCAAGGGCTTCGAGGGCCAGGACGATGTCCGGTCGATGCACGAGGTCATCGGCCGCCGCTTCAAGCGCTACCTTCAGGAGAAGGAGCGGACGGGGGAGTGGGAGGAGACCCCGGCCGCCACGGGCCCCGTCCCCGCGCCCGGAGTGTCCACGGCCCTTTCCGCCCCCACGGACACCTCCGCAACCACCTCCACCGTGGCCACGGACACGTCCACCGGGCCCGGGGCGCCCGCACCCGCGGCGGCCGCCCCGGCCGAGGAAGCCCGTGAGGACGACGGCCGGCCCAAGCGTTTCGCCTACCCGCCGCAGCTCGTCGTGGTCGACGGCGGGCAGCCGCAGGTCGCCGCGGCCAAGCGCGCCCTGGACGAGCTGGGTATCGACGACGTGGCCGTCTGCGGTCTAGCCAAGCGCCTCGAAGAGGTCTGGCTGCCCGATGACGACGACCCGGTGGTGCTGCCCCGTTCCAGCGAGGGCCTCTACCTCCTCCAGCGCATCCGCGACGAGGCCCACCGCTTCGCCATCACCTACCAGCGGGCCAAGCGGGCCAAGCGCATCCGCAGCAGCCCCCTGGACGAGGTCGCCGGCCTCGGTGAGACCCGCAAGCAGGCACTGATCAAGCATTTCGGCTCCGTGAAGAAGCTGCGGCAGGCGACAATCGACGAGATCTGTGAGGTTCCGGGGATAGGCCGCAGGACAGCGGAATCGGTGGCCGTCGCCCTCGCCGCGGCCGCCCCGGCCGCACCGGCCGTGAACACGGCCACAGGAGAGATCATTGAAGAGGACGACGGGGGAAACACGTCATGACCGAGCACGCGCACGAACGCCAGAACGACCGAGCAGACGGAGCAGCGGACATGAGTACGGGAAGCACCAAGGAGAAGGCCGAGGCCGCAGTGCCGGCCATCCCCGAGCTGGTGATCATCTCGGGTATGTCGGGCGCGGGACGCAGCACCGCCGCCAAGTGTCTGGAGGACCTCGGCTGGTTCGTCGTCGACAACCTGCCGCCCGCGCTGATCCCCACGATGGTGGAGCTCGGCGCCCGGTCCCAGGGCAACGTGGCCCGGATCGCCGTCGTCGTCGACGTACGGGGCCGCCGCTTCTTCGACAACCTCCGGGAGTCCCTCGCGGACCTGGAGTCCAAGCACGTCACCCGGCGGATCGTCTTCCTGGAGTCCTCCGACGACGCACTCGTACGCCGTTTCGAGTCGGTCCGCCGCCCGCATCCCCTCCAGGGTGACGGCCGGATCGTCGACGGCATCGCGGCGGAGCGCGACCTGCTGCGCGAGCTGCGCGGCGACGCCGACCTCGTGATCGACACCTCCAGCCTCAACGTCCACGAGCTGCGGGCCAAGATGGACGCCCAGTTCGCCGGCGACGAGGAGCCGGAGCTGCGGGCCACGGTGATGTCGTTCGGCTTCAAGTACGGCCTGCCGGTCGACGCCGACCTGGTCGTGGACTGCCGCTTCCTGCCCAACCCGCACTGGGTCCCCGAGCTGCGTCCCTTCACCGGACTCAACGAGGAGGTGTCCGGCTACGTCTTCGACCAGCCCGGTGCCAAGGAGTTCCTCAACCAGTACACGGAGCTGCTCCAGCTGATCGCCGCGGGCTACCGCCGCGAGGGCAAGCGCTACGTGACCATCGCCGTCGGCTGCACGGGCGGCAAGCACCGCTCCGTCGCGATGTCGGAGAAGCTGGCCGCCCGGCTGGCCACGGAGGGGATCGAGACCGTGCTGGTGCACCGGGACATGGGGCGCGAGTGACCAGTCGCAATCTGCGCCTGCGCAGGCTGAGCAGAGCCACCTCTGCGCTCTCCGGCCGCAAGCGGGGCGCACAGCCCAAGGTCGTCGCCCTCGGTGGCGGCATGGGCCTGTCGGCGTCCCTCACGGCGCTGCGGCGGATCACCGGCGATCTCACCGCCGTCGTCACCGTCGCCGACGACGGGGGCTCCAGTGGGCGGCTGCGCGAGGAGCTCGGCGTCCTGCCGCCCGGCGACCTGCGCAAGGCGCTGGCGGCGCTCTGCGGGGACGACGAATGGGGCCAGACCTGGGCCCAGGTGATCCAGCACCGCTTCGAGTCCAAGGGCGATCTGCACGGGCACGCCGTCGGCAACCTCCTGATCGTCTCCCTGTGGGAGCAGCTGGGCGACCACGTCCAGGCGCTCGACCTGGTCGGCAAGCTGCTCGGCGCGCACGGCAGGGTGCTGCCCATGTCCGCCGTGCCCCTGGAGCTCCAGGCGCTCGTGCGGGGGCACGATCCGGAGCACCCCGAGGACGTGGTGACGGTGCGGGGGCAGGCCACCGTGGCGCTCACCCCCGGCGAGGTGCAGTCCGTCCATCTGGTGCCGGCCGATCCGCCGGCCGTCCCGGAAGCGGTCGCGGCCGTCCTGGACGCCGATTGGGTGGTACTCGGTCCGGGATCCTGGTTCTCCTCCGTGATTCCGCATCTACTGGTACCCGAACTGCTCGACGCACTGGTCCTCACGAAGGCCCGTAAGGTCCTCTCACTGAACCTCGCGCCCCAGCCCGGTGAAACAGAAGGCTTCTCACCGCAGCGTCATTTGGAGGTTTTGGGACGACACGCCCCTAAACTCGCCTTGGACGTGGTGCTGGCCGACCAGGCCGCCGTGCCCGACCGTGAGTCCCTGTCCGACGCCGCCGAGCGGCTCGGAGCCGCGGTCGAGCTGGCCCCGGTGGCCTCACCCGACGGCGTTCCGATTCACGATCCGGAGCTGTTGGCCGCCGCGTACGACCGTATTTTTCGGATGCATGGAAGGATCGGCCCATGGCGATGACGCCAGCGGTGAAGGACGAAATCTCTCGGCTTCCCGTGACCCGGACCTGCTGCAGGAAAGCAGAGGTCTCGGCGATTCTTCGGTTCGCGGGCGGGCTGCACCTGGTGAGCGGCCGGATTGTGATCGAGGCTGAGCTGGACACGGCGATGGCGGCGCGCCGGCTGAAGCGGGACATCCTGGAGATCTTCGGGCACAGCTCGGAGCTGATCGTGATGGCTCCCGGTGGGCTGCGGCGCGGCTCCCGGTACGTCGTGCGGGTGGTGGCCGGCGGCGACCAGCTGGCACGCCAGACCGGTCTGGTGGACGGCCGTGGCCGGCCGATCCGGGGACTGCCCCCGCAGGTGGTCTCGGGGGCCACCTGCGATGCCGAGGCCGCCTGGCGCGGGGCCTTCCTGGCCCACGGTTCGCTCACCGAGCCGGGCCGCTCCTCCTCGCTGGAGGTCACCTGCCCCGGTCCGGAGGCGGCCCTGGCCCTGGTCGGTGCCGCCCGCAGGCTCTCCATCGCGGCCAAGGCCCGCGAGGTGCGCGGGGTGGACCGTGTCGTCGTCCGCGACGGCGACGCGATCGGCGCGCTGCTGACCCGTCTCGGCGCCCACGAGTCGGTGCTGGCCTGGGAGGAGCGCCGGATGCGGCGCGAGGTCCGCGCCACCGCCAACCGGCTCGCCAACTTCGACGACGCCAACCTCCGCCGCTCCGCACGTGCCGCGGTGGCCGCAGGAGCCCGGGTGGGGCGCGCACTGGAGATCCTGGGCGAGGAGGTCCCCGAGCACCTCGCGGCGGCCGGGCGGCTGCGCATGGAGCACAAGCAGGCCTCCCTGGAGGAGCTGGGTGCCCTCGCCGACCCGCCGCTGACCAAGGACGCGGTCGCGGGCCGGATCCGGCGCCTGCTGGCCATGGCCGACAAGCGGGCCCAGGACCTGGGCATCCCGGGCACCGAGTCCACCCTCAGCGAGGAGCTGGCCGACGGTCTCGTCGGCTGAGCGGACGCCCACCTCCTGCCGCCGGCGTGCCTCCCGAGGGCGCCGGCGGCGGCACCTCCCGGACGGGCGACAGCCCGCCTGCATCCCCGATACGCGGTCTTCGCGCCGCCGTGCGGCCCTATTGACAGGGCGGCCATGGGCCGTCACGAATCCGGTGGCCGGCCCGGCGGACGGAGGTGGCAGACGACTGCACGGCCTTCGCCGGTGCCGGACGGCTGTCCGGAGCGGGGGTCGCTCTCCGTGACGCCGCCGTGGCGTCCTGGACGCGGCGGGCGCGTACACCACACCGTCAGCTCCGACACGCTGGACCGCCTTCCGCCCGTGCGACGGCGCAGGACCGGGGGTCCGTATTCCTACTCGGGAGTACGGGCCCCCGTGTCCGTTCCGTCCCTACTCGATGTCACTCCGGGGCCCTCGGAGAGGTAGGGTCGGAGGCGGTCGGGGACATCCCATACAACTCGCCGGCGTCGAAAACCGGCGTACCTAACGAGGAGATCGGTTCGTGACGATCCGCGTAGGCATCAACGGCTTTGGCCGCATCGGTCGTAACTACTTCCGCGCGCTGCTGGAGCAGGGTGCGGACATCGAGATCGTGGCTGTCAACGACCTGGGTGACACTGCGACCACGGCCCACCTGCTGAAGTACGACACCATTCTGGGTCGTCTCAAGGCAGAGGTCAGCCACACCGCCGACACCATCACCGTCGACGGTCACACCATCAAGGTGCTCTCCGAGCGCAACCCGGCCGACATCCCCTGGGGTGAGCTGGGCGTCGACATCGTCATCGAGTCGACCGGCATCTTCACCAAGAAGGCCGACGCGGAGAAGCACATCGCGGGTGGCGCCAAGAAGGTCCTCATCTCGGCTCCGGCCAAGGACGAGGACATCACCATCGTGATGGGCGTCAACCAGGACAAGTACGACGCGGCCAACCACCACGTCATCTCCAACGCCTCCTGCACCACCAACTGCGTGGCGCCGATGGCCAAGGTTCTCGACGAGAACTTCGGCATCGTCAAGGGCCTGATGACGACGGTCCACGCGTACACGAACGACCAGCGGATCCTGGACTTCCCGCACTCGGACCTGCGTCGCGCCCGCGCCGCCGCCGAGAACATCATTCCGACCACGACCGGCGCCGCCAAGGCGACCGCCCTGGTCCTCCCGCAGCTCAAGGGCAAGCTCGACGGCATCGCGATGCGTGTCCCGGTCCCGACCGGTTCCGCCACCGACCTCGTCGTGACCCTGCAGCGCGAGGTCACCAAGGACGAGGTCAACGCGGCGTTCAAGAAGGCCTCCGACGACGGCGACCTCAAGGGTTTCCTGACGTACACCGAGGACCCGATCGTGTCCTCGGACATCGTCGGCGACCCGTCGTCCTGCACCTTCGACTCCTCCCTGACCATGGTCCAGGAGGGCAGCTCGGTGAAGATCCTCGGCTGGTACGACAACGAGTGGGGCTACTCCAACCGCCTCGTCGACCTGACCGTCTTCGTCGGCGACCAGCTCTGATCCTCGGATCGGCAGGCATCTCGATGTGAGCAGAGGGCTCGGACGGCGCAACGCGGCGCCGTCCGAGCCCCTTGCATGCTCATGCGTCCTTCCTAGGAGTACCGGAACAAGATGAAGACGATCGACGAACTTCTCGCCGAAGGGGTCGCGGGCAAGCGGGTATTCGTCCGCGCCGACCTCAACGTGCCGCTGGACGGCACCACGATCACCGACGACGGCCGCATCCGCGCCGTCCGGCCGACGGTCGCCGAGCTCGCCGCAGCCGGTGCGCGGGTCATCGTCGCCTCGCACCTCGGCCGCCCGAAGGGCGCCCCGGACCCGGCCTTCTCGCTGGCCCCCGCCGCCGCGCGGCTCGGTGAGCTGCTCGGCACGGAGGTCTCCTTCGCGACCGACACCGTCGGCGAGTCCGCCCGCGCCACGGTCGCCGCTCTCACCGACGGCCAGGTCGCCGTCATCGAGAACCTCCGCTTCAACGCCGGGGAGACGTCGAAGGACGACGCCGAGCGCGGCGCCTTCGCCGATCAGCTCGCCGAGCTCGCCGACGTGTACGTGGGTGACGGCTTCGGAGCCGTCCACCGCAAGCACGCCTCCGTCTTCGACCTCCCGGCCCGCCTGCCGCACGCGGCCGGTGGTCTGATCGCCACCGAGGTCGGCGTCCTGAAGAAGCTGACGGAGGACGTCGAGCGCCCGTACGCCGTGGTCCTCGGGGGTGCCAAGGTCTCCGACAAGCTCGGGGTCATCGACCACCTGCTGGAGAAGGCCGACCGCATCCTGATCGGCGGCGGCATGGCGTACACCTTCCTCAAGGCCCAGGGCCACGAGGTGGGCATCTCGCTGCTCCAGGAGGACCAGGTCCCGGCCGTCCAGGGCTACCTCAAGCGGGCCGAGGAGCTCGGTGTGGAGTTCGTGCTCCCCGTCGACGTCCTGGTCGCGCACGAGTTCCCGGACCTGAGGACCAAGGCCCCGGCGAACCCCACCAGGGTGGCCGCCGACGCCATCCCCGCGGACCAGGAGGGCCTGGACATCGGGCCCGAGACCCGCACGCTGTACGCAGCGAAGCTCGCCGACGCGGCCACCGTCTTCTGGAACGGCCCCATGGGCGTCTTCGAGCACCCCGATTACGCCGAGGGCACCAAGGCGGTCGCCCAGGCCCTCGTCGACTCCGAGGCCTTCAGCGTCGTCGGCGGCGGGGACTCCGCCGCCGCCGTCCGCATCCTGGGTTTCGACGAGAACGCATTCGGCCACATCTCGACCGGTGGCGGCGCAAGCCTCGAGTACCTCGAGGGCAAGACGCTTCCCGGCCTCGCCGCACTGGAGGACTGACCCTCAATGACTGCTACCGCACAAGGCCGTACCCCGCTCATGGCGGGCAACTGGAAGATGAACCTCAACCACCTCGAGGCCATCGCCCACGTCCAGAAGCTCGCCTTCGCCCTGGCCGACAAGGACTACGACGCAGTAGAGGTCGCCGTCCTGCCGCCCTTCACCGACCTGCGCTCCGTGCAGACCCTGGTCGACGGCGACAAGCTGAAGATCAAGTACGGCGCCCAGGACATCTCGGCGCAGGACTCCGGCGCGTACACCGGTGAGATCTCCGGCCCCATGCTCGCCAAGCTGAAGTGCACGTACGTGGCCGTCGGCCACAGCGAGCGCCGTCAGTACCACGGCGAGAACGACGAGATCTGCAACGCCAAGGTGAAGGCCGCGTACAGGCACGGCCTGACTCCGATCCTCTGCGTCGGCGAAGGCCTGGACATCCGCAAGGCCGGTGAGCAGGTCTCCCACACGCTCGCGCAGCTCGACGGCGCCCTGAAGGACGTCCCGGCCGAGCAGGCCGAGTCCATCGTGGTCGCGTACGAGCCTGTCTGGGCCATCGGGACCGGCGAGGTCGCCACCCCCGAGGACGCCCAGGAGGTCTGCGGTGCGATCCGCCGCCGGCTGGCCGAGCTCTACTCCCAGGAGCTGGCCGACGCCGTCCGTATCCAGTACGGCGGCTCGGTGAAGTCCGGAAACGTCGCGGCCATCATGGCGCAGCCCGATGTGGACGGTGCCCTGATCGGTGGCGCCGCGCTCGACGCCGACGAGTTCGTCAAGATCGTCCGCTTCCGCGACCAGTGAGTATGCGGTAGCGCGGATCCGTCGTACCCTAGCGGGGGCCGAAGGGGTTACCACCCCCCGGCCCCCGCTGTTCGTACATACAGTCCTAAGGAATTCCGGAAAGTAGGGACCAGCCGTGATTTTGGCGTTCGAGATCGCCCTGATCGTCTTCAGCCTGCTGCTGATGCTGCTGGTGCTGATGCACAAGGGAAAGGGCGGCGGCCTTTCCGACATGTTCGGTGGCGGAATGCAGTCCTCCGTGGGCGGTTCCTCGGTCGCCGAGCGCAACCTCGACCGCATTACCGTCGTGGTCGGTCTGGTCTGGTTCGCGTGCATCGTCGTTCTCGGTCTGCTCATCAAGCTGGACAACTGACCAGTCGTCAGCGATTCCCGGTGAGGGTGTAACTCCTTCCACTGGACGCGCGTTGGGCCTTACGTAGACTGGGGCATCTTCGAGCACCATCACGCAGGGAGTTACGACCGTGGCAAGTGGCAACGCGATCCGGGGAAGCCGGGTCGGAGCGGGCCCGATGGGGGAGGCCGAGCGCGGCGAGTCCGCGCCGCGCCTCCGCATCTCCTTCTGGTGCTCGAACGAGCACGAGACGCAGCCCAGCTTCGCCCATGACGCGCAGGTTCCGGAGACCTGGGACTGTCCGCGCTGTGGTTTCCCGGCCGGGCAGGACCGGGACAACCCGCCCGCCCCGCCCCGCACCGAGCCGTACAAGACGCACCTGGCGTACGTGCGCGAGCGGCGCAGCGACGCCGACGGCGAGGCGATCCTCGCCGAGGCCCTCGCGAAACTCCGCGGCGAGATCTAAGGGCTGTCCCGCAACTCCTGGCGGGCGCACGACGACAGCTAGGGCACCTCGCCGCGTTGTCGGAACGCCCGAATACGTCCAGTATTCGGGCGTCCCTCCGCCTTGCGACGCACCGCATCTGACGCCGCGCGCTGATCCACCAGGAATTGCGGGGACAGCCCTCAGGGCCTCACCCCGTGTTGTTCACCGGCCGGTCACCCCTCGGGTGCCCGGCCGGAATCCGTATGTCGCCCTCCGTGCCCGCCCCTGCCCGTCCTGCCCTCCAGATCAATTAGGTTGGAGGGGCAGCGGGGCATGTTGCAGGTACGAGAAGAAGTGGGCGATTTCCCGGATGAACGCACAAAGCCGAACCAAGCTCAACCAGACGCCCGAGTGGGCTGCTCTCGGCAAGCACCGTGAGGAGTTCGGCGACACCCGTCTGCGCCGGCTGTTCACGGACGCGCCGGACCGCGGGACCGCGTACACCCTCCGGGTCGGCGACCTCCACATCGACTACTCCAAGAACCTGGTCACCGACGAGACGCTCCGCCTGCTGCGCGAGCTCGCCGCCGCCACGGACGTCACCGGCCTGCGGGACGCGATGTTCCGCGGCGAGAAGATCAACACCACCGAGGACCGTGCCGTCCTGCACACCGCGCTCCGCGCCCCGCGCGACGCCGTGATCGAGGTCGACGGCGAGAACGTGGTGCCGGCCGTGCACGCCGTTCTCGACCGGATGGCCGCCTTCTCCGACCGGATCAGGGCGGGGGAGTGGACCGGTCACACCGGCAAGCCCGTCAAGAACATCGTGAACATCGGCATCGGCGGCTCCGACCTCGGCCCCGCCATGGCGTACGAGGTACTGCGCTCCTTCACGGACCGCTCGCTGACCGTCCGCTTCGTCTCGAACGTCGACGGGGCCGACCTCCACGAGGCCGTGCAGGGACTCGACCCGGCCGAGACCCTCTTCATCGTCGCCTCCAAGACCTTCACCACGATCGAGACCATCACCAACGCCACCTCCGCCCGCGACTGGCTGCTCACCGAGCTGAGGGCCGGTCAGGAGGCCGTCGCCCAGCACTTCGTGGCGCTGTCGACCAACGCGGAGAAGGTCGCGGACTTCGGCATCGACACGGCCAACATGTTCGAGTTCTGGGACTGGGTCGGCGGCCGGTACTCCTTCGACTCGGCGATCGGTCTCTCGCTGATGATCGCCGTCGGCCCGGACCGCTTCCGCGAGATGCTCGACGGCTTCCACCTCGTCGACGAGCACTTCCGCACCGCCCCCGCCGAGGAGAACGCCCCGCTGCTGCTGGGCCTGCTGGGCGTCTGGTACGGCGCGTTCTTCGACGCCCAGTCCCACGCCGTCCTGCCCTACAGCCACTACCTGTCCAGGTTCACCGCGTACCTGCAGCAGCTGGACATGGAGTCCAACGGCAAGTCCGTGGACCGGGACGGCAACCCCGTCGAGTGGCAGACCGGCCCGGTCGTCTGGGGCACCCCCGGCACCAACGGCCAGCACGCCTACTACCAGCTGATCCACCAGGGCACCAAGGTCATCCCGGCCGACTTCATCGGCTTCGCCGCGCCCGTCGGCGATCTGCTGCCGGGCCTGATCGCCCAGCACGACCTGCTGATGGCCAACTTCTTCGCCCAGACCCAGGCCCTCGCCTTCGGCAAGACGCCGGACGAGGTCCGCGCGGAGGGCGTCGCCGAGGAACTCGTGCCGCACAAGACGTTCCGCGGCAACCACCCGACGACGACGATCCTCGCCGGCCGGCTCACCCCGTCGGTGCTCGGCCAGCTGATCGCGCTGTACGAGCACAAGGTCTTCGTCCAGGGCGCCGTCTGGAACATCGACTCCTTCGACCAGTGGGGCGTCGAGCTCGGCAAGGTCCTCGCCAGGGAGATCGAGCCGGTCCTGACCGAGGGCACCGGCGCCGAGCGGCTGGACAGCTCCACCGCCGCACTCGTCGCGGCCTACCGCACGCTGCGGGGGCGCTGAGCCGATGACGAGGGGGGAGGGGACGGTACGGCTGCGCCCGCCGCGCAACAGGCTGGATCCCAGGGCCGTCGGCTGGTGGCGTACCCGGTGGGCGCTGCTGACGGCGGCGCCGGTGACCGTACTGGGCGTGCTGGGAGCGTTCATCGCTCCCGCCCGGACCTGGCTGCTGGTGCCCGCCGCCGCCCTGGCGGCCGCAGGCCTGCTGTGCGCCGTCCTCTTCCCCCTCTGGCGGTTCCGCACCCACCGCTGGGAGGTCACCGAGGAAGCGGTCTACGTACGGACCGGGTTCTTCCTGCAGGAATGGCGGATCGCGCCGATGTCCCGCATCCAGACCGTGGACACCGTGCGAGGACCGCTGGAGCAGATCTTCGGGCTCGCCACGGTCACCGTCACCACCGCGTCCGCCAAGGGCGCGGTCCGGATCGAGGGGCTCGAACACGAGGCGGCGGCCGGACTGGTCGAACGGCTGACCAGGATCACCCAGGCCACCCCCGGGGACGCCACATGAGCACCGTGGCGGGCGCGGACGAGGATCCTGGGTGGCTGCGGATCGACCCGCGTACGGTGCTGGTCACCGCGCTCGTCACGGCAGGGGTCGCGGCGGGCGCCGCCGTACCGGCCGTGGTCGCGCTGTCCGGCCGGTTCGGCTTCCCGAGGGCCGTCGGCTGGGCGCTGGCCGGGGCCGCCCTCCTGATCGGCTGCGCCGCCGCCGGGGACTACGTAAGGTGGCGGCGCACCCGATACCGCGTCGGCACCGTACGCGTCGACCTGCGCACCGGGCTCCTGCTGGTGAAACGGCGCTCGCTGGCCCGCGAACGGATCCGCAGCGTCGACCTCACCGCCCACCCGCTGCTGCGGATACTCGGACTGGTCACGGTCCGCATCGGCACCGGCGAGCACACCGGCGGCGAATCCACCCTGGAGCTCGACCCCGTCACCCGTGCCGAGGGGGAGCGGCTGCGCCGTGAACTCCTCGGCCGCGTCACCGCCCAGACCCCCGGGACGCACCGCGAGGGCGAGCTTGCCGTCCTCGACCTGCGCTGGATCCGCTACGCGCCGGTCTCCTTCGTCGCGCCCATGCTCGGCGGCGCGGCGGCCGGCGGTGTCCTGCAGGTCAGTGAATGGGTCGGCGCGCAGGGTGAGGTGATCGACTGGGTCGCCGACCGCTTCCGGGACACGCCGCTGCTCTGGACGGTCGTGGCCCTGGCCGTCACGGCCCTGGCCGCCGGGATCGTCGGGGCACTCGGACTCTGGGTCGAGATGTGGTGGAACTACCGCCTGGAGCGCGAACCGGGCGGCACCCTGCGGGTCCGGCGCGGTCTGCTGACCTCCCGCTCCCTGTCCGTCGAGGAACGACGGCTGCGCGGGGTGGAGCTCGTGGAGCCCCTCGGCGTACGGCTGTTCGGCGCAGCCCGGGTGGACGCGATCACCACGGGTGTGGCCAAGGACGAACAGGCGCGGGGCGCCGACCACCACACCCTGCTCCCGGCGGCTCCCCGCCCGGTTGCCGACTCGATCGCCGCCGAGGTGCTGCGCGAACCGGCTGCCCCCACCGGCGCCCCGCTCACCGCACACCCCCGTTCCGCCCGCGGCCGGCGGCTGCGCCGCGCCCTGGCGGCCGTCCTGGTCCCCGTGCTGGTCCTGGCACTCCTGGGCGTCCTGCTGACGCCCGTGCTGCTGTGGACCGCGCTGGTCTGCGCGGTGGTGTGCCTGCCGCTCGCGGTGCCGGCGGCCCTCGACGCCTACCGCTCGCTGGGGCACACCGTCGCCGGCGACTACCTCGTGACCCGCTCCGGCAGCCTCCGGCGCTCCACGGCGGCCCTGCAGCGGACCGGGGTGATCGGCTGGACGGTGAGGCAGTCCTGCTTCCAGCGCCGGGCCGGACTGCTGAGCGTCACCGCGACGACGGCCGCCGGAGGGGGCGCGTACACCGCGTACGACACCGATGCGTCCGAAGGCCTCACCTTCGCCGCGGAGGCCGTTCCCGGCCTGCTGGAGCCGTTCCTGGAGCGTGGGTGACCGACCCCGGGGCCCGCCCCCGCGCTCGGCCGCCCGGATCGTGCTGATCAGGGACGCTCCCGCCCACACGCAAGAGGCCGGTCCCGCTCCTCCGGGGAGCGGGACCGGCCTCCGTGCCGCCCGGCTACGCCGAGGCGGGCGGGTACAGCGCGCGCGGCAGCCGCGAGGCCGCCGCCGCGTCCATCAGCCACAGCGTGCGGCTGCGGCCGTACGCGCCGGCCGCCGGGGCCTGGATCTCCCCGGCACCGGACAGCACGATCTCCGCCGCCTCGGCCTTGTCCTCACCCGCGGCCAGCAGCCACACCTCGCGCGCCGCCCGGATGGCGGGCAGCGTGAGCGAGACCCGGGTGGGCGGCGGCTTGGGGGCACCGTGCACACCGACGACGGTGCGCTCGGTCTCCCGCACCGCCGGCAGCTCCGGGAAGAGCGACGCGACATGCGTGTCCGGGCCGACACCCAGCATCAGCACGTCGAACGTCGGTACGGGCCCGTGGTCCTCGGGGCCCGCCGCGGCGGCCAGCTCGGCGGCGTACCCCGCGGCGGCGGCATCCGCGTCGCCACCGCACGGACCGTCCGAAGCGGGCATCGCGTGCACCCGGGAGGGGTCCAGCGCCACCGCGTCCAGCAGGGCCTCACGGGCCTGCGTGACGTTGCGCTCCGGGTCGCCCTCGGGCAGGAACCGCTCGTCACCCCACCACAGGTCGAGCCGCGACCAGTCGATCGCGTCCCGCGCGGGCGACCCGGCGAGCGCGGCCAGCAGGCCGTTGCCGTTGCGCCCGCCGGTCAGGACCACCGAGGCGGAACCGCGGGCGGCCTGGGCGTCCACGATCTTCGTGATCAGCCGGGCCGCCGCGGCCTGAGCCATCAGCTCCTTGTCGCGGTGCACGACGAGCTGCGGAGCACTCACTTCGAGGCCGCCTTCTTGACCGCCGCCTTCTTCGCGGCCGGAGCCGCGGCACCGGCCGGGGACGACGGCTTGTGCCCGGCACCGACCGACGACGCCTCGGCGGGGCCGCCGAGACGCTCGACCCCGAACTTCACCGTGGACGCGTAGATGTTGTCCGGGTCCAGACGCCGCAGCTCCTCCGCGAGCAGCTCGGCGGTCTCCCGCCGCTTCAGCGCCACCGCACGGTCCGGCTGGCCCACGATGGAGAGCGTCGCCAGCGAGCCGTCGGCGCGGTCCAGGACCACGACGCCGTTCTTGGTCTCCAGCCGGACGGCCGTCAGGCCGGGACCGCCGGACAGGGTGCGCTCCACCGGAACCCCCAGCCGGTCCGCGAGCCACATGGCCAGCAGCTCGCAGCTCGGGTTGTCCGACTCGCCCTCGACCGTCGCCGAGGTCACCTGCGCGGGCTGCTGGTCGAGCGCCGCCGCCAGCATCGAGCGCCACGGGGTGATGCGGGTCCAGGCCAGGTCGGTGTCGCCCGGGTGGTACGTCGCCGCACGCACCGCGAGCTCGTCGAGCGGGTGCTCGGCCGAGTACGTGTCGGTGATGCGGCGCTGGGCCAGCGCCCCCAGCGGGTCCTTCGCCGGGTCCGCCGGGGCGTCCTCGGGCCACCACACCACGACCGGGGCGTCCGGCAGCAGCAGCGGCAGCACGACCGACTGGGCGTGGTTGGCCAGCTCGCCGTGCAGACGCAGGACGACGGTCTCGCCGGAGCCCGAGTCGGAACCGACCCGCACCTCGGCGTCGAGCCGCGCGTCGCGCCGGCTGCGCGGCGAACGGCTGACCCTCTTGATCACCGCGATGATCCGCGAGGGGTGCTCGCGCGAGGAGTCGGCCGCCGCCCGGAGCGCGTCGTAGGCGTTCTCCTCGTCGGTGACGACGACGAGGGTGAGCACCATGCCGATGGCCGGGGTGCCGATGGAACGGCGGGCCGACACCAACGCCTGGTTGATCTTGCTGGACGTGGTTTCCGTGAGATCGATCTTCATGGCCGGCGCCAGCTCCGTCCGTCGCGTGCGAGCATCTCGTCGGCCTCGGCCGGACCCCAGGTGCCGGCCGCGTACTGGGCGGGCTTGCCGTGCTTGTCCCAGTACTCCTCGATCGGGTCGAGGATGTTCCAGGAGAGCTCGACCTCCTGGTGGCGCGGGAAGAGGTTGGCGTCGCCCAGCAGCACATCGAGGATGAGCCGCTCGTACGCCTCCGGGCTGGACTCCGTGAAGGACTCGCCGTACGCGAAGTCCATCGTGACGTCCCGGACCTCCATCGAGGTACCGGGCACCTTGGAGCCGAACCGCACCGTGACGCCCTCGTCCGGCTGCACCCGGATGACCAGGGCGTTGCCGCCCAGCTCCTCCGTCGCACCCGATTCGAAGGGCAGGTACGGGGCGCGCTTGAAGACGACCGCGATCTCCGTGACCCGGCGGCCGAGCCGCTTGCCGGTGCGGAGGTAGAACGGCACGCCCGCCCAGCGGCGGTTGTTGATCGTCAGCTTGATCGCGGCGAAGGTGTCGGTCTTCGACTTGGGGTCGATACCGTCCTCCTCCAGATAACCCGGTACTTCCTCGCCGCCCTGCCACGCGTGCGCGTACTGGCCGCGCACCGTGTGCCTGCCCAGGTCCTCCGGCAGCTCCACCGCCGTGAGCACCTTGAGCTTCTCGGCGACCAGGGCCTTCGGGTGGAAGGAGCCGGGCTCCTCCATCGCGGTCAGCGCCAGCAGTTGCAGCAGGTGGTTCTGGATGACGTCACGGGCCGCGCCGATGCCGTCGTAGTAGCCGGCCCGGCCGCCGATGCCGATGTCCTCGGCCATCGTGATCTGGACGTGGTCGACGTAGGACCTGTTCCAGATCGGCTCGAACATGGTGTTGGCGAAGCGCAGCGCCAGGATGTTCTGGACGGTCTCCTTGCCGAGGTAGTGGTCGATACGGAAGACCTCGTTCGGCGGGAACACGTCGTGCACGAGCTGGTTGAGCTCCTGCGCGCTCGTGAGGTCGTGGCCGAACGGCTTCTCGATGACGGCACGCCGCCAGGAGCCCTCCTTCTGGTCGGCCAGCCCGTGCTTCTTGAGCTGCTGGACGACCTTGGGGAAGAACTTCGGAGGTACGGACAGGTAGAAGGCGAAGTTGCCGCCCGTGCCCTGCGCCTTGTCGAGCTCCTCGATCGTGGCCTTCAGGGTCTCGAAGGCCACGTCGTCGTCGAAGTTGCCCTGGACGAAGCGCATCCCCTGGATGAGCTGCTGCCAGACCTCCTCGCGGAACGGCGTACGCGCGTGCTGCTTGACGGCGTCGTGGACGACCTGGGCGAAGTCCTCGTCCTCCCAGTCGCGGCGCGCGAAGCCGATCAGCGAGAAGCCCGGCGGCAGCAGGCCACGGTTGGCGAGGTCATAGACGGCGGGCATCAGCTTTTTACGGGACAAATCGCCCGTGACGCCGAAGATCACCAGGCCCGACGGCCCCGCGATACGCGGGAGCCGTCGGTCCTGGGCGTCACGGAGCGGGTTGGCTCCGGGAACACCAGACAAGGTGGTCAGCCCTCCGAAGGAGCGAGGCGCTTGAGCTCTGCCTCGGTGGAGTTGAGCAGGTCGATCCAGGCCGCCTCGAACTTCTCGACGCCCTCGTCCTCCAGCAGCCGCACGACGTCGTCGTAGCTGACCCCGAGGTTCTTGATCGCGTCGAGGTCGGCACGGGCCTGGTCGTAGGAACCGGCGACGGTGTTGCCGGTGATCTCGCCATGATCGGCCACGGCGTCCAGGGTCGCCTCCGGCATGGTGTTGACCGTGTTCGGCGCGACGAGCTCGTCGACGTACAGGGTGTCCTTGAGGGCCGGGTCCTTGACGCCGGTCGATGCCCACAGCGGACGCTGCTTGTTGGCCTGCGCCTTGTCGAGGGCCGCCCAGCGGGCCCCCGTGAAGACCTCCTCGTACGCCTCGTACGCCAGGCGGGCGTTGGCGAGGGCGGACTTGCCCTTCGCGGCCTTGGCCGCGTCGCCGCCGATCGCGTCCAGGCGCTTGTCGATCTCGGTGTCCACGCGGGACACGAAGAAGGAGGCCACCGAGTGGATCTTGGACAGGTCCAGGCCCGCGGCCTTCGCCTTCTCCAGGCCCGCCAGGTAGGCGTCCATGACCTCGCGGTAGCGCTCCAGCGAGAAGATCAGGGTCACATTGACGCTGATGCCCTTGCCGATGACCTCGGTGATCGCCGGCAGGCCGGCCTTCGTCGCCGGGATCTTGATGAGCGTGTTCGGCCGGTCCACCAGCCAGGCCAGCTGCTTGGCCTCGGCGATCGTGGCCTCGGTGCCGTGGGCCAGGCGCGGGTCGACCTCGATCGAGACCCGGCCGTCCTGGCCGCCGGTGGCGTCGAAGACCGGACGCAGGATGTCCGCGGCGTCACGGACGTCGGCCGTCGTGATCATGCGGATGGCCTCGTCGACCGTGACCTTGCGGGTGGCGAGGTCGGTGAGCTGCTGGTCGTAACCGTGGCCCTGCGAGATCGCCTTCTGGAAGATCGACGGGTTGGTCGTGACACCTACGACGTGGCTCTGGTCGATCAGCTCGGCGAGGTTGCCGGACGTGATCCGTGTACGGGACAGGTCGTCGAGCCAGATCGCCACGCCCTCGTCGGAGAGGCGCTTGAGTGCGTCTGTCATGAGAATTACATCTCCTACTGGTCGTATGACCGCGTCAGCGCGCGGCGGCGGCGAGAGATTCCCGGGCGGCGGCGGCCACGTGCCCGGCGGTGAAGCCGAACTCACGGAAGAGGACCTTGGCGTCGGCCGAGGCACCGAAGTGCTCCAGCGAGACGATCCGGCCCGCGTCGCCCACGTACCGGTGCCAGGTCAGGCCGATGCCGGCCTCGACGGCGACCCGGGCCTTCACGGCGGGCGGCAGCACGCTGTCCTTGTACGCCTGGTCCTGCTCCTCGAACCACTCGACACACGGCATCGACACCACACGGGTCGGCACACCGGCCGCCTGGAGCTCCTCGCGGGCCTCGACGGCCAGCTGGACCTCGGAGCCCGTACCGATCAGGACGACCTGCGGCTCACCGCCCTCGGCGTCGAACAGCACGTAGCCGCCCCTGGCCGCGTCCTCGTTCGCCGGGTACGTGGGCACACCCTGGCGGGTCAGCGCCAGACCGTGCGGGGCGCCCTCGCCGAACACCTTCGTCCAGCGGCGGAGGATCTCGCGCCAGGCGATCGCGGTCTCGTTGGCGTCGGCCGGGCGGACGACGTTGAGGCCCGGGATGGCGCGCAGCGAGGCGATGTGCTCCACCGGCTGGTGGGTCGGACCGTCCTCGCCGAGGCCGATCGAGTCGTGCGTCCACACGTACGTCACCGGGAGGTGCATCAGCGCGGACAGGCGCACGGCGTTGCGCATGTAGTCGGAGAACACCAGGAAGGTGCCGCCGTAGATGCGGGTGTTGCCGTGCAGCGCGATGCCGTTCATGGCCGCGGCCATGGAGTGCTCGCGGATGCCGAAGTGGATCGTCCGGCCGTACGGGTCGGCCTCGGGCAGCGGATTGCCGGCCGGGAGGAACGACGACGTCTTGTCGATCGTGGTGTTGTTCGAGCCCGCGAGGTCGGCGGAGCCGCCCCACAGCTCGGGGATGACACCACCGAGCGCCTGGAGGACCTTGCCGGAGGCCGCACGCGTGGCCACGGAGTGACCCGCCTCGAAGACCGGCAGCCGGTCCTCCCAGCCCTCGGGCAGCTCGCCCGCGGAGATCCGGTCGAACTCGGCGGCGCGCTCCGGGTTGGCGGTGCGCCACGCGGCCAGCGACTTCTCCCACTCGGCCTTGGCCTCACGGCCGCGGTCCAGGGCCTCACGGGTGTGCGAGATGACCTCGTCGGAGACCTCGAAGGTCTTCTCCGGGTCGAATCCGAGCACCCGCTTGGTCGCCGCGATCTCCTCGTCACCCAGCGCCGAGCCGTGTGCGGCCTCGGTGTTCTGGGCGTTCGGAGCGGGCCAGGCGATGATCGAGCGGGCCGCGATGAACGAGGGGCGCCCGGTCTCGGCCCTGGCGGCCTGCAGCGCCTTGTAGAGACCCTCGGGGTCCAGGTCGCCGGTGGGCGACTGGTCCACCCGCTGGACGTGCCAGCCGTAGGACTCGTAGCGCTTGAGGGTGTCCTCGGAGACCGCCGTCTCCGTGTCGCCCTCGATCGAGATGTGGTTGTCGTCCCACAGCAGCACCAGGTTGCCGAGCTTCTGGTGGCCGGCCAGCGAGGACGCCTCCGCGGAGATGCCCTCCTGGAGGCAGCCGTCACCGGCGACGACCCAGATGGTGTGGTCGAACGGCGAGGTGCCGGGCGCCGCCTCCGGATCGAACAGGCCGCGCTCGTAGCGGGAGGCCATCGCCATGCCCACGGCGTTGGCGACACCCTGGCCCAGCGGGCCGGTCGTCGTCTCGACCCCGGTGGTGTGGCCGTACTCCGGGTGACCCGGAGTCCTGGAGCCCCACGTACGGAACGCCTTGAGGTCGTCGAGCTCCAGGCCGTATCCGGCCAGGTAGAGCTGGATGTAGAGCGTCAGGCTGGAGTGGCCCGCGGAGAGTACGAACCGGTCGCGGCCGGTCCAGTCCGCGTCCGCCGGGTCATGCCGCATCACCTTCTGGAAGAGGGTGTACGCGGCAGGGGCCAGGCTCATCGCCGTACCCGGGTGGCCGTTTCCGACCTTCTGTACGGCGTCCGCGGCGAGGACGCGGACAGTGTCCACGGCCCGCTGGTCCAATTCGGTCCACTGGAGGTCTGTGGTGGTCGGCTTGGTGCTCACCCTGAGTCAGGGCTCCTCTCCACTGTTCGTCAACCGGTGGCTGGTTACCGCACCGGACATTGCCGAGCCTACCCTCGGAACAAGACGGCACTTCTGCCCTTTCCACAGTGCGGGCGACCTGCCGAGTTCGCCCCCCGTATGAGCGCCGCCGTTCACTTCTGCGCCACCCCAACACGACCCCACCCCCGCGAAGAGGGGCGTATGCCCAACGTCTACAGTGGTCTGGTTCGCGCAAGTCTTTACCGGGCCTTCATGCCCGGAGCTTGCTGGGATTTCTCTGTCAGGGGTGTGCGTGACGGCCGTCGAGTCCCGACCCGCAGGGGTCGCCTTGACTCCGAGCCCAGTGGGCCATCGCCCGTTCGGGGCCCGCATCAAGGCATTCGTGGCACTTACCAAGCCGCGCATCATCGAGTTGCTGCTGATCACCACCGTTCCGGTGATGTTCCTGGCCGCTCAGGGCGTGCCCGATCTGTGGCTCGTAGTCACCACCACCGTCGGCGGATATCTCTCCGCCGGCGGTGCCAACGCGCTCAACATGTACATCGACCGTGACATCGACGCGCTGATGGACCGGACGTCGCAGAGGCCGCTGGTCACCGGCATGGTGAGCCCGCGCGAGTGCCTGGTCTTCGGAATCGCCCTCGCGGTGATTTCCACCGCCTGGTTCGGACTCCTCGTCAACTGGCTCTCGGCAGCGCTCTCACTCGGCGCACTTCTGTTCTATGTCGTCGTCTACACGATGCTGCTGAAGCGCCGGACCTCGCAGAACATCGTCTGGGGCGGAATCGCCGGCTGCATGCCCGTACTCATCGGCTGGTCCGCCGTGACCAATTCGATGTCCTGGGCCGCGGTCATCCTTTTCGCCGTCATCTTCTTCTGGACCCCGCCGCACTACTGGCCGCTGTCTATGAAGGTGAAGGAGGACTACGCCCGGGTCGGCGTGCCGATGCTTCCGGTCGTGGCCTCCAACCGGGTCGTGGCCCGCCAGATCGTGCTCTACAGCTGGGTCATGGTCGCCGTCTCGCTGCTGCTCACCCCGCTGGGTTACACCGGCTGGTTCTACACGGCGGTGGCGTTGCTGACCGGCGGCTTCTGGCTCTGGGAGGCGCACGGCCTGCAGAACAGGGCGAAGGCCGGCGTGACCGGTGGCAAGCTCAAGGAGATGCGGCTGTTCCACTGGTCCATCACCTATGTCTCGCTCCTCTTCGTCGCCGTCGCGGTGGACCCCTTCCTCAGGTAGTCCGTACGGACGTACGAAAGCTCCGCCGGCGGGCGGGGGACGTGGCCGATGCCACGCCCCCCGCCCGTCGCCAGTCGATCTACCCGTCGGTAGCATCCCTTTCATGGCAGAGACGGCAGAGCCCCAGACCCAGCAGACGGACGACAGCAGGCACGCGGCCCGCGCGGAGCGCAGGGCCGCGAAGCTCGCCAAGCAGATCGGCGCCTTCGCCAAGGCGCACGGCGGAGCCGAGGGGCAGCTCGCCCACATCGGCCGGATGGGTACCCGCATCGTGCTCGTGGGCGAGGACGGCGGCTGGGGCGACCTGATGGCCCCCTCGTACGCCGTCGCCGAGAGCGCCGCGCACAAGGCCGGCCTCACCCTGCACGAGACGTTCGACGGAGACTTCGCGGCCAAGGTCCGCACCGGCCCGTACGAGTGGTCCCGGATGGCCGGCATCCAGGTCGGCGGCCCGTCCAACGGCTGAGCCCCGCACACGACAACGGCCTCCGCCGTCGCTCCCGGGAGCGACGGCGGAGGCCGGTGTC